>NZ_PNMA01000017.1 GCF_013823385.1 Hyphomonas sp.
CGCTGGAACTCCCCCTCGATGGCATCGGCATAGACGCGGCTTGGCTCCACCACCGCGAAATAGCGCACCGGCGAAGCGGTGGCCGCGAAATAGCCAAAGCTCGCGCCAATGACCAGGAACAGCGGCACCGCCGCCAGGCTCAGCCAGAAGCCCCAGGCTTTGACATACCCAAGATAATCGCGCCGGAAGACCAGATAGATGTTGCGCATCAGACAACCTCCCCTTCCGCCGGCATCGCGGGCGCGTCCAGCGCTGCCGCCTCCGCCTCGCCTACCAGCGAGACAAACACATCCCTCAGCCGCGCTTCTTCCGGCTGGAAGCCGATAATCGGCGCGCCCGCCTCCAGCACGGCGCGCAGCGCGTCCTGCGGCCCCTGCCCGGGCGCCAGATCCACCCGCCAAGCTTCACCCGGCCCCTTGTCGGCGGCGCGGTGAACGCCAAAGCCTTTCGGCGCCAGCGCCGCGGCGAGATCAAAGCCCGGCTCCAGTGTAATCCGCGCCCCGCTGCCCAGCGTGGCATAGGCGTCTTCCAGCGTGCCATCGAGCACCTTGCGGCCCCGCGCCAGCATCACGATCCGGTCGCACAGCCGTTCGGCATGTTCCATCACATGGGTGGAGAAAAGGATCGTTGCCCCGCGCGCATGTTCGGCCCGGATCAGATCTTCCAGCGTCTGCTGGTTCATCGGGTCGAGGCCGGAGAAGGGCTCATCGAGAATGAGAAAATCCGGGCGGTGGGCCAGCGTGGAGAGGATCTGCACCTTCTGCGCCATGCCCTTGGAGAGTTTGGAAATGCGCGTCGTGCGGAACTTGCCGAGGCCGGTCGCCTCCAGCAGCTCATCGGCCCGGGCACGCGCGTCACTGGCGCTGAGGCCCTTCAGGCGGCCGAAATAGGTGATCGTATCGCGCGCGGTCATCTTCTTGTAGAGGCCGCGTTCCTCTGGAAGGAAGCCTACGCGCTTCAGGTTCTTCAGCTCCGGCCGCGCGCCGAACAGGCGCACTTCGCCCTCATCCGGCGCCATCACGCCCAGCGACATCCGCAGGCTGGTCGACTTGCCCGCCCCGTTGGGACCCAGAAAGCCGACAATCTGCCCGGCAGGCACCTCGAATGACAGGTCATTGACGGCGGTGAATGCGCCGAACCGCTTGGTCGCGTGTGACAGGATAAGTGGCGCGTCGCTCAAAAGCGGCCTCCCAGAACCGGACAGACTCTCAACTTTAGCGAGTTTCGATAAAGTTCAAGAGGGTATGCGGCAGAAGGCTTTGCGGCGGCGTTAACCGCGCCCTCAAATTCCTCAGGCGTTTGCTAGAGAAGAACGCCGAACAGCCAGATGAAGGCCTGCACCACCAGAGCGAGGCCGATCATCACCACAACGGTCGCCATCCAGCGGCCGCCGAGGTTCAGGAACAGGCCGGCGCCGAAGCCGAGGATCGCCATCAGGCCGAGGGCAACCACCCAGTTGAGGCCAATGGCAATTGCCAGGGTCGCATAGCCCACCACCATGATGGTGATCAGCGAACCCCAGGTGGAGCCGGTGATGAAGCCATCCCAGGTCGCTTTCTGGCCGTGGATGTCCATTTCACCGCGATGATATTCCTGGCTCGCCATGAGGGCCTCCCCGACTACAGATTGTGACTTCAGATTACTGACAGGCCGCCTTCTACCCAAGCCCTCTGCCACGTTCAAGCGCGGCAAAGCGCGCGCCATCAATTGAGCGGCTGTTTACGTTTGGCGGATTTGGGCGGCTTTGGCGCAAACGGCGCGGGCAGCGGCATCGCCGGGATGCCTTCCTCTGCCAGCGCTTCGCGTTCCTCCGGCGTCGTCTCACCCCAGATCGGGCGGTGATCCTGCTCGCCATAATAGATGGCGCGGGCCTCTTCGGCGAAATCTTCGCCAACATAATCAAAGTTCTGCGAGACATGTTCGCGGGCGCGCCGGACAAATTCCTTCACCAGCGCCTCCTCATCCATCTTGCCCGGCAGCGCCTTGTCCGACGGGCGCACGGCCGGCGCCATGATCTGCTTACCCACCCTGTGGCCGCCGCATTCCGGGCAATCGATCTGCTTGCGCTTGGCCAGGCGGTCAAACGCTTCGGAGCTGGCAAACCAGCCCTCGAACTCGTGATCGCAGTCACCACAGATCAGCGCGTAGAGAATCACCGCGAACGCTCCGCCCTTCAGGCCTGCGCCAGCATCGGATCGAGCTTGCCGGCCCGCTCCAGCGCCATCATGTCATCGCAGCCGCCGATATGCGTCTCGCCCACAAAGATCTGCGGAAAGGTGCGCCCGCCATTGGAGCGCTGGATCATCTCTTCGCGCAGCTTGGGATCCATGCCAGCGTCGATTTCCTTGAAGTCGGCGCCCTTTTCCTTGAGCAGGGCCACGGCGCGGGTGCAGTACGGGCAGAACTGGCGGGTGTAGATCGTAACCTTGGCCATGGCGCGAACTCCTTTCGTCAAAACCTGGACATTTCCGGACAGTCTGGGCCCGAAGTGTCATCAAGCGGTTATATGGTGACATCCGTTGCCCGGACAACGCGCGCCAGCACCAGAACGTCGATCTGCCGCGCGCCTGCCCGTTTCAGGGCCCGCACGCACGCATTCAGCGTCGCCCCGGTCGTCAGCACGTCATCCACCAGCAGCACGCGCTTGCCTTCCACCAGCTTGCGGCGGGAGGGGCGCACGTCAAAGGCGCCGGTCACGTTCCGCCGCCGCGCGCGGGTCGAGAGGCCCGCCTGGCTGGGTGTACGCCGCGTACGCCTCAGCCCGTCGACGCAGACACGCCGCCGGGAGGCCTGCCCGATGGCCTGGGCCAGCCAGGCGGACTGGTTGAAGCCCCGCATCACGAGGCGGGTATAGTGCAGCGGCACGGGCACGATCAGATCGGCCTCCTCCACCAGCGGGGCGCCCGCCTGCAGCATCCAGCCGGCGAGGATGTCCAGCCCGTCGCGGCGGCCGGCGCGCTTCAGGTCCAGCACCGGGCGGCGGGAGATGTCGTCATACACAAAGGCCGCGCGCGCCCGGCCCCATCTGGGCGGCCGGGCGATGCAGGCAGGGCATTCGGCCTCCGGCCCGGCATCATACGCCTGCGGGGCGCCGCAGCGATGGCAGACGGGGTCTGTAATGAAACGGATTTTTGTGAACTCGTCGGGCCTGAGCGGCCCGGCGCCTTCGCCCCGGTCGCCGCTGATCAGGGAGCGCGGCGGCCAGAGGAAATCCCGTGTCTGGCGGAATAGGCTCTTGGCCGCGAGCGCGCCAGCCTTCATATCCCCGCTCATGCCCCCCTCCCCTCAATCCCCGTCCCCGCCGCAGATCTTCGACCGCGACAAGCTGCGCCGGCGGCGCCAGGCCTTTGCCCGCCACTATCCGGACTATGACTTCCTGCGCGCCCGCGTGTCGAGCGATCTTGAAACGCGGGTGGCCGACACGCCGCGCATTTTCGAGACAATGCTGGAACTGGGCGGGGCAGAGGGCGGACTTTCCCGGACACTTCTTGGACAAAACCGGACAAAATCGGTCATCGTCGGCGACACCGCGGACCTCTTCCTGAAGGCCGCGGCCACCAGCGGCCTGGAAGCGGTCTTCGCCGATGAGGAAGCCCTGCCATTCGGAACGGAACGTTTCGATCTGGTTATCTCGCCCCTCACCCTTCACTGGGTAAACGACCTGCCGGGCGCCCTCGTCCAGATCCGCCGCGTGCTGAAACCCGATGGCCTCTTCCTCGGCGCACTGTTCGGGGCCGGCACGCTGGCAGAGCTGCGCGAGGTGTTGACCGAGGCGGAAACAGACCTCACCGGCGGCCTCAGCCCCCGCCTCTCCCCCCTGCCCGGCCTGCGGGACATGGCAGGCCTCCTCCAGCGCGCGGGCTTTGCCCTGCCGGTGGCCGACCGCGATACGGTGACCGTTCGCTACAAGACGCCGGAGGGTCTGCTGCGTGATCTCAAGGGGATGGGCGAGCGCGCCGCTTTCACGCGCGGGGTCAGCCGGCCGCTGCCCCGGCGGGTGCTGGCGCGGGCGATGGATCTTTACAGGGAGCGGTTCTCTGATCCTGATGGCCGCGTGCGCGCGACGTTCGAGATCGTTCACCTGTCAGGCTGGGCGCCGGCACCGGGGCAGCCTCAGCCGCTGAAACCCGGAAGCGCGAAGGCCAGCATGGCAGACGCTGTGCGCCGCGCGGGCGAGCCGGGCAGTGAAGGCTGAAAGGCGCCCTGACCGGACCGCTCAGATGCCGACGAGGTTCTCTTCGATTGTCTTGTATATTTCGTCATTGGCGTCCCCGAAGGAGTAGAGGCTGCCAATGATGGCGAGGACCATGAGCCCGGCGATCAGCCCGTACTCAATGGCCGTGGCGCCACGTTCGTCTTTCGCCCATTGGCGCATACGGGATTTGAACAGGCGCATCATCGCTCCGCAAAGGTTTGGTCCATGAGCCAGTCGAACAGGGGGAGGTCTGCTGGTGGCGCCGGATAATCTCGCAGCCTTGCAGGCTCTACCCAGGCGATGGCTTGCCCTTCGCGCGGATGGAGGACCCCGGTCCAGCTCTCACAAGCATACAATGGCATCAACAGATGAAAGTCGGGGTAAGTGAAGCTCGCAAATGTCAGCGGCTTCAGTTCCTCTTCCTTAACCGTAATCGACAGCTCTTCGGCCAGTTCCCGCACCAGCGCGGCCTCCGGCGTTTCGCCGGGGTCGATCTTGCCGCCCGGAAACTCCCACAGCCCGGCCAGCTGCTTGCCCTCCGGGCGCTGGGCCAGAAGGATGCGGCCTTTCTCATCGATCAGCGCGGCCGCAACGACCAGCAGCAGGCGCCGGCTCATGTCCGGTAGGCGCCGTTGATGTCGACATAGCCATGGGTGAGATCGCAGGTCCACACCGTCGCCCGGCCGGTGCCCACGCCAACCGAAACGCGGATCGCGAATTCGCTTTTGGCAAATACGGCGCTGGCAGCGGCCTCATCATAATTGGGCGCGCGCGCGCCGCCTTCGGCCACCTGAACATCGTCAAACCAGATGGCGAGACGGTCCAGCTCGATCGGCTCATACGCCTTGCCGACCGCCATGACGATCCGGCCCCAGTTGGCGTCGCCCGCCGCCATCGCGGTCTTGATGAGGGGCGAGTTGGCAATCTCGCAGGCAATCTTCTTGGCCGAAGCGGGGGACGCAGCGTCTTCCACGGTGATGGTGGCCACCTTGCTCGCCCCTTCCCCGTCCTTCACCACCTGCATGGCAAGGTCGAGGCAAACCTCTTTCAGCGCGGCCGTGAAGGCGCGGAAGCGGAGGTCTTCTTCCGAGGTGACCGGCGCCATGCCGCTCGCCCCGGTCGCAAACACCATCAGCGTGTCGGAGGTGGAGGTGTCGCCATCCACCGTGATCGAGTTGAACGTCTCGTCGGCCACCTGTTTCAGCGCGGTTTGCAGCAGCTCCGGCGCGATGGCCGCATCGGTGAAGACGTAGGACAGCATCGTCGCCATGTTCGGCGCGATCATGCCCGAGCCCTTGGCGATGCCGGCAAAGCGCACTTCGGTGCCGTCAATGCTGGCCACCGTGCCCGCGCCCTTGGGATAGGTGTCGGTCGTCATGAAGGCGCGCGCCAGGCGTTCCCAATCCGGCGCGCCGAGCTTCCCGGCCAGCTCCGGCACAAAGGCGCCCACATAGTTGGGGTCAGACAGCGGCTCGCCGATGACACCGGTGGCGGCGAGGAAGCAATGCTCCTTCTTCACGCCGAGGGTCTGGGTCAGCGCTGCCAGGGTCGCCTCATTCTTCGCCGCGCCCTTGGGCCCAGTGAAGGCGTTGGAGTTGCCCGAATTGGCCACCAGCGCCACCGCCTGCCCCCCGCCCTGCTCCAGCGCCTGCCGGCACCAGCGCACATCCGCCGAGGCCGTCAGCGAGCGGGTATACACCCCGCCGCAAGCCGTGCCGGGGTCGAACACCACCAGGAACACGTCATCGCGCGTGATGCCCCGGCGCGCATAGAAGCCGCGGCTGCCGGCGGCGGCCTTGAGGCCGCGCACAGCCGGAAGCGCCGGAAAAGCGGCAGGGGCAAAAGGCGAAGGGGTCAGGTTCACAGTTCATCTCCGGTAAGGGCTTTGGCCGGGGCGGGCGCGCTTTCCGGCGTATAGGTCTGGCCATCCACCTTCTCGATATTCGCCTCGGTACGCAGGCGGCGGAGAATGCGGCTGACTTCACTGAGCGTCAGGAAGGTGGCGATCTCCGGCCGCATCTCCTCGCGCGTCTTGGGCGGTTCGGTGCGGCGGTCCTTGACCTTCAGGATGCGCCAGCTGCCCTCCACTTCAAATGGCGGCGAGACTTCGCCCACCGCCGTATTGGCAATCACCACCGGATAGGGATCGGGCAGATCATTGGGCGCGACATAGCCCAGGTCCCCATTCTCCATCCGGGTGGCGCTGTCCCTGGAATGGTTGAAGACGAGGCTCTCGAACGGCTCGCCCGCTTCCACGCGCAGCCAGACGGCCTCGGCCTCCTCCTCCGTATCGGTGACGATATGGGCCACCGACACCTGATCATTGACCTGCTGCAGGCGCACCTGCTCGGCATACATCTTGTCGATGATCTCGTCGGTCACCTGCTGGGCCACCACGCTTTCCACAAGAAGGTTGCCCATGATCCGCTCCTGCGCCATTTCGAGGCGGCGCTGGGCGGCGGGGTCTTTCTCCAGCCCCAGCCGGTGGGCTTCCTGCGCCATCAGCTTCTGGTCGATCAGCTGGTCGAGCACCTGCTTGTAGGCCTCGTCCCCGCTGCGCAGCGCCGCGCCGGAGACCACCAGCCCCCGCGCCACGGCTTCCAGTTCCACATCCGCCGTATAGATCGCCTCGCCATTGACCCGGGCCGCCACCTCGCGGCTCACTTCCCGCCTCTGCTTCTCGTCCAGCTGGAAGCCATCCTGCGAGCAACCGGCCAGCGCCAGCGCCGCCAGGGCGGTACAAAGGACAGTAAAATCAGCGCGCCGCCGGGTCATGGGCCACACCTCTCTGGCTGAAGGCGCCGCATTGACACCCTTTGGCGGCGTTCTTAAGTCTGCCCCGCGCGCTGGTCGAGTGGTTTCATCCGGTGAAAGCGCGGTGGGAGAACCCGGAAAAGTCCTGTAAGATGTCTGGCAGGATTAGAAATTTTCACCCGAACTGGTTGGTGCTGCTTATATGCTTTCCATAGCTCGCAAGATTTTCGGTACGGTCAATGACCGTAAACTCAAGCCGCTTCAGGCGCGGGTAAACCGGATCAACGCACTCGAGCCGATCATGGAGGCGCTGTCGGACCAGTCCCTCAAGGGCAAGACCGCAGAGTTCCGCAAGCGCCTGGCTGATGGCGCCACCCTCGACAGCCTGCTGGAAGAAGCCTTCGCGGTCGTCCGGGAAGCGGCCAAGCGCGTCAACAACATGCGCCATTTCGATGTGCAGCTGATGGGCGGCATGATCCTGCATTCCGGCGCCATCGCCGAGATGCGCACGGGCGAAGGCAAGACGCTGGTGGCCACCCTCGCCGCCTATCTCAATGCCCTTGAAGGCAAGGGCGTCCACGTCATCACCGTCAACGACTATCTCGCCCGCCGCGACGCTGACTGGATGGGCCGCATCTATGCCGCCCTCGGCATGTCGACCGGCGTGATCGTCCACGGCATCTCCGAGGACGAGCGCAAGGCCGGCTACGCCGCCGACATCACCTATGGCACGAACAACGAGTTCGGCTTCGACTATCTGCGCGACAACATGAAATACTCGCTGGACCAGATGGCCCAGCGCGGCCACCATTACGCCATCGTCGACGAGGTGGACTCCATCCTCATCGACGAAGCGCGCACGCCGCTGATCATCTCCGGCCCGACCGATGACCGCTCCGAGCTTTACATGGCGGTCGACAGCCTGATCCCGCGCCTGGAAGAGGGTGATTTCGAGCTGGACGAGAAACAGCGCTCGGTCGTCTTCACCGAAACCGGCACCGAGAAGATGGAAGAATGGCTCACCGAGATGGGCGTGCTGGAAGGCTCGCTCTGGGAGCCCTCGAACATCACCCTCGTTCACCATTCAAACCAGGCCCTGCGCGCTCACAAGCTTTATTCGCGGGACAAGGACTACATCGTCAAGGACGATTCGGTGATGCTGATCGACGAGTTCAGTGGACGGATGATGGAAGGCCGCCGCCTCTCCGAAGGCCTGCACCAGGCCATCGAGGCGAAAGAGCGCGTCGAGATCAAGCCGGAAAACCAGACGCTGGCCTCGATCACCTTCCAGAACTATTTCCGCCTCTACAAGAAGCTCGCCGGCATGACCGGCACCGCGCTGACCGAAGCGTCCGAATTTGCCGACATCTACAAGCTGGAAGTGGTTGATCTGCCCACGAACAGGCCCGTGCGCCGCCTGGACGAGGATGATGTCGTCTACCGCACCGCCAAGGCAAAATATGCCGAGATCATAAAGGAAGTGCGCGCGGCCAATGCCAAGGGCCAGCCGATCCTGCTCGGCACCGCCTCGATCGAGAAATCCGAACTCCTCTCCCACCTCCTCACCGCGCAGCGCATTCCGCACAAGGTGCTGAACGCGCGCCATCACGAGCAGGAAGCCTTCATCGTGGCCGAGGCCGGCGTGCCCGGCGCCGTTACCGTCGCCACCAACATGGCCGGCCGCGGCACCGACATCCAGCTCGGCGGCAACTATGACATGCGCCTCGAAAATGAGCGCACCGCAAAGGAAAAGGCCCTTGGCCGCGCCCTGTCGGAAGGCGAAATCTCGCTGCTCGGCGCGCAGATCAAGGCAGATATCGAAGTCAAGAAAAAGCAGGCGCTGGACGCGGGCGGCCTCTATGTTCTGGGCACGGAGCGTCACGAAAGCCGCCGCATCGACAACCAGCTGCGCGGCCGGACGGGCCGTCAGGGCGACCCCGGAAAATCGAAATTCTACATCTCCATCGAAGACGATCTGATGCGCATCTTCGCGGCCGACCGGATGGACGCCGTGATGCGCCGCCTCGGCATCAAGGAAGATGAGGGCATAACCCATCCCTGGATGAACAAGGCGATGGAAACCTCGCAGCGCAAGATCGAGGAACGCAACTTCGAGATCCGCAAGAACGTCCTCAAATATGACGACGTGATCAACGACCAGCGCAAGGCCATCTTCGAGCAGCGCATGGAATTCCTGCGCTCCGATGATGTCTCCGATGTGATCGAGGACATGCGCGAAAGCGTCATCGAGGCGCTCGTTTCCCGCACGATGCCGGAAAAGGCGTATGCGGAGCAATGGGATATCGCCGGGCTTGAGGAAAGCCTGCGGTCAGACCTCGCCCTGGAACTTCCGGTGCGCGACTGGGCCGCCGAAGAGGGCGTGGCCAATGAGGAAATCGCCGGCCGCATCCGTGAGGCCGTCAATGCCCATTATGCCGATCTCATTGCGCAGATCGGCGCGCCGCAGATGCGCCGCATCGAGAAACAGTTCCTGCTTCAGGTGCTCGACCTGCGCTGGCGCGAACACCTCCAGCAGATCGACCAGCTGCGCTCGGTGATCCACCTGCGCTCCTATGGCCAGCGCGATCCGCTCAACGAGTTCAAGCGCGAAGCCTTCAACCTGTTCGACAGCCTGCTGAGCGAACTGCGCGCCACGGTCACCCGCTCGCTGATGCATATCCGCGTGCAGCAGGCCCCGGCCCAGCAGCCCCAGCCGGTGGCCCCGCCGCCGCGCGCCCAGCCGCCGCAGCAGATCCACGAGACCAAGCTCGATCCCGATACCGGCATCAACGAGATGGACCCGGACGACACCACCCCGCCGCCCGGCCCGCCGCTGCACCAGGCCGAAGACGACTGGTCCAACACGCCGCGCAACTCCCCCTGCCCCTGCGGCTCGGGCAAGAAATACAAATACTGCCACGGCGCCATCGTTCCGCAGAAGGCCTGATAGGCCGAATAACCGGGATCTCCGGTTCGTCACTCCCGATGGCCGAAGGCCATCTGGGAGCCTATCTCCTGCCCGCGCCGCTCTCCCGATCTATCTGGAGATGGGCACCCGGATGCGCTGACGCGCATCGGGTGTGACGAGGAGGGCGGGGCAGCGGAAAAGAAGCACCCCTCCCGGAAAACGAAGCCCCTCCCCCGCTTCAGGGGGGAGACCTCCCTACGCGGGAGAACGCCAAACGATGGACCCGCTGCCCGTTCAAAGCCCCGGTCAAAACCGGGTAGCGGTTGGCGCCCGGTTGGAGTTTTCGGGCCAGCCGTTGGAGTTTTCGTTGGAGTTTTTTTGCGTCTTTTTCCCTCTGAGGGCCCCCGCAAAATTCCCCTGAGGGGCGAGCGCTTATCCGGTGGACAAGCTCAGCCCATCTTGCCCCGCCCGCCGCGCCGGGCGAGCCATACTCCGCCGAGGATCAGCGCCAGGGCAAGGCCCGCATTCCAGCTTTGGGTCTCGCGGAAGAACAGCCAGCCGAACGCTGCCCCCGCCACCGGCACCGAATAGCCCGTCAGCGACTGGAACGTCGCCCCCGCCCGCGCCACCAGCGCCATGTAGAGCACCTGCGCCACCCCCGAGGGGCCAAGGCCGAGCCCCGCCACCGCCGCCCAATGATGCCAGTCTGCCGAAACCGTGGCCGGATCGACGGTGAACACGAGCGGCCAGGAAAGCACCGCCGAAACGGAAATGAACCCCGCCGCCATCGGGATTGCCTCCATCGGCGGGGCAGCCCGCGCGATCAGCGTGCTGGCCGAGAAGGCGAGCGTCGCCAGCAGAAGCAGCAGCTGCGCCGTCATGCTGGCCGAGCCGAAATGGCGGACCGCGTCCGGGCCGAACAGCGCCACCACACCGGCAAAGCCGAGCAGGATGCCAAGGCCGGTGTTCCGGGTCATGCGCTCTGCGGCAAACAGCAGGCTGGCGCCCAGGGTCACGAACACCGGCGCCGCAGCGGTGTAGAGCGCGGCCAGGCTGGAATCGACCGTTTGCTGGGCCACGGTGATCAGGAAGAAGGGGATCAGCGAGCCGATGACCCCCATGGCGATGATGACGCCCCAGCGGCGCCGGTCGCTCAGCGGCGGCAGGCGCTTTTCGAGCGCGAACATCAGGATCAGCAGGAACACCGCCCCGCCGGTCAGCCGGCCGGGGAGTACCCATTCGGGGGGCAGGCCTTCGGCGGTGTCCTTGCCAACAGCAATGCGTGTCAGGCCATAGGCCCCGGCCCACAGAATTGTCAGCACGGTGAAGATGATCCAGACGGCCAGAGGGCGGCGTCCGGTGCCTGACTGCGCCGTTCCGGGCATTGTCATCGTTGTCTCCCAGCCGCGTCTCTGCGCCGCCTGTCTCCCCTCCGGACTAGCACGCAGCTTGCAAGCAGCAAGGCGGAAATCCTGTTTGTCCCGTTTCGCGTCGCGGTGCCGCACAGTGCGGGGTGGACGGGGCGGACACACCCATTTAAAGGGGCGCAAGCCTGTGAATTTGCTCGCCCAAGAGGAGAAATAAAGATGACCGTTCGTGTAGCCATCAACGGATTCGGCCGCATCGGCCGCCTGGTTCTTCGGTCGATCATCGAGCATGGACGCACCGATATCGAAGTGGTGGCCATCAACGATCTCGGACCCGTCGAAACCAATGCCCACCTGCTCCGCTTCGATTCGGTACATGGCCGTTTCCCGGCGGATGTGAAGGTCGATGGTGACAAGATTGTCATCAATGGCAAGCCAATCCTCGTGACGGCCATCCGTGATCCGAAGGATCTGCCCCACCGCGAACTCGACGTGGATATCGCGATGGAATGCACCGGCATCTTCACCTCCAAGGACAAGGCCTCCGCCCACCTCGCCGCCGGCGCCAAGCGCGTGCTGGTTTCGGCCCCAGCTGATGGCGCAGACCTCACGGTTGTCTATGGCGTCAACCATGACAAGCTGAAGAAAGAATTCACCGTCGTCTCCAACGCGTCGTGCACCACCAACTGCCTCGCCCCGGTCGCCCAGGTCCTGCACAAGGCCGTCGGCATCGAAAAAGGCATGATGACGACGATCCATTCGTACACGAACGACCAACCGTCGCTCGACCAGATGCACAAGGACCTCTACCGGGCCCGCGCCGCCTCGCTGTCGATGATCCCGACCTCGACCGGCGCCGCCAAGGCCGTCGGCCTCGTGCTGCCGGAACTGAAGGGCAAGCTCGACGGTATCTCGGTGCGCGTGCCGACCCCGAACGTGTCGGTCGTTGACCTGAAATTCGTCGCCAAGAAAGCCACTACGCCGGAAGAAATCAACGCCGCCATCAAGGCCGCCGCTGATGCCGGCCCGCTGAAGGGCATCCTCGGCTACACCGAAGTCCCGAACGTGTCGTCGGACTTCATCCATGACGACCGCTCCTCTATTTTCCACCTCGACCAGACCAAGGTGATGGACGGCAACTTCGTCTCCATCATGACCTGGTATGACAATGAGTGGGGCTTCTCGACCCGCATGGCCGACACCGCCCTTGCGATGGCGAAGCTGATCTAAGCCCCTCCCCCGCCGCTCGCCCCCGCGAAGGCGGGGGCCTCGCGCGGCATGTAACCCTTCACGCGCCCCCGCCCTGGCGGGGGTGACCGGAGATACGCGATGCCCGCCTTCAAACGCATTCCTGACGCAGGAAACCTCACCGGCAAGGTCGCGCTGGTCCGCGTCGACTTCAACGTGCCGATGGAAAATGGTCTGGTGACGGACGATACGCGCCTGCGCGCCGCCGTCGATACGGTCCAATCCCTGCGCACCGCGGGCGCCAAGGTCGCCCTGCTCGCTCATTTCGGCCGCCCCAAGGGCGAGCGTGTTGCCGAGATGAGCCTCGCCCCCATCGCCGGCGCCTTCGCCAAGGTGCTCGGCGCCAATGTCAGCTTCATTGCCGACTGCAAGGGCGATCATGTGAAACAGGCGATTGCCGAGCTTCCGCCCGCCGGCGTGATCCTCCTGGAGAACACCCGCTTCTACAAGGGCGAGGAAAAGGGCGACGCAGACCTGGCCAGGGAAATCGCCGCGCTTGGCGACCTCTATGTCAACGACGCGTTCTCCGCCGCCCACCGCCGCCATGTCTCGACGGCCGTGCTGGCAGACCTGCTGCCCGCCTATGCCGGTGTCACGATGGAGGCCGAACTCGACGCACTCGACAAGGCGCTCGGCCAGCCCGAACGCCCGGTGATGGCCATCGTTGGCGGCGCGAAGGTCTCCTCCAAGATCGACCTCCTGAAAAACCTCGTCTCGAAGGTCGACATGCTGGCCATCGGGGGCGGCATGGCCAACACATTCCTCGCCGCAGATGGCGTGAATGTCGGCAAGTCGCTCTGCGAGCATGACCTCGCCGAAACCGTCCGCGAGATTCAGGCGGCTGCAAAGGCAGCCGGCTGCGAGATCCTGCTGCCGCGCGATGTGGTGGTGGCCAGGGAATTCAAGGCGAACGCCGAAAACCGTACCTGCGGCCTCAGCGATATTGCGGCCGATGAAATGGTGCTCGACGCGGGCGCCGAAACCATCCGCCATCTGACCGGTGCTCTCTCCCGCGCCAAAACCGTGATCTGGAACGGCCCGCTCGGCGCCTTCGAACTGACGCCTTTCGACACCGCCACCGTGAAGCTGGCCGAGGCTGCTGCCGGCCTTGCCAAGTCCGGCAAGCTGGTGGCCGTGGCCGGCGGCGGGGATACGGTTGCCGCGCTTAACCATGCGGGCGTGGCAGATGATTTCACCTTCGTCTCCACCGCAGGCGGAGCATTCCTGGAATGGATGGAAGGCAAGGAGCTTCCGGGCGTCACCGCCCTGCTCAAATAGCCGCCACCTGACTGCTTCGCGGCGCCGTTCTTGCAAGGGGCGCCACAAAGCGGACAAGAATCCAAGTCAGTTAGCCACCAACGAACGAACCTACCGGGACACAAACATCATGATGAACGCACAAATGGCGAAACAGGTCGCCGAAAAGCCTGGCTTTATCGCGGCGCTCGATCAGTCGGGCGGCTCGACTCCGAAAGCCCTGCGCCTCTATGGCATCCAGGAAAGCGCCTATAACAATGATGAGGAAATGTACGCCCTCATCCACCAGATGCGCGCCCGGATCATCAAATCCCCCGCCTTCACCGGCGAGAAGGTCGTTGGCGCCATCCTGTTCGAGCGCACCATGGAGGGCGAGATCGACGGCATTCCGACCGCAGAATATCTCTGGACGAAGCGTCAGGTCGTTCCCTTCCTGAAGGTCGACAAGGGCCTCGCCGACGAGAAAGACGGCGTGCAGCTGATGAAGCCGATGCCGGAGCTGGACACCCTGCTCGAACGCGCTGTTGCCAAGGGCATCTTCGGAACCAAGATGCGCTCGGTCATCAATGCCGCCAATGCAGAAGGAATCGCTGCCGTCGTTGCCCAGCAGTTTGATGTCGGCCGCCAGATCCTCGGCCACGGCCTGATGCCGATTATTGAGCCGGAAGTGACCATCACCATCGCCGACAAGGCAGAGGCTGAAGAGATCCTGCTGGCCGAGATCCTGAAACAGCTCGACGCCCTGGGTCATGACAAGCAGGTCATGCTGAAACTGTCGCTGCCGGAGAAAGCCAACCTCTACAAGCCGCTGGTCGACCATCCCCGCGTGATGCGCGTTGTGGCCCTGTCGGGCGGCTACAGCCGCGAGGAAGCCAACCGCCGACTTTCGGAAAATACCGGCATCATCGCCTCCTTCTCCCGCGCGCTGACCGAAGGCCTTTCGGCCCAGCAGGCAGACGGCGATTTCGACGCCGTGCTCGGGGAAACGATCGACTGCATCTGCGAAGCCTCCAAGGCAGGCTGACCGCTTGCCGCAGGGCTCGGCCCTTGAGGCGGGCGCAACTGCCCCCATTTCAGGAAGCGCAGCAGGCCCCTGCTGCGCTTTCTTGTTTCTGGAGGACTGACGCCGTGAAATGCCCCGTCGACAATGAAACCCTCGTGATTGCGGAGCGCTCCGGCGTCGAGATCGACTATTGTCCCAAATGCCGGGGCGTGTGGCTGGACCGGGGCGAACTCGACAAGATCATCGACCGCGCCGCCACCGTCATCCCCGCCCCTTCGGCGCCGCACCCCGAAGCCCACCGCCCGGAACATTTCCGCGACGAAGATCGCTTCCGCAGCCGCGATGATGATGATGACGACTGGAAATACCGGAAGGGCAAACGCTACAAGCGCGAAAGCTTCCTGAGCGACCTGTTCGACTTCTGAGGACACCAGACCCATGCTGGAAATGCGCCCGAACTGCGAATGCTGCGACCGTGATCTGCCCCCGGATGAACCCGGCGCCTTCATCTGCTCGTTCGAATGCACCTTCTGCGATGAATGCGCCGATGGCGATCTCGACGGGATCTGCCCCAATTGCCGGGGCGAGCTGGAACCCCGCCCGATGCGCCGGGGCGCCGCGCTGGCGAAAAATCCCGCCAGCACGAAACGCGTGCTGAAGAAGGGGTAGCGTCCCCTTCCCCCCGTATCAGCCTTTGGTGCCGGCCACGGGCGCGGCGGGCGAAAAGGGCGACTCCACGAATTTCAGCGCCAGCCGCCGTGCCAGTGGCGCGACGATCAGGATCGCCGGATAGGCCAGCATGAAGGCTAGGCCCCAGGAATGCATCCAGCGGCTGACGAAATCCGGCGGCAGGCCGACATTGATGGCCGTGATGGCGCCCGACATCAGGAAGCTCATGAAGAAGGCCATGAACAGGCCGAAGAGGGGCTGGAACAGGCGGACGGGCAGTTTCTTGGTCATGGGGTCAGTATCCCGGAATAGAATAGTTCCATTTTGGAACTTATTACCATTGCTGCGCGAGGTCTACGCCTTCCGTTGACTTCCCGTGGCCGGGGCGCCAGAGGCTGCTGCCATGTCTGACAAAGCCCCACCCCGCGCCCGCACACGCCTCTATCTGATCACACCGCCGCAGATCGGCGATGTTCAGGCCTTCGGAAAATCACTGGAGGACGCCCTCCGCGCCGGGGATGTGGCCTCGCTTCAGCTGCGCCTCAAGGGCCCGGACGGCATGGTAGATATGCAGGCCACGCGCGACGTTGGCCGCGCTGTCACTGCCATGGCGCAGGAAGCGGGCGTGGCCGTGCTGGTCAATGATTCCGCAGAGCTTGCCCGGGACCTCGGCGCCGACGGGGTACATGTCGGCTGGGATGACATGCCGGTGAAGACCGCCCGCAACCTGCTGGGGCCGGACGCCATCATCGGCGCCACCGCCAAGAACTCCTATCACCGCGCCATGCAGGCCGGCGAGGACGGGGCCGATTACGTCGCCTTCGGGGCCTTCTACCCCACAACCACCAAGGAAGGCACGGTGCCCGCCGAGCTGGAGCTTCTGGAAGTCTGGCAGGCCGCCATGCTGATCCCCTGCGTCGCCATCGGCGGCATCAAGGTGTCCAACGCCGCCCCGCTGGTCACCGCCGGGGCGGACTTCCTCGCCGTTTCCAGCGGCATCTGGGACCATGAAGAAGGCCCTGCCGCAGCGGTCAGGGCCTTCAACGCGATCTTCGACGAGCTGGCGCCCTGATCAGACGGCCGGCGGCACCACCGGCGGGACGCCCTTGGCGGTCTTGATGTCCCGCAGGTCATCGGCCATGCGGAACAGCAGCATGTACATCTCGCAGATGAAGCGCCAGAACAGCAGGCCCAGGGCCGCCCCGATCAGCGATCCGATCACCATGCCGATGCCGCCGAAAAAGCTGAAGCTCACCATGGTGCCAAGCCCCGACAGAACGCCGGCAATCAGGCCCAGGGCGATACCGATCAGCCCCAGATAGTAGAGGATGGTGATCAGCCGGGTGCCGATCAGCTTGTCGAATGACAGGAATTGAGTGAGCATGTCTTCAGCCCTCCTTTGCTCATGAGAGGCCACAGTGCCGGGAGTTGACGCTTACGGCAACCACCTTGAGCCCCCGAGGGCCCGTTAACACTCCGGCGCCTTGACCCTGAGCGATCAAAGGCTTACGCCCCCCGTTTCCGCCAGAAATGCGCCTAGACGAGACGTTCCCATGTCGAAACCCTCTCCCGTTGGAGCCGTGATGATCGCCGCCGCCCTCGCTGCAGGCCGCAGCCTGGCGCGCGATTTCGGCGAGGTTGAAAACCTGCAGGTCTCCCGCAAGGGCCCGGCCGACTTCGTCACCAGCGCCGACATGCGCGCCGAAGAGATCATCTATACCAGCCTCACCAAGGCCCGCCCCGGCTATGGCTTCCTGATGGAAGAGCGCGGTATCGTCGAAGGCACCGACAAGTCGAACAAGTTCATCGTCGACCCCCTGGATGGCACGCTGAATTTCATGCACGGCCAGCCCCATTACGCCGTCTCCATCGGCCTGGAGCGCGATGGCAGGCCGTTTGCCGGCGTCGTGTTCGATGTCGCCAAGAACGAGATCTTCTGGGCCGAAGTCGGCCGTGGCTGCTGGCTGGAACAGCGCAAGCTGCGCGTGGCCGCCCGCAAGAAGCTCGGCGAAGCGGTTGTCGCCACCGGCACGCCCTGGATGGGCAAGAGCGAGGAAAGCCACATCACCTTCGCCCGTGAAATGGCCGCCATGACGCCCGTCACCGCCGGCATCCGCCGCTATGGCTCGGCCGCGCTCGACCTCGCCTGGGTCGCCGCGGGCCGGTTTGACGCCTTCTGGGAACGCGGCCTGAAGCCCTGGGACATCGCCGCCGGCATCGTCCTGGTGCGCGAAGCAGGCGGCATCGTCGAGGAAATCGAAGGCGGCGATGTGATGAAAACCGGCAACATCCTCGCCGGTAATGAAGACATCGTGCCCGGCGTGAGGGAACAGCTGCGCCATGCCGGCTCCTTCGGCAAGGCTGCCAAGGTCTGATTTTCCGGGCGCTGGCCCAAGGAATTTGCACGGATACTGCCGGTTAAATTAACGTGACGCCCGCGTCACCTATTTCATTCTACGCAAAATCGCGTAGTCTCCGGCCCCATGACCCAGCTCGACACAGACATCCTCATCATCGGCGCCGGCCTCTCCGGCATTGGCGCTGCCGTGCATCTCACCAAGCGCAGCCCCGGCAAGCGCTACCGCATCTATGAGGCGCGAGACGCCATCGGCGGCACCTGGGACCTCTTCCGCTATCCCGGCATCCGCTCGGATTCGGACATGCACACGCTGGGCTATAATTTCAAACCCTGGACCGAGGCCAAGGCCATCGCCGACGGCCCCTCCATCCGCAAATACGTGAACGACACCGCCGATGAATACGGCGTCCGCAAGAACATCTCCTTCAACACGAAAATCGTCGCCGCCAACTGGTCGAGCGCCGATCAGGCCTGGACCGTCACCAGCGAAAACGTGAAAACCGGCGCGCAGGAAAAGACCACCTGCCGCTTCCTGTTCATGTGCGGCGGATACTACCGTTATGACGAGGGCTACCGCCCCGAATTCCCGAACGAAGCTGCCTTCCGGGGACAGATCATCCATCCCCAGCACTGGCCCGAAGACCTCGACTATTCGGGCAAGAAGGTCGTCGTCATCGGCTCTGGCGCCACCGCCATGACGCTGGTGCCCTCGATGGCGGAGAAGGCTGGCCATGTCACCATGCTGCAACGCTCGCCGACCTATGTGGTTTCCCGCCCGGCCGTCGATGGCCTCGCCAATTTCCTGCGCAAGATCCTGCCCGATCAGTGGGCCTATAATCTCATCCGCTGGCGGAACGTGGCCTTTCAGCAATTCTTCTTCCGCAAGACCCGGTCAGACCCGGCCGCAGCCCGCGAACGTCTGCTCAAGATGGTGCGCGAGGAACTCGGGCCCGATTATGACGTCGATAAACACTTCAACCCGGCCTATAATCCCTGGGAGCAACGCCTCTGCCTTGTTCCGGACTCTGACCTGTTCAACGCCCTGAAATCCGGCAAGGCCAGCATCGAGACCGACCATATCGAGCGCTTCACGGAAAAAGGAATCCTGCTGAAATCGGGCAAGGAGCTGGAAGCCGACATCATCGTCACCGCCACCGGCCTCAACCTTGTCTTCATGAACGGGGTGGAAGTCTCGCTCGACGGGGCCAAGGTCGATCCCGGCCGCCTGCTCAACTATAAGGGCGTGATGCTGTCGAACGTGCCAAACCTTGCGGTCACCTTCGGCTACACCAACGCCTCCTGGACGCTGAAAGCAGACCTGACCAGCGAATATGTCAGCCGCCTGATCAATCTGATGGACGAAAAGGGCGCCACCTCGGCCATGCCCTATCTCGCCGCCTTCCCGAACGAGACCGAGCCATTCGTCGACTTCTCCTCAGGCTATTTCCAGCGCGTCATGGACCAGTTCCCCCGCCAGCACACAGAGGCACCCTGGAAGCTCAACCAGAACTATTTCGTGGACCGCAAGAACCTCCGCGAGCTGCCCATCGAAGACGGCGTCATGCAGTTCCACATCCCCGCAAAGGCCGCCCCGGCAAAACCCGCCCTGCAAGCGGCGGAGTAAGCGCGATCCGTAGGGTGCATTAAGCGCAGCGCAATGCACCGCCATCGCTGCGTTTGCCACTTCCCCCTCCGCCCTCCGGGCACCTCCCCTGCGAAGCGGGGGAGGTAGATTGCGCTTGGCGCAAGACGGAGGGGGGATAAATCCAGCCCTATCCTCCCTCCGTGCACCGCTCGCCCCGTCATCCCGGAATTTGCGAAGCAAATATCCGGGACCCAGAAAGCCCAGCAAAACAAAGCTCTATCTGGATCCCGGTCTTTGCCTCCGGCAAAACCGGGAAGACGGCCGAGAAGTTTTTTGGGAAACTTATCCAACCGGGTCCTCAACGCCCCCATCCTCCGCGCATGGACATCACCGCGCCCCGCCCGGAACTCTGGACCCGCATCGCTGCCCTGCTCGGCGCGTTGCGGACCCTGCTGCGCGAGGCGGTGCCGGAACACTTCCACAAGATCGCTGCGGACGCCCGCGCCCAGCTCATCGCCGCCACCGCCCTGGTGCGCCGCTACATCCATGTGCTCGCCGCTGACATCATCCTCCCCGAACGCGCCGTTGGCGTTTCCCCGAAAAACTACAACGAAACTCCAAGGACAAACAAGGCGCGCCGCGAAGCCCTCTTCCGTCTCATCGAAGAAACGCGCCTCGCTCGCACCGCCTCAAAGTCAGACGGCGCAGACACCCCCTTCGTGCAATGGGCGCTGATGATGGAGGCCGCCCGGCGCCTCGCGCTCGTGCTCAACCATCCGGAAAGACACGCCCTGCGCCTCGCCCGGATGCTCCGCAGGCGGAAGGGCCGCGTCCTGAAGGATCTGCCCGTCCCCGGCCACATCATCCGCCGCCTGCCACCCTGGACCGATGCGCTGCTGCTCCGCCTGGATGAAGAAGCCCGGCCGCAGGATTGGGCCGGGATCAACAGCGGCTAGGCCCCCTCCGTCTTGCGCTGCGCGCAATCCACCTCCCCCGCTTCGCAGGGGAGGATAAGAGCGCTGCATGTAAGGCACAAAGCGAACCCTCGTCACCCTCGATGGCCAAAGGCCATCTGAGGGCCCAGCTCCTGCCGGTGACGCAGGCGCAAGGGGAAGGGTAAGGAAATGGGCCCTCAGATGCGCTCGCGCGCATCGAGGATGACGATGAATGGAGACCGCAAATGAAGCCCATAGCCCTTCCCGCCCCCTCAGATTAAACTCTCCCTCTCAACCCGAAGGAGGTTCCCGATGTGGCTCTGGCTTTTATGGTGGTGTGTGGATGATCATCTCGCCGCGGCGCTGGAAACGCCCGGTCTCGGCAACCTGCCGATCTGGGTGCCGCTGATCCTGTCCCTCGCCTTTTCCTTCTCCCTTGACGGCGCCCTGAAGCGCGACCGGAAGAAGCTGCTGGGCTGAGCCTTCAGCGCTCCGTGAACTGAAGTTCCGCCAGCCGCGCATAGAGCCCACCCTGCGCCACAAGGCTGTCATGGGTGCCCTCTTCGACGATCCGGCCATGCTCCATCACCAGGATACGGTCGGCCCGGCGAACGGTGGACAGGCGGTGGGCGATCACGATCGTCGTGCGCCCTTCGGCGGCATTCTCGATCGCCCGGCGTACGGCCGCTTCGCTTTCGGAATCGAGCGCCGAGGTCGCCTCATCCAGCAGCAGCACCGGCGCATTGCGCACCAGTGCCCGGGCGAGCGCAATCCGCTGGCGCTGGCCGCCCGAAAGGCTGCGCCCCTTCTGCCCAAGCTCGGTCGCCAGGCCTTCCTTTTCATCGAGGAAGCCCATCGCTTCGGCCATCCGCGCGGCCTGCTCAAGGATCGCGTCATCGGCGCGCTCGTCGCCAAAGCGGATATTGTCGGCGGCCGAGCCGGTGAACAGCGCGGCCTCTTGCGGCGCATAGGCGAAACACCGGCGCCAGTCATGCGGCTCGGCCTCCGTCGATGCCACGCCGTCCAGCCGGATTTGCCCCGCCTGCGGATCAAACAGGCGCAGCGCCAGCCGGAACACGGTCGTCTTCCCCGCCCCGCTTGGCCCCACCAGGGCAACAAACTCCCCCGGCTTCACATCCAGCGAGAAGTCTTCCAGCGCCGCCACGCTCTCCTCGCCATAGCGGAACGACACCCTGTCAAAGGTCAGCGCGCCAGGCCCCTTGGCGGGCAGCGGCTTGGGATTGGCCGGGGCGGAAATCTCCGGCACTGCGCGCAGCACTTCGGCCGCCCGGTCCGCTGCGCCGGCTGCCCGCATCACCTCGCCATAGACTTCCGCCAGCATCCCGAAGCCCGATCCGGCATAAGCGGCATAAAGCACCATCGTGGCAAGATCGCCAAAGCTCATCTCGCCGCTCGCCACCGCCCGCGCGCCCAGCCACAGAACGCCGGTAAAGCCGCCGAACAGCAGAACGGAAACCAGCACGATCATGATCGCCCGCGCGCCCGTCCGGCGCATCGCGGCGGCAAAGGTTGCCTCCACTGCGCGCTCAAAGGCCGAAAGCTGGCCCGCCTCGCGGCCATAGGCCTGGACAAGCTCGATGGAGTCGAGCGTCTCGGCCGCTTCTGCGCCCGCGTCCGCCAGGCGCGACTGAGCCTGGTTGGACATCTTCCGGATCGTCCGCCCGATGATCATCACCGGCAGGATCGCCACCGGCAACATCGCCAGCAGCGTCAGTCCCAGCTGCCAGTTCACCGCCAGCATCAGCGCCAGCGCGCCGGTGGTTGTCATCAGCGTTCGCGCCGCCAGTGAGGCCGACGATCCGAGGAACGTCTCCAGGAGCGTGATGTCCGCCGTCAGCCGGGAGACGGCTTCGCCCGAGCGCATCTTGGCGTGATAGGCAGGCGAGAGCTTCAGGAGATGGGCATAAATGTCCCGGCGCAGGTCAGCGGCAATCCGTTCGCCGAAGCGGGCAACAAAATAGAAGCGGATCGCGCCCAGGATGCCCGAGCCGACGGCGGCCGCAAACACCCAGAGGAAGGCCTGATCGATCAGCGCCTTGAGCAGCGCCGGGTCCTGCCCTGCCCGCTGCCCGGCATCGGCTGCCCGGCCGAGCAGCATGGGGATCGCCAGGCTGAGCACGGCCGCGGCCACCAGGAAGACCAGGGCCACGGTAACCGTGATCCAGTGCCGCCGGGCATAGGGCCATAGCAGCGCCAGCGGCTTCAGGCTGCGTCCGCGCGGACGGGCAATGGCTTCCCCGCCTTCAGGCAGGGTTGTGCGGCGATCATCCACGATACTGGGGCTGGAATCGGCCATCGGCCTGTCGTTTCTCCCTTTCGGACCGGCGGGCGCCGAATCCCTGTCAGCGCCTCTTGCGGGCGCCAAGCCTTTCCCTTATACGGCCCACTTCTAATTCCGGCTGAGACATGCCAGCGCACCCAGCTGCGTCAACCCGTTGCGAACCGTTTATGAGAGAGAGGCCCAGGCCATGAAAAAAGAAGGGCATCCCGACTATCACTTCATCACCGTGGTGATGACAGATGGCACCGAGTACCAGACCCGTTCCACCTGGGGCAAAGAGGGTGACCGCATGGTGCTCGACATCGACCCGAAAGTGCACCCGGCCTGGACCGGCGGCGAGGGCAAGTCCCTGGACCGCGGCGGCCGCGTTTCGCGCTTCAAGGACAAGTTCAAAGGCTTCGTGTAAGGCTTTCTGCTTCTACGCGATGTGTAGCGTGAAAAACCCCGGCCTTCTGGCCGGGGTTTTTTCTTTGCCCCGAAGAAATCACGATTCTTCCGGAAGTTGACATGGCCGCGCCCTCGCAATGACCCGCTCACTCCGGATGGAAGAGGCTCACTCCTCTTTCTCATCTGGATATGTCTCATGACCGAACCGTCCCCTGATTTGCCTTCCCCGTTCACCCTGCCTCTGCCGGAGCGCTCAGCGGGGTTGAAACTGATCCTTGTCTGCGGCCTCGCCCTGCTGATGGCGATCCCGGCGCTCTTCATTTACAGCGTGGTACGCGAACGCACGCTCGGCCAGATGCAAGCTTTCGCGGCCGTCAGTGATGGCGTTGGCGGGCAACAAGCCGTGCTTGGGCCGGTCATCTCGGTTCCGTTCGAGCATGCCCCATCCGCCCAGCGTGGGCAGCAGAAAGCCTATGGCATCGCTGTGATCTATCCCGAGACAGGCAGCGCCACCGCTGAGGTCAAGGTGGAAGAGCGCAAACGCGGGCTCTACCTCATTCCGGTGTTTGAAGCGGGCATCCATTTCACAGCCCGGTTCGATACAAATGCGATCCGGGATACACTACCCCGCGACGCCGTTCCCCTCTGGCATGAGGCCCGCCTGCTGACCGGCGTCAGCGACACGCGGGGCATTCGGGACGAAGTTGCGGTCACGGTAAACGGCCGCAAGCTGATGATGGAGCCCGTGGACCCCCAGACCAGGGAACCGGGCAGCTTTGCCATCGCCCCGCGCGCTTCGGTTTCTCTTGCGGGTGCCCGGCTCATCAACCTTGATACGGCAACCGGCCCGCTGACGGTGACAAGTCAGCTGAAGCTCAGCGGCGCCGAACGGCTGACAGTCGGCCCCTTTGCCAAGGACACATCCTTCAGCCTCTCCAGCAACTGGCCGGACCCGAGTTTCACCGGCGGCGTTCTTCCGCTGACGCATACCGCCGGCAAGGCGGAAACCGGATTTGAAGCCGCCTGGAGAGTTGCCTATCTGGCGCGCGGCATTCCGGGTTCCGGAACAGACCTCAATCTTGCCGATGTCACATCGCAGAACCAGCGTGAGATGGGTGTCCGGTTCATGCGGGAAGCCAACCCCTATCAGAGCGTGGAACGTGCCCTGAAATACTGTGTCATGTTCGTGGGCCTCGTTTTCCTTGCCTACTTTCTGCTGGAAATCATGAGCGCGGCACGCGCGCACCCGGCGCAGTATCTGCTTGTGGGTCTGGCACAGTCGGTCTTCTACCTGCTGCTATTGGCCTTTGCCGAGCGGATCGGATTTGATGGCGCCTTTGCACTTGCCGCCGGAATGACGGTTGCCCTGACTTCAGGCTATGCTGCCAGCGTTTTCCGGTCGGCGTATTACGCCCTCAAGGCACTAGTGATCCTCTCGGCAATTTACGGGCTGCTCTATGCCCTGATGCGCGCCGAAGGCTTCGCCCTGCTGGCCGGCGCTCTGGCAAGCTTTGCGGCCATCGGCCTCACCATGTTCGTCACACGGAACATCGACTGGTATGGCAGCCGGAAACCGGTTGCCATGAGCTGAAACCTCCCAGCCCTGGCGGGTACGCCTGCCAGGGTTTCCCCACCCGGCTCACCGTCGCAGGGCTAGAACCAGCCCGATGAAGGGAACGGCCACTTCCACCATCGCCCGCTCAAGCGGGCTTTTGGCAAACTTCCGGAAGTAACGCCCCAGGCTGCGGGCCTTCTGCTGCTGCACGAAGGCCGAGGGCACATCGGATGTGGAGGTGTAATGCAGCGCGCCGGCGAGCGGCTGGTAGATTACGCTGCCTCCGGCCTCGATGGCGCGGCGGCAGAGATCAACGTCCTCCACATGCAGGAAATAGGCTTCATCGAAACCGCCGAGCTGCTCGAAATCGGCCCGGCGCATGAGGAAGAAGGCGCCGGATATCGCCCCAATAGGCACCGGCCCGGGCGGTGGGGGCTCATTCTCCAGCGTCCAGCGGGAAAGGCCGAGCGCGGCGCTCAGCGTCAGCGTGGTGCGCCGGGCGCCGCGCTGTTCGCGCCCGTCGACGCCGAAGATGCGCCCGCCCGCTATTGCCGGCGCCGGCGCGCCCTCCAGCGCGGCCGCAAGCTGGCCCACCGAGCCACGCCGGATCACACAGTCGGGATTGATCACCAGCAGCTGCTCAGCGGCCGTTTCGCGGGCCAACCGGTTGACCGCCGCGCCAAAGCCCGGATTGTCCAGCCTCAGCAGCTTCGCCCGCCCGCCACAGGCGGTCACAAAGCCATCGAGCCAGGCCTGAACTTCGGGCGGGTTTCCGTTGTCCGCGATCACGATCTCGGAAACTGCCGGGTCGGCTTTCAGCGCATAGAGGCATTCGGTGAGCCGCGGACCGGTATGATAGGTCACGACCAGGGCAGCGGTCTGCGCGGGGGCGCTCATTCAGCCGCCTTGCCGCTGCGATGGAGCAGGATGAGCATGGCAACGGCAAGGGCAAGCCCAGACCAGAACGCTTCGTTCCATACGCTGTAGGAGAAGTTGAAGATACTGAAGGTGGCGCCCGCCATGCCGGCAATGGCGAAGCGGATTTCCGGACGCAGCTGCGAGGGGCGCGGCAGGCGGAACCCGATCACCGTGATGGCAAAGGCGGCCAGCATCGCCCCGACAAAGCCGGTCTCGGCCCAGATCTGCAGCGGCATATTGTGGGGATGCCCCGGCACGACGGGGAATTTTTTCCAGAATTCGGGGAGCTGCGCTGCCCAGGCCGGATAGTCAGCATAGGTCTCGCGCCATGTCCGGGTGGCCATCAGGCCGTGGCCCGTATAGGGCGCCTCCCCGATACGGTTCATCACCACCTCCCAGGACCAGAAACGGGACCGGAAAGACGGCGGCAGGATACTGTCCAGACCAGTCATCAGGCGGATGAACAGGCTGACCAGCAACGGCGCAGCCGCGAGATGTCCCGCAATGGCGCCAAACAGCCAGCGATAGCCGGTCTCGGGCAGCAGGCGGATCAGCAGGAAAGCGCCGAGCATGCCGCAGACGGCAAAGACGGCGGCATGATTGTCCGTCATCAGGGCGGCAAAAACCGTCAGCAGCACCAGGCCCGAAGCCCCCAGAAGACCGGCCCGGTCGCCCCGCGCGCCGAGCGCTGCGGCGAGGATCGGCAGAACCACCGCGAAGAGGTTGGTGTTGCGGCCGATATTCTGGACGCCGTTGACAACATCGCTGGGGTCATCGCCGTAAAGGAGTCTCAGCACCGGGCCAGAGGCCAGCGCCGAGATGAAAACCAGCGCGCCCTGCAGGGCCAGAACGCCATAGATCCATTTGCGTGTGCGCGGCCCCAGCTCGGAGCGCATCGCCCCGGCAATCGTCAGCATGGCGAATACGGCTGTGAGCACCACAATCAGGCTGCGCGCGCCGATGGCGAAGTTGCCTTCAAGCAGATTGCCGCTGACCAGCCGGCTTGTGGCGGGCGACCAGACCTCGCTGATGGCCGCCCAGCCGATGAAGGCAATGGCAAAGATGGCATAGAGGGTGGGCGGAATGCGGGGGCGCGCCAGGATCAGCGCGGTAATCCCCGTCACCCCGAGAAGCGGCGCAAAGCCAAGCGTTCCCAGCACGGCCAGAAGCGGCCAGAGCAGAAGCAGTCCGGCAAAGACAGGTCCGTAAGCCATTCTGCTCACTCTGGCCGTTGAGGACGGGGTTGTCACCGCCCCTTAGCTGCGCGCGCGCTTCAGATCAGGCGGAAGGGCTTCCTCTGCCAGCGAAATGAGCGCTTCTTCCAGCGAGAGGATCTGCTGGCCGTTCGAGCCAAGCCGGCGCAGTGCCACCTTGCGCTCATCAGCCTCCCGCGCGCCGACCACCGCAATGACCGGAACCTTCTGCATGGAATGTTCCCGGACCTTGTAGTTGATCGTCTCATTGCGCCGGTCGACTTCCGCCCGCAGCCCTGCCTTGCGCAGCTCGGCGGCGACTTCTTCGGCATAGCTGCCGGCAGCATCATCGGAGATCGCCGCGACGACGACCTGAACCGGCGCCAGCCAGATCGGGAAAGCCCCGGCGAACTCTTCGATCAGGATACCGATGAAGCGCTCCATGGAGCCGAGGATCGCCCGGTGCAGCATCACGGGGCGCTGCTTGGAGCCGTCAGAAGCTATATACTCAGCCCCCAGACGTTCGGGCAGAACATAATCGAGCTGGAGCGTGCCGCATTGCCAGACCCGGCCGATGGCGTCCGTCAGCTGGAATTCGAGCTTGGGCCCGTAGAAGGCGCCCTCCCCCGGCAGCAGCTCGCAGGGCAGGCCCGCGGCATCGACCGCCGCCTTGAGGCCGGCCTCGGCCCGGTCCCATGTCGCGTCATCACCCGCGCGCACGTCCGGGCGCGTGGAAAGTTTTACCGCGATCTTCTCGAAGCCGAAGTCGCGGTAGACGCTTTCGAGCAGGCGGCAGAACTGGATCGACTCTTCCACAATCTGGTCTTCGCGGCAGAAGATGTGCGCGTCGTCCTGCGTGAACTGGCGCACGCGCATGATGCCGTGAATGGCCCCGTGCGGCTCGTTCCGGTGGCAGCACCCGAACTCGGCGAGGCGCAGCGGCAGGTCGCGGTAGGATTTCTGGCCCGACTTGAACACCTCGACATGCGCCGGGCAGTTCATCGGCTTCAGCGCCATCAGCTTGGCGTCCTCCGGCACGGAGATTTCCACGCCCTCATCGCCCGCCGGAATGAAATCCGGAACGATGAACATGTTCTCGCGATACTTTCCCCAGTGGCCGGACTTTTCCCACTGGACGGAGTCCATCAGCTGCGGCGTCTTGATTTCCTCATAACCCGACGCGTCGAGGCGCCGGCGCATATAGGCCTCGATCTGGCGCCAGACCTGGAAGCCGTTGGGATGCCAGAAGACAGAGCCAGCCGCCGCCATGCCGTCGAGGTGGAAGAGATCAAGTTGCGCGCCGAGTTTCCGGTGATCGCGCTTTTCGGCCTCTTCCAGGCGGTGGAGATGTTCCTTGAGGTCTTTCTCATTCGCCCAGGCCGTGCCGTACATGCGCTGGAGCATCTCGTTGCGATGGTCCCCGCGCCAATAGGCACCGGCAAGCTTCATCAGCTTGAACGCCTTGGGCAGTTTGCCCGTGGACGGAAGATGCGGGCCGCGGCAAAGATCGAACCAGTTGCCTTGTTTGTAAACTGTGATGGCTTCGCCCGGCGGGATGATGTCGTCGATGATCTGGGCCTTGTAGTCTTCGCCGATACGCTTGAACTCCGCGATGGCGGCGTCCTTGTCCCAGACTTCTCGGATGATCGGATAATCGGCGTCGACGATCTCGCGCATCTTGGCTTCGATCTTTTCGAACTCGTCCGTGGAGAAAGGCTCCTTCCGCGCAAAGTCGTAATAGAAGCCGTCATCGATGACCGGGCCGATCGTCACCTGGGCATCGGGATAAAGCTCCTGCACAGCTTGAGCGAGGACGTGGGCGGCGTCATGACGGATGAGCTCGAGACCTTCAGGGTCTCGGTCCGTGATGATGGCGACATTGGCGTCACCTTCCAGCGGGCGGACAAGGTCCCACATCTGGCCGTCAACCTTGGCGGCAAGGGCTTTCTTGGCGAGGGATTTGGAGATCGACTCGGCAACGTCCAGCGGCGAAGCGCCGTCCTGGTATTCGCGTTTCGAGCCATCGGGCAGCGTGACTTGGATCATGGGTCTTTGGTTTCTTTGGCGGGCTGCGGAACGGCATGTTCCTGCAGGAAAATCTGGGAATCCGGCTAAGGTTTCTGGCGGGCCGTGATTAACGCGGCTTTACCGGAAATCCTACCCCGTTTTCAGGGCAGCCGGGACGGCTCATCTTGTGCGGGTGCATGAACGGGGCGCGCTGGCGCGCTTTCAGGAGTGCGTCATGCACCCTGACGAGTTCGCGGGGTCAGCCCGGTGAGAAAGAAACCTGCGTTCATGGGGCTCATATGTCACGCCTCGGGCGGGGTTTCAACCAGGCCGCCGGAACCGTCTCTGGGGCCCGATTTCCAGTCGCCATAGCGCCAGGGCTGCCAGAACGGTACGGCGGGTTTCGTTTCCGGGGGCGGGTCGATGCCATGGCTGCCGCCGGGCCGGCAGCGGATGAAGCGGGCAAGCGCCATCCACCCCCCTGCCCACCAGCCATGCCGGGCGACGCATTCGGCGCCATATTCACTGCAGGTGGGGTGGTGCTGGCAGCGGGCGCCGAAAAGCTGCAGCGCCTGGCTCGGGCCATGCTTGTAGATGGCAAGGAGCACATAGGCCGTGCGCCGGCGCAGGGACATCAGACATCCGCCCGCGCGGCGAGGGCGTGGTCTATGGCGGCCACGGCCGCTTCGAAGGCGAGCAGCGTGGAGGCGTGGCGGGGCGGATAATCGGCCACGGGTTCCAGATGGCGCAGTTCCCAGAAGCGGCCTTCGGGCGGCGGGCCGCCTTCCTTCAGCATGGCGCGCAGCGCCTCAAGGGCGGCGCGGATTTCGCTGACCGTTGCGCCAACCGCATTGGCCGAGAGGATGGAGGTAGCCGCCTGCCCCAGCGCGCAGGCCTTGGGATCAACGGCGATGGCGGTAACTGTCTCGCCGGCCGCATCCAGCGTCAGGGCCACATGCACGGTCGAGCCGCAGACGCGCGAGACTTTCAGCGCCTGCCCCTCCGCGCCCGCAAGCTGGCCGACATTCGGGATGTCGGCAGCGAGTTCGAGGATGCGGTTGTGATAAAGCTCGCTCATGGCTGCCTAGATGGCCCGGCCGGACTTCACCGGCAAGAGGCGAGAAAAAAGGCCTGCCGGGCCGGTCTCTGGAGACACAGGCCGGCAGGCCCAAAGGCGAGAGGTGGAGAAATGAGGCCGAAGGCCATGAGGGGTCGATGCCCGCCCCATGCCCTAGGGTCAACTTAACGATTGGAGAGGCTTGGCAGCCCGTATTTCAGAACGGCCACAGTGCCAGCAATCTGGGCGTAAGGTTCACCACCAGCAGGATGGCCCCGGCAAAGGCGGCCCCGGCCAGCAGCAGCACAAACCCGTCGCGCGCCGTCAGCGCCAGGCCGAACAGCAACACGGTCAGGCTGGGCAGAAGCGGCCCGAGGGGCACGAGACCCAGCGGATAGGTAAGCAGGGCGGCCAGCACGCAGATCACCGCAACGATCTGGAGGAAGGGCGGCTCTGTCAGGAAGGTGAGGCGCGGCTTCACCAGCGCGTCGACCATATGGGCATAGCGTTCCCCGGCCGCGACGCCCTGCACGAGATGGTCCCGCTTGAACTTGATCTCGGTAACCCCCTTGGGCAGCCAGGGATGGTTCAGGCCGAACACGATCTGCAGGGCGAAGGCCAGGATGACGGTTGCGATGAACCAGTTGGCGCCCGGAATGATGGTCAGCGGGCTGACGGCGATGAAGCCCAGCAGCAGGAAAACCGGGCCATGGGCCCGCCGGCCGATCGCCACCAGCAGCTCATGAACGGTCACCTCATCCCCTTCCGTATTGAGGACGAGCGACCGCATCATGGTGCGCAGATTGGTGACAGGAATATCCGTGCCGTTGCGGTTCATGGCAGAGGCGTTTCTGCGCCCGGTGAAGGCGCGCCATACCGTTCGATCTGCGAGCTGACCTGACCGCCACCGGTAAGCGTGATGACATAGAGCCGGTCGAACTCGGCTGCGTCATTGATCGGCGGGCCGGGATCGGCGCCGATCAGGGCGGCCAGAGCGTCAGTCGTGTTGGAATGCCCCACCACCAGCTTTACCCCCGGCGTTGCGGCAAGCTGGCTGCCAAGGGCAGGCAGTTCAGCCGCGTCATAGGTCTGCACCGGCAAGCCGAGAGACGCCGCGAGCGGCGCGGCGGTTTCCTGCGTGCGGCGGGTTGCGGTCGACCATATCTCGGTAACGCCTTCAGCCGACAGGCGTTCCGCCAGCGCAGCGGCCCGCAGGGTGCCAGCGGGCGTCAGGGCCGGATCAGAGCCGGCCTCCTTCTCGCCATGGCGCACCAGGAAAAGCCGGGTCACCGGCTCGGCGGCTGGCTCTGCAGACGCCTCAATAGGGATCATGCAGGCCGATATGAGGCCTGCTGCGACAATTGCCAGAAACCGGCGGCGGATCAGATGCGCCGCCATGTGCTGCCTGCCGGACCGTCCATGATCTCGATCCCCTCTTCTGCCAGCGCCTTGCGGATGCGGTCTGCCTCGGCCCAATCCTTGGCAGCGCGCGCATCAATGCGGGCCTGCACAAGCGCGTCGATGCGGGCGTTCTCGTCCGTATCGCCGCCCTGCTCCCATTCCTTGGGCGTTTTGGTGAGCAGGCCAAGCAGCTTGCCTGCGGCCAGCAGATTTGCCCGCGCGTTTGCCATGCCGGTAGCATCTTTCACATCGGCGGCCGTATTGGCTTCGGTTGCCAGGCGGGAAAGCTCGGCCAGGGCGTCGGGCGTGCCGAGATCGTCCTCCAGCGCTCGCAGCACACCGGTGTCCCGTGCCTCGCCACCTTCCGCCTCCCAGACGCGGCGCAGGGCGCCGTAAATCCGGTCGAGCGTGGTCTTGGCCTGTTTCAGCAGGTCTTCGGTCCAGTCGAGCTGGGCGCGGTAATGCGCCGTCAGCAGCGCAAAGCGCAGCACTTCGCCCGGCCAGGCCTTCAGCAGGTCATGCACGGTCACGATGTTGCCGAGCGATTTCGACATCTTCTCCCCGCCCATGTCGAGGAAACCATTATGCATCCAGTAGCGGGCAAGTTCTTCGCCGTGAGCGCATTCGGACTGGGCAATCTCGTTTTCATGATGGGGGAAGGTCAGGTCCACGCCGCCGCCATGAATGTCGATCGTGCGGCCGAGATGCTTCGCCGCCATGGCCGAGCATTCGATGTGCCAGCCAGGGCGGCCCCGGCCCCAGGGGCTCTCCCAGATCGCGTCTTCAGGCTCGCCCGGCTTGGCGAATTTCCAGAGGGCAAAGTCTGCCGGGTCCTTCTTGTCCTCATCAACCGCCACACGGGCGCCGGCTTCATTATCCTCCGGCTTGCGGCCAGAGAGGCGGCCATAGTCAGGCATGGACGGCACGGAGAACCAGACGCCCGTTTCGCCGACATAGGCGTATTTCTTGCGGACCAGCTTTTCGATCATCTCGATCATCTCCGGCACATGGCCGGTCGCCCAGGGCTCAATGCTGGGCGGGATGACGTTCAGCGCCTGCACGTCCGAATTGTAGATATCGGCATACTTCTTCGTGATCGCAGCAATCGGCTCGCCCGAGGCGAGGCTCGCGGCGATGATCTTGTCTTCGATGTCGGTGATGTTGCGCGCATAGACGACAGCGCGCTCGCCATACTTCGCCATCAGCACCCGCCGCAGCACATCGAACACGACCGGCGGGCGGGCATTGCCGATATGGGCATGGTTATAAACGGTCGGGCCGCAGACATACATCGTGATCCGCTTCGGGTCCTGGGGCTCGAAGACGCGTTTCTTGCGCGCGGCAGTGTCATATATGCGGAGGGTCATCGTATCTCTTGGATCGGGAATGTCGGGGGAGCAGCTCGCGGGCTGGATGTTCCGGGCAGCCCTATGGCCCGTTGCGGCCTCAGCAGCAACAGGGACGGCAGCAGGAATATGCAAACGCGGCGCTCGACATGGGCCGGTGCGTATCACTTTCCGCTGGGAAAGCCAAGAATTCCGTAATCCAACGCCCAGGTTTCCCCGTAGAAAGCGCTGGAAACAGAGACCCGCCGGGCCTATGTATCCTCACATCGCCCTGAGGGTATCAACTCCGGGCGGGCGTTAAGTCCGGGCAAGAAGGCGTCAAAGACCTTCAAGGGATGCCCCGGCTCGACCCCCGTCCCTCAGTGAAGGACAACTGAATTGGCTATGGACGCCGTGACCCCCAAAAAAGATATTCCGCGCGCGGATTCCGTTCGCCGCCCCACCCAGGAAGAGGCCGAAGAAGCCGTCCGCACGCTCATTGCATGGGCTGGCGATGATCCGGCCCGCGAAGGCCTGCTCGACACGCCCAAGCGTGTGGTGAATGCCTACAAGGAGTGGTTTGAAGGCTATGGCGAAGACCCGGTGAAATATCTCAGCCGGACCTTCGAGGATGTGCAGGGTTATGACGACATCGTCATGCTGCGCAACATCGAGGTGGAGAGCCATTGCGAGCACCACATCGCGCCCTTCATCGGCAAGGCTTTCGTAGCCTACAAGCCGTCGAATGCCGTGGTCGGCATTTCCAAGCTGGCGCGTGTTGTCGAGATCTTCGCCAAGCGCCTACAGACGCAGGAAACGATGACGGCGCAGATCTGCGACGCCATCACCGAAAGCCTCGCCCCGATGGGCACCGCCGTCTTCATCGAAGCCGAGCATCAGTGCATGTCGACCCGCGGCGTTCACCACAAGCATGTCACCACGATCACCACGCAGTTTACCGGCGTGTTCAAATCCGACGCTGACCTGCGCAACCGCTTCCTGGCAATGTGCGGCCAGAACAGCTGATCTTTTCAGACGGCTGAAGAATTTTCTGGATACGCCCTGCCTTTCTGGCGGGGCGTTTTCATTTGGGGTCAGGTCAACGCGCCAGCCAGGCGGCGATATCCGCGACGACTTTTTCCGTGCCCGGCTCATCCACGATCCAGTGGGCGTGACCCGGATATTCGATGAAGTCTCCCGGCACGGGGCTGGCAGCATATTTGGCGGCCACCTTGCGCACGGCCTTGGGAAGCGTGGCGCGGTCTTTCCCGGCAGCAATCGTCAGTGTGGGGAGGGTGATCTTCTTTTCGTCTATCTCGATTCCATCGGTGATATCGCCATAGACCCGGCCGGAATCGTAAAGCGCGCCGGCATAGATCTCGTCATGGCGCGCCTTGGGCACGCAGTTGAGCACGCCGTAGCGGAAGCCGGTTTTCCAGACCTTGTGGGCCTTTTTCCGGTCCTGCGACAGGATCACGTTGAAGAAGGTCCAGGCAACAGACGGGCCGATGACCGCGCAGCCTTTGGGCTGGGCGGGCGTCAGGAAGACGGCTTTTGAAACATCGCCGCTTTCCGCCAGGGCCTGCGCGATGAGGCCGCCCATGGAATGTCCGATCACGGCAGGTTTCTGGCCAGTGGCAGCGGTGATGCGCGCCGCCTCGGCCCGCATCGCCTCGATATAATCCTGCAGGCCGAGGTCTGACAGAGTGGCAGGCGGATTTTCCCGCACGCGCCGGTCCGGGAAAAGGGTTGGCGTGTGGCAGGTCCAGCCGCTGGCCTCAAACAGGGGTTTCATCCGGTCCCAGGCTGAGCCGTCGCAGCCCACTCCGTGGATCATCAGAAGATCGCCCATGTCCCCTACCCCTCTCCTGTCAGCCCTGCGGTACCCTGCCCGGCAACACCGGCTCTGTCCACGGCTGGAAGCGGGTCACCACTTCCTGATAGACAGGCCGCTTGAAGGGCACAATCAGGTCCGGCGTTTCCTCCAGCCTTGCCCAGCGCCAGGCGTCAAATTCGGGCGTATGCCGGTCCAGGCGCACATCGCTGTCAGAGCCCTTGAAGCGGAAGGCGAACCATTTCTGCCGCTGGCCGAGATAAGGGCCGGGCATCCGCTTCTTCAGGTCTGGCGGGAAATCATAATAGAGCCAGTCGCTGGTCTCTTCGAGCACATCGACGAGCTTGGCGGGCACGCCGATTTCCTCTTCCAGCTCGCGCAGGGCGCCGGTCAGGGGATCTTCGCCGGGGTCCACCCCGCCCTGCGGCATCTGCCACTGGAAGGGGCCGCGGCCATTGATACGGCGGCCGATGAACACATGCCCCGCCTTCGAGAACATGGCGAGGCCGACATTGGCGCGATAAAGCTGGGGATCGAGTCTGGGCTGGGTCACCCGCCGGTTTTTAGACCAGCCTTGCCTGCGCTGCCAGTGCGAAGCTCGCGGCGCTCGGCCAAAGGCGGGGCGGCAGGCTGTGCCGAGCGGGGCACGAGGGCAGATACCGGCGCCAGCACCAGGCCCTTTTCGTCCAGCGTGTCGATCCAGAGCGAGGCCGCTTCGATGGTCACCGGGAAGGCAAAGCCTGCCCCGATGGCGCCGCCATGCGTCCGGGCGAGGGTTTCAAGCTCCATGAACTCGGCGGCGATGTCCTGCGGGGACTGGCGGGTATCGACCGGGCCGGCCGCGCGCGCAAAGCGCAGGCCCTTGGTATCAGCCACCTGGCCGAAGAAGGCCTTGTGAACGCTGCCATCATCGATGAAGGCAAGGCCGCGCTCGGCCAGCACATCGAAGATCGGCTCAATAGAGCCGGTATCGGCGCTGAACTTGGCGCCCTGATAATTGATGACGCCGAAATAGCCGCTGGCACGGCTCAGCACCTGGTTGAGCTTGGCAAGGTTTGCCTTCTTGTCGGCCCCGGCGATCAGCGTGTCCGGGTGCATCCGCATCCGGCCATATTCATAGGCCTCCATCGGCACTTCGATCAGCACTTCATGGCCATCTGCCCGGGCCATCTTGATCCAGTAATCAAGGCGGCTGGCATCGGGCGCAAAGGACAGGGTGACATCGGCCGGCAGCGCGTCAATCGCCAGCTTGGTCTGGGTGGAGTTGATGCCAAGGCCGCCGATCACGAGCGAGACAACAGGGCGCCCCTCCGGATTGGAGAAGGGCCGGGCATAGATATCGGCAGGCGCCTTGCTGGCGGGCTTGGGCGCGGTCTCGGCAGTGTTGAGTTTGAGGGGCGTGCCGGTAGCCGCAGCCTCTGCAGGCGCGCCGGAAGACACTTCGCCGAAGGACTGGCCTGGCTGCACGAGGCGGCCATTGATCCGGATACCCGCCGCTGGCGCCACGATCGGGCCGCCCTGCCCGCCGGTGATGTCGATGCGCATGCCTTCGCCATCAAGCTCGGTATAGGCCAGGTCCATGCCCCCGGCGACCGGGTAGTCTGCCGGAACATAGTCTTCGTCATAATCGGCGGCGCGGATGCCGGCAAAGGCAGCGCCTCTCTCATCGGCGTCGCCGGAGCTGGTTCCGAACAGCGAAATCGTCTGGCGAGGGCCAGCCGCGGTCGGGTCGGCCGTTATGTGGATGCCTGCGCCCAGCACGACGGCGAGACCGCCAAAGACGCTGAGGCTCATGCCAGCGTGCATGAGGCCGGTCTTCAGCGGTGACGGCTCTGACTGCCGGTAACCCATGTATCGACCTCGCGGAATTCTGATGGCTGCGGAAAAGCAGATTTCAGAATCGCCGCGCAGGGTTAACAGGAGGCAAACATATGCTTACCGCGCCCGAATGAATCGGGACTTTAAGCAGTGGAAATCGTTAACCAGCCTTATCAGCCTGCATGGCAAGGCGAGAAACGGCGGCCTTGCCCTCTTTCACCAGCTGCATCGCCCGCTCGAGTTGGAAGTCTTCGCCCTCATACCCTTCCGGCGGCTGTTCATCCGGCATGCGCAGCTTGGAACGCTCTGCACCAGACTCATTGGCCAGAGCATGGGGCAGATCTGCTTCGGAGAAGCGCTGGATACGGGCGAGTTCTTCCTCGGTCAGGCGCACCTGCGTGATCATGATGTCCGGCTCGATCCCGAGGGCCTGAATGGAGCGGCCCGCAGGCGTGTAATACCGGGCGGTGGTCAGGCGGATGGCGCCGCGCTCAGCCCCCAGGGGGATCACGGACTGGACCGATCCCTTGCCGAAGCTGGTCGTCCCCACAACCAGGGCCCTGCCCCGGTCCTGCAGCGCGCCGGCGACAATCTCGGACGCCGAAGCCGAGCCGCCATTGATCAGCACGACCAGCGGAACGCCCTTGAACACTTCCGCCTTGGTGGCATTGCGGCGTTCAACGTCAATCGGCCGGCGCCCCTGGGTCGAGACAACCTCACCGCCAGCGAGGAAGAAGTCAGACACCTTCACCGCTTCGTCGAGCAGGCCGCCGCCATTATTGCGCAGATCCAGGACGATCCCCGCAGGCTTGGGGCCGATCTCGCGGCTGATCGCCTGCACGGCATCTTCAAGCAGGGTGCCGGTGCGCTCGTTGAAGGTGGAAACACGGATATAGGCGATGTCGCCCGGCTCTTTCTTCCAGGTGACGGATTTCTGCTGCACCACATCGCGCACCAGCTTCACCGGGAACGGGTCCACGCCTTCGCGCAGGATGGTGATCTCGATCTCGGTGCCCTTCTCGCCGCGCATTTCCTTGACCGCGTCGTTCAGCGTCTGGCCCATGATCGGCTTGCCATTGATGGCGGTGATGTAATCGCCCGGCTGGATGCCGGCGCGCTGGGCGGGGGTGTCGTCGATCGGGGAGATGACCTTCACGAAGCCATCTTCCATCGTCACTTCAATGCCAAGGCCGCCATACTCACCGGACGTCTGGACCTGAAGCGACCGGAAATCTTCCGGGTTCATATAGCTGGAGTGCGGGTCGAGCGAGGTCAGCATGCCGTTGATGGCCGACTCCATCGCTTCGCGCTCGTCGATCGGCACGACATAATCCCGCTGCGCGCGCGCGAAGATTTCTGCGAACAGCTCGATCTGCTGATAGGTGGCAACGCGCGGGTCTTCAGGCGGCCGGGTGTCCTGCCCCTGAGGCCAGGCCATCGCCGCAAAACCCACCGCCAGCGCTCCCAGAACTCCACCCAGGGCCGTTCCGGTCAGCAATGAACGCATATTCCACTCCATCATCATCCTCACACGGCGGATCAGCCGCCACGCATCATCCACTCTGCAGGATTAAGCACCCTGTCGCCAAGCCTTAATTCCAGAGTGAGTTCCGGTGGCGGGTCGGTGCGATCAGGCATCAACCCCACCGGCTCACCGGCAGTAACAGACTGGCCTTCGGATACATAAATCCGGCTCATCCCCGTCAGAATAACATGATAGCCGTCGCTTGTACGGAGAATCAGCATCGAACCATAGCTACGGAAGGGCCGGGCATATTCGACGGTGCCACCCACCGGGGCGACAACCTGGGCTTCAGCGCGGGTTTCAAAACTCACCCATTCTGCAGTACTTCCGCCAGAAAGCTTGTCCCCGAAGCGGTTGCGCACATCGCCTGCGACTGGCTGGAGCAGGCTGCCGAGGGCGGCTTTTCCAAGCGGTTTTGACGAAGATTTGATCGGCGCGCTCTTGGTGCTGGGCGGGGCGGACTTCGGAGCCGGCTTCAGCGCGGCCAGTTGCGGGCGCTGTTTGGGCTTGATGCCGGGCGCGGCCGGGGCGCTGGATTCCAGCGCGGCCAGCAGGTCGCGCAGCGTATCGGCTTCCCGGCCAAGCTTTTCGGCTCTGGCCTTGAGGGCTGTGACATCGCCGGCAAGGCCCTCATACTGGCTGCGCTTGGCCGCGGCGAGACGCTCGATTTCCTCTTTTTTCAAGGCGATGGTGGCCTCGGCCGCGTCCAGGCGGGCCTGCTCGGTGCGGATCTGATCTTCCAGCCTGTTGAGCGCGGTGATCTCGCCGGAAATGCGCTGGGCGCGGGCATTGAGTTCGGGCAGCGTTGCCTGCATCAGCACGGCGCGGCGGATGGCGGTGCCGGACTGGCCGGGCGAGACCACCAGCGCAGGCGGGCGGCGCCGGTTGGCGGCGGCGAGCGCGGCGATCAGATCCTCATAAGCGCCTTCATTTTCAAGGAGTTGAGCCGAAGCCTTCTCCCGTTTGACCGACAGGTCGATCAGCGCCTTTTCTGCCGAGACGGCCTGCTCCTCCCGGCGGAGGGCTTCGGCGGCAGCGGCGAGAAGATCCTGGTCCAGCGATTTGAGATCGCGGACGGTGGTTTCGCCAGTAGACTGAAGTTGTTCGAGTTTCTGTTCGGCAGCGCGCTTTTCCTTTTCCAGCGCCTCCAGATCCTGCCGCGTGTAGGTGTCCGGCCCCGCAGCAGTCAGCGCGAGCGCGAGGCAGGAAAGGACAAGCGGTCGGAAAAATCGCATGGCGCCAGAAATGCGCCAGGAGGCGTCACTTTGACGTTAATCGCGGGCCTTTCCGGGGAGTTTCGCCGCCAGAGCCGCGCCAAGCGCGGTCAACTCCCGATCAATCAGGGACAAAAAGAGGACAAATCCGGACACATCGAACGCCGGATGGGTCAAAAGCAGATGGCGAATGACATCCACCGCCACCCGGGCGAATGCGGCGGGGTTTTCCGGCACCGCAAAGCCGAGCCCATGAACGGCGGCATTGCGCATGGCCACAAGCTCCTCAAGCCCGCGCACCTGCGCGCCGGTAAGGTCCAGCCGTTCAGGTGTGTTGAGATGTTCCGAGGATCTTGCCCGGCGCAGCAGCAGGGCAATGGGCGCCACCCGGTCTGACTGGGAGGGGTTGCCGACATCCTCCGGCCGGGCCGAAGCATAGCCCGAAAGCGCGGCGACGAGCGCGGCCTGCAGCGCGCTGACGAGGCCCAGCGCCACCCAGCGCCAGCGCTCTGGCTGGGTGTCTGTTCCGGCAAGCTCCCGGCCGGCCAGGCGCAACGCCTCGAGGGCTGCCTCAAGCGCGTCGGCGATCCTGGTTTCCGGATCGGGGCTGAACTGGCGATCTGTATCCATCAGGCCCCCTGAGTTGCAGGCTCACGCCCGCCTCGCAAGCCCTCCTGCGAAACTGGCTGAGACGAGGCCGATCGTTTCCCTGCCCTGCGCACATCCAGCCGGAACCCTGAAGGACTTCAGACGTTGGAACGGCAAGAGAAAACAAGGAGTTCCCGATGAAGCACATTTCCGCCGCCCTGATTGCCGCCGCCCTCGCCGCCCCGGTTCCGTTTGCCCTGGCCCAGTCTGGCGGCGCAGAGACGATCAGCCGCGAGCAGGCGATCGACATCGCCAGCCAGAAGGGCATGGTGCATGTGCTCGAGATCGAGCTGGATGATGGCGAATGGGAAATCGAAGGCTGCACGGCCGACGGGCGCGAAGTGGAAATCGACGTTCACAGCCGCACCGGAGAGATACTCAAATACGATCTTGATCGTGACACGGATGATGATTGCCTGCGCGTGATGCGCTAGACGCGGGCCGCGCTATTCAAACAGAGCAAGGCGCAGGGGAACCCCTCTGCGCCTTTTGCGTTGCCGGCTCAGCCGCCGCGGCGGGCGCGCCAATCCTCTGCCGATTGGCCGTAGATGTCCCAGACCACATCCTTGAAGGGCGGCGGCGCGGGCACCGTGCGCAGCTTGCGGGAGCCCAGACGCTCCGCGACGCGGATCGAGGGCGCGTTTTCCGCTTCAATACAGTGGATGATGTCCTGCCAACCGAGGACGTCCACCGCATAGTCCATCGCGGCCGAGGCGCCTTCCACGGCATATCCCCTGCCCCAGGCCGATTTCACCAGGCCCCAGCCGACCTCTGTGCCCGGCCAGCCTTCAGGCTGCCACGGCCCGAGCCGGCCGATCCACTGGCCGGTTTCCTTCTCGATCACCGAGAACATGGAAAAGCCCCGGATGGTCCACGCGCCGGTGATGGTGCAGAGGGCACGCCAGACGCTTTCGCGCGGCTGCACCCCGCCGATGAAGCGCGCCGCTTCCGGGTCTGCCGCCAGCGCGCAGAAGCCGTCAAAGTCTTCCGCCTGCGGAGGGCGCAGGATCAGGCGCGGGGTTTCGAGGACGGGCCCTATCGGCATCGCGTCAGACTTTCCGGGACTGCATTACTTCGTGGGCCTGCAGGTTGCGCTCAACCACAGAGACGGCGGCCAGCGCCGCGCGCCAGGGGATCATGTGCGGCCGGGCGAAATGGTCTTCCAGCGCCTGCCAGCTTTCCCAGCGCTCGAGAACGCGCATCAGGCAGGGATCAGCCACATCGAGCGCGTAAGTGTAGGCAAGGCAGCCAGGCTCGGCCCGGCTGGCACTCATCTGGGCGAAGGCCGCGTCGCGGATGCAAGGGAAATCTCCCGCATCCGCAAACCGCACATAGCCTTCGACTATGATCATCGCGGGGCCTAGGCCAGCGACGGATCAATGCCTTTGCAAGCCTCGATCAGGCCGTTCACCGAAGCGACGGACTTTTCGAACATGGCTTTTTCGTCGGCATTGAAGTCGAACTCGACAATCTTTTCAGCGCCGTTTGCGCCGATCAGCGTCGGGACGCCGACATACATGTCCTTCAGGCCGTATTCGCCGGAGAGGTAAGCGGCAACCGGGAGGACGCGCTTCTGGTCGGAAAGGTAGGATTTCGCCATGGCGATGGCCGATTCAGCCGGGGCGTAATAGGCCGAGCCGGTTTTCAGCAGGTTGACGATTTCGCCGCCGCCCTTGCGGGTGCGCTCAACAATCGCATCGAGGTCGCCCTGGCTCATCCAGCCCTGCGCGACGAGCTGCGTCAGCGGCAGGCCGCCAACAGTGGAGTGGCGCACCATCGGCACCATGTCGTCGCCATGGCCGCCGAGGGTCCAGGCGTGGATGTCGGCAACCGACACGCCGGTCTTCTCGGAGAGGAAATAGGCAAAGCGCGAAGAGTCCAGCACGCCGGCCATGCCGACGACCTTGGCCGTGGGCAGGCCGGAGAATTTCTGCAGCGCCCAGACCATCGCGTCGAGCGGGTTGGTGATGCAGATGACGAAGGCGTTCGGGGCGTGGGCCTTGATGCCTTCGCCGACGGCTTTCATGACTTTCAGGTTGATGCCGAGGAGATCATCGCGGCTCATGCCAGGCTTGCGCGGCACGCCGGCGGTGACGATGCAGACATCGGCGCCGGCGATGCCGGCATAGTCATTGACGCCCTTGAGGTTGACCGAGGCGCCATAGACGGGGGTAGATTCGGCAATGTCGAGACCCTTGCCCTGGGGCAGGCCGTCGGCGATGTCGAACAGGATCACGTCACCCAACTCTTCGCGGGCTGCGATGTGGGCCAGTGTACCGCCAATCATGCCGGAGCCGATCAGCGCAATCTTATTGCGGGCCATGTGTTTCTCCTCGGAAAAATGGTCGTGGAAACAAGCTGGCGGACCCCTAGCCGAGCTGGGCGCGCGTTGCAATGCGGCCAAAATGTGAAACGCCCCGCGAGGCACAGCTCGCGGGGCGTTTTTTTTTAAGGGGGTGTTCCCTGCCCGTCAGTCGCGCGAGAGCAGCGACATCAGGATCGTGAACATGTTGTAGAACATGATGAAGAAGTTGAGAGCGCCCCAGTTCGTCATCACGGCGAGGGAGCGGGTGTTTCCCTCATTGGCGAAGTAGCCCTCTTTCAGTTCCTGCGTCTGGAAGGCAACGAGCACGCCAGAGATGCCGAGCACGGCGACCTGGACGATGACTTCGAACATGCCCGAAGGCGGGAACAGGAAGCTCAGCAGCGAGATACCCACCACGCCCCACAGCGCGAAGACGGCGATGATGCCGATCGGGCGGAGGTTTGTCTTGGTGGTGTAGCCGAACAGGCTGAGCGCGCCGAAGGCAGAGGCCGTCAGCAGGAAGGCTTTCGTCATCGTCGTGAAGGTGACGTTGAGCGCCGCGCCGCCCCGTGTGGTCACGCCGGTCTGCGCGGCCGCCATGGCCACCCAGATGGACAGACAGACGCCGAGCATGACCACGATGGTCCAGTAAAGAATACCGGTTGCCAGCGGGGACGGGTTCCGCATCAGGAAGGCTGAGCCCAGGATCAGCGCCAGCGGGCCGAACTGGAACAGGTAGAAGAGTGGCGTGCCGAGAAGCAACTGCGTCAGGCCAGGCACGAGGCCCGAACCGACGAGGAAGGCAACGCCGCCAGACAGAGCGATGCCGAGCGCAAGCTTCTGATATACACCCAGCATGAAGGTCCGCAGACCAACATTGACTGAGGTGTCCATCGAGCGAACATCGACCGCGCCGAAGCCCCGGTTGAATTCGTTCATGATTTTCAAGTCCTTTCTTGTGAACCCGGCAACCCGAGGGTGCCGTTCACTGCTGAATATGGGCATTTCGCCTTCGCTCCGCAACAAAAACCGGGATGAAGCGTTCAGTTTAGCAATTGCGCAGGCACACCAACTCTTCCGGACGGGGCTCTATCGGCAATAAACCAAAAGTATTTATTGTAATGATGCTTGATGTATTGAAATATAATATGTCTAGATTTTGATTTTTATTTCAATGCCTCAATCCATCCCGATTTTGTCCAAATGTAGCCGTGCCCGCCATTTAAGTATCATTGACTCGGCACGGGCGAGGGTTAAACCTCTCCGTGTGGAGAACCTCCATCAGGAGGCGTTCCATCAAATGAGAAGGGGAAACTCATGGCTGATGCTTCTGCTTATGCTGAGAACATCAAGAAATACAGTAAAGGGTACAATCAGGCGGCTGCCGAGAAGATTGTAGGCCATCTGGGGATCGCGCTGCGCAACAAGGACAGCTCGATCGTCGCCTGCACGGACTCGGGCGAACTTGACCGTGTGCGTGAGAAATGGTGCCGCGGAAAGCTGGGTCTGGCGCACAAGCAGCAGGAGCTCGATGCCGCGATCCAGTCCGTCTGCGAAACGATGAAGGCCGAAGGGGGCCAGAAATCGCGCGTGACCTTTTATTATCTCCTGGCGGAGCATTTCGGCCGCCTGGAGGCTCTTTCCGGTTGAAATCCTGACTGAAAAGCCCGCCCGGCCACCGGCGCGGCTTTTCATGACCGGAGCAGTGTGGTGAACAGGCGGAATGTACCGCTTGTTCGCTGCCCTTCCCGTTCCGCCGGAGATATCGGCACCCCTGCGCAAGCTGCAGAAGGATCTGCCCGGCGCCAGCTGGCGGCCGGAAGAGAATTTCCATGTGACGCTGTGTTTCTATGGTGAGCTTTCCGAGAATCAGGCCCGCGATCTGGACGAGCTACTGGCCGAGATCGAGGCGGACGCCTTTGACCTGCGCGTAGAAGGCATGGGCTGGTTTGGCCGGCGCGAACCGAGCGCCGTCTGGGCCCGGATCGGCGAGAGCGACGAACTGCGCGCGCTGGCCAGCCAGTGCGAACGCGCCGCGCGCCGGCTTGGCATCCCGCTCGAGAAGCATCCCTTCACGCCGCATATCACGCTGGCTTATCTGCACGGCACACCGCTCGACACGGTGAGGGACTGGACAGAGGCCCACCAGGCCCATCGCAGCGCGCCCTTCCGCGCCCGCCTGTTCCATCTCTATGCCAGCGTGCCCCGCCGCAGCGGCGGCCCGTCCCGCTACGACCCCATGGCCGACTACCCCCTGCGCGACCTGCACGCCGGCTTCGACTGAACAAACGGCGCTTGGCCGGACTCGACCTCCTCGCAACCGGTTGTGCTGTAAAGGCGCGCAAACATCCTGATCCGTTCCCGGATCAGGACGCCCTTAATGCCCGGCCTTGAGTTGGGCTGACTTGATCTTCTTGGCGAGCGACCATTTGTGTACCTCGGTCGGACCATCATAGATCCGGAAGGCGCGCACTTCGCGGAACAGCTGTTCAACAATCGTGTCGCGCGAAACACCCAGCCCGCCCATCACCTGCACGCACCGGTCAGCCACCCGGAACAGCGCCTCGGAAACGGCCACCTTCGCCATAGAGCTTTCGACATTGCCATTCTCGCCCGCGTCGAGCGCATCTGCGCACCAGTCGATCATCAGCTCGGCCTGCTTCAGCTCGATCTGGTTTTCCGCCAGCATGAAGCCAACGCCCTCATGATCGATCAGCAACTTTCCGAAAGCCTTCCGTGTGCAGGCATAATCCGTGGCAATCTCCTGCGCCCGCGTCGCCACACCGTGCCAGCGCATGCAATGGGAAAGCCGCGCCGGCGCGAGGCGGATCTGCGCATAGCGAAACCCCTCGCCGGGGTTGCCCAGCATGTCCGCCTGCGGAACACGCAAATTCTCGATCATCACCTGCGCGTGGCCGCCCGGCATGGAGCTGTCGATGGTATCGAGCAGGCGCTCGATGCGGATCGCCGGGTTCGGCAGGTCCACAAGGAACATGCACGCGCCCTCTTCTGCCTTCGCCATCACGATGCCGACCGAGGCCCCGTCCGCCCCGGTGATGAAGGTCTTGCGGCCATTGATCACCCAATGGTCCCCGTCCTTCACGGCGGTCGTCTTCATCATCGATGGGTCAGACCCTGCCCCGTCTTCACCCGCAGGCTCTGTCATGAAAAAAGCCGAGCGCGCCTCACCTGAGACCAGCGGTTCCAGAAAGCGCGCCCGCTGCGCATCGGTCGCCACCTTGCCCAGCAGGAACATGTTGCCTTCGTCCGGCGCGCCAGTATTGCAGGCCACGGGCCCAAGCGGAGACAGCCCCGTCTTCTTCAGCACATGCGCGGTGCCCCGCTGCGAGAGATGGCTTTGATCGGGCAGGATGTGCGGCGTCATCACGCCGGCGGCCCGGGCCTTTTCCCGCAGCTCCACCACCAGCTCCGGTGAGGGGCCATGTTCTTCCAGACGCGGGTCGCGCTCATATGTGGCCACCACTTCGCGCACGAACTTCTCGACGCGTTCGCCAATCTCGATGGCGAGGGCCTGATCGGGGTAAGACATGGTGCCGCTCCTTCTGCCGGTGAATTCCGGGCAGACCTATGGCACCCCTGCGCGGCCCTTGCACCCCGGCGGAGTGCCGCTTGCCGCCACGTCATGACGCATCCTGGAGGTCGCTGATCCGCTCTTTCGAAGGCATCGCGCTTTTCAGCGCATCGCGCGCCGGGGTGCCGGGAAAGGCTCACCCCGTCATATTCTTCACCATCCGGTCAGCACATTCAGATTTTCGCCGGCCGCTGCAATCACGGTCTCGATTCTATGCGCTAACGTATTGTTTTTGGGATATTATATACCGCTTCAAACCATCTCGGACCGTCTGAAACGCTCGGACCTGGCCGGACTCGAAGTTGCCGCAAGTTCCTGTTCTGTAATGGAAAAATCCGACCCTTGAGTCTGGGCCATCAAAAATGCCAACAACATTTTATCGTTATTCGGTATGAGTCCCGATTTTGTCAGAATTCCTGTGGAAAACGTCAGTCTATCTCAGTTCTACCGGGCCGTCACTGGTTAGCTGATATGTCCGAAAGAAGCGCTTCAGCCTGAGCCAAGACACCCTGCACGGCGGCCTCTTCCAGATCGGGCGGATAGCCGTACTGGCGGAGGATTCGTTTCACGAGGACGCGCAGTCGGGCACGGGCGGAGTCCCTGTGTGCCCAATCGATGGTGACATTGGCCTTGAGGCTTGTGAGGATCTGGTGGGCGATCACCTTGAGCTGGTCATTGCCGAGGACTTCCACCGCGCTCTGGTTTTCCGCGAGGGCGTCATAGAAAGCGATCTCGTCCTGGGAGAGGCCGGTCTCCTCCCCCCGCCGCCTCGCCTCGCGGATTTCCCTTGCCAGCTCAATAAGGCCCTGGATGACCTCCACCGTGCTGATGGCGTTGGTGTGGTAGCGCGCGATGGCTTCTTCGAGGCGCTCTGAGAACTTCCTGGTCTCCACCACATTGCTCCGGCTGCGGGAGCGGATCTCGTCATTGAGGAGCTTCCTGAGGGCCACCAGGGCGAGGTTCTTCTTCTCCATCTGGCTGATCTCGGCGAGGAACTCGTCAGAGAGAATGGAGATGTCCGGCGAGGAGAGCCCGGCAGCCGAGAGGATGTCCACGATCTCGGTGGAGGCTACCGCATTGTTGACGATCTGGCGGATGGCCAACTCGCGATCAGCTGCTGTCCGGCCGCCTGTGTCAGCCGTCTTGACCATCGCGGCGCGCACCGTCTGGAAGAAGCCCACCTCATCCCGGACCTCGCGGGCCTCATCACTGGCAGAGCTGAGGGCGAAGGCCTTGGTGAGGGCGAGCACGGCATCCTGGAAGCGCCTGTGAGCCGCCTTGCGGGCTTCCTGGTCGGTCTCACGGCGGGCCGCTTCTTCCTGCTTCGACAGGATCCAGTCCAGCGCCTCCGCCAGCGCCACGAGGCGTTGCTGCGGCGTGCCTTCAAGCCCGGTCGTGTAGTCAAATCCATGGAACATGGCGCGGACGACATCGAGACGCTCCAGCAGGGCCGCTATGGCCTCGCCTTCATCAATGCCGGTCTGCTCCTGGTCCGTGGCCGAGTATTGGCCGAGGGCCGATTTGAGGTTCTGGGCAATGCCGATGTAGTCCACGATGAGGCCTGCGGGCTTGTCGCGGAACACCCGGTTGACGCGCGCGATCGCCTGCATCAGCCCGTGCCCGCGCATCGGCTTGTCGATATACATGGTGTGCATCGAGGGCGCGTCGAAGCCGGTGAGCCACATGTCGCGCACCAGGACGAGCTTGAGGGGATCCCTGGGATCCTTCGCCCGCCTCGCCAGGAGATCCCGCCTGCCCTTCCCGCCAATATGGGGCTGCCAGTCTTCCGGGTCAGACGCCGAGCCCGTCATGACGACCTTGACCACGCCTTCGGCGTCATCGTCCGAGTGCCACTCCGGACGCAGGCGGACAATCTCCTTGTAGAGATCAACGCAGATGCGGCGGCTCATGCAGACAGCCATCGCCTTGCCGTCCATCGATTGCACGCGGGCTTCAAAGTGGGCCACGAGATCTTCCGCAACCATCCGCAGGCGCTTCTCGGAGCCCACGAGCGCCTCGACGGTCGACCATTTGCGCTTCAGGCGCTCCTGCTCGCTTTCCGCCTCTTCTTCGGTCAGCTCCTCGATCTCAGCGTCTACCTTGGGCTTTTCCTCATCAGGCAGCTCAATGCGCGCCAGGCGGCTCTCATAGTAGATCGGGACGGTGGCGCCATCCTCCACCGCGCGGCTGATGTCGTAGACGTCGATATAGTCCCCGAACACAGCCGGGGTGTTCACATCATCCTTCTCGATGGGGGTGCCAGTGAAGCCGATGAAGGAGGCGTTCGGGAGCGCGTCGCGCAGGTGCTTGGCAAACCCGTAGGCCACCTCGCCGGTCTTCTCGATGCGCGCCTTGAAGCCGTACTGGCTGCGGTGCGCCTCATCTGCCATGACGACCACGTTGCGGCGGTCTGTCAGCATCGGATAGGCCTCACCCTTCTCCGGGGCGAACTTCTGGATGGTGGTGAAGATCACGCCGCCCGAGGCCCGCGCCAAAGCCTTCTGGAGGTCTTCCCGGCTCTCTGCCTGAATAGGTGTCTGGCGGATCAGGTCGCGGCACATGGAGAAGGTCGCGAACAGCTGGTCGTCGAGATCGTTGCGATCGGTGATGACGACAATGGTGGGGTTTTCCATCGCCGGTTCACGCACCAGCTGGCCCGCATAGAAGGCCATCAGGAGGCTCTTGCCGGAGCCCTGGGTGTGCCAGATGACGCCGATGCGACGGTCTCCCTTAGGGTGGCTGGCAGCGCCTGGTAGTCCGTGATCGGCGGGATCCTCCGAGACGCCCCGGCGCCCTGCCGCAGAGGGACTTACCGCGCCTGTATCTGCCAGGGCCCGCAGCGTGGAGGCCACAGCCCGCTTCACGGCGTGAAACTGGTGATAGCCTGCGAGGATCTTGGCGGTGCCTCCCGGCGTCTCTCCGAAGACGGTAAAGTCTCTCAGCAGGGACAGAAGACGGCGGCGCTCAAACACGCCCTCGATCAACACCGACATCTCCGGCGCGCCCTTGGGAGCGATCTTCGCGCCGTCCGTGGTGCGCCAGGGCATGAAGCGTTCCAGGTCTGCTGTGAGGGAGCCGACGCGCGCCTGCATGCCGTCTGTGGTCACCAGGAGCGCATTGGCGCGGAAGAGCGAAGGGATTTCCCGCTTGTAGGTCTGCAGCTGGTTGTAGGCCGCGCCGAGCGTCGCGTTCTCTGCCCCCGGCTTTTTTACCTCGATGACGGCGACGGGAAGGCCATTGAGAAACACCACGACATCCGGGCGGCGCTTGTTGCGGTTCTCGATGACCGTGAACTGCGAGATGGCGAGCCAGTCATTCTGCCGGTCGTCCGCATCCACAAGGCGCACAGCGTCGCCCCGAATGGTGCCATCCTCGGCGCGGTATTCCACGGGCACGCCTTCCAGCATCATCCTGTGTAGGCGCCGGTTCTCCTCCGTGAGCGATGGCCGCTCCACCGAGAGGATCTTCCGCAGGGCTTCCTCGCGGGTCTCCTCAGGGATCTGAGGGTTCAGCCGCGCGATCGCCTCCCTCAGACGGCGGATGAGGACGGTGTCTCCATAGGCGTCCCGTTCCGGGTTGGGACCATCGGGGCCGGATACCGTGTCGACGAGGCATTGATAGCCAAGGCCCCCGAACTGATCGAGGAGGATGACTTCGACTTCGGCTTCGGTCAGGGTAGCCATCAACGCCTCATATCAGTTTCTCGAAGCCTCGACGGATAATATCCGCCATCAGCCTCCGGCGTTCGCCAAGGAAAGCATCATAGCTCATTTGTTCCCAATCCGGCGGCAGCGCGTGAAGCTCACACATTCGTCGCCAGTCGCCTTCATTGAAGCGGGCCCGTACCTCTGGCACATAAGCAGCGGGCGGATTATCACTGATCTCCAGGTTGTCGGGCCATTCAAGCAGGGCAAAGTTGGCCATTTGATTGATCTGCCGAAGGTCTGTCAGACCCTGCCGCTCCAGCCAGGCGCGCGGGAAGAGATGGTGGCGCTCAAGCGCCTTTCGGCGGGTCTGGATTGCCGGATCGATCAGGTCAGCAACTGTCTTATGAGAGAACAGCACCGGGGCGCCGAGTTTATTCTGTGCAGCCACATAAGCAAAAAGTTCTGGATTGCGGGCCGAGGAGCTATCGAGGTTCATAGGCAGCGAAATGGACCAGAAGTCGCTCGTGAGCTGCCCAGCGATGATGTCATCAAGGATCTGGAGAAACTCTTCTCCGCTCTCCACAGTACGGAACCGGGCAAGGTCGCTGTCCATTACCGTTTCCGGTGAGCTAGTGTAGCGGCCGGTGAGCGATACCGCGAAGAACCAACGCCCAATCGCCTTCTGCAGAAGATGTTCTGGCACCCGGTAACGCACGCGGCCGAGGAGGTAGAAGGCATAGCTAAAGAGCAGCGCGTTCTGAGACGAGATCATCTCGGCGCTCCGGAAGCCGGCACCAATCAGAGCGCTCAGAAACTGATGCCAGTTGGTCAGGTGTAGCACATGCGCCTGAGCTTCCTTCAGCCGGGCGAATTGCTCCTCCCTACGCTCAGCGAGGAAGGCCCCTGTCTCAGGGTCCTTTCCGCGCAGCACTTGATAGACGCTCTTGAGCCGTCCCCGGCCAAAGGCAATGGCTACAGCCACCCGGAGGAGCTGGTCAGGATCCGGCTGGATGAAGTGATTGAAGGGGGACGCAGCGCTGCCCTGCACTGGGGCTATCCGTGAAGCACGGCAGAAGGCTTCCAGATCCGCGCGCCCCTCCTCCCAGAAGACTGAAAGCAGCGTCAGGATGAAGTCGGCCTGGTTGAGTTTTACGCCCTCGCTGTTGATCCGGACGAAGATGTCAGCAACCTGTTCTTCATCGACATCCGAGGCGATCTCCAGCGCGGTGAACGGGTACTTCTGGAGATCGAACAGCCGATCCAGATTGTGCGAGATCAGCTCTTCCTCTTCTTCCGTCAGCGCCTGCTTGGCGGACGCCTGCTCGATAAAGTCGTTCACCAGTTTCCGGCTGGACTTGCCAGACGCCCACATTGTGGAAATGTCAGCGATCCATTCTGGATCCCGGCGGATCGCAGCGTCCGCAACTTCAAACTTTCCATCGCGAGGCCGGAAGGCGATTTCGATGCCGCGCGCCTTGTAGTCCTCATCGATGACACTCCGCCCCCGGAAGACCGCATACAGTGAGGTAAGCCTCTGCTGCCCGTCAACGATAAGCCGGTTGGCCACGGCGCGCGCCTTGGCGTCGGTGCCGATCTGACGCGAGCCGGTGGCGCTGCCATTCTCCCAGAATAGCAGATAGCCGACTGGAAAGCCGCGATACATGGAATCGAACAGATCGCGCACCTTGGCATTCGACCAGACGAAGGGGCGCTGGATGTCGGGCAGGCCAATGTCTCCGACGTCGATGTAGTGCAGCAGGCCACCGAGGTCATAATCCACCCGCTTGAAGCATGTCTTGAGTTCGCTCATGAGGTTGTTCCCGCTATTTATTAGAGCTGCTTACATTTCGACTGGGACTCGGGGAGAGCAAACCGATCAAATGTTTCAGCTCCCGCTCATGCAACCTTGCTTTCATCGAAATGTTCGACCGCGAGATGTCATCCAAATCAAATGTCGTTCCGTCGAAGGTGAACCGGCCATGTGCAAATGCATTTCGTAAATGCCGGAACAACGCTGCGGCTTGGGCTTCACTTCCAACACTTATGTAAGCGAAACTTCCGGTCGACGGACTAAGTCCCTTACGGAGGTTTTCGTGCAGCTCTTTGTTGGAGGCATAAGCCCTGAAGTCGATATTCGCCTTCTTCATATAATCCACCCACTCTGCGCTGGGCGGTTTGGGCCATTCTACCTCCCCTACAGATAGCTCTTTCTCCCAGCGCAGTATAATGCTTGAGTAAATGAAAGCAGACAAACCTGTACCGAGTGTGGGGGTACGCTGATTTTTCCTCAAAGCGACACACCCTCGGCAGTTCGCGCTACTTCCATCTTCAATTCCCCCGAAATCAGGCGCGGCAATAGTAGGTCGCGGGTTTGAGCCAGGGTGCGGGATTCGGCGTTATTCGTGCCTATCAGTTCGACGTTCGCGGAAAGCGCATCACGAAAGGCCGCCAACACGACCTCGGACGGAATAACGATTTCAGTCGCAGCCACGGCGTCCGGCCTGACAGCAGGATAGGCGCCGCCATCTGCCAGGTGATTAAGTCGGTTGATGTTCTCGACACTGGTTGAGGCGCACCAAACAAACACCCTGTCTCTTGCGTTCTTTGGGCGCAAGACAGCGAAACCTGTGCTCCCAGTTAGCCCATCTTCGGCCACATAGCAGAACGAGCCATTCCCGGGACGAACCGTACCAACGATGGTATCACCAGCTCGGAGGATGCGGCGCGCCCGGCTCGGCGCATCGGCCCAAGCGTAATTCTCCACTTTGTCGATGCTCCCCCATTTGGTGTTCGCCAAATCGACGTATGAGACTCGCGCCGGAGCATTTCGCGCGGTCCAGCTTTCGGGGTTCAGTGAGGCGAGGTCATTGAGAGTTCCCGCTGCCCACCCCTCCGGCTTTCCCTCGTCGTCGAGGCGGTCGGGGAATAGGGACCAGAGGTCTTCGGAGAGGTAGGCGGGGCGGCCTTCCATCTTGGCGCGGGTGGGGCCGAAGTCGACGAACCAGTCCCGGAACAAGGCCCGCGCCATCGCCTCCAACGTCTCGTTCATCTTCCGGTTCAGCTCGATCTTGTCATCGAGCGCGCCTAGGGTGTTGGCGATAGCGCGTTGTTCGGGGAGAGGAACCGCCGGAATCTCGAACTTCTCGATCATTCCTTTGGTCAGTGCATTCCGGGTTGCGCCAGATGCCGCCAGCCCAAGCATGTGAGCCTGCATCTCCGGGGAGACCAGGAAGTATCGCAGAAACCGTGGGTCAATTACTTCAGGATTCGGCCGAATGATTGCGACATGCTGGTTCACCCGGGCAGGCAAAACTATCGGATCGACCTGGCACACCCGGGCGACGCTATCGCCTGTGATGTTCAAGAGAACATCGCCGGGCTGAACCTCTACGTTCGATAGTTGGTCAGCTTGATCTTGCGAGATGAACGCGAGCCCGCTAAAGGAAAAACGATCATTCAAGACGTTCTGACTGCGGATGAGGGAGAACGGACCTTCGGCAAGATATGCTTCTTTGCCGCCGCGTGGAGTCGCGCCGCTGCCGATCTTCAGACAGTGATCTCCGAGTCTAAGGCTCGCCGTCACAATCTAACCCCCGCCAGCCGCGCCCGGATCGTCGCCGTCAACTCTTCCGCCTCCGCAAACTGCGCCTCCAGCGTCTCCTGCAGCGCCGCGAACCGCTCCGCAAAAGGCGTATCGTCCTCCTCCGCCACCTCCGCGCCTACGTAGCGGCCGGGCGTCAGCACGTGGCCATTCTCTCGCACCTCTTTGAGGCTGGCGGATTTGCAGAAGCCCGGAACGTCCGTATACCCCTCACCCAGGCGCCAGGCATGGTAGGTGTCCGCGATGCGGGCGATGTCTGCTCCCGAGAACTCCCGCCGTGTACGGTCCACCATGTGGCCGAGCTTGCGGGCATCGATGAAGAGGATTTCACCGCGCCGGTCGCGCAGCTTGCGATCCCGCGCGATGCCATTGGATTTGTCCTTGGCGAGGAACCAGAGGCAGGCGGGGATCTGGGTGGAATAGAAGAGCTGGCCCGGAAGGGCGATCATGCAATCGATCACCTCGCCCTCGATCATCGCCTTGCGCATCTCGCCCTCGCCTGACTGGGTGGACGACATGGAGCCATTGGCGAGAACCACACCGGCCGTGCCCGTGGGCGAGAGGTGATGCAGGATATGCTGGAGCCAGGCAAAGTTGGCATTGCCCGCAGGCGGGATACCGAACTTCCAGCGGGCGTCTTCCTTCAGCCGGTCTCCGCCCCAATCGGAGATGTTGAAAGGCGGGTTGGCGAGGATGAAATCTGCGCGCAGGTCTGACAGCTCGTTCTTGTGAAAGCTGCCCTCTGAGTTCCAGCGGATGTCTGCATCAATGCCGCGCACGGCAAGGTTCATCTTGCAGAGGCGCCAGGTGGTGTAGTTGCTCTCCTGGCCATAGATGGCGATGTCGCCCAGACGCCCGCCATGGGCCTCCACGAACTTCTCAGACTGCACGAACATGCCGCCCGAGCCGCAGCAGGGATCGTACACGCGGCCCTTATAGGGCTCCAGCATCTCCACCATGGTGCGAACCACGGAGCGGGGCGTGTAGAACTCGCCGCCGCGCTTGCCTTCGCTGCCCGCAAACTGGCCCAGGAAGTATTCATAGACGCGGCCGAGGAGATCGCGCGCCTTGTCCTTCCCCTCCCCCAGGGCAATGCCGGAGATGAGGTCGATCAGCTCTCCCAGCATCACGGCGCTGAGCGCGGGGCGGCCATAATCCTTTGGGAGCACGCCCTTGAGGGTGGGGTTGACCTTCTCGATGGCCATCATGGCCTCATCGATCAGGCGGCCGATGGAGGCCTGTTTGGCGTTTGCCTGGAGGTGAGCCCAGCGGGCCTCCGGCGGCACCCAGAAGACGTTCTCGGCGAGGTATTCATCGGGATCCTCCGCGCCGTCCGGGTATTCCTCCAGGAGCTGCTGGCGCTTCTGCTCGAAGCCATCGGAGATGTGCTTCAGGAAGATCAGGCCCAGGGCGACGTGCTTGTAGTCTGACGGCTCCATATTGCCGCGCAGCTTGTCTGCCGCCTTGAAGAGGCTGGCTTCAATGCCAAGGTCTGAGCCGGTGTCCGGTGATGCCATGCGGTGTTTTTCCCGTTCGAATTCTGAATGCTACGTTTCATCAGGTAGGTGAGGCGTCAACCGCAATAACCGGGGGCATTCAATTCTAGCAGACGAAGAATGACGGGCAGCATCAGTCAATCCAATCATCGCTAGAACGTGAAAGAAACGGCCAGCCAATATAAGCTGCCAATCTTTGCGAGATCACGGCTCAGACGCTCCATCTACGGGCTTCTCTGATTGAGGTTCCTGCCGACCCTCGCCCTGGGTCGGCTGAAACGACGCCGGAGGTGCGGGTTCTGCCTCTTGCTGTTCGGAAACCTTTTTTGGTTCGTCATCTTCTACAACGGACGGTGAGGTTGCTCCTGCGTTGTTGTTTGGAATCGCCTTGATCGGCACCAGAGCCACCCACGCCGTGACGAGAAAGGCCAAGGCTACCGAAATTCCGCCAACCCACGAAACCCGCTTAAGGGTTTTCTCGGCATCCAAGCTCGGTTGAATGACCAGCTTCTGGTATTCATCAGGCGACAGGAATCTGTAAATCTGGTTCCGCCACACGTCCCTCAATCCTCGCTGCAAAGCGGCAAACCTGTGTCCTGAGTAAATCACTACGAAGATATAGCCTGTCACAACAAACATCACCGCAAGCACCAAGAGACCGGGTGCGTTCGCCACGATCCTGGCCGCTATAAGACCGATGCCGATGGCCAGCGCAGAGGCCAGCGCGCCAACCACTTGGCGCACGGCATCGGTGATCTTCGCCGTTTCTTCCGTAACTGCCTTCCGGAGATCCGCGAGGGCCTTCAGGTTATCGGCGCTCACTTTTGCGACGGACATGGCGTGAGCAATCTTGGCGCCCTCAAGAGCGTGGCCCAGATTGTCACGCAGGCATTCTAGTGTGTCGGCACCCGCGCTTCCGGTGCGCGCAAACTCTGTCGCGAAAAGCGTGTGGCGATTCTCTGCTTCTCGGTCGAACTCGTAAACCCACCTGACCGCGGCCTGCAGGTTCTCGAAGCCCACACGGCCAATTGTGCCAAAGATGTCTCCGCCAGCTTCCAACTTTGCGAGCGCAAGGCGCGGAGGGCCTCTGAAAACGTATGATCCAGAGACATGATCGATCTCCGTGGCCAGAGCGGGCAGAAGTGCCCGAACGGCATAGCCGACCCAGAGCCGATACCTGCCGTCTTTTTCGTGCCAAGTCGACGGCTCCACGAGAAGCCATTTGCCGATCACACTTGGGACTATCCGGTTTGTTCCGTACTCGCGGACCAGTGTTTGCGGGTTTCGGAAAGATTGCCCGACGCTGATACCGCTCGAAACCTCTTCCTCCGGAATGAACCGCATGCCTTCAACAGCGAAGGCATAATCCAGCCCGACGACTGCAATCTCTACGCCTTCCATATCGCTGAGAAGTATTTCGCCAAATCCCGCATCCGATACCACCAACGCTGCCACGTCCAACCGCGTTGGCTTGACGGCTGTGATGCGAAAAGGCCCAAAACTGTCGTCGAGATCGCCCAACTCAGTCTCATTTTCCGCTCTATCGAATATGCTGGCCTGCCAAGATAGGTCGGCTATCATCCCTGCGAGGACTTGCGCAGACGCTGCTGAAAGCTCCGAAACCTTCAGCACATCAGGCAACTCACTGACCACCGCACCGGCCGTCACCAATTCATCTAGTTTTAATGCGAGCGTTCTCAGAAACGATGCGCTCATCTGTGACCTTCTTTGTACGAATTGTGATTGTCTCACCGCCGGCCTCGGTCTTCTCACGATTGACCATGGCAGTAGCATCGTCCGGATACACAACAACTACGCCTTCCGTAGTGCGCAGCCGCAGCATCGCGGGCTTCTTAATAATCTTTCTATCGGGAGCGAATGCAAGTCCCTCAAGCTTGGCGCTCTTCACCCTGCGGCCGATAGTCCGATCAATCCGTCCGATGGTCTTCTCGTCCTCCGGATTGCCGGCTGCCGCAAGCACAGCGTCCCGGACCGAATCTTCCGTTACCATTATGCGGTCATGTAGATGGGCCTGAGCTCGCCTGAACGCAGCGGCGACATCCTTCTCTGGCAAATCGTCTGCGTGCTCAGTAAGCACCTCGCGAAGCACCTTTACAACTGCCCGACTCAAGTCCTCGTCGCTCCGTGTGCGATTCACCTCCAAGTATTTGGCGAAATAGTCGCCGATGTCTGGTCCGGGCTTGATTCTGTCAGTCGCACAAAGGCCAGACTCCGCTTTACCGTCTACGACCCTTACTAGGGCAGCCTTCTGTATCGAACGCTTCCCAGCAACGAAGGCCTGGACTATGAGCCGCAGCATAGCATCGACATTACCGTCCGTCTGTTCGACTACTTCCTCATAGTCATACTTAATCAGACTAAAGAACTTAATGTTCGGCAGTCCAGCGCTAAGCTCAAAAATGAAAAAAGCGCCCTCCCGGCTAGTACCATCGTGAAAGCGGTTGAACTCCCGCGCGAGAGTCTGGGCGCCCGTCTCGAACGAGAGAGCCCCAGTGGCTATACTTTCGATAGTTCTCTTTGTGCTCGAGGCCGGATCGAAGCCAAAGACAGCTGCAGCGTCACTTTCGCGTATCCGGGCGAGAAAGAAATCTTCATGTTCCACCGAGCGAGCTGGCTGAGGCACGAATTCGGCGCCACTCACGCCGTGCAGCGCCATGTTCACAATCTTCAAAGAACTTAATTCGTCGTCACTCAGAAATCCCACCATCTTCCCCCTTAGATTGTAGGCGTTTTCTGTACTAAATCGTGGCTTTAGGCAACAACCGCGCCGAAACTTACACCCGCACGCGAATGGTCCCCGGAACGAAAAATCTGTGAAACGCTTTCTAACATCAATTTTGGAACAAATATAGAACAAAAAGCTCCTGGCTAAACGATGACACTGATCGTCAGATGATCTGAGGCTTCCCTAAGAAACTGGTTCATATGCGACTAACTCCAACTTGCTCATCGCGCGATATCTTTTTCCCGCCCTGCCCCGTTCCGGGGGCTGTTCGATGGGCGGTTGCCCATCGGCCCGGCTCGGCTCCGGTCCCCACGCTGCCCTGCGGGCCATCGCGGCGCTGCGGGGTCTCCCCGGCAGGGCGGCGCACAGGCGCTTCCCATTGGCGGGGCAAGGGGGTCACCTGTGCGATGCGTTCGCTCATAAATGTCTGAAGGCGGCGCCTGGTTGTTTCAGCTCCACGCGAGACAGGTCAAATCGTGGCGCCGGCATCTCAAAAGCATCAAAGCCTCTGCACACGGCGGGAGGGGCCGGACGTCGCTTATGCCGGGGCGCGGCGGACGCGCACGGGGGGCGGGATTATAAGCGTCTGGATTGTTGCTGTCCTCCGACCTGACCCCGTGCCCGCCCGCCTTTTACGCCCCGCCAGCGCGCCTTTCTCCGCCCCCTCCCGCCTTATGCGGGAAGGCACCCGGGACAGAGAGGAGCACGGATTATGACTGACCCTGTTGAACCAACCCCCGCCGTAGCGGCTGACGCCCCTGCCCGGCCGCGTATTTATGTGGCCTGCCTTGCCGCCTATAACTCCGGCATCCTGCATGGAAGGTGGATTGCTGTTACCACTCCCGATGAAGTGAAAGCGGAAGTGGGCGCCATGCTGAGTGAAAGCCCGGTGCCTCGCGCCGAAGAATGGGCAATCCATGACTATGAAGGGTTCGAGGGCATATGCCTCTCTGAACACGCGTCCTTCGAGACGGTCTGCGAACTGGCCAGCTTTATTGAAGAGCGCGGCAGGCTGGCGGCGAAGCTTTACAGCCATTTTGGCAACGGTCTCACCGAAGCCCGCGCCGCGTTCGAGAACTATGCCGGGCAGTATCAGACGGCAGGCGCGTTCGCCGAAGAGATGATCCGGGAAACCGGGACGGAGATTCCGGCTTCTCTGGAATACTACATCGACTGGCAGGCCCTCGCCCGTGACATGGCGCTGAATGGCGAAATCCTCGTCATCCAGGTCGGCTTTGATGAAGTGCATGTGTTCTGGTGCCGGTGAAGGTATGTGCCCTCGCGTCTCGCGCGGGCACGCCAAGGCGCCTCAGACAGGGGCAGCGCCCTTGCCGTCAATCTGGGCCGTCCACGGACATTCGCGCAGCCCTTCTGCTTCAGTCTGCGTGCCTTGGTGCTCAGTCATTGGACACGCCCTCTTGGCCTTCGGCGGCGCATCAGCAGATCGGCCGGACTGCTGCCCACTGCGGAGACAGCGATGGGGAAGAATGATCACACCCGCCAGCACGGGCCTTCAATGTCCCCAGACCGGCGAACCCGGTTCGTCGCCGAAGCATGAGAACGACAGACAGCGAACCGGGAAAGGTCTGGCGGCTCTTCGGTGTGAAGACCATTTGGGCTCAGCCTCGTTGCGAACCATCAGGGCCGATAGTTTCGATGAGGTCATGGGAGTGGTTTTCCGGGCACCTGCTTTTCTTCCTCTGGCAAGGTCCGCCCGCCCCCTTGTCTCCGTCTCTTGCCGTTTGACCTGGACGACCTCCGCCGTGCCTGAAACCGCCACTTTCGAGGAAATTTCCCCTGCGCCTCACGGCGCATTCCTCGCGGCCCAAATTTCCTCTGCGGGGCGGTGCTCCGCTTTGCTGCGCCCCTGCCGGGTTCAGGCCCGCCGAAGGCCGTCCTCCCGGTCCGGCGTCGACGGGAACAAAGGGTTCCCGGAAGACAAGAGCCAGGAAACGCAAAGGAGATCCCCATGGCAAACGCACTCGGATACGTCACCGAAACCAAGACCGGCTTTGAAGGCACCCTCGCCATGATGAGCCTCTCAGCCCCCCTCATCATCCGGAAGAACGCGGACAAGACCGCTCCGGCCCAGCCCGACTACCGCATCTTCGCAGGCGATACCGAAACCGAGATCGGCGGCGGCTGGATCATGAAGGCGAAATCCAGCGGTAAGGAGTACATCTCCCTGACCCTCGCAGACCCCCAGATCGGGCCGCGCCGGATCTACGCCAACCTCGCCCCGGTCAAAGGCAAGAAGGGCCGCTACGCCCTCCTCTGGAACCCAGGGGAGTGAAAACCGGCCAGCCGCGCCCCGCGCGGCTGGCCCTTCCCGGCTTACGGCAGGCTCAACTGAAGGGAGGATTGGCGCTTTGCACGCCGTGCGGCGCTCCTTAAGATGACGATGATGCGAACCGACCTCGACCACCTCCCCCATGGCAAGCAGCGCGAACTCGCCCGCGTGACGGAAATCCTGTTCGAGGAATTTGCTGACGCCATGGCGGGCGCTTCTTCCCCGACGAAGAAGCAAGGCCGCATCCTCAAGATCATCCTCTTCGGGTCGTATGCACGCGGGACCTGGGTGGACGAGCCCCATACCGCGAAGGGATACCTCAGCGACTATGACCTGCTGATCGTCGTCAACCAACAGAGCGTCGTTGATTTCGCGACCTACTGGTACCGGGCCGAAGACCGGATCATGCGGGAAACCAGCATCAGGACCCCGGTCAATTTCATCGTGCACACGATGGACGAGGTGAACGATGCCCTCCGCCAGGGCCAGTACTTCTTTACCGACATCATCAAAGAGGGCATCGCGCTTTATGACCTCAAGGGCAGCACGCCCTTCGTGACGCCACAGCCGCAGACGGCCGGGGAAGCGCTGACCACTGCAGAAAAGCACTTTGAGGTAAGGTTTCCTCGGATTGAACAGGCCCTTACAGGCGCCAAGTTCTACGTGTCTGTAGGCAACCTGCGTGACGCAGCATTCACATTTCACCAAGCCGTGGAGCGCGCCTATACTTGCCTGCTCCTTGTAGAGACGAATTACTCGCCATCAACGCACAGCATAAAATTCCTACGCTCCCTTGCAGAGCAGATCGACCCGAACCTGATCACAGCTTGGCCGCGTGAGACGAAGCATGACCGGCGGCTGTTTGAATTGCTCAAGCGCGGATACATTGATGCGCGGTATTCAGAGCACTACGCCATCACAGTTGAGGAGCTTGCCTGGCTCGGTGAGCGGGCGGAAGTCCTTCGGGAGCTTGTGGGAAAACGTTCGCAATGCAAAATCGAGCAATTGAGAGATGGCGCGCTATCCAGTGGTTAAGTTCTTCACCGGGAGTGGGCGTTTCTCCAGCATCCAGCAGGAGCGCATCATGTTCTCGCCGAAAGTACAAAGATATCGCAGTTCTTTGTTGTCTGCAGTTGGCGCGAACGAAAATTGAAGGGATCGCTCTTCACTTGGTCAAATTAGGCACAGTGCAGCCACTTGGACGCACCGACCGGCACTTCACGTTAAATCTCGAAGTCAGAAACTCGTGCATGAACCAAGTGAAAGGATACGGCAAAATGCTGCGATCGTAAGAATACCGCACCTGTTTGGCCAGAGTACGCAATTTTTACGCTACCAAGTTAGAAGCCGAGAAACGACTTGGCAGCTGACATGTTAGGAGCGTAGCTTATGTTTGACTGTCCGAAGTCTGACACAAGCGCAGGCTCCAGAACCCCTCCTCCAGTTTGATAGTCTTTTGTATTCGAAGACAGAAAAACTGCTGTGGTTTGCATTCCTGCGGCGCGCAGCGAATCTAGTGCATCCAGATAGGTTTCAACAACAATGCAGTCTTTCGAAGATTCCTTGCCTCTGCGCGCTGGGGCGATGTTTTGATTCATTCGCTTCATCGCGCGGACGGCAATTTCATCCCTAGTAGGCAAGCGCAATTTTTGGTAGTTTCATGCCGTTTCATTGGGTTGCGGAACGCTCCTTACTATCCCTGTATATATTGAATTATTTCACGATTCATGCTCCCTTAGGTTTCATCGCGTTTTTCTTCAAGCAGCGGCCAAATGGGACCCGGGGTCCTTGACCCCCTGTATGAGGCTTGGAGCCGAAATCGGATCGTCTGGGGGTCAGAAGTCCCTCCCGGGGTCCCAAAGGAGGAATATGATGCGACAGAATATGACAGCGCGCTTCGTGGAAACCATCAAACCCAAGTCAGGCGAACGCCTCACCGTTACAGACTCAGTCGTCGAAGGGCTGGAGCTTCGGGTCGGCACGAACGGCTCAAAAATGTGGTCGCTGCGCTACCGGACAAAGGGCGGTAAGCGAAACAGACTTTCCCTTGGACGGTATCCCGCCCTCACACTCGCCGAAGCGCGGGACCGGGCCATCCAGGCGCTCGCGGCTGCTGTCAGTGGCGGTGATCCGGCAGCCGTCAGGAAGACCGAGAAAGCGGAGGCAATCGCGGCAGAACGCACTGTCGAGGATCTCGCTACAGCGTTCTTTGCCTCGCCCGAAGCCGCCCAGCGCACAAAGCAGACAAACATCATGGAATCGGGGGTCTGGCGAAACCACCTCGCTCCGAAACTGGCAAAACGTCCATTGCAGGAACTGAAACGCGGCGAAGTGCGCGCCTGTATCCGGGAGGTCGCCGAAGCCTCCGGGAACAGGACAGCAAATTATACCCATGCTGTCCTGCGACGGATCTATAATTTTGGCATCCGGGAAGAATGGGTCGAGATGAACCCGGCTCAGTTTCCCCAGCTCTATCAACACAGGTCCCGCGACCGCGTCCTGAGTGAAGCTGAAATCCGGCTATTCTGGCAGACCTGGTCGGTGGCAAAGACCGGCGGGAAGCTGGGCGTGTCCGAACCCATCGCGATCGCCCTCCAGCTCTGCCTGGCAACGCTGCAGCGGGCGGGCGAAATCATCGGCATGCACACGGATGAACTGGACTGGACCACCCGGTCCTGGGTGATTGCGTCGGAGCGGTCGAAGAACCGGAGGTCCCATCATGTGCCCCTCTCTCCTCTCAGCCAGCAGCTGATCCGGCGAGCGCTGTCGCTCGCCACAGCGACCGAAGTTCCAAAAGATATCGATAAACCCCTGCCGCGGCTCGTCGCCGATTACCGGGGCCACGTCTTCCCGGCGATCCATGGCAACGGGCCGGTAGATCGTCACGTCGTCACGCGTGCCATGAGCCGGATCCGTGAGAAGCTGAACATCGACAATGCAACCGCCCATGACCTGCGCCGCACAGGCGCAAGCATGATGGCGTCCGAGCGGTGCGGCGTGCGCGGAGAAGTGATCGCCCGCATCCTCAACCACACACCGCTCGGCTCACCGGTCACGCAGATCTATAACCGGTATGACTATGCGGCGGAGAAACGCGCCGCGCTCGAACTCTGGGCTGAAACCCTGCTGAAGATAAGCAGTGTGGCGCAGTCAAAATAGCAAATAAACTGAATGACATCTCAGCCTCGTCCGATGCGGCTAAAGATACACCCCCCACGGCTTCTTGCGGGGATGCGCTTTTCCAGCGCGATCACTAGAAACGTTGTACGATTCTGCAACGGCCTAATCGAGAAGCTTGTCTTTCAGGGCGCTCACATCTATTTCATCTAAACCGTACACGGTCTTTACAAATGATTCGATGGTCCCGTGCTGTCCTTCCAGCTCGGAGAACGTTGCCCTTATATAGTCGGGATGGGACATGAGAAGCGGCTCAACCACCTCCTCAGCGAGCTCGCGCAACATACTTTGCCCGTGCAGCCCGGAGGGGGTCTTGTCGTCGAGGCCAAGCTCCTTTCGGTAATCCACGATCCGGGCCGACAGCGCGTAATCTTCGATGACGAGAGGCTCGGGGACACCCAACAGAGACAGGATGATGGCAGCCAGGACCCCGGTTCTGTCTTTTCCGGCGGCGCAATGAAACAGAAGCGGAAACTCTCCTTCAGCCAGGCATCGCAAGACTGATGCATAAGCCTCAGCATGATCGTAGGGCAGGCGCCTGTAAAGTTTTAGCATTAAATCGGTCACGGCTTCCGGCCGCAGGTCAGGGTCTGTAAACGTGGCGGCCATCGCATCCAGGTTGCCATTGTCGCCCGACTGGAAGCCGGCCTGCCTGACAGGGTTGCCGACCCAGACAGTGGGTAAGGCGTTGCGTTCCTCCGGGGTTCGCAAGTCAAACACGCCTTTCAGCTCCAATCTGTCGATTTTGCGATAGTCAGACTGCGTCAGCTTATTCAGCCCTGCAGAACGGAAAATCTGATATCTCCTAACGGATTTTCCGCAGACGGTAGGATATCCACCAAGATCACGGAAGTTCTGCGCTCCCTGCAGTTTCAGGACGCGGCTGGGAACACTTCCTGCGTAGGGTTTGAATGTACGTATCCACATATCCGCCTTCTATCCGATTTTATCGCATGCTTGGGCCCACCGGAATTCATTGCCGCGCCCCCGCCGACAGAGATCAGCGGATTGCTGACGCTGGTAGAGTTTGCGAAACAAGACCGCGACGTCGCGTTCTCATGAACTCATGATGCGCTGGGCCATGTCCCAGTAAAATGCAGTCATGGCCTTGTACTGGGCGGCAATATCTCCAGGGAGATATCTCGACATGGACCCCATGCAGATCAGAATTTCATAAGCGGCGTGCACCTTATAATAGCTCAGATCGCCGATCGGCTTTCCACCGACATCCGCATACATTGAAAGCCAGTCTGCTTCTGTGGGCGGAGCGACCGGCAGACTTGCCGCATGCGGCCGATGTGGATCCATTGAGACAATCTGAATTGCCAGATCGAGCTCCGCCGCGCCGACCGAACTCAGCTCCCAGTCAAGCATCGCAGAGACACGATTGTTATGCAGCAGATAATTGCCGAGATTGGGGTCTCCATGCATGAGCACAGGCTGTCTGATAACCGGCGCATTTGTCAGCAGCCACTCATGGATCGGAAGCAAGCGCTCATAATCATCGGGCCTGGCCCAGTCCCAAGTCTTGCGCCACCAGTTAATGAATTTCTCCGGCGGCGACCCGCCATGGGCCTCTTTCGAAAAATCCGCCAGGCCGTAAGCGGCGTAGTCGAGACTGTGCACGGCTGCGAGATTGCGAAGAATGTCGAGATAAATTTCACGGCGCTCAGGCTGAGTTGCTTCCACAAGTGGACCACTGGTGAACAATGAGGTTGGAATGGGGGCGCCGGGTGCACACTCCATAAGGAACCCCGATACGCCGAGCATTTCACCGGACGCGTCCAGACCGTAGACGCGGGGTACCTTCACAGGCGCGTTCTGAAGTTTTTCAAGCAGTTTATACTCTGTATCAAGGTCGTACTTGTAGAATATCCGATTGTCCGTCTGGGGATCATACCTCAAAACGAGCTGCTTCTGTTCGGCTCTACCCCGTTTCAGTATCTCGGCGGAAAAAACCAGAATTCCGGAAGATGAACCCGATTTCGCGGCGCCGCCCCCTAGTTCACCCAGCCGAATATCAGCGGAAAAAACGTCTTCCAGAAATCCCTTCAGCCGGGTGGCGTCAATTTTTGCGTAGTTTCCCTTTGCGGCCGCAACGCTTTGATCCAGCGTATTCGATAAATCATTCATAGCTTCCTCCTGAAAAACCGCCGTGTCTGCGAACGGCTTCTGCTTTTAGTTCGCTGGTTTGAGAATTCGATCTGAGATCGCTATCGGATCCACCCCGGATCAAAGCTGCGCTTTGTCAATCCGTCTTCACAATTTGCAAACAGCGTATGAGACACCGCCGCTTCGCCCTGACGCGGATTATCGATCATGTTGAAGTCGCAGACGCCGGCACGCCCGTTCCAGCGCGGGATCGACAGGGCTTCAACACCAGCCGGAGAGGAACCCGGACCTCCGTTGTTGAGGTGTGTGGACGTCACCACCCCGTCGACCGTGTCGACATTGATGCGCAGGGTTTCGCCATTCTCCAGTTTCACAACAGACCACCCGCCGATGACAGAGTAGCCGTCACACAGCGTGGAGCTCACGGTATGGAAATCCCGGATGGTCTGCCGCTCACCCAGGAGCATGACCCAGCCGAACTTGTGCATTTCGCCGCCCTGATCGTGCATGCTTATGAGAGAGTAGGACATGTCCGGTCCGACGGTACCTGCATGCCATCTTGCGGACCGGAACACAGCATGAGGCCGGGCGCCATATCCGTGGTCGCGATACGCAATGCCATTCTCGATATTGATGACCCGGTCACCAAACCGGATGCGGCCCTCGAGCCTGCCCGCGCTTTCAGGATGACCGGAGGTTCCGACGGTTTCTTTCACAGATCCAGAGACGCTCGACAGCTCCTTGCCGTGATTGGGGCCACCCACGAAGGACCAGTCCTGAGACGGGAACCAGTCATAAACCCGGAGATCAACATCAGCATCCTTGTCCCACGCTTCAAACCGGCAATACTTCATGTCAGGAATGGAATACTTCGCGGTGCCTGAGCTGGCCGTTGTTTCAGTCCGGTCCCCGGGCTGAAGCTTGCGATCCAGCAGATGGCGGCGAAAGCGGGTCCCGTCCGGAAGGGCCATACCCCAGTGGGTCTGAGTCGTGCCCTGATTCACATAGGCGCCCGTTCTCAGGAAACCGACGGCTCCGGATATGGGATCACGGAAGACAAGAACCCAAGACTCCTGCCAGTCAGGATGATCGCTCGGTTTATGCGGCAGATCTACTTCGGAATAGAGTGACATAGGCCCTCCCCTTGATTTTGTTATCTCAGGCTACTGATTTCTGTATCAGGCCGGCTTGAATCGGATTGGCAGCTTCTTGGGACCACTGATAAAATTCGACTGCGTCCATTTCGGAGGCCCCGCAAGCTCTATCGATCGGATACGCGGAAGCAGTTCCTCAAACAGTATCCGCATTTCAAGCCGCGCCAGGTGCTGGCCCAGGCAGACATGTGGACCATAGCCAAACGATAGCTGCCGGTTAGGGGAACGATCAATGCGGAAGTGATCCGGATCGTCGAACACGGCCTCATCCCGATTGGCCGACATGTAAGACAGCATTACCCAATCGCCCGCCCCGATCCTCTTGCCGCTGATCGTGTAATCAGACACCGCCGTACGCATGAAATGTTTCACCGGGGTCGTCCAGCGGATGGCTTCCTCCACGAGACCGGGAATGAGGGACGGATCGGACTTGACCGCCCGCAACTGATCGGGCGCCTCCGCCAGGGACCAGATACCCCCGGCAGTGGACGCAGACGTGGTGTCATGGCCCGCAGTGGCGACCAGGACGTAGTAGCTGTTGGCCTCATGTTTTGAGATCGGCTTTCCGTTGATCATCGCATTGGCAATGACCGATGCCACGTCGTCCCGTGGCGCCTGCCTGCGAAGCTCTGTCAACTGATCGAAATAGGCATAGAAATCCCTGAGCACGGAATCGAACACTGTCAGGGCCGTGGCAGGATCTGCCATGGCTCCAGCATCCCTGCTCTTTTCGGGGTCACGCGCTCCAAACAATTGCTGGGTCAGCGCCAGCATCATCCCCTCATCCTTTTCCGGGACACCGAGGATCTCCATGATCACATGCAGCGGATAGTGCAGCGCCACATCATCGACAAAGTCACACGCACCCTCCCGCTCGAGCATTCTATCAACCGCCTGGCGGGCAATTTCCCGGATGCGCCCTTCAAGTTTCCTCAGGCTGCCGGCAACAAACCAGGCCTGTGTCAGCATCCGGTAGGTCCGGTGTTCGCTGCCATCCATGTTCACGACGGACCGCGTCAGATGAGGCGAGCCCTGTTTAGCTTCGATTGCCTCTCTCATATCACGGGGAACAAGAACCGTGGACCGGTCTTCATTGCGGAATATGTCCGCCTGCCGCTCGATCTCAAGGATGTCCGCATGCCTCGTGATCAGCCAGAAAGGGTCAAATCCGGGTGCCTCCACTTTGCGCACAGGATCGTGCGACCTCGCCCATGCCAAAGCCTTATGGATTGGCTCGGGCTCAGCAAAGCTGCGGGGATCGGTAAGCAGGCGAGGCAGGCCGGACTCGGATTCTGCTGACAGAGAGGAATGGGTCATAACACCCTCAAGAAAGTACACATCACAAGCGAACCATTCGGAGGCGCTTGATCCCTGACGAGCGTTCCGCCCTTCAGGGATCTTGCATCCGCACGGGGGGCTACTCGGCAGCCAGGACAAACGGGACTGAAAGTCTCCGGTCAATTTCGGGGCCACTGACCCCGATCATTTGTCCGGGGACAGCGCCAGTGCAGTTTGTACCATCCGTGAACGTAACCTCTCCATTGACGATGACAAACTCAATACCCTCGGGCTTGCAGACACGGCGCCACTCCCCTCCGGGAAGGTCATTCGCAATCTCATACTCAAGGCGCTTGTAACCCAGCTTGTCGAAATCATAGATCAGGATATCGGCCGCAGATCCTTCGACGAGCGTACCACGATTTGTCAGATTAAAGACTGTCGCCGGAAGGCCGCTAAGCTTGTAATGCATCTCCTCAAGGCTCATCTGCCCGCTTTCACGGACCATCCACATGATCATGTCGGTGGAGAAATGCCCCCCCGACCAGAACTTGACGTGAGCGCCGCCGTCCGACGTGCCCGGAATTGTCCGGGGATGCCGGAGAACCTTAGCGACTTTCGCGGTATCCGAACTCAGGGCGTCCGGCAGCAGGAAGTCGGACGCAGCGTCGGTATCTGCAACAATGTCCATAAAGAGATCAGTCACGCTGTCCCGACCTAGGGCCTGGGCGATTTCGTTTACTGTGCTGCCTTCAAAACGGGCCCAAGGCTCCACACCGTGCGCCTTATTGAGTTTATAGGTTTCCAAAGGTCCCCCTGCAGCGGCAAGATGCACCGGGTCGTAGGCTTCACGCAGCCGGCGGCGGAAATCAGGATCCCGGGCCTTTGCCACTTTTGCGGCCTGATCACCAGCAAAGGTGAACTCCCGGAAAACCGGCATGATGTTCCAGATATCCCAGTCCATGGGTTTGAATTCATTCCAGCCGCGCATCGTGAGCGTCATGGAATAGACTTCAAGCCCCTCTGCCTCTGCCCGGTCGAGCATATCGAGCATTTCTTCATGATAGGTCGGGATGTAGTCATTCACGAGCGTCACATTATGGATTACGGGACGGCCCGAACGGCGCGCCACTTCGAGCCCGACTTCGCTGAACCGGGCGCCGGGCGAATCTACGAGTGCCTGGACCACGCCCTCGCCCCGTTCCCGGAGAACATCGGCCAGGGCATACAGGTCCTCCAGATGCATGATATCTGTCGGCATCGGCTGCCCGTCACAGTCGATGTGGGTGTTATTGTTGCCCTGGTAGGAAAAACCAAAGCCGATAGCCCCCATGTCCATGGCCTTGTGAAGCTCGGCTTTCATGACCTCACGCTCCTCAGCCGTGGCCGGACGCGATTTGGCTGCCTCCAGCCCCATTACATAGATAAGCAGCGGATTGAGCGGCACCATGTTGAGGACGTTAACACCCAACGGCGTGCGCTTGAGATGCTCGAGCCATTCAGGATAGGTGACCCAGTCCCACTCCAGCGCCGCCTTGAGGGATTTATAAGGAACCTGCTCAGTCGTCTCCATCTGCTGCATATACCTGTCCCGGTGCTCGGGACGACAGGGGGCAAGACCAAATCCGCAATTGCCGACGGCAATCGTGGTCGTACCATGCCAGCCGGAGTTCGTGACATAGGGATCCCAGTGCAGCTGGGCATCATAGTGCGTATGCGTATCGATAACGCCTGCCGCAACAATCTTTCCGGACGCATCAATTGTGCGCGTCCCCTCCCCTTCAACCGCCGGTCCGATCGCGGCGATAACCCCCCCGGAAATGGCGATGTCCCCGATGAATGCCGGCCGGCCTGACCCGTCGACAATTTTGCCACCCCTGATCACTGTATCAAATTTTGCCACTTTAGCCTCCCGAGAGAAGAGTGAATTGCGTTTTGCTTTACTTTAACAGCCTACAAATTTGCATTATGCTTTTTTTCTAACTCTTGTCAAATGTTTGCGAACTTTTATCTGGTGTAAATTTAGCAGATCCACCTCCAAAAATATCGCCCGCTGGACAGACGCGGTTGTCACCGAGGAAAAAAATACTCCCGGCGGAGCTTCCTCCGCCGGGAGAGTTGGCTGGCGCGGCGAAGCGCTTACCAGGAGGAATAAATCAGCGCGCCGAACCCAGCTTCATGGAGAGCCGTACCCCATAAGTGCGCGGCGCTGAAAACTGGCCGACCACAGAAGCTGTTGTGCTGGAGGCAATCACGCTGTGCGCGTAAATTTCATCTGTGATGTTGTCGACAAACAACTGGGCTTCAAACCGGTCATCTGCTGGGCGCCAGACAACTCTGGCATTCGACACCCAGTATCCATCCTGCACAGTTCCGGCCTGCCCGGGTGCTTCGCCGTTGAAAACGTCGTGGAACACTTCACTGGTGTAGGACGCCTCACCCCGGAACAGCAGTTCTCCAAACCGGTCGAGATCGGCCTGATATTGTGCACCGAAATTCAGCTTCCACTCCGGCGCCCTGATGAGACGGTTGCCGCCGATATTGAGAGTTGCCGTTTCTGTCGGGTCCGTCAGCAACTGATCATCATATTCGGAGTGGATCCATGACCCGGAACCGTCAAGCTGCAGCCCCTCAAATGCGTCGGGCCGCAACACATACTCTACCTCGACACCATAGAGGGTGGCGGCCGCAGCATTCCGGATCGACGAACTGTTGTTCACATAAGTGGTGAACTGAATATCCGAGAAGTCGTAATAGAATGCCGCCGCGTTGAACAGCGCCTGGTTATTAGCGAACACCGACTTGAAGCCGGCTTCATAAGACCAGAGGAACTCCGGATCGAATGTGGCCGTGCATTCGGCCGGATTGAATCCACCCGCTTTGTAGCCCCGGGAAACCTTGCCATAGACCAGGGTATCTGAGCTGAGGTCATAGTCCAGCCCGCCGGTTCCCGTAACCTCCCCCCAGCTCTTGCTGGTGTTTGTTTCGCAGAGTGCGGCGGCCGGAACGAAGTTCGAGTGAAGCTGCCGCAGGGCTGTTTTTTCATCCTCTGTGTACCTGACTCCAGCCGACGCCCTCAGACGATCAGAAAGATGATAGGTGCCATTGACGTATATGGCTGCGGATTTCGTTTTCTGGTCAGCGCCGAAGGACAGCGTCCCTATCGGGGAGACGCCGGACTGGTAGAGCATCGTACCGAGCACCGGATCCGCGATCAATTGCAGAAGATTTGGAACGAGCGGCCGGGAAAGATCGAATACCGGGGTCGCAGACGGGTTCGTCAGACTACCCGCCAGAACAACCTGATCCCCGATTGCGGGCAAAAAGAGGTCCGCCTTGAGGATGGCTTCGTCATCAAAATAAAAGGCTCCCAGAACATAGTCCAGTTTGCCGGAGAGCGCGTCTCCTGACAGCGTCAGCTCCTGCGTAAACTGCTTGGAAGACTGAAATATCGGGCTTGCATTGAGGAGTGCCGCAGATGACCCGTCTCCATCGTAACGAATTTCGGCTTCCGATTCCCTATAGGCAGTAATGGATCGGAGTGTCGCGTTCCCGATGTCATATTCGAGAGTGCCGCTCACGCCCTTGACATCAAAAACCTGCTTGGGCGGAAAATCATTCCAAAATTCCAGGCTTTTCCGCGGATCGCCGCCAGCTTGCCCGGGCGCAGTGAGACCGTAATACTCAGCTATGCTTCCGTTTCCCAGAAGCGCCAGGTCGCCGGGCGACAGCAGCCCTGGAATACCCGCCAGCACGGGCGCAGGGAGAGAGAAGACGCCCAGAGGCGTCTGGGGCGTCACGCCGGAGGCAAGCGGAAGGGACGCCACAGACTGCTGAACGCTTGAAACTGATTGCCTTGTTTTATCTGCACGCAGAATAACCCTCAGATCCGGTGTCAGATCAAACAGGAGTGATCCCTGCGCGCTGAAGAGGTCGTTGCCGTCATAATCCCGGCCATCATAGAGATTGTGGCGGTACCCGTCCCGGCGCTCGTGCTTGACGGTCAGCCGCCCCGCCACCCTGTCGTCCACAAGGGCGCCCGTTATGCCGCCTTCGGCGACCAGACGCCCGTAATTGCCTGCGGTCACGGCAAGATTGCTGCCGAAATCATACTCCGGCAGTCGTGTAATATAGTTGATGGTGCCCCCGGTGGAGTTCCGGCCGTAGAGCGTCCCCTGAGGACCACGGAGCACTTCGATCCGCTCCAGGTCAAAACTCGGGACCGCCTGGGTAAACAGCTGCCCCACATAGACCCCATCCTGAAAACTTGCCACGGTTGGCTCCCCGGCAGTGACGGTCAGATCCGAGCCGATGCCTCGCAGAGAGAGCTGGGTGTAGCCAGTGAGTTGCGCGAAAACCAGCGACGGCACACTGAACTGCAGTTGCTGCGGACCTTCGATTTGCTTGAGTTCCAGCGCCTCAGTGTCAAACGCACTCACCGCCAGTGGCGCACTCTGGAGGACCTCTTCCTTTTTCTGCGCTGTGACAACAATGCTGCCGAGCCGCCTTTCGCTGCCCGCCTCCGGACCGGCCGCATTCGCCTCGATTTCGCCGGCCCCCGGCTGGGCGCTGTCCTGGGCGGCAGCCACCTGGCCGGAGAGCAGGAGCGCCGTCAGGCATACTCCCAAAGAAAGCCTGTTACCGATTGACGACATAAGTTCCTCCCTTGTCGCTTGTTCTTATTGTAAGCATTCCCGTATCCGGGCGCCGCCGCAGAGGGCGCGCCGGATTCTTGCGGACAGAAATCGCCCGGATCTATTCGAGCGTCACACCCAGGGCCCGGGCCTGCGCCCGGCAGAGTTCAGGTCCGCGCCTGAGCACAGGCTCATACGCACTCAGGACCTCAGGCGGAAAATGCTTCATGGCCAGAACGTTGATCACCGCCATCCGGTAGCCGGCGAAGAGCTCGAAATAGTCCATGTGCTGCAACGTGTAGCCGGAGGCCCGCTCATATTCTGCGCGCATCTCGTCATAGGTGAGAACACCCTCCGGCCACGGAACACCATCCAGGAGAATGGAATCTCCGATTCTCAGATACGCCAGATCGCATTCCCTGGGTCCGAGAAAACTCATTTCCCAGTCAAGAACTGCCGAGACCTCGGTGCCGACATAGAGATAATTTCCGAAATTGGCATCGCCATGGCAGAGAACCTCCTGCATGCCTTCCGGCTCATTCTCGATAAGCCACTGACGGACCGGCGCAAGCTGCCGGATATATTCCGTATGCCCACTCCAGAGCAGCGCGTCCCAGTACCAGTTCGTTTCGCGCTCGACAGGGCGCGCACCCCTTGCACGCCCGCGCATCCAGTCCAGCCCGAGGGATTGCCAGTCCAGCTCATGAATATCCGCAAGGGCACGGACATAACCTTCACTCATCGCGCGCCTGCCTTCCGGAGGCGCATCATACAGGATGCCCGATGTCATCCAGGCCATCGGTGTACTGACTCCCGCGACACGCTCCATGACATATCCGGGCCGGCCCAGGTATGACCCTTCCGAATCCAGCCAGAGCTGCTTTGGCACGGGAACGGCGGTCTCGCCGAGGGCTCGCTGCAGGTTGAACTGTTCGGTCACATCATAATGATGAAACAGACCCTTCTCCGGCAGGAAGCGCAATACGAGCTGGCGATCCTGATGGCCTTCGTCGGACTGATATCTGGCACGAAACAACATCGTTCCATTGGAGCCTCCTGCCGCTTCCGCCACGGGCCGGACATCGTCCACGGAAGTAACCGCGCTCACATCCGGCTGGGCGGCGAGAAACGCTGCGAGCCGGCTGCGCCACTCATCGGGCGTGACACCCTGAAACCGGGCCTTGCGGGAAATCTCCACAATCCCTTTGCTGATGTCCTTAGCATCCACTGAAAACGCCTCCCTGTTCATCGCCAGTTACCGGCGCTTGTTTGCATTATTAAAATCTTATAACGCATTACGCAATGGCCGCTAATCAAATTTTGCTATTTAATTCGCAATCAATTCCTAAAGGGCAAATTAGCCACATTCTCCGACCCTGGATGATGGAAGACCAGGAATGCGGTCCGCGCGCCCTTGCCGGCGCCCCTTGCTGAGCGCGGCAAAGCACCTGCGAGCAGTCCACGTTCGCAAAATTACGCTGATGGACACCGTTATGGAAACTAGTCTAAGAAAAACAAGGAAAATGCTTGCCCCCCTGCCCGCGCATCGCCTGACCGGATACACTCATGATTGCTGACGAACTGGACCTGCAGATTATCGATCTCCTCACAAGCAACGCGCAGCTCACGAATAAGGAGATTGCCGACCGCGTCGGGAGCACAGAGATCACGGTTGCCAACCGGATCCGCGACATGGAGGCGCGCAATGTTCTGAGGGTGGTCGCGCAGCGGGATGTAAAGACGCTGGGCCTCGATCTGATTGCCCTCCTGGACATTTATGTCAGCCAACGCTCACCTGAGGAGGTCGCTGAAGAGCTGTCACTGATCGAGGAAGCCGCGTCCGTGTCGGTCCTGCTCTCAGACCCCGATATCTTTCTGCAGCTGAATGTCCGGGATCATCAACATCTGCTTGAGGTCATCGAGACAAAGGTTGCGGCTGTGAAAGGGATCTCACACTGGGCCGCCAATCTGTCTCTGGAAGTAGTAAAGCTTGACCTGCGGTACGGATCACTTGGAGCCAGAAATTGAAGAATGACAGCCTTGAGGAAAAGATCCTCGAAATCCTGACCGTCGATGCCCGCATCAGCAATCGCGAAGTCGGACGGCTGCTGAATGTCTCGGACGTGACGATTGGCAAAAGGCTCAAAGCCATGCAGCGCTCAGGTGCGATCCGCATCACGGCGCTCGTCAATCCGCAGGCATTGGGTCTCAACTGCGCCGCCTTCGTGCGACTCAAGACAGCGCCGGAGATGGCCCGCAAGATTGCGATGTCCGCCGCGGCCTTGAAGGAAGTGCCGTTCGTCTCCCTCACCGGGGGGCCCCACAATGTTGTGACTCTCGCCGTCGTCGAAGACCGCCAGGCGCTGGCCGATCTGGTCCACCAGCACTTCCGGCGCTGGAAGGGGATCTATTCTCTCGAAACCCACGAACTTATATCTTCCCCCAAGCACCGGCTCGACGTGGTCAGGATTGTGGATCAGGACCAGAAGAGACCGGCTGCCTGATTCGAACCGGCAGCGCATGGCCTGCCTCGGTGTCTAGTCACGATATAACACGCATTGGGACAGCCCCTGCTCGATCACCCCAAAGGTGAGGTCAGACTGTTCGGGGATGTATGCGCCGCGACCGGGATTGATGCAGAATTCAAGGTCCAGGAATCCCACCTTTCCGTTATAGAGAAAGGTCGAGATATGATCCTGGCTGACACTGTTGGCCTCGGGAACTGGCGTCAGAAATCCCTGAACCGAATTGCTCTCTATCCGGATTTCTTCACCCGTCTCCAGTGTCAGGATACCTGTCGATCCAAGTGGCGTAAGCCCGTCCCGGTCCATGCGCATGATCACCCGCAGATCCCGCACGTCATGGTCAACTCCGTTTCGTGCCACGAAACCGGCCACCATGCTGGGCCCGCCTTTCAGGTCCAGAAAGAAACTCGCAAAACTCAGTTCCGGGCCGACCGTCCCCGAGAACATCCGGTAGCGGTGCAGGCTTGCCCGGCTGTTGTCGCGCAAGCCCCACGACCGGTCCCTGTGGCAGAGGCCATCAATCGTGTATGTCTCAGTCCCGATCCGGATCGTGCCCCGAATGCGACCCGAACATTCGAGGTGCCCGTCGGAATTGATATTGCTCATGAACTCGTCGGAGTGGCCCGTTTTAGACCAGTTCCTCGGTTCGTGAAACGCCTCGTAGAACTCAAGATCTGCGTCAGTTTCTGGCTCCTGCCAGGTAAAGCGCATTCTGCCATTGCCCAGCGCTTGGGCAGTATGTCCCCCAACCACCTGCTTGGCGCCCTGGCGGCTGTCCTGATCCAGGACAACTTCTGTCCTCGGACCGGCGCTCAGCACAAATCTCTGCCCCCCTTCCCTGAAGATAAACAAAGTGACCTGCCCCTTTCCTGTCGCAGGTTTCTGACCGATGCGATGAAATCCGCCGATCCTCTGCGCCCTGTCATAGAACCAGTAGCAGTCACTCTCCTGCCAAAGTACGTCACCGGATGGTGTGTGCGGCTTGTCCCAGCTGAGATCATATTTCATCCGTTGCTCCTCTTGTCGTCGTTCCTGCCCTTTCAGCCTAGACCATAATAACTTTGCGCGTCCATAACCTATTTTTATGTTCGCATTATTATTTTTCGTTTGATTTTTTCTCTATATTGCGATCCTTTCGGTCGAGTCACGAAAAGGTCAAATGAGTCGACGCCTTGATGTCATACGCTCTGGGTCGCCATACAGAAAGGTCAGAGGCCGCCGACCCTGGGCGACGACTGCCTAACCTCCCGCACCGGAGTTATGCTCTGTATAGTGAGTTAAACGTTGCCTGAGTGAATCATCGCCTTCCTCACATTCAAAAATCTTCGGATCCTGATTCATGAGCCCTAACAGCCAATATCCCGGCATTTCCTCTGTCATCCGTAAACGGATAGAAGTCTCCGGAAAAAGATTCTTCGCAAATGACAATATTTCAGAATTCATCCGGGAGGGTGAACTCGATGGTCTGGTAGATGAGGTTGCGCGGAAGTTGCGAGACGTCCTTGTCAGCCTCGTGATTGATGTCGACAATGATCACAATACTGCACAGACCGCTGAGCGCGTTGCCAGAATGTACGTCCGGGAAGTATTTCAGGGCAGATACGCCCCCCGCCCCTCCCTGACCGAGTTTCCCAACGCAGAGGCGCTGAATGAACTGATGATCGTTGGACCGGTTACGGTCCGGAGTGCCTGCAGCCACCACCTCTGCCCGATCATGGGGCGTGTCTGGATCGGTATCTTGCCCAATTCAGGATCAAACCTGTTCGGACTTTCCAAATACGCCCGGATCGCTGACTGGATCATGGCGCGCCCGCAAATACAGGAAGAGGCCATTGTCCGGCTGGCCGATACGCTGAGCGATGCCATCGCGCCCGATGGCATCGCTGTCGTTATGCATGCAGATCATTTCTGCATGCACTGGCGCGGTGTGAAAGATGACCGGACCCATATGACCAACAGCGTGATGCGCGGCGCCTTTCTGAACGATGCCACATTGCGGCGGGAGTTCCTTTCCCTGATCAGACTCGAGGGCCCATGACGGGAGGAGGAGTTTAAATGGCAGGCATGCTGACGGGCGTTCGTATCATCGACATGACCAGCGTCGTGTTCGGGCCCTATGCCACGCAGATGCTGGCCGGGCTCGGCGCCGATGTCATCAAGGTGGAAGCGCCACAGGGAGACCAGTTCCGCTATTCCGGGAAGCCGGCCGGGTCCCGCGGCATGAGCCCCGGTTTCATGGCGCTCAACAGCGGCAAGCGCTCGATTGTCCTGGACCTCAAGACGGAGGCAGATCGCGCCGTCATGGGGGAACTCATACGGACAGCGGACATTTTCATCCATAACGTCCGCCTGAAGGCGATAGAAGCCCTCGGCTTTGCCCCGGATCAGCTGAAGGCCCTCAATCCGGAGCTCATATACATTCATTGCACCGGCTTCGGATCGGGAGGGCCGTATGACGGACTCCAGGCCTATGATGACGTCATCCAGGCCGCGTCCGGCGCAACAACCCTGGCAGGCCGGGTCGACGGGTCCGGAACGCCCCGCTACATCCCCTCCCTGATTGCCGACAAGGTAGCAGGCCTCTACGGCGCGCAGGCCGCGCTTGCCGCCTATGTGCACAAGCTGCGCACCGGCGAGGGACAGTTCGTGGAAGTCCCGATGTTTGAGGCCTTCACCCATTTCATGATGGCAGAGCATCTGGGCGGGCTCACATTTGATCCCCCGAACGCTCCGGAGGGCTATTTCCGCCAGCTTGATCCCGACCGGCAGCCCTTCCCCACACTAGACGGACATATCAGCATTGTGCCGTATACTGCCGACTCCTGGCCGACCGTACTTAAGGTGGCTGAAGATGCGGACTTCCTCCGCCAGTCCGGCATCGACACCCCGAAGCAGCAGCTCCTACAGCAACACCTGCTCTATCGCCGGCTTGCGGAACTGACCCCGCGCCGCACGACGGCGGACTGGGTTGAGAGATTTACGCGGGCACGTATTCCCTGCATGCCGGTACGGGATCTGGCAGATATATTGGAGGATCCGCACCTCAAGGAGACCGGCTTTTTTGAGCGCCGGAACCATCCGACAGAAGGGGCCTGGTACCAGATGTCGCCCCCGGTCCGGTATGGTTGCGGGTTCAGACCCTCGCAGATTTCACCGCCCCTGACGGGCGAGCATTCCGGAGAGATCCGGGACAGCCTCACCCTTCTCCCAGAAAAACCCACCCCTTCCGAGGACACCCCATGACAGCCTTCGACCGCGACTACCACATGAGCATCAACGGAAAGCTGGCCAGCTCGGCGACAGTGATCGACGTGATCAATCCCGCGACGGGGGAGGCCTTCGCCGCCGCACCGGACTGCAGCCGTGAGCAACTCGATGAAGCCGTCAATGCCGCCCGCACGGCCTTCAGAAGCTGGAAGCGGGTTCCGATCGATGAGCGCGCGGCCCAGCTCGACAAGGCGGGCGATGTGATCCTTCAACACCTGGAAGAGCTCACCCGCCTCTTCACGCAGGAACAGGGCCGCCCCACCGAAGGCGCCCGCGGTGAGATCGCCCTTGCTGGCAACTGGCTGAAGACCCTCTCAAAGGTCCGCCCGCCGGTACACGTCTCTGAAGACAGCGATCAGCAGTTCATAGAGACGCGCTATGTGCCCCTCGGCGCCGTCTGCGCCATTGCGCCCTGGAACTTTCCGGTGAATCTCGCGATCTGGAAAATCGCGCCTGCCCTGCTGGCTGGCAACACGATGGTCCTGAAGCCCTCCCCGTTCACACCGCTCTGTATGCTGAAGATCGGAGAACTGCTTCTGGACGTGTTCCCCCCGGGTGTCCTCAATATCATCTCCGGGGATGACAGTCTCGGCCCGCAAATGACCGCCCATCCGGGCTTCGCCAAGATCTCCTTCACTGGCTCTACCGCCACCGGCAAGAAAGTCATGGAGAGCGCCGCAAAGGATCTCAAACGCGTGACGCTGGAACTTGGCGGGAATGACGCAGCGATCGTCCTGCCGGATGTCGACGTCGACGAGGTTGCCGAAAAGATCTTCTTCGGCGCCTTCTTCAACACCGCGCAGATCTGCGTCGCCACCAAACGGCTCTATGTGCACGAGGACGTTTACGACAAGCTGCGTGACCGCCTCGCTGCCATCGCCAAAGCTGTCAAAGTCGGCGATGGCGCCGATCAGGGCACAGTGCTCGGCCCACTCCAGAACAAGCGTCAGTATACACGCGTCCTGGAGCTTCTCGAGGATGCCCGCCAGAACAACCTCACCCTGATTGAAGGAGCAGACGTCCCCGGCAATGGCGGCTACTTCATTCCCGTCACCCTTGTGGACAATCCCCCGGAATCGGCTCGCGTCGTGCAGGAAGAAGCCTTCGGGCCAATCCTCCCCCTGCTGAAGTTTTCAGACATTGACGATGTGATCGCCCGCGCCAATGACAGCGAGTATGGCCTCGCCGGCGCCATCTGGACCGGCGATCCGGAGCGCGGCCTCGAAATCGCCCGCCAGCTTGAAACGGGCACGGTCTGGATCAACCAGAACCTCAACCTGCGCCCTGATACGCCCTTCGCCGGGCACAAGCAGAGCGGGTTCGGCGTCGAGAACGGCATGGAAGGCCTGCTCGAATTCATGGTGCCGCAGGCTGTCTATCTCGCCCGCTGACCCACAATCGACCCGCTTGCGTCAATCATAAGTAAAGGAACATCGCGATGACGCCTGCCTCGCCGCTCCGCCCTGCCCTCACTGCGGATCTCTCCGGAAAGACCATACTCGTCACCGGCGCCTCGCGGGGCTTCGGGCGGGCCTTTGTCCGGCTGCTCGCTTCAATGGGGGCGGAGGTCATCGCCGCTGCCCGTAGCGCGGACGCCCTGGATGGCCTTGTGACTGAAATCGCCCGGGAAGGCGGCAGGGCGCACGCCCTGTCCATGGACGTCAGCAATTCTGGCAGCATCGAAGCCGCGTTCGCGCATATTCCGAAAGTGGACGTCCTTGTGAACAATGCCGGCATCGGCGGGACGGCGCGGGCGTTGAAGACCAGCCCCGATCAATGGCGTGAGGTCTACGCCACCAATGTGGACGGCGCATTTGCGGTCGCCTGCGCGGCGGCCAACCGGATGATAGAGACCGGCACCGGCGGCTCCATCATCAATATCGCCTCCATCACCGGCATAAGGCCCGGGGTGGCTGTTCCAGCCTATTCGTCCTCGAAATCTGCCGTGATCGGAATGACCCGCGCCCTTGCGGGGGAATGGGCTCGCTATGGTATCCGCGTCAATGCCATCGCGCCGGGCTATTTCGCGACGGACCTGTCGGGCGAGTTTCTTGAGAGCGACTATGGCAAAGCGATGCAGGGGCGCATTCCCATGCGCCGGTTTGGTGAACTGCATGAACTTGCCGGTCCGCTGCTTCTGCTGGCGTCGGATGCCTCCTCCTTCATGTCAGGCGCGGTGATCGAAGTCGATGGCGGTCATCTCTGCGCGCCCCTCTGATCGCGCGCGCATATCAAGCCTTTGGACGGGTCATATTGTCTGCAATGACAAGGCTCAGGCCTCCCTCGTTCGGAATCCCGGAACTCAGATCTGGTTCTTGAGATCCCTGCTCCGTTCCCGCACAATTTCCATAACCTTTCGGGAACTCGAAGCAGCGTCGCTGCTGCGTGCTATCAGATCCGGCAATGCGATTGCTGAAACAGCATCGAGCAGATCGCAGGTCAGGCGCGTGAGGGACGCGCTGGCCATTTCCCGGGACAGGCCCATGACCCGCGCGAGCGTAAAGAAGTCGCTGGCGTGAAGATTGTCATCCTTTCCGGAAAGTTTCAAAGCCATGCGATCTTCGGAAAAGCCCGGGAAGACCCGCGTGGTCAGCGCATCATAGAGTGGCGCCATCCGGACACTGGCAAAGTCCCGGCGACCCGCGCCCTGCGCAATCTTCAGCACTGCAATGTTCTTGAGGTGCATGTCGCCGTCCGCAACGAGCCAGGCGAACACTGCCCTCTCGAACAGGATGAGGAGATCCTCGTCCGGGCTGGTGGACAAGGGCCTGAGGCTGCGCGCTGCCCGCTCAATCGTCCCCTTATACTTGTCTTCTGCAGGAAGCCCGAGAAGGGAGCAGAAATCTTCGAGCGCGAACCTCCTGCTGTCTTTTTCATCCTGCCGGATATCAAATCGCTCGACCAGGAGCGCTGGCGGCATGTCGTCGGGCATCGGGGCCAGGGCGAAGGCGGGCACGGTAAATCCGGCGGCCCTGCCGAGGGACAGGCACAGCCATTCCACAACCGGCATCCGTTCAAATCCTGACGTCCCCGCAGGTTTCAGAATATGGGTGAAGGGCTGGTCCGTGGCCGGAACAAGCGTGCCCTCGCGATCAAGGAACATCGGCGCCTTGATCTGCACACCGGAAAGACGCGGCGTGGCCTTGTCGGCGAAGAGGCGTGCGAGGTTGGTTTCAAATGTTTCATTCAGGTGGCCCCGGCCCGGCCCCCGGTATGTGCCGGAGAATACGCCCTCTTCGGTGAAGGCAGGCAGACGGCCTGCCAGTATGTCTGCAGGCAGAGCGGCAAGGGCGGCGGCCGATTCCGCGACCGTTATGTTCGACAGGTACCGCCTCCCATGGCGCAGCGCGCTGCGCTGGTCCGCGTCATTCAGAACGGTTGCAAGCCACCCCTCCGGAAGCAGCGATTCAATGAAGGGCGGGAGTGTGCCGGGCACCGGGTCCCGCACGAGGACTGGCCCGTCGCTGTTGCCGGGCTGCCAGCGCCACTCATGGCCGTCATGATGCAGGTGGCCGATTATTTCTCCGTGCCAGGCGACCTCGAGGGTAAACGCGGCGAGGTTCCTGACGCCGGGCATCTCCGGACGGTGTCCCTTCAGATACCGCTCTGCACTCTCCCCTTCCCTGTACCACTGGTTTGCGCGCGCGAGGGTCCACAGCACGTCTGCAGCCTTATCGGCGGTGCCATGTCCTGCGATGAGGCGCTCGGCGATGGCGCGGCGCATCGGCTCGGTCAGGGCACTGGCCTGCTCACTGCGCAGCCGGAAGGCTTCCAGGAAACGCTGCTCCGGAGAAGACACCCGCATCGTGAATTCGCCCAGCCGGTCCCCGATCGTGGCGCGGTCAAGCGAAGGCGCCGGAGGGGCCTGGGTCTGAACAATCTCCAGAGTCCGCAGCCGCGTGCGCTGATTCCGGCGCCCGGAAAGGAACAGCCGGCCGTCTGCCGTAGGGGCGAGGTCAACAGCGCTGGCCGAACACAGGTACGCATGGGGGTAGAGATAGCTGGCGATGCGGACAGCAAACTCCCGCAGGAGCTGGTCAGCATCTGAAGCAGCCTCAACGTATACCCCCCGGACGACCTGAACGAGCTCCCCCGCCTGGGCCTTGCGATGGGCCGTTGTCGCGTCAATGTTCTCGCCAACAAGGTAAAGCATGTAATTATTCCACATTTCAGATGCGCAATAATTACAAATAGGCGCAATTGTCAATAATTTTCACGCACCTGAAATGTGCAATAATTACGCGCGCAGGGGCGCCGTTTCCCCTTTTACGACAGGGGCTTTGCATCATCCTCCAGGCAAGGGTCGAGTTCGCGAAGGTTTTCGCAGGCTATTTGCGCCGGCCTTCTGTGCGCGCCAGCCCTTCGGCGAGCTCGGCGACCGCGTCAGCGATGTCTATGATGACGGTCTGGCGGGTAACCGACAATCTAGCCGCGATCTCGGTGTGGGTCAGTCCTTCGATCCGGTGCAGGCGCAGGGCCTCCCGCCGACGCGTCGGCATCGCTTCCATAATCGCCTCAACAAGCGCCAGACGCTCGGCATCAATCATCTGCTGCTCCGGACTGACCGTCTTCCGGCAGGCCACCTGATCTGCCACCTCCCCAATCTCGCGGGATGCCTGTTGCCGCCGGTGATCGCCTGACTTGAGAAAATTGAACATCCCGTTGCGCACCAGCGTGAACAGGAGCGGCCGGAGCTCGTCTATCCCCTTCTCCGGATAGGCCCGGCGGGCATTCAGGAACGCCGCCTGCACAATATCTTCGGCGTCGGCCTGGTTCCGAACCCGGATCCGGCAGAACCGGACCAGCTGCCGGTACTGGCTGCGGAAGAGCTGCGTGAGCGGCGGTGCTGGAAAGTCAGGCTGCGGATTACCCATTCCGCACCCGGATGGGTACACATTGATAAGTCGTCGGAGAAGAGGGTATCACACCCCACGCATCTTTGATGCTGAAGGGAGTCTTATGCTCTGCAGCTCCGCCTTTTTGGGCTCACTGGTTTCGTGGACGTGAGGCCGCTTCGTCCAGGCAATTGCAGCTAAGCTGTTAAGCTCTCCGGTAACGGAGAATTGTCCCATGCGGTCCGTTTTGCCAGGACCGATCCTGTCATGTGGTTGCCGCCTTCACCTCCCTGCCATGCGCGTGTATTGTTGCGCGAGACGCGCTTTTGTGAAGAAGTTCTGAGCATCCCCCCACGATGAATTCTGAGTGATTAGCCCAGTCATTTCTACCAACAATCGGCATGGGGCGACAGCGCTTCTGCAACCTAGAAAAGGGTCGTTCTTGCGGGATTGGAGGGATACTCCATCCCGAAAGTTGAGGCAGTTTTCCTGCGCCTGCTGCGTCCGTTTCCAATGGTTGAAACGTTATTCGGAACGGCCTGCGAATCCAGGCTCGCTCGCTTTTCCGGGCGCGCCCATGGATCTTCCGTGTGCGGCCCAGGTACATAGTAGGGCAAGGCGATGCAAGCGGATGCAAGGACCATGAAAGCGAACCCGGTAGGGCAAGTTAAAAGAGGTGGCGCCACCCCTTGGGTAACGCCTTGCCTGCACAACGGTTTTTCGGCGCCTTCTGCACCGGGTCGAGACGCCGCCTTTTGCCAGATCCCCTGCACTGGCTGCAGGTTGGGCTGGCGCCAGGCCCAGGAGGCCGAAATTCAGGTTCCAGCGTGATTAGATCTGTGCACCCTGGAATTGTCATTGCGGAAATGAGGCCGGGCCCGGCCGCTTCCCCGCTGGGTTGGGGGCCACGGGGCGTGAAGCCAGAAAATCACTTTTCCAGAAGCGGCAAACCGGTTCTTCTGGTGGCTGCGTTACTCACCGCCCCATCAGGCCACTCCGCGCGGCACGGTATTTGCGCTCTGCCAGCGGATCCATTTCGGGTCTGAAATCAGCCCATCCTTGAGTCTGTTGCGAACGGGTCAGTTCATCCGTCAGCAGCAGCCCAAAGCGAGCCTATGGGAACGGCGACCAATGTGCGCTTCGAATGCTCCCGATGACGGGCGCGCGTTGCAGCGGCGACGTTGCACCTGATCCCAAGTCATTGCACGCACAGGCCTTCGCTCCAACTAGGCATGCCCGTATACGATGACCAATATGGGGCCCTGTGCTGGCTGGATCATCAGCCTCACCAGGACAAGGACGAAGACCATGCCGAAGCACTCCCTGCCAACCCTTCGGGAAGCTCCGCCAATTGAAGAGAGGCCTGCACGGTTCCTGTGCCTTCAGGACGTCAAGGATCGGCTCTCCATCAGCCGGTCGCTCCTGTACGCCCTGATCAAGGACCCAGTTCATCCGTTCCCAGCACCTGTCCATATCGGTAGGCGGAGCGTCTGGATCGAGGCCGAAGTTGAAGCGTATATGCGACAAGTCATTGATCGGGAGCGGCGCAGGCCGCCAGTCAATTGACGGTGTCATCAAGCATTGTTCAGGAGCGGCTTGCCTGTGCACTGATGGTCGGTCTCAAACGCCGCAGGATACACCGAGGCAGCACCATGGGCTAAGCCTCACGCCAATACCCGCTGATCGACACCCTTGGCCTCTTGTTTTTTAGGAGCAGGACTCCGGATTGTGGAGCCGGATGACCCGCGGTAAATAATGCCATGATCATCTCCCTCCTTTGCGCCCTGGTCGCTGGGCCCGCCCCGGAGGCGCCACTTGTCGTCGCCTCCTACAGCTATCCGGCATTCGACCGCAGCGTCGCACTCACGCCGCTTGCTGGGCTTGTGGCAGAGGCCGCAGGCCGCCCGGCCCGTATCGTGCTCTTTGACACCCCGGACGCCCTGTCAGAAGCGGCCTGCGCCGGTCAGGTTGACGTGGCGATGACCAACCTGGGCGCGTACGTGACGATGCGCGATTGCGCCGGGATTGACGCGGTCGCGGTCCTCGATACGCCGCCAGCCGTTCTGGACCGCTATCGCGGCGTACTCCTTGCGCGGGCCGATACAGGCGTAACGGCGCCTGCCGGCCTTCCCGCCCATATGGAGGCCCTGCGATACAGCGAAGTGCTGCCCGGCTCGACGTCGGGCGCTCTTGTCCAGGCCGCCCTCCTGCGCACGCTTGGCGTGACGCCGGATCACTTCGCGGCGCGGCTCCATGCCGGGACCCATGACCGCGCGCTTGAAGACCTGCTATCGGGCCGGGCCGACATCGCTGCCCTGGCTGAAAATCCCTGGCGCAAGCTCCAGGAAACTGAGCCCGCTCGCGCTGCCGCCTTGCGGCTCCTCTGGCGGTCCGAGCCCTTGCCCCCTGGACCGGTCATCTGCCGCCAAACGGACGGTGTCCCCTGCGCGGCAATCCGGGACGCGCTCCTGGCGCACAAGGCGTCTGGCGTCGCGCAGGCACTCGCAGAGGGATGGACCGAGACAGAAGGGGCCGAACGCTTCCGGGCCTATGAGGAGGCCGTCTATGAGCCATTCAGGGCGCCATGAAACAGGCATCCCTGCCCCGCCCCTTCCGGGGGCTTAATGGGGAGCCTCACCGGATCCTGTGCCGGCTGAGCTTGCAGCAATGTCTTTCATTGGGAGGG
>NZ_PNMA01000018.1 GCF_013823385.1 Hyphomonas sp.
TTTGGACAAACCCGGACAAATCCGGACAGGCAGGTGCATTGCGCGGCGCTTAAGGCACCCTTGCCGGCCTTACTCCGGCGGGCGGAGTTCGCGGGGGCCGGAGGGGGTGTCTTCGGAGGGCGTGATTTCGGGCAGCGGTTCGGGTGCCGGCTGGCTGACGGGGTCCTGGGGGGTCTCTTCGGGGGCTGCCCCCTGCCCCTCTGCGGGCGCGGGCGGCGCGCGGAGGGATTCGTCGGCGGCGTTGAGAAGGTCGTTCAACTCGTCATTGGCGTTGCGGGGCACATCCGTGCCGAGTTCTTCGGGGGACGCGCCGAGGGCCTCTTCACCCGTTTCGGGGGCTTCGGGAAGATCTTCCAGCACCGGCGGGGCTTTGGGCGTTTCGCCTTTGGGGCGCTCGCCCGCAGGCGGCCGGGGCGCTTCGCCGCCGAAGACGCAGGCCGCATAGCCCTCATTGGCCACCACGCGCATACGGCCCTGGATGGAGCTGGCGCGGCGCTGGACATAGGGGCCCGGATTGACGGCCTTCCATTTGTTCGGGGACGGAAGAACCGCCGCGAGCAGCGCGGCTTCGCGCTCGGAAAGGTCTGCCGCCGATTTGCCGAAGCGGGCCTGGGCAGCAGCCTCGGCGCCGAACAGGCCATCGCCCCATTCGGCGACATTGAGATAGACTTCCATGATGCGCCGCTTGCCCCAGACGGCCTCGATCACATAGGTCATCCAGGCTTCGCCGGCCTTGCGGGGCATGCCGCCACCATTCCAGAAGAAGACGTTCTTGGCGGCCTGCTGGCTGATGGTCGAGCCGCCGCGCCGATTGCGATCCGGGTTTTTCGCGTTCCATTCGCGGGCCGCTTCCACCGCGTCCCAGTCAATGCCGCCATGGGTGCAGAATTTGGCGTCTTCAGCGGCAATGACGGCATGGACAAGGCGGGGGGAAATCTTGTCGAGCGGCGTCCAGTCATGGCGCACGTCCTGCCCTTCCAGGCTGCGCTGGGACATCAGGATGGTGCCGGGGACCGGCGCAAAGCGCAGGAGGAGGGCGTAAAGATGGAACAACAGGAAGGCAGCAACGCCCGCCAGCACTATGCCGACCAGAATGCGCCGCCAAAGGGGCGCCTTGCGCTTTGGCGCGGGGGCATCTGGGGCGGGCGCCGGCGCGAACGAAGGCGGCGGGGTCAGGCTGTCGCTCATGCCGGTGTCTCATCCCATTCTGCGATCACCGTCCTATCATGCTCAAGAGGCCGGCGGCGCGCCTTTTCGTCTGCAAAGCGGGCAGGATCAAGGCGGGCGAGCGCCCAGATCGCCGCCCCGCGCACGACCGGGGCTTCGTCCTGCAGCAGCGGCAGCAGGCTGGCGACGAGGCGGGGCTGCCCCGAATTGCCGATGGCAATGGCGACATTGCGCACGAACCGGTCACGCCCTGAGCGCTTCACCGGGGAGCCGGAGAAGACTTCGCGGAAGGCCGCGTCGTCGAGGGCGGCAAGTTCGTCCAGGCCGGGTCCTTTCAGTTCTGCGCGGGCGTAGAGTGCTGAATGAGACGCGCTGCTGGCAAATTTGTTCCATGGGCAGGCGGCCAGGCAATCATCGCAGCCATAGATGCGGTTGCCCATGGCGGGGCGGAATTCGCGGGGGATCGGGCCGGCATATTCGATGGTGAGGTAGGAAATGCAGCGGCGGGCATCGAGCTGGTAGGGCGCGGGGAAGGCGCCGGTCGGGCAGATGTCGAGGCAGGCGCGGCAGGAGCCGCAATGGTCCCCCTCGGCGGCATCCGGCGCGAGGGCGGCGCTGGTGAGCACGGTGCCGAGGAAGAACCAGGAGCCGAGCTGGCGGCTGACGAGGTTTGTGTGCTTGCCCTGCCAGCCGAGCCCGGCGCGGGCGGCCAGCGGCTTTTCCATCAGCGGGGCAGTGTCGACGAAGACCTTCACGTCTGCGCCGGTGATCTCAGCGACCTCGCCGGCGAGTTGTTTGAGGCGGGACTTGATCAGGTCGTGATAGTCCCTCCCCCGTGCGTAGACGGAGATGTTTCCGGTGGCAGTCTGGGCGAGGGTATCGAGGGGATTGTGATCGGGGCCATAGTTCATGGCGACCACGAGGGCGCTGCGGGCGCCCGGCCACATGGCAGTGGGGGCGCTGCGGCGCTCGAGCGTTGTTTCCATCCAGGCCATGTCGCCATGGCGGCCAAGCTCGACAAAGGTTTTCAGACGCTCGCCCGCCGGCCAGGCTTCATCGGCGCGCGCGATGCCCGCCGCATCGAAGCCGAGGGCGAGGGCCCGTTCTTTTAGCCGGGCTTCGGGGTCAGAAATCGAGCTCTGCATAATAGGATACGGGACGGGCGGCCTCGAGACGGTCAGCAAGCAGGGGCCGGAAGCTCGGCCGGGACTTGATGCGCATATACCAGGCTTTGAGGTCTGGCACGGCCTCCCACTGCACATCGCCGAAATAGTCGTAGGCGGAAAGATGCGCGGCGGCGGCAAGATCGGCCAGGGAAAGGTGGCGGCCGGCGAGATTGCCGCGGGTTTCGGTCAGCGCGTTGAGATAGGTCAGCCGCCCGCGTAAGGCATGGGCGCCGCGGCGCAGCCTGTCGGAATCAGGCTGGCGGCCGCGATGGGTCCATTGGGTGACGCGCTCGGAGAGGAGATTGTCGGTCACCTCCTCCATGCCGGCTTCGACCCAGGCCCAGAGGCGGCGCGCCTCGGCGCGCTCGGAAAGATCATCGGGCAGCAGCGCGGGCACCGGGCGGACCTCTTCGAAATGCTCGCAGATGGCGCGCGTTCCGCAGGCGGCGAAGCGGGGGCTGGTGCCATGAGTGGACACGACGGCAGGCGCCACGGCGCCGGGCGCGATCGAGGCTATCTCAAGTTCCGGCGCCCAGGGGCGGGAGGGCACGGCGTCGAAGGGCTCGCCCTTTTCGGCAAGCACGAGCCGCACCATGCGTCCGGCGGGGTCGAGGGGCCAGTGATACAATCGAAGCATGTGCCAGACTGTGGATAACATGCGTAAACGTTGTATGGAGCTGGCGCCCTTTCCTCCGGATTTTTTCCCTAACGACCCATGAACTGACGCACCGCGTCGGTCGACAGGGCGAATTTGGCGAAGGACCAGTCGCGATCCTTGCCGAGCGCGCCGAGGGTGGCGAGGAGCTGTTTGCGGCCGTCGCCGCGCGTTTCGAGCCAGGCCTCTACACCGCCCGCCGACAGCGCCTCTTCCGACACGCTGGCCTGCAGGCGCACGAGTTCGGAGATGAGGCGGCGGCCCGCGACACGGTCCCAGTAAGGCGCATGGGCGAGCCCCTCGCGCGCCGAGGTGCGCAGGCGGTCAAGGCGCAGGGCATCGCCCACCTGATAGAAGGTGGCGCCCGCTTCAGCGACCTTGCGGCCAGAATGGGCGGCGATGTCCGTGACGACGAGGCCTTGGGCAAAATAGTTCATCGCCGGGGCCCAGCGGGCGAGCGCTTCGGGCACGCCGCGCTTCATGAAGGCGCGGGCTGAGCGCTCGATCCGCGCGGCGGGATAGGCCGTCTGGATGCTGCTGAGGGCGGCTTTCAGCTCGTTGAGCGGGGCATAGGTGAGGCTGACGGCGTCGCCGGTGGACTTGTCCGGCAGCACACGGATGAACCAGGCGGCCGCCTCGCTGACGGCCTGAACGGCTTCAATTTGAAGCTCCGTCTGCAGATCAGCAGAGACCTTGTTGTCCAGCGCGAAGACTTCCTTGCGGAAGCCGGCAATGTCGAGCACCGCGCGGGCTGCTTCCACGCCGCGGATGACGGCAGCGGGGGAGGCCCCGGTCAGCTCGCGCAGACGCTGGATGGCGACGGGGCCGCCAAGGTCCAGGCTGCGGTTGGCGATGATCGTGGCGATGATCTCGCGGCGCAGGCGGTGATTGGCGAGGGCTTCGCCGAAGCCATCGATCGGGCTTGGAAAGTAGCCCCTGAGCACTTCGGCAAACCACGGATCATCCGGCAGGTCAGAGGCGACGATATCATCGAAGAGGACGATCTTGGACCAGGCGAGCAGCACGGCAAGCTCCGGCCGGGTCAGCGGACGGCCTTCGGCGCCGCGCGCCTGCATCTCCTGGGTGGAGGGCAGGCCTTCGAGCGCCCGGTTGAGCACGCCGCGTTCTTCCAGATAGACCATCACGCGCTCGAGCGCTTCATGGTCTTCGGTGGCAGTGGCTTCCGCCAAGCTCAACGTGTTGGTCTGGTCATAGTTATGCGTGAGCACGAGACGGGCGACATCGTCGGTCATCTGCGCCAGCATCGGGTTGCGCTCGGCCTCCTTCAGCGCGCCGAGGCGGATGGCCTCTGCGGCGAGGATCTTGATATTCACTTCGTGGTCGGAGGAATCCACGCCGGCAGAGTTGTCGATGGCGTCTGTATTCAGGCGCCCACCCGCGAGGGCAAACTCGATGCGGGCGGCCTGGGTCATGCCCAGGTTTGCACCCTCCCCGATTACCTTGGCCTTCAGATCACGGCCATTGACGCGCACGCCGTCATTGGCGCGGTCACCAACATCGGCATGGCTTTCATGGGCGGCCTTCACATAGGTGCCGATACCGCCGAACCAGAGGAGGTCTGCCTCTGCCTTGAGGAGGGCGTTGATCAGTTCATCGGGGGTGACGACATCCTTGCTGATACCGGCCAGCGACTTGATCTCGGGCGTCAGCGTGATCGACTTGGCAGAGCGCTCGAAGATGCCGCCGCCCTTGGAGATCAGCTTGGTGTTGTAGTCTGCCCAGCTTGACCGCGGCAGGGCGAACATGCGCTCGCGCTCGGCCAGGTTTTTCTTTGCGTCGCCGGGATTGGGATCGAGGAAGATGTGCATATGGTTGAACGCGGCCACGAGGCGGATTTCCGGCGACAGCAACATGCCATTGCCGAACACATCGCCCGACATGTCGCCCACGCCGATGACGGTGAAAGGCTCGGTCTGGATGTCCTTGCCCATCTCGCGGAAGTGGCGCTTGACCGCTTCCCAGGCGCCGCGCGCGGTGATGCCCATCTTCTTGTGGTCATACCCGGCCGAACCGCCCGAGGCGAAGGCGTCGCCGAGCCAGTGGCCTTTTTCAAGGCTGATGGCGTTGGCGGTGTCGGAGAAGGTGGCCGTGCCCTTGTCGGCTGCAACCACGAGATAGGGATCTTCCCCATCCCAGATGACCGTATGCTGAGGATGGACGACCTTGCCTTCGATGATGTTGTCGGTGACGCCCAGCAGCGCGGTGATGAACTGCTTGTAGGCGTCGCGGCCGCTTTCGAACCAGGCGTCGCGGTCTGACCGGTCAGCGAGCTGTTTGGGGTAGAAGCCGCCTTTGGAGCCCACCGGCACGATGACGGCATTCTTCACCTGCTGGGCTTTCACGAGACCGAGGACCTCGGTGCGGTAGTCGGACGGGCGGTCTGACCAGCGCAGGCCGCCGCGCGCCACCGGGCCGAAGCGGAGGTGAACGCCCTCAACCTTCGGGCTGTGCATGAAGATTTCACGGAACGGTTTGGGCTCCGGCAGGTCTGCCAGTTCGCGGCTGGCTACCTTGAAGCTGATGAAGGGGCGCACCTCTCCGTTTTCGTCTTCCTGATAGAAGTTCGTGCGCTGAATAGCCTCGACGAGGTGGAACAGGCGGCGCAGGACGATATCGTCCGCAAGGCTCGCCACATCCTTCATCGCGTCTTCAAACTTTGCGGCCAGAGACGCCTGGGCTTTCTTGCGGGCGTCCAGAGACTTGTGCGCCTTCGGATCAAAGCGGGTGGCGAAAAGATCCAGCAGCAGGCGGGTGACGGCCGGGTAACGGGCGAGCGCCGCTTCCTGGACTTCCTGAGGCTGGTCCAGACCGCTCTGGCGGCGATAGGAGGCCAGCCCGCGGATCAGCGCCGCCTGACGCCAGCTTGCCCCGGCCACCAGCACCAGCTTGTTGAAACCGTCATTCTCCCCGCGCCCGCCCCAAACGGCGAGGAAGGCCTGTTCGAATTCATGGGCGATGTCTTCCAGCGCAAGCGCCGAACCGTCCGCCGTCTGCATCGACAGCGAATGGATCCAGTAGACATCGGGCGCATCCTCGACCGGCTTCATCAGGGGACGGACCGGATAGCCGGTCTCGAAATCCACGAAGAGGCCGAGATTCTCGAAGACCGGCACGCAGCGGGACAGCGGGATGGAGCCGGTGCGGGTGTAGATCTTCACGCGCACCTTGGATGGGTCGTCGGTTTCAAGCCGGTAAGCGCGCGCCACGATGGGCTTGCCGGCGCTGAGCTCTGCCATGCAGGTTACATCGCGCAGCGCTTCTTCCGGCGGGAAGGCTTCGCGGTAGGCCGCGTTGAAGCCGCCGATGAAGCAGCGGGCCCCTTCCCGGTCCGGGCCGGCAAGACCCGCCCCCATCAGCAGCTCGCGGAAGCCCTGGTCCCAAGTGCGGGCAAGCTCGATGATGCGGCGCTCGATGTCTTCCGGGTCAGGCTCGGGATGATCCGGATGCAGCGCAATCTCGAAATGGACGCGGGCGAGCGGGCCGGAGTCGAAGTAAGGCTGGAAGCTTTTCAGGTCGCCCTTGTAGGCGTCGGTCAGCAGCGCGCCGATGCGCTGGCGCAGGGCGGTGTCATAGGATTCGCGCGGCACGAAGACGAGGGCGGTGACGAACCGGTCAAACTCGTCCCGGCGCAGGAAGACGCGGGTGCGCGGGCGGCCGATGAGGTGCAGCGCGCCCATGATCATCGGGCCAAGCACGGTTGAGCGGGTCTGGAACAGCTCGTCGCGCGGCCAGGTCTCGATCAGGTTGGCGAGGGCCTTTTCGGTATGCCCGCCGGGGGCGGCGCCTGAGGCGGTCATGATCTTCTGCACACGGCGGCGCACGAAGGGAATGGAGCGCGCAGTCTCGTCATAGGCCTCCGCCGTGAAGAGGCCCAGGAAGCGGACCTCGCCATTGACGCGGCCTTCCTCATCATACTTCTTCACGCCGATATAATCGCACGGTACGCGGCGGTGGACCCGGCTCGGAAGGGTCGACTTGGCGATGATCAGCGGCACGGGTGACTGCAGGAACTCGCCGATCTCACGCGTCAGCACCAGGGGCTCGCTGTCGCGGCTCAGAACGTTGAGGTTTTCGTCGCGCAGGATGCCGAGATTGGAGCCTTCCACCATCAGCGGCTCGGAGGGCAGCACACGGCCCTCCGCATCGGTCTCGAAGTCATATTCGCGCGCGCCGAGGAAGACGAAATGCTCCCGCGAGAGCCATTCGAGGAAGGCAACGGCCTCGTCCCGCTCCGCAGACTGAATATGCGGGAGGCTGGAGATGCGCTTCATCTCGCTGCGCATCCGGGCGCGCATGGCAGCGTGATCAGACACGGCGCGCTCGACATCGGCGAGCGTGGCGCGTGCCCCCTCTTCCAGCAGCTTTGCTTCACCGGGGGTGAGCAGCGCGGTGTGGACCTGGATGACCGAGACCATACGCCCGTCCGCCATGGTGACGACGGGGTGGAACAGGGTTTTCACCTCATGGCCCTGAGCGGCGCATTCCCCCAGCAGCGAATCGACCAGGAAGGGCATGTCCGGCCCGGTGACCTGAAGCAGGCTGCGCGGCAAGGTTCCGCTGGCGCCTTCGGCTTTCACGGAAACGTGAACGGCGCGCTGGCCGGCTGGAACGTCCTCGGCCCAGTCCCACAGGCGCTTGGCCAGCGCCTGGATGTCTGCCTCACTGAGGCCGGAGACATCCTCGCGTGCAGCTTCCTGTAGAATCTGATCGAGAACCTGGCTGGCAGGTCCGGGGGCGGTGGTGGAACGGGGCATGGAAACGACTCTTGCTCGAAAACCGGTCAAACACCGGGTCTACCCGCCCTAAGGGAAGGCTTCAAGAAACATGTTCCAAATGAAACGGTTGCGCGGATTCAGAAAGCCGGTGAGAAGGCCCGGAAACAAGCGGGCCCGCCAGACGGGGACATGTCCAGCGGGCCCTACAGGCAAATTCCGCAGGCTGGGTGGGGGGACGCACGCGGAAGCCTGATCTTGTTTTATGTTGTTCGTGACAGCGGCAAATCAACTACATTCCGCTGCCACAAACGTTAATTTTCGGTAGTGCGGCAAACCGGAATCAGTTGCCATACAGCCTCAACCCAACCCGCATGTAACATTTCAATGGCGGGTTGGCTAGCCTTGCCGTCAGTCACGCCGCGTCTCCTTCAGGCGAGGCGCCGCCCTTGGGTTTGCCGTCTGCCGACAACAGGATGGCGATCCATCTGGTGTTTGGGGACTGGGCAAAGAGGATCATCATCAGCACAGTCAGCGGGGCCGACAGGAACATGCCGGGGATGCCCCAGATCAGCCCCCAGATGGCCAGGGCCAGCAGCACCACGAGGGCGGACAGATTGAGCGAATCGCCCATCATCCGCGGCTGCACGAAATTGCCGATGGAGAACTGCCAGAAGCTGACCACCGCAAAGACAATGGCGGCGTAGATGTAGGATTGCTCGAAGGCCACATCCGGAACCCATCCGGGCACTTCCGGCTGCACCAGCGCAAACAGCGGCGGCACCATCGCTGCGACAATAGACCCCACGGTCGGGATGTAGTTCAGCACGAAGATCAGCGCCGAGAGGAACAGGGCATTCTGCACGCCCAGTGCCAATAGGGAGATGTAGGTCAAGAGGGTGATCAGCGCGGAGATGACCGTCTGCGTCCAGAGATAGGTCTCGATGGCGAGGCGGGCATCATTGCCGATCCGGCGCACCGCTTCACGGCGCTGCGAATCGGGGAAGATGTTGTCGAGCTTCTGCGTCCACATCGACTGGGCGGTGAACAGGAAAGCGACATAGATCAGGATCAGCACGATGTCGCCGGAAAGACCGCTGACGGAGTTGGCGATCGTGGCAAAGAAGCGCTGGCCGCCTTCGTCAAATACCAGATGCGTCAGCGTCGGCGCGTCCTGCAGGCTGGCGAGGCTGTAGACATCGGCAATCAGGCCATTGATCTTCTCTTCATAGTCCGCCCCATCACGCCCGAACTCGGCCACGCCATTGGCCATCAGCGCAATGAAGCCGATAAAGCCGGCAACCACCAGCAACACCGCAAGGATACGCGCAAGGCCGATATGGATGTTGCGCGAGGCATTGTTGATGACCGTGCCGAACCCCTCGATGATCAGGAAGAGGAAGACCGCCATGGCGAAGGTCGCCAGGATGCTGCGGCCGAAATACAGGAGCGCGATGATCACGCCTGTGGCGATGATCCAGATGCCCGTCTTGGTGGCGCTGCCCATTTACTGCTCCGATTGAATGTGAGGCCATCAGGGTGCGGCCCCGCCCCTTCCCCGTCAAGCGGGAGAAACCTGCGCGGCATAGCTTGCTGAAATCTCCGGAACAGCTAGCGTCTCCGCCTTGATTCAGAACGTATCAGCAAGGGGCGGCGGCATGAGCGAGACAATCTTTCTGGGAGGCGCAGATGCCGATGGCGCGGGCAAGCCGGACGATGCCCAATCGCTGATCCTGAAGGTTGCCAACCGGCACGGCATCGTTGCCGGCGCCACCGGCACGGGCAAGACCGTGACCCTGCAGGTGATGGCGCAGGCCTTTGCCGACGCCGGCGTGCCGGTCTTTGCCGCTGACGTGAAGGGCGACCTTTCGGGCATCGCCTTTCCCGGCACCGAAACCCACAAGGCACACGCCTCTTTCGCCAGCCGCGCCGAAAATATCGGCATGGGCCCGCTGACCTATCATCCCGCCCCGGTGATCTTCTGGGATGTGTTCGGCGAGAAGGGCCACCCGATCCGCGCCACGATCGCCGAGATGGGCCCCGTGCTGCTCTCCCGCCTGATGGGGCTGACCGCCGTGCAGGAGGGCATCCTCAACATTGCCTTTCAGTATGCGGATGACCGCTGCGTGGACGATCCCGATTTCCGCATCCTGGACCTGAAAGACCTGCGCAAGCTGCTGGCGCATCTGGGCGAGCCGGGGGTCCGTGAGGAGGTCAGCCGCAAATACGGCAATGTCGCCGCCGCCTCGCTGGCGGCCGTGCAGCGCGAACTGCTGGTGCTGGAGCGCGCCGGGGCGGAGAATTTCTTCGGTGAGCCCGCGCTGGAACTTGCAGACTTCATGCGCACGACCCGCGACGGGCGCGGCTATGTGAACATTCTGGACGCGACCAGGCTGATCAACAGCCCGAAGCTCTATTCGACCTTCCTGCTCTGGCTGCTGTCGGAACTGTTCGAGCAGCTGCCTGAAATTGGCGACCCGGAGAAGCCGCGCCTCGTCTTCTTCTTCGATGAGGCCCATCTTCTGTTCACGGACACTCCGCCCGCCCTGCTGCAGAAGATCGAGCAGGTGGTGCGTCTCATCCGCTCGAAGGGTGTGGGGGTCTATTTCGTGACGCAGAACCCGCGCGATGTGCCTGAGAGCGTGCTGGCCCAGCTTGGCAACCGTATCCAGCACGCCCTGCGCGCCTATACGCCGATGGAGCAGAAGGCGGTCAAATCCGCAGCCGCCTCCTTCCGGCCGAACCCGGCCTTCAAGACCGAGACCGTGATCACCGAACTGGGCGTCGGCGAAGCGCTGGTCTCCACCCTGGACGCCAAGGGCACGCCCTCGATGGTGCAGCGCACGCTGATCCGCCCGCCGGCCTCGCGCCTTGGCCCGGTGACCGATGCCGAGCGCGCCGAGATCAACAAGGCAAGTCCGCTCTTTGGCCGGTACGACAAGATGGTGGACCGCGAGTCCGCCTATGAAATCCTGACCAAGAAAGAGGCCGAGGCGGCCAAGCTCGCCGAGAAGGCCCGGCTGGCAGCGGAGAAGGAAAAGGAAGCGGCCGCAAAAGCCAAAGCCACCGCCAAGGCCCCGGCCAAGGGCCGCGCCACGACCACCCCCAGCCGCTCGCGCCGGATGACCCCGGCAGAACGCGCCACCAATACTGCCGCCACCACAGTCAGCCGCGAAGTTACCCGTTACATCCTGCGCGGCATTTTCGGGAACATGAAAAAGAAATGAGACAGATCGCGCTCGTCCTTGCCGCCGCTGCCCTGCTTTCCGCATGCGCCAGCGCCCCGAATGATGGCTGGACCGCCCGGGAGGGGGCCATGCCCTACGAATCGGCCCGCGCGGCCTGCCAGCAGATCAGCTATGGCATCGAGGTGAACTACATCACCTGCATGGCCGGGCGCGGCTGGGTGAAGGCGAAGAAGTAGCGCCGCGCCTCAGTCCATCTTTTCCTCGATCGTGCTGACCAGCCGCGTGGCAAGCGTCAGGCTGTGCATCGCCGTCTGGCCATAAGCATGGCGCGGCGGGTCCCCGTCGACATGAAACACGCATTTCCAGGCCCGCATTGCCTCGTCGAAGACCGGTGCCTCGAAAGCCACCTTTTTGCTTCCGTTGCGGTTCTGCCCATTCCCCCAATCCGGGGTGAGCACGAGTTCCAGCCGCGTGTTCATGTCATGTCTCCGATAGCGCCTGAAAAAGCGCTGGTTTTACTGCCGCGCCGCATCGCCCCTCCCCCCGCGTCAGGAGTGGCGAAAGCGTCACACCTCTCCTATAGTCAAGGAGATGGCTCAATAAGCTGCGCCCAAGGGAGGCCCTACTCATGCAACAATATCTCAAATTCTATATCGATGGCGAATGGGTTGACCCGGTAACGCCGCGCACGCTGGAAGTCGAAAACCCGGCGACCGAAGAGAATTTTGCCGTCATCTCCATCGGCTCTGCCGCCGATGTGGACAAGGCCGTGGCCGCCGCCAAGCGCGCCTTCCCGAGCTTCTCGCAGACGAGCGTGGAATACCGCGCGGACCTGCTCGACAAGATCACCGCCGGCCTGCAGAAGCGCATGCCGGACCTTGCCAAGGCAATCTCCGAAGAGATGGGCGCGCCGATGTGGCTGGCCAATGCCGCCCAGGTGCCCTCGGGCCTTGGCCACTTCGCCACCACTGCTGCGATCCTGCGCTCATACAAGTGGGAGGAGCTGAAAGGCACGACCCTGCTGCGCAAGGAGCCGATTGGCGTCTGCGCCTTCATCACGCCCTGGAACTGGCCGCTGAACCAGATCGCCTGCAAAGTGGCGCCTGCCCTGGCTGCGGGCTGCACCATGGTGCTGAAGCCGTCTGAAATCGCGCCGCTCGACGCGATGATCTTCGCTGAAGTGCTGCATGAGGCCGGCGTGCCCAAGGGCGTGTTCAACCTGGTGAACGGCGACGGCCCCGGCGTTGGCGCGGCAATGTCGTCCCACCCCGATGTCGACATGGTGAGCTTCACCGGGTCGACCCGCGCCGGCGTGCTGGTGGCCCAGGCTGCTGCTCCGACCGTCAAGCGTGTGGCCCAGGAACTTGGCGGCAAGAGCCCGAACATTGTTCTGCCTACGGCCGATCTCCAGAAAGCCGTTTCCAGCGGCATCATGAACATGATGACCAATTCGGGCCAGAGCTGTAACGCCCCCTCGCGCATGTTTGTGCAAAAGGACCAGCAGGACCAGGCCATCGCCATTGCCAAGGCAACGGCCGAGGCCGTGAAGGTTGCCAATCCGGCAGACGCCCCTCCCGGCGCCATCGGCCCGATCTCCAACGGCAACCAGTATCAGAAGGTCCAGGACCTCATCCAGAAGGGCATCGAAGAGGGCGCAACCCTCGTCGCCGGTGGCCCGGGCCGTCCTGAAGGCTTCAACAAGGGCTACTTCGCCCGCCCGACCGTGTTTGCCAACGTCACCAATGACATGACCATCGCGCGCGAGGAAATCTTCGGGCCGGTCCTCGTCATGATCCCTTACGACACTGTGGACGACGCGGTCGCCATGGCCAACGACACCGTTTACGGTCTTGCCGGCTATGTTCAGGGCCCGGACAAGGAAGCCCATGCGGTTGCCAACCGCATCCGCGCCGGCCAGATCCTCGTCAATGGCGCACGGCCTGACTTCTCGGCGCCCTTCGGTGGCTACGGCCAGTCAGGCAATGGCCGCGAATGGGGCGAGCATGGCTTTGAGGAGTTCCTCGAAGTCAAAGCCGTCATCGGCTACAACGCCGCCTGAGGCAGGCTTCCTGCAACAGATCAAAGGAAACGGCAGCCCTCGGGCTGCCGTTTTCGTTTGCGCACAAAGCCCGCCAGAACGGGATTTTTTTGGTCCGGTATTGACGTGGTCAAACTACTTTGTAATTCAAAGTTATTGTTCATCTGGACCAAAGGCCCCTTCCATGACCCTCGCCGAGCTCAATGCTTCTCTCAAGACCGCCCGCCTGCAGGCTTACGCGGAGGCGCGCGGCGGCTGGCCCGTGCCGCTGGCCGGGGCGCTCTACTGGGCCGTCCTCGCCTGGCTGGGCACACGCATGGCGCCGGAAGACTGGTCGGTGACCGCGGCAATCTTTTCGGGCGCCATATTCCCGGTGGCGGTCGCCCTGGCGGCGCTGCTGCGCAATCCCTTCATGAAGGTGCAAATCCCCGATCAGGGCGTGGTGTTCATGGCGATGGGCGCAATGCTGCTGTTCTGGCCGGGCGCGATTGCAGCGATGTGGACCTACAATGCGCTGGCCCCGCTCTTGATCGCCATCGGGATTTCAGGCCACTGGCCGGTGTTCGGCTGGTCCTATGGCCGCCCCGCGCCGTTCATTGCCCATGCTGTGATCCGGGCTGGGACCGTCTCTGCCATCTGGCTGCTCCTGCCGGAAGATCGCTTCACCCTGCTGCCTGCGGCGGTGGCCGGGATCTATCTCGTCACGGTGCTCGCGCTCTACGTCGACAGCGGCCAGGTCGCCCGGAAACTGAAATCCACGGCATCGTGATCGCCCGGCGCCTGCGTCACGTTGTTGTGAACTTGCGTGTTGGCTGGCGTTCATCTTCGTGGAGTCACACTATATAGTGTAGATGAAGCTTTTGGAGGCCGTTGCCATGAAACGCCTTAGCCTTGCCGCTGCCGTCGCTGCGCTCGCCTTTACGGCGGCCTGCGCCACGGCGACCCCCTATCAGCCTGCCACCCTGTCGGATCGCGGCTATTCGGAAATGAAGATCGAAGACAACCGCTTCCAGGTGGAGTTCGCGGGCAACTCGCTGACCAACCGGAAGACGGTGGAAACCTATCTCCTGTTCCGCGCGGCAGAGCTGACCAAGCAGAACGGGTATGACCATTTCCGGGTGGTGCGCCGGGATACCGACGCCAATACCCGTGTGGTTTCCTCGGGCGCAGCCTATTCGCCCTATTATGACCACTTCTACCTGAACTACCGCTATTTCGGCCCGCGCGCGGCGTATTTCTACGATCCCTATCGCAGCGTGCGCTACAGCCGGTACAGCTTCTACGATCCCTTCTGGGATGGCCCGCTCAACTACCGGGAACAGACGAGCTATATCGCCAGCGCCGAGATCGTGATGGGCAAAGGCCCCAAGCCCGATGATGTGGCCTTCTTCGATGCCGATCAGGTGATCTTCAACCTGGCAGGCCAGATCCAGCGCGCCGCGCCCTAGCTGCGCCGGCCTGAAGCAGGCGTACCAGAATGATCAGAGGGCGCCTTACGGGGCGCCCTCAATTCTGAAGATGCTGCCATTATAGGAAACGATGTAGACGTTGCCGCTGTTATCCAGGCCAAAGCTGGTGATCTGGCTGAGCGTTCCGGCATCGGGCACCAGCTGGTCATTGAGGCGGTTGAAACTGGTCGCCGCCAGGGTCTGCCCGACCGTCAGCGACGAGACCGGAACCGACCACACATTGCCGCTGATAAAGTCCGCAAACAGATAATGGTTGCGGATCGGGCCGATATTGCCGCGATAGACATAGCCGCCGGTGATCGAGCGGCCCTGTGTCGCCGAAGTGCCGTGGGTGTACTCGGCCACGGGCGGGGTGAAACTTGCCGAGTCCGCGCCCGAATAGAATGCCGTGCCTTCGCGAACGGCCCAGCCATAATTGGCGCCCGCATCAGACGGGCGCATCCGGTTGATTTCCTCGCGGTTGGACTGGCCCACATCGGCAATGAACAGGTCGCCCGTCTGGCGGTCAAAGCTCGACCGCCACGGATTGCGCAGGCCGCGCGCGAAGATTTCCGGACGCCCGGCGCTGCCATTTGACGGAAACGCATTGCCAGCAGGGATGCGATAGTCGCGGTTGGCATCGGCGGGAAAATCATCGGCAGACACATCAATCCGGAGGATCTTGCCGAGCAGGGAATTGACGTTCTGCGCGTTCTGGTCCGCGCCAGCGGTCACCCCGCCGCCATCGCCGGTGGCAATGTACAGCAGGCCGTCATTGCCAAAGCCGAGCCAGCCACCATTGTGGTAGGAGTCGACCTGGGTGACGGTCAGGATAACGTCCGATGTTGCCGGATCGAGTTGCAGCGGATTGTTTGCATAGGTCTGGTAACGGCGGATTTCCGTATCGCCGGCGGTATTGGTGAGGTTCACGTAGACGTACCGGTCGGTAGCAAAGCTGGGCGAGAAAGTCATGCCGACAAGACCCTGCTCACCCTCGCTCGACACCTGAGACGCCACATCCAGGAATGGCACGCTCTCTATTGTCCCATTCGACGGGTTCAGGACGCGGGCCAGGCCGCCTTTCTGCAGAACCACCACACGGTCCGTACCCGGAATTCCCTCCAGATAAAGCGGCGCCGAGAAGCCGGTGGCCACGCGGCGCAGGGCCATACCGGTTATGGTCTCATCCACATCCAGAACGCGGATCTGAACGGTGATCTGCGCCGTGCCGCCCCGGCCATCGCTCACCTGAAACGTCACCAGATAGATATTGTCGCCATTGCCGTCCTGGGGCGTCTCATAGTCGAGCGCCGAATTCAGGGAGAGGACGCCGGTTGTCGGGTTGAAGCTGAACAGTGCGGCGTCTCCGCCGGCAACCAGCGAGCGGGTGAGCGGGTCTCCATCCGGATCGGTGGCCGTCAGCGTGTAGACGGTCCCGGTCGTCCCCTCATTGATCGACACAGAGGCGGGCGAGGTGATCGACGGCGGCTGGTTCACCGGCGGCGGAGGCGGCGGGGGCGGCGGTGGGGGTGAGGACGGCGGTGAACTGGACCCGCCCCCGCCTCCGCAAGCCTGAAGCGCGAACATGCCGGCGGCGACGAGAGCCACCCAGCGCTCTGTACGGAGGGTCGGTGTTTTCATGAGGGGATTCCTTACCACTCCTGCAGAACCGCCCGAAGTGTACATTTTGCAAGGAAATTATCCGGCAGCACGAATTTGTGCGCCCCTACTCTGGCCAAGCGGGAAAGATGGGTCCAAAAGGCCCGGTTGTTGACGGGCGGCCTGGCTGAAATCTGGGGCGCGCCGGATTTTGGAAAGACCGGACCAATGGACGGAAGTGAAGCGGGCAAGGCCGAAGGCCTTCACATGCCGCCACCGACAGGCATGCGCAAAGTGGAGTTCGTGGCGATCGTTGCGGGCCTGATGGCGCTCAACGCCATCGCCATCGACATCATGCTGCCTGCCCTGAGCGAAATCGCCCGCGCGACCGGCCTCACCGCAGACGGCGGCGACGCCAATCGTCAACAGCTGATCATCTTCGCCTATGTGCTCGGCTTTGGCGCGCCGCAGCTGATCTGGGGCCCGATCACGGACCGGTTCGGGCGGCGCGCGCCGCTGTTCGTTGGCCTGGTGGGCTATGTGCTCACTGCCCTGCTCTGCGTCATGGCGCATGATTTCTGGGCGCTTCTGGCTGCGCGTTTCCTGCAGGGCATCTTTGCGTCAGGCGCCCGCACGGTGGCCGCCGCCGTGGTCCGCGATCTCTTCGCCGGGCGGGCCATGGCCAGCTTCATGTCGCTGGTGATGACCATCTTCATGATCGTGCCGATCATTGCCCCTGCCATCGGCCAGCTCATCCTGGCATATGCGCCCTGGGAAGGCATCTTCATCGTGCTCGCCGTCTGGGGCGGGCTGATGCTCGCCTGGACCTGGGTGCGCCTGCCGGAAAGCCTGCCGAAAGAGGCCCGACGGTCCCTTGAGATTGGCAGCGTTCTGTCAGCCTACATGCAGGTGGTCCGCTCGCGGGTTGCCTTCGGCTACATGCTGGCTTCCGGCATTGTGTTCGGCGCGCTCTTTGCCTTCATCGCCTCGTCCGAGCAGGTGTTCCGGGAAGTGTTCGATCAGGGCGACAACTTCGCGCTCTGGTTTGCCGGCATTGCCGGCGCGCTGGCAATCTCGAACTTTGCCAATTCCCGCCTCGTCGGAAAGCTCGGTATGCGGCGCATCGGCCATATTGCCCTGCTCACCTTTACCCTTGTCTCGGCCCTGTTGACCGCCACAACGCTGATCTGGGGCGAAAACCTCGCCGTCTTCTTTCCGATGTTTGCGGTGGGCTTTGCCTGTTTCGGGATGATGGGATCAAACTTCTCCGCCCTTGCCATGGAACCCCTCGGCAAGATCGCGGGCACCGCCTCTGCCGCCTATGGCTTTGCCACCACGCTGATCTCCAGCCTGGTCGGCATGTTCATCGGCGCGCAGTTCAACGGCTCCACCGTGCCGCTCACCCTCGGCTTTGCCGCGATGGGCGCTGTCTCGCTGGGGGTGATCCTCGTCACCGAAAAAGGCCGCCTGTTCAGCCGCTATTAGCGCCGCGCCCTATAGCGGCTCGCGGTGGCGCGAGAGCGGGCGGACGACCGTTTCCAGATGCTCGATGATGCGGGCGGCAATGTCCTTGCCGGTGGCTTTCTCAATGCCCTTGAGGCCGGGGGAAGAGTTCACCTCCAGCACCTTGGGCCCATCCTTGGTCTGCAACAGGTCAACGCCGGCCACTTCCAGCCGCAGCACCTTGGCCGCCTCGCGCGCCACGTCCCGCTCCTGCGCGCTGAGCCGCGCTTCGCTGGCCGTGCCGCCGCGGTGAAGGTTTGAGCGGAACTCGCCCTTCTCCGCCTGCCGCCGCATCGCGCCCACCACCTTGCCGCCCACCACGAAGGCGCGCACATCGGCCCCGCCCGCCTCCTCGACAAATTCCTGCACCAGGAAATTCGCGTCGAGCCCGCGGAACGCATCGACCAGCCGCTCGGCAGACTTGCGCGTTTCAGCCAGCAGCACCCCCTTCCCCTGCGTGGAGGAGAGCAGCTTCAGCACGATCGGCGCCCCGCCTGCCAGCGCCACCAGACCGGCGGTGTCCTTCGGGCTATGCGCAAAGGCGGTAATCGGCATGGCAATCTTCGCGCGCGCCAGCATCTGATGGGCCAGCAGCTTGTCGCGTGAGCGGCCAATGGCGCCGGCCGTGTTCAGGCAGAAGGCGCCGGTATTGGAAAACTGGCGCAGCACGGCCATGCCGTAATCGGTGATCGTGGCGCCGATACGCGGGATCACGGCGTCATAACGCGGCAGTGCCTGGCCATCATAATGCACCTCGGCGTCCACCGCCCCGATGCGCATGTAACAGCGCGCCGTATCGATCACCTCGATCACATGGCCGCGCTTTTCAGCCGCCTCGATCAGGCGGCGGGAGGAATAATTCTTCGGCTCCCGCGTCAGGAGCGCAATGCGCAAGGGGCGCTTCACCGGCTTGCGGCGCGGCAGGCCCTGATAGATCTGGTAGCCGAGCGGGGGCTGAAGAAAGGACGCATTCGGATCAATGATCCAGCTTGGCTGGATCGCGCCGCGCCCCAGCAGCATCCGGTAGGCCATCGTCTCGCGGTTGGAGAGGGTGAGCTGGATCGGCCAGACGAGCCCGCCGAGCTCGGCATGGGTCTCGATCACATAACGCAGCTCCCGCTCGCCATTGGAACTCGTCACCTCCCGCCGGTCCACCACCGGGGCCGAGCAGGTGATCTCCAGCGAGGGGTCGCCGGGGTCCGGCTGGATCAGGAAGCGCACCTGCGGGGCATGGGCGGGCCCGAACGGCTCGATCACGCTGGCATGCAGGGCCGATGTCTTGGCGCCGGTGTCGATCTTGGCCTTGATGGCGGGCAGGCCCAGCTCCCGCAGCGCGATCCATTCTTCCCAGCCAAGCTGGAACGGGGCAGCAGAAGGCATGGGGCGGCTCCATAGGCTGACCGGCCTCCCCGTTACTCTGCCTTCGGCGCACCCTGCAAGGGCTGCTACAGAAGTCTGGAGGCTTGCCCTCACTTACCCTTCAGTTTCACTACGCTCATCGCCCGCGCTGACGCGAGGACAGCTCTTGGCGCCGCATCGGACTGCCATATGCTTGCGTGAAATCATTGGCTTTGGGGGGAACCATGCCGCTACCACGTTTTCAAACGGCCATTGCTGCTGGCCTGGCCGGGCTCATTCTTGCTGCCTGCGGACAGTCCGCTGCGCCCCCCGCCGAGGCTCCAGCCGCCGCTCCACCCGCCGCAATGGCTGCCAGTTTTGAGCCGCAGGCGGAAGATTTCCGCTGTATCCGCGACATGCATCCCGTGCGCGGCTTCTTCGTGGATAACCTGCTGGGGGATCTGGAAGCCACGCTTGCCGTCGCCCAATCGGAAACCGGCGGCGTCTATCCGCCCGGATCAGTGGTTCAGCTTGTCCCCGGCGAAGTGATGGTGAAACGCGAAGCGGGCTTCAGCGCCGAGACCCAGGATTGGGAGTTTTTCGAGCTGGATGTCAGCCCTGCCGGATCGGTCATCCGGGTCAGGGGCACGAATGACGCCGTCAACCAGTTTGGCGGAAACTGTCTGGAATGCCACGCCAAGGCAGAGCCGCAATGGGACCTCATCTGCGAACAAACCCATGGCTGCGATCCCATCCCGCTGACCGCCGTGATGGTGAAGGCGATCCAGAACACCGATCCGCGCTGCCCGCCGGTCGATAATCTGCCCCCGGAACAGATAGAAGCGCTGGAACTTCTGGCCTTCCTCCGGGAAGTATCGGCCGAAAACGAAGCGCCCTGAAGCGCCTCAGGCACTCAACTAGCCAGGCTTTTTGAACAAGACTGGTTACAAAGAATCTTAGCAGAGCAACTTGATCTATCTAAGATAGATGGCATACTCTATATGCGCTATCGGGGGAGCAATCATGGCCGATACATATGAGTGGCAAGACGATCAACGCCGCGCCTACATTCACTCTGTTGCCGGAAGCGCTTTGTTCACTGACGAAGAATACTCCAAGCCAAGATATGTCCCCACTACTATTCCTGAATTGCCGGTGCGAGCCTGGGAAACATTCCACTCCCGCTTCACCGAATTTGTTTTTTACAATTTGTCCGACTTCCGGAGGATAAGCGATCAAAAGTGGCGGCGTCTCACCAGAGCTCAGTTTGCAATCCTCGACCAAGAGATCGTGAATGATGCGTTTGCCGATGAATATGTATCAAACCTGACTGGAAAAGGAGCGTATGCGGAAGCATCGGGTCAAATTTGCCAATGGCTAAAAGACAATGGATACTGCATCAGCGCAGACAGCCCCCTCAGCCCAATTCCTGTAAGTTCCCCCATTATGCCTATGGGCGGCGGCAGCGTAGACTGACTGTGATTCTCGGAAACAAAGAGAAAGCACTAGACACGCGAGTGAATGCCGCTGGGGCGATGATATCAGCAGCCAGCCTGCTGATTGCGGGCCTGTCTTTTTTCGCCTTTCAGTATCTTTCGAGCGACCAACCGATCCTCCGTGGTCTATCCGCACTCGGCTTGATTCTGCTTTGTGCCGTAGTCGTCCAATGTGTGGCAGTCACCTACCTAGTATCGAACATATATAATGAGGGAGCCCGTCCCGGGGACAAGAGGTTCACCACAATTAAGAAAAACCTGAACAGATCATCCCTCTCAATGATTGCCGGGATGCTCGTATTTGCAGGATTGGCTTTATTCGCTCTTGGGCAGCCCAATGCCCCTGCAGACAATCGGGGCAGTATGCCAATGCCCGAAAAGTTGCTCTACGACTGCGACATCGTGTATGGCGAAGAAACGACAAAGATGACCTGCATCCGCACCCACCAGGAAGCAGCTCCAGAACCAACCAACCCGGCAAAAACTACCCCTTCACCAGCCAGGCCTTCTCAACAAGGCGGGTGACATCGCCCATGATCTCCGTGATGCGGAAATCCTTCGGCGTATAGACCGCCGCTACGCCCATCTGGCGCAGGGCGCGGGCGTCTTCGGGCGGGATGATGCCGCCAACGACGACGGGCACATTGTCGAGGCCGAGCTTGCGCAGTTCGGCCACCGTCTCGCGCACAAGATCGAGATGGCTGCCCGAGAGGATGGAGAGACCCACCACATGCGCCTTGGCTTCCTTGGCCTGGGCGGCGATTTCGGCCGGGGTGAAGCGGATGCCTTCATAGACAACCTCCATGCCCACTTCGCGGCCACGCGCGGCAATCTGTTCGGCGCCGTTGGAGTGACCATCGAGGCCTGGCTTGCCGAGCACATAAGTCAGTGTACGGCCAAGCGCCTCTGAAACGCGGGCCACCTCGGCTTTCACCTGCTCGACGTCTTCTTCGCCGCTGCTCGAGACGACCAGCGCCACGCCGGTCGGCGCGCGGAATTCGCCGAACACCTCGCGCAGCACCGTGCCCCACTCCCCTGTCGTCACGCCGGCCTTGGCGCAGGTAATCGAAGGCTCCATGATGTTGCGGTTCTCGGCAGCTGCCGCGCGCAGTTCAGCCAGCGCCGCCTCGGCAGCGGCGTTGTCGCGGGCGGCCCGCCAGGCTTTCAGGTCGCGCACCTGCATTGCCTCTTCGGCCGGGTCCACGGTCTGGATGGCGCCATCGCCGCCGCCCAGCGGACTTGCCTCGGTCTCGGTAAACCGGTTGACGCCCACCACGGTGAGCGCGCCGGACTCGATTGCGCGTATACGGTCTATATGGGCGCCAACCAGGCTTTCCTTCATGAAGCCGATTGCCGCCGTTGCCCCGCCGATCTCGTCGATCCTGGCCAGCGTGGCGCGGGCCTTCTCTTTCAACTCCTCGGTCTTGGCCGTGATCACATGGCTGCCATCGAAGATGTCTTCAAATTCCAGAAGATCGGTCTCATAGGCGAGGATCTGCTGCAGGCGCAGCGACCATTGCTGGTCCCAGGGGCGCGGCAGGCCCATCGCCTCATTCCAGGCCGGCAGCTGCAGCGCGCGGCAACGGGCGCGCTTGGAGAGCGTGACGGCGAGCGCTTCCATCAGGATACGGTAGACATTGTTCTCCGGCTGCGGCTCGGTCAGCCCCAGCGAGTTCACCTGCACACCATAGCGGAACAGCAGCGCCTTGGGATCGGTGACGCCATAGCGCTCCCGCCCGATCTCTTCCCAGAGATCGACGAAGGCGCGCATCTTACAGAGTTCCGTTACGAAACGGACCCCCGCATTTACGAAGAAGGAAATGCGGCCGAACACGGTTTCAAAGTCTGATTCTGGAACTTGACCGCCGGCCTTCACCGTATCGAGCACGGCAATGGCGGTGGCCAGCGCATAGGCGAGCTCCTGTTCCGGCGTCGCGCCCGCTTCCTGCAGGTGATAGGAGCAGACATTCATAGGGTTCCATTTTGGAACTTCTGTATAGCACCAGCTCACCATATCCGAGATCAGCCGCAGGGAGGGCTCGGGCGGGAACACATAGGTGCCGCGCGAGAGGTACTCCTTGACGATGTCGTTCTGGGTCGTCCCGCGCAGATTTTTCCGGTTGTCGCCGCGCTCATCGGCCAGCGCCACATAGAGCGCCAGCATCCAGGCGGCCGGCGCATTGATCGTCATCGACGTGTTCATCGTCTCCAGCGGCAGCTCGGCAAACAGCTCCCGCATGTCGCCCAGATGCTTGACCGGCACGCCCACCTTGCCGACTTCGCCGCGGCTGAGGATATGGTCGGCGTCATAGGCCGTCTGGGTCGGCAGGTCGAAGGCGATGGAGAGGCCGGTCTGGCCTTTCGACAGGTTCAGCCGGTAAAGCTCGTTGGATTTCTTGGCGGTGGAATGGCCCGCATAGGTGCGGAAAATCCACGGCGCGTCAGGCTTGTGCTGGTAATTTCCGGCGGCTTTTGTCATGGTCTTCTTGCCTCCCCTATGCTGCGGCGCAACATGGCCGAGCGGCCTGCCGCTGGCAAGCGGCGCCTCTGCCGCACTTGCAGGCCTCTGCCTGTGCGACCACCTACCCTGCACCAGACTGCAAGAGCCCGCCAGATACCCGTGACCCAGCCCCGCGCTACCCTCCAGACCGCCCTTGGCCTTCGCCTGGCCTCGCTCATGGCCTTTCCCGCTGGCGCCGCACTGATGGCGATCTTCCAGCGCAGCCCGCTGGCGCTCGCGCTTTTGACTGGAGCCATGCTGGCGGTCGGCCTTTATGAACGCCGCCGCCTCGCCGCCGTCACCGGCGTGCAGACAGCCATTTCCGGCGCTACGCTGCTGACGGGCTTCGGCTTCCGCCTTGGCCTGCTGATCGCGATCTTCGTTATCACGGTCGGCCTGCTCGCCCTCTTCCGGGATACCTCGCTCGCCCGGCAGCTTGAGCTGATCGATGCCGGCCTGATCGCCCTGCCTGTGGCTATCGCGCTCGCCGCCAACGAGATCAGCGCCGGCATTGCCCGGCGCGAGCTGGGCGATGTTCACACCCAGATCACCGCCGCCTTCAGCCAGCAGACCAGTTCCGGCCCCGCAGCCCCGGACGCCGGCGGCGACATCATCGAAGGCGAAATCATCGAGGACAGCGACCCGCCAGAGCGGCGCTGACCCTCAATCCGCCTGGTCGTAGGCCTGCAGCGCAACCGGCAGAGCCTGGATCACGCCATTGCCCACGGCCGGCAGGCCCGCCAGCACCGCGCTGATGATCTCTTCCCGCGTCGCCCCCAGCGCGCGGGCATGGGCCACATGAAAGGCCAGCCCGCTCTCCAGCCGCGCCGCCGCCAGGATACCGATATAGACGAGTTCCCCCGTCTTGGCGTCCAGCGCCGAAGCCCCCTCCAGCTTTCCCACCGCCTCAAGCCAGGCCTGTTGATGCTCCGGCGCCTCCTTCATGAAGGCCTGAAAGGCAGCGCTTACTCTGGACATGTCACTCATCGAAACGGCTTCCTGTTCATCCTCCCTGCCGGAGGGCATTTCAGTCCCGGTCAAACACAAACGGCGCGGCCACGGCCACATCCGCCCCCATCGCTTCATAGTAAAGCTTCTGCACCTTCCGGGTCACTGGTCCTGGCCGGCCATCGCCCACCGGCTTGCCTTCCAGCGTGACCACCGGCGCCACCATCGCCCCGGCCGAGCTTGTGAAAATCTCGGCCGCATTCACCGTCTCCTCCGGCGTGAAGGCGCGCTCGGTGATGGTAAACCCGCCCGTCTCGCGCAGGCTCATGACACCCGCCCGCGTGATCCCCGGCAGGATCGCCGGGGAGAGATGGCGGGTGAGGATCTCGCCCTGCCGGGTCACGATCCAGGCATTTGCCGAGGCCGCTTCGGTGACAAACCCGTCTTCCACCATCAGGGCGGTTTCCGCCCCCATCGCCCTGGCGGCCCGGTAGGCAAGCGCCTGGGAGAGGAGCTGCGTGGTCTTCATGTCGCGCCGTTTCCAGCGGCCATCCTCGATGAACACTGCCCCGATCCCGTCGCGCGCCTGCGCCCCGATCAGCGTCTTGGTGTCGGCATAGGCAAAGACGGTGGGTGTGAACCGCTCCGGCCCGGCAAAGTCGCGCGCCTCATAGGCCCCGCCGGTGACCTGCAGATAGACCAGCCCCTCGACGAGATCATTGTGGGCGATCAGCTCCCGGTGAAGGTTGGCCCAGCCTTCGGGCGTATGCGGGTTGGGAATGGAAATCCCCGCCAGCGTCCGCTCCAGCCGGGTCACATGCCCCTCCAGATCGACGAACCGCCCGCCATAGACGGCGGTGACCTCATAGGCGGCGTGGGCAAACAGGAACCCCCGGTCCAGCGGCGAAATATGAGCCTCTGACAGCGGCAGCAGCGTGCCATTCAGGTGAACCAGCGGACAAATCGTCATGACTTAAATGCCTCAGGGGAACGGAACATCTATTGTGCGGCGCAACATTGACCTTGCGAAGCCTCACAACACTTGCCAGTGTGCCCGCGCCAGACGGGGCTGTGAAGACGCCGCATAGAGCGAGCCCGCCCCCAATGCACCAGAGACGGAGGAAGGTCCATGACCACAGAAACGGCAGGCCGGGTTAAAAAAGACATCTACGCACTCGGCGAGATCCCGCCCGAGTTTCACGTGCCCAAGCTGATGCACGCCTGGGCGATCCGGCGCGAGCGGCATGGCCGCCCGATGACCGCGATGCAGGTCGAGCAGGTGCCGGTGCCGGAAATCGATTCCGATGAAGTGCTCGTCCTCGTGATGGCGGCGGGCGTGAATTATAACGGCATCTGGGCCGCGCTCGGTGAGCCGATCTCCCCTTTCGATGTTCACAAACAACCCTTCCATGTCGCCGGTTCCGATGCGGCCGGCATCGTCTGGGCCGTGGGCCGCAAGGTCACCCGCGTGAAGCCCGGCGATGAAGTCGTCATCCATTGCAACCAGGATGATGGCGATGATGAAGAGTGCAATGGCGGCGATCCGATGTTCTCGCCCAGCCAGCGCATCTGGGGTTATGAAACGCCCGACGGCGCCTTCGCCCAGTTCTGCCGCGTGCAGGCCCGCCAGTGCATGCCGCGCCCCAAACACCTCACCTGGGAAGAAAGCGCCTGCTACACGCTCACCCTCGCCACCGCCTACCGGATGCTGTTCGGCCACCGCCCGCATACGCTCCAGCCGGCAGATAACGTCCTCGTCTGGGGCGCTTCGGGCGGGCTGGGCAGTTTCGCCGTGCAGCTCTGCGCGGTCACCGGCGCCAATGCCATTGGCGTTGTCTCTTCCGACGACAAGCGCGACTATGTGCTCTCCCTCGGCGCCAAGGGCGTCATCAACCGGAACGATTTCAACTGCTGGGGCCAGCTGCCGAAGGTCAACGGGCCGGAATTTGCAGACTATATGAAAGAGAGCCGCAAGTTCGGCAAAGCCATCTGGGACATCACTGGCAAGAAAGACGTCGACATCGTCTTTGAACACCCCGGCGAGGCAACCTTCCCCGTCTCGGTCTTCGTGGTGAAGCGCGGCGGCATGGTCGTCATTTGTGCGGGTACGTCCGGTTTTAACCTGACGATGGACGCCCGCTTCCTCTGGATGCGGCAGAAACGCGTTCAGGGCAGCCACTTTGCCAACCTGAAACAGGCCTCCGAGGCCAACCAGCTCGTCATCAACCGGCGTATCGATCCGGGCATGTCGGAAGTCTTCACCTGGGCCGATATTCCGCTGGCGCACGAAAAGATGCTCGATAACAAGCATATGCCGGGCAATATGGCCGTGCTCGTCACCGCGCCCAAGCCCGGCCTGCGCACGGTCGAAGACGTACTCGCCCTCAGCGGCCAGGCCTGAGGGCCATGCTCTCCCGGCCCTTCGCCGAAAACTTTGCACGCGACTGGCTGGCCGCCTGGAATGACCGCGATATTGAGCGCATCCTCAGCCATTATGGCGAGGACATCGTCTTCCACTCGCCCCGCATCGCAAAGGTGCTGGGCACTTCGGCCAGCAGCGTCTCCGGCAAGGCCGCGCTGCGGGATTACTGGACAAAGGCGCTGGGCCTCGCCCCGCAACTCTTCTTCGAGCTGGATGACATCCTCATCGGCTCGGATGCCCTGACCATTCTTTACACGAACCATCGTGAGGAGCTGGTCGCCGAAACCTTTGTCTTCGGCCCCGAAGGCAAGGTCGTCCGCTCGATTGCGGCGTATCGCTGAAAGGACACCGCCATGCGCCTGATCTTCATCTATGGCGAGGCCGCCGCCGGCAAGCTGACCGTGGCAAGACAGCTGGCAAGGCAGACCGGCCTTCCCCTCTTCCATAACCATCTCGTGGTCGATGCGGTCGCCTCGGTCTTCCCCTTCGGCTCTGAAAGCTTCATCCGCCTGCGCGAGCAGTTCTGGATGGATGTGTTCAGCGCGGCGGTGGCCGAAGACCGCTCCCTGATCTTCACCTTCGCGCCCGAACCCACGGTCGATCCGGGCTTTCCGCAAGCGGTGAAAAGCCTGGTCGAAAGTTCCGGCGGCGAAGTGATCTTCATCGCCCTGAGGGTCAGCGCCGAAGAACAGATGCAGCGGATCGCAAATTCCAGCCGCGCGGAGTTCGGCAAGCTGCGCTCGCCGGAAATTCTCAGCGAGATGAAAGAGGCTTTCGTGGCGTCGATGGCCGCGATGCCGGCCGCCGATATCGTCATCGACACCGATCAGACCTCCCCGGCCGAAGCAGCCGCCGAAATCCTCGCCCGCCTCTGACGCATAAAAAAACTCCAACGGCGTTGGAGTTTTTTTGGAGTTTTCGGGCAGCCCGTTGGAGTGCCGTTGGAGTTTTTTGGCGCCCTTATCCACGGGATAGGCGGCGCCCTCTCCCCGGTTCTTACACCTCGAACGGATCGCGCATCAGGATCACGTCTTCCCGCTCCGGCGAGGTGGAAACGAGCGCGCAGGGCTTGCCCACAAGTTCTTCCAGGCGGCGCACATAGACCACCGCTTCGGGCGGCAGATCGGTCCAGCTGCGGGCTCCGCGGGTCGAGCCGCTCCAGCCTTTCAGGGTCTCGTAAACCGGCTCCACGGCCGCCTGATCGGTCAGGCCGGCGGGGAAGTAGTCAATCGTCTTGCCGTTCAGCTTGTAGGCCACGCAAACCTTGATTTCTTCAAATCCATCAAGGACATCCAGCTTCGTCAGGGCAAGTCCGTTGACGCCCGACGTGGCGCACGCCTGGCGCACCATGACCGAGTCAAACCAGCCGCAGCGGCGCGCCCGGCCGGTATTGGTGCCAAACTCATGGCCAATCGTGCCAAGCCGCTTGCCGATGTCATTGTCCTGCTCGGTCGGGAACGGCCCGGCGCCGACGCGCGTTGTGTAGGCCTTCGCCAGGCCCAGCACATAGGAAACCGCCCCCGGCCCAACGCCCGAACCGGCCGAGGCATTGCCCGCCACCACGTTGGAAGAGGTCACAAACGGGTAGGTGCCATGGTCGACGTCCAGCATCACGCCCTGGGCGCCCTCAAACAGGATGCGGCTGCCCCGGCGAACCTTCTCGTCCAGCAGTTTCCACACAGGCTGGGCATAGGCCAGCACCTGCGGTGCAATCTCCAGAAGCGCGGCCTTCAGCGCGGCGCCATCAGGCTCGGGCAGGTCGAGACCCGCGCGCAGCGGGCAGTGATGAGCGAGCAACCGCTCGATCTTCATGTCGAGGGCGGCGGGGTCGGCAAGGTCTGCCACGCGGATGGCGCGGCGGCCAACCCGGTCTTCATAGGCCGGGCCGATGCCGCGCTTGGTGGTGCCGATCTGGGCCGCGCCGAGGGCGCCTTCACGGGCCGCATCGATGTCCTTGTGCCAGGGCAGGATGAGGGATGCATTGTCGGCCAGCACCAGGCTTTCGGGAGAAACTTCAATGCCTTGCGCGCGAATGCCGTCGATTTCAGTCAGCATGTGCCAGGGGTCGACCACCACGCCATTGCCGATCACCGACAGCTTGCCGCCGCGCACGAGGCCGGAGGGCAGCAGCGCCAGCTTGAAGGTCTTGCCGTCGATGACAAGCGTGTGGCCGGCATTGTGCCCGCCCTGAAAGCGGACCACGACATCGGCCCGGCTCGACAGCCAGTCGACGATCTTGCCTTTGCCTTCGTCGCCCCATTGGGCCCCGACGACCACTACTCCTGCCATGAACCTGCTCCGTTGTTCAGCCGCGGCGACAAGGGCAGCATTCGGCAGGCAATTGCAAGGGGCCTTTTGCCACCCCTTGCGGCAGACCTATTCGCCGAACGCGTAGCGGACGCGGACACCAATACTATCAAGGCCCTGGTTGCGGCCACTGCCCAGGATCTGGCCATGGCTGAGGTGTTCATACATCAGCTGCACGCCCCAGGGACCGGCGAGATCCTTGTTGAGGGAGAGGCTTGTGCGGAAGAGGTCGCGCGAGCCGAAGAAGACCTTGCTTTCCGAGATCGGGGCATTGCGCGGATCCCCTTGCGGGAACGGGAAATCCAGCTCGCCATCATGGACCACATAGCCCACGCCCGGCTCCAGCGACCAGCCTTGCGCGAAATCCCAGTTCCAGTTCAGGCCAGCGCCGCCAAAGCTGGTATCCCCGGCCGTGTTCACGCTGCCCATCACATAGGGGCGCGGGCTCCAGATCAGCCGCAGGAACTCCGGCGAATTGAAAACAATCTCGCCATTGACGTTCGGCCCACCCTCCTTGCCTGCATTGTCACACCCAAGGACGCAGACATTGTGCGCGACTACGCCAAGGCGGACTTCATCGACGATCTGGGCCGAGGCCATCATCGGCATGGCCGCCAGGGCGGCTGTGAGCAGGGAAATACGGCGCATCAAAATGCCTTTCGTGACGATTTCATCACAAGCCATCGCGCCCCTTCCCCGCCCTCGTCAAGTGTGGCCGGACGGTCACGCCCGGCCACTGCCCTGCCTTCAGAAGGACAGGACCTTCGCATACCGGACCTGCGGCAGGCTGCTCAGCTTTTCCATGATCGCTGCCGGCGGGGTGGAATCGATACCGATCAGGGCAATCGCCTCCCCGCCCGCTTCCTGGCGGCCAAGGTGGAAGGTGGCGATATTGACCTTCGCCTCGCCCAGCATCTGGCCGAGGGCGCCGATGAAACCCGGCTTGTCGATGTTGTTCACATAGAGCGTAACCGGCGAGAAATCGCCCTCCAGCGCCATGCCCTTGACCTCGACGATGCGCGGCTTGCCCGCGATCAGCGCGCCCGCCAGCGTACGCCATCCGCCTTCGGGAGAGTTCTTGGTGGCCTTGGTCTTCACCTTGATGCGGATCAGGCTGTCATAGACGGGGCTCGTCTCGGTCTTGGTCTCGGTCAGCTTGACGCCGCTCTCGGCCAGGATCGCCGGGGCGGACACCATATTCACATCGCCGCGCGAGGCCCGCAGCAGGCCCGCCAGCAACGCTGCCGTGATCGGCTTGCGGTTCAGCTCGGAAACGTCGCCTTCATATTCGATGACGACTTCTTCATAGCCATAGTCGGAGATCTGACCGGCAAAGCTGCCGAGCTTTTCGGCCAGCGCCGCGAAGGGTTTGAGGCGCGGGGCTTCCTCGGCGGTGACAGAGGGCATGTTGAGGGCGTTGGTGACCGCGCCGGTGAGAATGTAATCGGCCATCTGCTCGGCCACCTGCAGCGCCACGTTTTCCTGCGCCTCATTGGTGGAGGCACCAAGATGGGGCGTCGCCACGAAGTTCTTCTTGCCGAAGAGGATGTTTTCCTTGGCAGGCTCGACCGCGAACACGTCAAACGCAGCCCCAGCCAGATGGCCGGATTCCAGAAGTTCGGCGACGGCTTCTTCATCGACCAGGCCGCCCCGGGCACAGTTGACGAGGATGAGGCCCTTCTTGGTTTTCAGCAGGCTTTCGCGCGACAGGATGTTGCGGGTCTGATCCGTGAGCGGAACGTGCAGCGTGATCACATCGGCGCGCTTCAGGAGCTCGTCCAGTTCGACCTTTTCAACACCCAGCTCCACGGCGCGTTCTGCCGTAAGGAAGGGGTCATAGGCGATAACCTTCATCTTCAGGCCAATGGCGCGCTCAGCCACGCGGCTGCCGATATTGCCCGCCCCGATCAGGCCGAGCGTCTTGAAGGAAACCTCAACGCCCATATAGCCAGACTTGGGCCATTTGCCGGCCTGGGTGTCAGCATTCGCCGCCGGGATCTGGCGGGCGGCAGCAAACATCATGGCGATGGCATGTTCGGCCGTGGTGATGGCGTTACCGAAGGGCGTGTTCATCACCACGACGCCCTTGGCGGTAGCGGCCTTGATGTCGATATTGTCGACCCCGATACCGGCCCGGCCGATGACCTTCAGCCTGGTGGCCGCTGCGATCACGTCGGCGTCCGGCTTGCAGGCAGAGCGCACGGCGAGGCCATCATAGTCCGGAATGATCTTGATCAGCTCTTCCTTGGAGAGGCCAACCTTGATGTCGGTTTCGATGCCGCGTGCCTTGAAAATCTCGACGGCGGCGGGGGAGAGCGTATCTCCGATAAGGACTTTAGGCATTTTGATTTCCTTTCGCTTGCGGCAGGCACCGGCCTAAACCCAGCAAGACAGAAACAAGAGAGAAGGGCGCTTAACACCCGCCCCGGCAGCCCCTGCCCTCAGAAGAGAGACCAGGCGCCGGGATCAGGCAAACAGGCAGAACCTCAGAGCTTTGCAGCTTCCTCATGGAAGGCCCAGTCGAGCCAGGGGAGAAGTTTCTTCACGTCAGACGGCTCAACCGATCCGCCCACCCAGATGCGCAGGCCCGGAGGGGCCTTGGCATAGCCGGCAGCGTCAAAACAGGCATTCTCCGTCTCAAGACGTTTCATCATCTTCTTGACGAAATCGCGTTGCCCGGCCTCATCCAGGCCCGCAACCCGCGGATCCTTGATGCGGAAGGTGACGCCAGTGTTCGAGCGCACCGAAGCATCCTTGCACAGGAACTCGACCCAGTCGGATTTCTTTTCCCATTCGGTGAGAATGGCGAGGCTTTCATCCGAGCGGGCTTTCAGCTTCTTCCAGCCGCCCAAACGCTCAACCCAGTCAAGCGCCTGGAGATAGTCTTCCACGCAGAGCATCGAGGGGGTGTTGATCGTGGCGCCCTGGAAGAGCTCCTCGTCGATCTTGCCGCCCTTGGTCATGCGGAAGAGTTTCGGAAGGGCGCGGTCCGGCGTGTAAGTTTCGAGGCGCTTCACGGCGTTCGGCGAAAGGATGAGCATGCCATGGGCCGCTTCCCCACCAAGGCATTTCTGCCAGCTATAGGTGACGACATCCAGCTTTTCCCAGGCGATGTCCTGGCTGAAGGCTGCCGAGGTCGCGTCGCAGATCACCACACGGTCCGGGTTCGGCTTGATCCAATCGACATCCTTCACGCGCACGCCGGAAGTGGTGCCGTTCCAGGTGAAGATGATGTCAGCATCGTCGCGGGCTTTGGCAAAGTCCGGCAGCTGACCGAATTCGGCGACATGGGTGTTGCAATCGGCAAGCTTCAGCTGCTTGACGGCGTCGGTCACCCAATCCTGCCCGAAGGCTTCCCAGGCGAACACGTCGACCGGCTTTGCGCCGAGCATCGACCACATGCACATCTCGACGGCGCCGGTGTCGGAGGCCGGAACGATGGCCACGCGGTAATCATCCGGAATGCCAAGGATCAGCTTGGTGCGGTCAATCGCAGCTTTGAGTTTTTTCTTGGCGTCGCCAGAACGATGCGACCGGCCGAGGGCGGCGGTGACAAGGTTCTGCAGCGAGAAACCGGGATATTTTGCGGTGGGGCCCGACGAAAAATGCGGGCAAGCGGGGCGTACAACCGGCTTGGCGGTAGTCACTGTCATCTGTTTTACTCCTATCCTCACAGATAGGCTGGGCGCCGTTGGGGGCGCCTGGCCCGCCGCGTCTGTCGCATATTTCGGGGGGCGCGGCCAGTGGCATTTTTGTGACCGGCTGGAGAGGCGCCGGTTAACCCTTGGCCGCAGGCGGGTTTCAGACCGTCAGGCTGCCTGTCACGCCCAGCGCAATCAGCACCTGCCCCCCGAAATAAAGCCCCCAGACGGCAAGCGAGGCTGGGATATTGGCCGGCCCGTCCTTCGGCTGGCGGAAGAGGAGAAGCGACAGGATCACATCCGAGGCGATGAACATCAGGGCGCCAAGCGTGACGAGCCAGTACGCGCCCGGCAGCGCGATGGCAGCAGCCCCCATCATCAGGATCACGCCAGTGTAGAGGATCACCGGCACGCGTATCTTGGGTTCCACAAAGGGCGTCAGCCAGCGCAGGAAGATCACGCCGCCGATCACCAGCGCCGCCTGCCCAGCTTTTACAGGCCAGCTCCAGCCGCCCTCCCCCAGCTGCCAGAACAGCGGCACATATGCAGCATGGGCCAGGAAAAAGGCCGCCATGCCCGGCAGCAGCCAGCGTTCCGCCTTGCCGGCCAGGAAGGCGTCGCCCACCGCGCTGAGCGCCAGAGCTGCCACCAGCAATACCGGGCCGCCCATCAGGAACGCCCAGACAGAGAGCAGCGCCACCGAGCCGGTTTTCACCAGCAGGCCGGCCAGCCCCTTCTCACGATAGCACCAGACCGCCCAATAGGCGGCGCCCAGAACCAGCGATGTAATGAATACCCCCGCCCCCGCTGTCATGACCGTCAGCCGGGATCTTTGACCGGCTCGGGCAGACACAGCAGCTTGCGGGCCATCGCCCGGTGGCGTTCCTTCACATGCATGCCCACAACGCTGAGTGCGGTGGCCAGCACGGTGGCGTCATCGGTAAAGCCCAGGCCGACGACCACATCTGGCACCAGATCAGCCGGCAGGACGAAATAGGCGGCAGCGCCAAACAGCACTGCCTTGGCCTTCACAGGCGTCAGCGGATCGCGTGCGGCATAATAGGCCGCCGCCAGATCATCGGCAAAAGGCAGCTTTCCCGCCAGCCGGACAAGCTTGGGCACAAGGCCCCTGGCCAGGCGCTCATTGCGCTGGATTGTCTTGGGCAGGTAGATGTCTCCATCCCCTTTGACCGTATTTATGATTTCCGCTGCGTCAGACATTGCGCTCTCCTAGGGGCATTATAATTGAAGTCCGCAGTTTTCGAAAACAGGGAGGGCAGTGGCCCATGGAACTCAATTCTAACATCTCCGCCGTCATCACCGGTGGCGCTTCCGGCCTCGGCGCCGCAACCGCCCGCAAACTCGCCAGCTATGGCGTGAAGGTCGCTCTGTTCGACCTCAACGCTGAAAAAGGCGAAGCGCTGGCCAAAGAGCTTGGCGGCGTCTTCTGCAATGTCAACGTCACCGACGAAGCCTCCGTCGATGCCGGCTTTGCCAAATCCCGCGCCGCCATCGGCCAGGAGCGTATCCTGATCAACTGCGCCGGCACCGGCAACGCCATCAAGACCGCCAGCCGCGACAAGAACACGGGCAATATCGAGCACTTCCCGCTGGATAAGTTCAACCTGATCATCCAGATCAACCTCGTCGGCACCTTCCGCTGCATCGCAAAGTCCGCCGCTGGCATGATGACCCTGGACCCGCTGCCCTGCGGCGACCGCGGCGCCATCGTCAACACCGCTTCGGTGGCTGCAGAAGACGGCCAGATCGGGCAGGCCGCTTACTCGGCGTCCAAAGGCGGCGTTGTCGGCATGACCCTGCCGATCGCGCGCGACCTTTCGCGCGAGAATATCCGCGTCAACACGATCCTGCCGGGTATCTTCAACACCCCGCTGCTGGCCGCTGCGCCTGAGCCGGTGAAACAGGCCCTCGGCGCGCAGGTGCCGTTCCCGCCGCGCCTCGGCAACCCGGAGGAGTATGCGTCGCTGGCCACCGAAATGGTCCGCAACAACTATTTCAACGGCGAAGATGTCCGCCTCGACGGCGCCATCCGGATGGCTCCGCGCTAAGCGGCCTCACATATCTGAACAGAAAGCCCGCTCGCTTGAGCGGGCTTTTTTGTTTGCCCCGGCGTCAGGGGATGCCAGCAGGGCATGCTTCGCTAAAAGTCGTTGCAGCTATGACAGTTCGGGGAGGCCTTGGCCGTGGAATTTGATGATGTTGTCCGGGGGCGGAGAAGTATCCGCGGTTTCCAGAAGAAGCCTGTGCCCAAGGCGCTGATCCGCGAAATCCTCGAACTGGCGATGCGCGCCCCCACCTCGCTGAACTCCCAGCCCTGGAATTTCTACGTTGTCACCGGTGAGGTGCTCGACCGTATCCGGAAGGGCAATGTGGAGCGGAATGTGGCCGGTGTGCCTGACAGCCGCGAGTTCCGGATGGGCCCGGCCTATCAGGGCGTCCACCGCGACCGGCAGGTGGAGATCGCCAAGCAGCTGTTCGCCGCCATGGGCATTGCGCGGGAAGACAAGGAGGCGCGGATGGACTGGGTACTGCGCGGCTTCCGCCAGTTCGATGCGCCCGTCTCCATTGTCGTGACCTATGATAAGGCGCTGCATGGCGGGGATATTCCGCCCTTTGACTGCGGCGGGGTGGTCAACTGCCTCGTCAATGCCGCCTGGAACCGGGGCCTTGGCTGCGTGATCAATTCGCAAGGCATCATGCAGAGCCCGGTGGTGCGCGCCGAAGCCGGCATCCCGGACGATCAGGTGATCCAGACTTGCGTGGCGATGGGCTGGCCGGATGAGAGCTTTCCGGCAAACGCGGTCGTCTCCCTGCGCAAATCCGTGGACGAGGCCGCCACCTTCCTCGGCTTTGACGACTGAAAACTGCGTTTTCCCGCCTCCCCCTGCCCCGGCGTGAGCGCTGGCGCAGGCCTGAATGGCCATTAAACTCGCGCCATCCAGTCAGGAGGAAAAGACCATGGCGACAGCCTATATCGTAGCAGCGAAACGCACAGCCGGCGGCCGCAAGGGCGGCGCCCTTGCCGAATGGCACCCCGGCGACCTCGGCGCGCAGGTTCTGAACGCCATTGTGGCCGAGACCGGCGTTGACCCGAAAGCGATCGAAGACGTGATCATGGGCTGCGTGTCGCAGGCCGGTGAACAGGCCGGCCAGATCGGCCGCACGGCGGTTCTGGCCTCCAACCTTCCCAATTCTGTCCCCGCCGTGACCATCGACCGCCAGTGCGGCTCGTCCCAGCAGTCGATCCAGTTTGCGGCCCAGGCGATCATGTCCGGCACGCAGGACCTCGTGATCGCAGCCGGCGTGGAAAGCATGTCGCGCTGCCCGATGGGCATCAACGCCCGCGCCGGCAAGGTGTTCGACATCCCGACCGATCCGACGCCGCAATCGGTGAAGGAGAAGTTCGGCATCAAGCACTTCAACCAGTTCACCGGCGCTGAAATGATCGCCAAGAAATACGGCTTCACCAAGGAACAGCTGGATGCGTTCTCGGTGGAAAGCCATCGCCGCGCGGCCGCCGCCACCAAGGCCGGGGCCTTCGCCAAGGAACTCGTGGTCATCAAGGGCCGCAACGGCGAGGGCGCCGAAGTGATGCACGACAAGGATGAGGGCATCCGCTACGACGCCAATATGGAAGCCATGGCGAGCCTCAAGATCCTTATGGAAGGCGGCGTCATGTCGGCGGCCAATGCCAGCCAGATCTGCGACGGCTCCTCAGCCGTGATGATTGCGTCGGAAGCCGCCCTGAAGACGCATAACCTCACCCCGCTCGCCCGCATTCACAACGTCACCGTCACGGCCGGCGACCCTGTGATCATGCTGGAAGAACCCCTCTTCGCCACCGACCGCGCCCTGCAGCGCGCCGGCATGAAGATCGGCGACATCGACCTTTACGAAGTCAACGAAGCCTTCGCGCCGGTGCCGATTGCCTGGCTGCAGCATACCGGCGCTGACCCGTCGAAGCTGAACGTCAATGGCGGGGCCATCTCGCTGGGCCACCCGCTGGGCGCTTCGGGCACCAAGCTGATGGCAACGCTGGTGCATGCCCTGCATGCCCGCGGCAAGAAATGGGGCCTGCAGACGATGTGTGAAGGCGGCGGCGTCGCCAACGTCACAATCATCGAAGCGCTCTGATCCGGATACGAACGGATCTCTGAACAAGGAAACGCCGGACCGAAATGGTCCGGCGTTTTTCTTTGGGAGATGACCTAGGCGAGCATCGCCTCGGCAATCTGAATGGCGTTGAGCGCGGCGCCCTTGCGCAGATTGTCGCCAACCACAAACAGGGCGAGGCCGTTTTCCAGCGCGCTGTCCTTGCGGACGCGCCCCACGCTGACGGCGTCGCGGCCCGCAACAGCCAGCGGATTGGGCACCTCGTCCAGTTCCACGCCCGGCGCCTTTGCCAGCAAGGCATTGGCCTCGTCGGCAGAGACCGGGCGTTCGAATTCGGCATGGATGGCCAGGCAATGGCCGGTCAGCACCGGCACGCGCACGCAGGTGCCCGAAACAAGCAACCCCGGAATACCGAGGATCTTGCGGCTTTCATCCCGCAGCTTGGCCTCTTCATCCGTATACCCGTCTTCACCCAGAACATAGTTCAGCGGCACCACATTGAAGGCCAGCGGCACCTGCCATTTCTTCGGCGCCGGAAATGTAACTGCGCCGCCATCATGAGCGAGCGCCTCGAAATTGCCGACGGCCGCGGCGGAGATTTGCCCGGACAGCTCCGCAATACCGGCCACCCCTGCCCCGGACGCGGCCTGATAGGTGCTGGCGAACAGGCGCTTCAGGCCCCAGGCATCATGCAGGGGTTTGAGCACCGGCATGGCTGCCATCGTGGTGCAGTTCGGGTTGGCGATAATGCCTTTGGGAAGGCTGGCCAGCGCGTGCGCGTTCACCTCGGCCACCACCAGCGGCACGTCAGGATCTTTCCGCCAGGCCGAGGAGTTGTCGATCACCACGGCGCCGGCCGCTGCGAAGCGCGGGGCATACTGGCGGGACGTTTCTCCGCCTGCGGAGAAGAACACGATGTCGAGCCCGGAGAGATCGGCCGTCGCCACATCCTCCACGATCACCTCGCCGCCCCGGAAGGCGACCGGCTTTCCGGCGGAACGGGCGGACGCAAACAGGCGCAGGGAGGCCAGCGGGAAATCCCGCTCGGCCAGAAGGTCGCGCATCAGGCTGCCGACAAGGCCGGTGGCGCCGACGACGCCGACACGGGGCGGATTGGATCGTGAGAATTTCTGCATGGCTCTTCTCCATTAAGGGACTTTGGAGCGGGAGAGCCGGTTTCCTTGAGAGGGCCGTCCCGCGCCTTTGCGGGGACGTTGTTCAAGGTGGCTGCTGTCAGATCGCACACACCCGCAACGTCCCGCCGAGGCGGATCGTCTTTGGGGTAATAATAATGGCGGTCTTGTTCAGCATTGCGGGCGGACGGATATAGCGCGGCGCGCGGCTTGTAAAGCGGGCGCCCGGCTACTCTGTCTCGATTTCCGGATGGCGCACCTTGATGAGCCCGTTGGACACCATCGTCATCACCACTTCGCCATTCTGATTGTAGACGGTCTGGCGCGCTTTTGAGAGGCCCATATCCGGCCGGCTTTTCATGCGCCGCTTGGAAATGAGTTCCATCTCCACGCTGAGCTCGTCGCCGGGATAGACGGGCTTCACCCAGCGCAGCTCGTCAATGCCGGGCGAGCCGAGGGAGGCGGTCGGCTCGCCGGTCCGCCCGGTCTCGACCATGATCCGCATGACCATGGCGCCGGTATGCCAGCCCGAAGCCGAAAGGCGCCCGAAATGGGTGTTGGCGGCGGCCTCGTCATCCAGATGGAAAGGCTGGGGATCATATTTTCTGGCAAACTCGATCACTTCCTCGCGGGTGACCGTATAAGTGCGCACGCCGCGCGTGACCGTGCCGATGACCAGATCCTCGTAATACTTCATCGCCCTGCCCTGCAATTGAACCACGCTTTCCTGAAGCGGGCCCATCAGCGAATGGCAAGTATGACGCAGCGTAATATACAGGTGGCGCAAGGCTGAGCCCGCTCCAAGGGGATGGAGCGGGCCGCCTCTCTGCCAGTCTGCGATGCCGTGGGAAGCCGGACGGAAACCGGAGAGATTCCGGTGGCCGGGGCTTAGTTGCCGCCCTGGCGCTGTTTGACGCCTTCTTCATCGGCGGCGGCGCGGTCTTCTGCGCTGAACTCCACGGCAGGGGCGGCGCCCTTGCCATAGGCCCGGGCTTTCTGGGCGAGGGCGTCCATCGACTCGTTCATGCGGCCCTGGCCAACCGCCATCGTCTTGGACGAGGCCATGCCGACGGCTTCGGCGTCGTTGAAGCTTGCAAATTCAGCGCCGAGGAACACGACTTCCCAGCCGCGCGCCTGCGCCCGGTCGAGCGCGGCCTTCGCCCCCTGCTTGGTGAACTCGCGGGAGGAGTTTTCAAGGCCGTCCGTCATGATGACGATGACAGCCTTTTCTGGATTGTCCGCTTCGGCGCGGGTGATGATCTTGCCGATGGCATCATATAGCGGGGTCATGCCGCGCGGGCTGGCCTCATCATTGGTGATCTTCTTCCAGGCCGTCGGGTCCACCTTGTCGCGCAGCACATCGAACTGCATGCCATCCTGATAGTCGAAGACGGCGACGGTCACGGCCGTCTTGATGTCAGCCCCGGCAATCTCTGTCCCCGGAGCATCTGCCGCGAAGCTCTCGGCATAGGCGTTCACCGACGAGAGCGCCTCGTCCCAGATGTTTGACATGGACCCGGTACGGTCCAGAAGCACATAAGACTGAACCGTCTCGGGCTTGGGCGGCTTGGGAGGTAAGACTTTGGCGGAAGCGGTGGCGGCCAGAGCTGCGCCGGCGGCGATGGCGAGGATGGAGTGAAAGAGTTTCATGCGGGCGTCCCTTCCCAGTTGCTGTGTGTGGGCAGGAGGCTGCGCCCCGAATACGGCGCGTCTGTGTCACGAATCAGGAATAGAAAAGGAAAAGGGCCACCTTTTGAGGGGTGGCCCTTGTGAAACTGAACAGGCGTTCAGACTGAGGCGTTCCGGGAACTGATCACGCAAAACGCGGCGCGATCTTCAGATCCTTCACCCAGCCGATCTTCTCAAGGAAGAGAAGCACCGTGCCGTTATAATCCACGATGCGGTTCCAGATGCCTTTGCGCGGACGATGCAGCGCGCTTTGCGGCTCGTCATGGTGGTGATCGTGGAAGGCTTCCCCGCCCGTCAGCAGCGCCATCAGATGATCCGCCCACACCGGCGTCTTGAGATGGCCGAGCACATTGATGCCATAGACGGTGGCATGGAACTGGATCGCCCGGCCGATCACGACGCTGGCATGCAGCAGCGCGGTCAGCACCAGCGAGCCGCCAGCGGCCCAGACGATCAGATAGATCAAGGCCGGGATGACGAAATGGATGACGATGCTGATCTCATTATAGAAGCGGTCCATCCATACGATGACCGGTTGCTGTTTCAGCCAGGCCGCCATCGGGCGGGCGGTGTCTTTCCGGTCGCGGAAGAGGATCCAGCCAACCCAGGCCCAGCGCTTGGACTCGAAGGGATTGTGCGGGTCGCCAGGACCATCGGCAAAGCGGTGGTGCTGTGAGTGATAGTTCACCCAGTCGCGCAGGTTGCCCTGCATGGCGATGATGATGTTGAGCATGGTCAGCACCTGGGCGGGCCATTTCATTTCCCCGGCGCGGTGCTGCAGGATGCGGTGCATCGGCCCGATGCCGAGATTGCACCAGAATACCGAGAAGGCGATCACGGCGCCGGCGATCGGCAGGTACCACCAGTGGAAGGTCAGCTCGCTGACAAAGATGCCGAGCAGCACCATGGTGGTGAACAGGGCCACACCCAGGGCGGGGTAGCCAAAGGCCGAGAAAAAGCTCGGGATATCGAAAGTTTTCCAGTTTTTTGGGATCGCGGCGGAACGCGGGGTCATTTCAGTTCAGTCCTCTTCAGGCCGGCCATATCTGGCGCGGCAGTCCCCCATATAGGTACGGCAATCTCACTTTGGCTGCCTTAAGACAGGATTAAGATGTCTTGGGCTGCGGTTAAAGTTGTAATTGCGTCTCAACTGCGTTCCTTACGCGAGTGTAATCGCGATGCCGCAAGGCAGGTGACGGCGCGGGGCCCGATCCGCTATGCGTGGATGGCACGGGATAAGGGGCTGACATGGCAGACGAGCGCCATCTGAAGGAATTGCAGCGTGTGGCCGAACTGCTCGGCCTGGATGACGAGGTCAGCCAGGATACGTCCGAGGCGCGCCTGCCCTGTCCCCTGCACGAAGAGTGCGTGGCCTCTTCAGGCGACAATAACCTCATCCTCAACTGGCAGCGCCACGCCTATCGCTGCGCCGGAACGGGTGAGACCGGCCCGCTTCGCGACCTCATAAAACAGCTCGAAGCGATCCGGGCGAGCCGTCTTCTGCCGGCGCTGCGCAGCGAAACGCTTCCGGAAAGCATCACGCCGCCGCCTCCGGCGGCCCCGATCGATGCGGAATTCACCGAGGTCACCCGCGCGGCCAATCCGGTCCTGAAGACAGAGGCCAAGGTGCTGCAGCTCAAACCCGAGCAGAAGCTGCCGACGCCTGAAGAGATCCAGGCAGAAAGGGAGGAACGTCTCGCAGCCCTCAAAGCGCAGCGGGCCGAGAAGCACCGGGGGCGCAGTGAGCGGCTGATCATCGGCGCCCTGGCCCTGATCTTCCTGCTGGCGGGGCTCGCGGCGGCGGGCCTGTCCGGTTTTGCCAATTATCAGGCCTTCTCCTCGACCGTGACCGACCCGGTGCAGGGGCGCATCTGGGGCTGGGCCGGGGTCATCGCCGCCATCATCTCTTTTGGCGGCTTCACCTTCGTCTACTGGCACGGCGCCAATCGCCGCTTCAAGGAAGCCGCCCGCGCGATGATCTTTGCAGCCGTCGGCGCGGGCGCCTCCATTCTCGGCACCGAGATCTACATCCGCAGCAATGCCGAAGCTTCGGCCGCCGCCGTGGAGACCGCCAGTTCCAACCGGGCGGTTCTGGAATCCCAGATTGCCGACTGGCGCCGCCAGCTGGAGGGCATTCCGCCGGAAACAAGATCCGTTGAAGGCCTTGAAGCCTACATCTCAGAAGTCGAGCGCGTTGGCCGCACCGATCAGAAGCCCTACCGCGACGCGCAGAATGAATTGGGTCTGGCGAGGCGCCGGGACGAACTCACCGCGCGGATTGAGGCGGCCAATGCCGAACTCCTCGGCCAGGGCTCCGGCAATATCCTGCTGCAGGCCGAGCAGCGCGCTTCCCTGCCCAGCTGGCTGTTTGCCGCCCTGCTGGAACTCTTCTCAAGCCAGGCCACCTCCATCGGCTTTGTTGCCCTGCTCCTGCTGGCAGGCGGGCGGCAAAAGCCGGAAGACTAGCCACCCTGCGCGCCTGGCAGGGGATGCAACTCACCATCCCTTCCGCGAAGGCGGAAATCATCTTCGCGGCGCTCGATATCCGGCAGGTTCATGACCGCCTTGGAGACGCCGCCGGGAATGTCGGCCACGTAGTGAGGCGTTGCCAGGCCCGTGAGGTCATCGCGCAGGCGGCGCACCAGCGCCTGCCCCTCTTCCACCGGCACCCGGAAATGCGCTGTGCCGGGGGCAGCGTCCAGTTGATGCAGATAGTAGGGTTTTATCCCTGTACTGAGGAAAGCGCGCATCAGGTCTGCCAGGGCGTCGAAGCTGTCATTCACACCGCGCAGCAGCACTGATTGCGACACAAGCGAGATGCCCGCCTGCGCGAGGCGGCGGATGGCCGCGATTGCCTCCGGAGTAAACTCCCGCGCATGATTGGCGTGAATGGCCACAAAGACGGCCTTGCTCCGTCCCCGGATCGCCTCAACGAATTCCGGGGTGATGCGCTCCGGCGCGGCGACGGGCACGCGGCTATGCCAGCGGATCAGCTTTACATGCTCAATGGCTTCAAGCCGGCGCGTGATCTCGCCGGCCCGCGCCGGCGACAGGACCATCGGGTCACCGCCGGTAAGAATGACCTCAAATATCTCCGGCCGCCCGGCAATATAAGCCAGAGCCGCTTCAAGCTCGGCCTTGCCCAGCGGCGCGCCCTTCTCCGGCCCGACACGCTCACGCCGGAAACAGAAACGGCAGTAGACCGGACAGGTCGAGGTGATCTTCAGCAGCACGCGGTCAGGATAGCGATGCACGATCCCCGGCACGGGGCTGTGGGCGGTGTCGCCGATCGGGTCTTCGGTTTCACCCGGCAGAGCGTTCAGTTCTTCCCCGGACGGAACATATTGCCGGCCGATCGGGTCGCGGGGATCGGCCGGGTCGATCAGGGCCGCCAGAGGCTCCGGCAGGGCGATCACATACTGCTCGGCCACACGGGAGAGGATCTCCACCTCATCTGCCGGAATGAGGCCTGCTGCCAGAAGCTCCCCAGGACTGCGGAGGGTAACCGGTTTCATGGGCGGGGTTCTTCCGCAATGACGGGCGGCGTCCAGAGCACCTCATTGATCGCGTTTGCCCCGCTCGCCAGCATCACCAGCCGGTCAAAACCGAGCGCCACACCGCTTGCCTCCGGCATGGCCGCAACGGCTGCCACAAAATCGGGGTCCAGAGGATAGCGCTCGCCATAGACCGCTTCCTTGAGGTCCATTTCAGACTGCTGCCGGGCCACCAGCAGGGCGGCATCGGTCAGCTCACGATAGCCATTGGCCAGTTCTACACCGCAGGCATAAAGCTCAAACCGCTCGGCAAAGCGCGGATCGTCCGGCGCCGGCCGCGACAGGGCCGCCTCGCTGACCGGATAGCGATGCAGGAAGGTCAGCCGCCCCATGCCCAGATGCGGCTCGATCTTCGTAACGAGGATGGCCGAAAACACATCCGTCCAGGTCGCCCCTTCCGGCACGCCGATGCCAGCGGCCAGCGCAGCGCCCCGGAACGCGCCTGCGTCCTCCAGATGACGGGTGAGGTCGATCCCGGCATACCGGTCAAACGCCTCGGCAAGGGTCAGCCATTCGGGCTCTGCGAACGGGTCGCAGACCTGCCCCTTCCAGACGAGCTGACGCGTGCCCGCCGCCTTAGCTGCCCTTCTCGCGATGGCCGTGCAATCGCCCATCACATCCGCCATGCCTGCCCCTGCCCGGTACCATTCCAGCATCGTGAACTCGGGCGAATGCCGGCCGCCAGATTCCCGGTTCCGGTAGGCGCGGGCGAAATCGAAGATGCGCGTCTCGCCGGCCGCCAGAAGCTTCTTCATGGCAAACTCTGGCGAGGTATGGAGGTAAAGTGTCCGGATTTGTCCACTATCTGTCACGTATTGTGTCTGGAATGCGTGCAGATGGGCCTCGTTGCCCGGCGAAACGACCAGCGCGCCGCATTCGGTCTCCAGAAATTCCTGCGCCTCAAACCAGCGCCGCAAAGCGGACTTGATCTTGCCGCGCGCCAGAAGATGGCGGCGCCGCCGGGCATGCGTCTCAGGACTCCACCACGCAGAAGCTTCCATAAGGCCTGTTCCTGGGGTCAAAAGTCTGCCGTAAACTGCCGGGCCAGACTGAAAAGCCACAGCATTCGGCTGGCCAAATGGCGCGGAGGCGGTATATAGCGGCCCTTTCGCTCTCGCAACTCAGGAACACCCCATGGCCGTTGAAATCGCAGCGGATATCCGCAGAGGCAACATCATCGAGTACACCGACGGCCAACTGTATGTTGTCCTCAAGGCAGAGTCTTTCCGTCCCGGCAAAGGCACGCCGACAACCACCATCGAGATGCGCCGCATCTCCGACGGCATCAAAGTTGTCAATACTTTCAAGACCTCCGACAAGCTCGAGAAGGCTTTTGTCGAGGAGGTCGAGCACACCTATCTCTATCCGGAAGGCGACAATTACGTCTTCATGAATTCGAGCAATTACGAGCAGGTCGTTGTTCCGGGCGCGATGGTCGGCGATAGCGCCGCCTATCTGCAGGAAAACATGGCTGTCAGCCTGCAGATGTTCAACGGTGAAGCGGTGTCCATCACCCTGCCCCAGCGTATCACCGCAGAAATCGTGGAAACCGAACCGGTGGTCAAAGGCCAGACGGCTTCGGGCTCTTACAAGCCCGCCATCCTCGACAATGGTATCCGCATCATGGTGCCCCCGCATGTCGGCGTGGGAACCCGCGTTGTGGTCAATACCGAAGACGGCAGCTATCTCGAGCGCGCCAAAGACTAAACTATTTTCAATAAAATAATCCGGAACCGGATTCCGGGGCTGCGCGTAGTATTCATGTAGCAAATTTTGCTATGCCATCTATCTTGTACCCTAAGCCGGTGCGGTATCCCGCACCGGCCTTTTTTTATCCCTCACGCCACTATCCTTGATTTTAAAAGAATTTTTCAAGTATTCGCGCTCGATCGCGTAGAAACCACTCGTTAACTATTGGGATCGATACTCGTCACAGCTGCTCCAGAGAGCGCAAAATGCGGCCCCGACCGCAACACAAGATAGATTTCGCACCAGAACCGACGGCGTTTCCCGCATTGCCTCCCTGCATGCGGTTCCCGCCAGCGCTATTGTGGAAGGATCTATGTCTTGACCCAGCCGATGAGCAGAAAAGACCCGGCATCCAAGCGGAGCACCTGCCATGGAGCGCCCTGAACACGCCCCCGCCCCTACGGGCCCTGACAGCTTTGTCCATGAGCTCGAAGCGATGGTGCCCCATATGCGGGTGTTTGCGCGGAAACTCTGCCGCAATGATGATCTGGCCGATGACATCGTCCAGGAAGCCTGCCTGAAAGCCTGGGCAGCTCGCGACCGGTTCATCGCGGGCGCGCCGATGAGGCCCTGGCTGTTTAGGATCATCCGCAATGCCTACGTCCAGCACTGGCGCAAAGCCTGGCGGTCCTCCTCGCTCGATCCCTCAGACGCCGAAAAATTCCTCGTCGCCCCAGACAATCAGGAGTGGGCCAGCGATTTTCAGGTCATGCAGCAGGCATTGCTCCACCTGCCCGCCAAGCAGAGGGAAGCGCTTGTGGCCGTGCTGGCGGTGGGGTTCAGCTATGAAGAAGCCGGGCATATTCTCGGTTGCAGCGAAGGCACCGTGAAAAGCCGTGTAAGCCGCGGACGGGAAGCGCTGGCCGACTTGATGGACCCCTCATACTCCAAAAGGCCCTATGCCGAACCCTCCCCTTTTGAGCCCGGACAAGCCGCCTGAGTAAACAGTGTGATGGCCCGGAAAACTCCGGGCCACTCTTTTCTGGAACAGCCCGGAGTTTCGCGGCGACGGGATCGTCAGGTTCCGCAGGGAACGTCGATGCTTCTGCATAAACGATGATCCGGTGCGCGCATAAGTATGACAGCCACGCACCGGATCTCACCGCGCCTTGACTGGGATGGGATCCAGAAGCACGGCGTGGGTACCGGAAAGACAGCGCTTATGCGGCTTGGGGGGGGAATGACGCAGCGCGTCCTTCCGGTATCACTCCCATTACGCGCTTCCCGCAATCGAGTTCCATTCAAGGCAACATAAAAATCGCAATTGGGTAGGGCTCAACGTTATTGCGCGGGGACGCAAGGCGCACTGAAGGCCGCCGTGATGCCGAACCCGCCGCGAGTTGAGGGGAAAACCGCCTGACACCAAATTTCGGCAGATGACGCGGAATTGAAGCTGGCCACGCCCATCCTGCCGCCAGATCATCTTTCCCTGCGCATTGCGTTATGTATCTGTAAATCCTGAGATGAATATCTTCCCGAAGGAACCACGGGCAGCAGGAGTAAGTTGCCCTTGGCGCAGCCGGAGCGGGCGATGCGCATAGTGCTGATAGATGATGACCGGATGGTGCTGGAAACCATCACCCTGAGCTGGCCGGACCCTGCCGATCAGTTTGATACTTTTGAGTCCTTCGAAGCGCTCAAAACACTTCTTTACTCTCCTGGCTTCGCTGATGTGGATTGTGTGATCCTGGATCTGCAGCTGCCGGATGCGTCGGGATCGCAGATTCTCACCGAAATCCGCAAGCTCAGCGACGTCCCCATCCTGATGCTATCAGGATGGGGGGATACGGAGTTTCGCGCCGACCTGATCAATCGCGGGATTGATGACTATGTTCTCAAACCCGCGAGCGCGAAGGAACTGCACGCCCGCGTAAGCCGTCTGACGAAACGGTCAAAAGGGCTGCCCGCAGTTGAACTGCCGGACACCATTGCCATTGGCGGGCTGAGCTATTTGCCCAAGGACCGGGGTTTGCGCCACGGTCTGCAATTCACGGAGCTTACACATGCGGAAGCGAAACTGCTTGAGGCACTGATCTCCGCTGGCGGCAAGCCGGTTGCCCGGAACGACCTTTACCACCAGGCCTTTGGACGTCCTTACAGGGAAGGCGAAAAAGTTCTGGAGACCTATATCAGCCGGCTTCGCCAGAAGCTCGAGGATCTGGAAAATGGCTCTGGAAATTCCCTGCAGACCGCTCGCGGGATAGGATACCGCCTGGCGACCGGATCCCTCTAACCACCCGGCGCTGGCCCTCTCTGCAAATCTGCAAGCTTCCGGATGAGTTCATGGCGCTCATAGGGCTTACGCAGCAACTCGGCGTCCGAAACGAGCGAACCGTTGAACCCGATCTCGCCGGGAACATAGCCCGATGTATACAGCACTTTGAGGCCCGGATGGCGGCGGCGCGCCTCGACTGCGAGTTCCAGACCGTTCATTCCGGCCCCCAGAACAACATCCGTGAACAACATGAATATACCGGGATCTGCCTCCAGTGCGCCAAGAGCCTCTTCAGCGGAAGCCGCGAGAGATACTGTGTACCCAAGCGCATGAAAGTTATGGGCAGAATGTTCACGCACCAGCGGATCATCTTCCACGATCAAGACACTTCCCGTGCTGAATAAAGCCGGCTCGTCTACGTCCGGCAGGATAGCTGATGCCGCCACGCCGCTTTTCGGCGCCCTTGGAAAAAACAATCTGACCGAAGTGCCCTCGCCAACGGCGGACCTGATAAGAATATGTCCTTCAGACTGGCGCGCGAAGCCGTAGACCATGCTGAGGCCCAGGCCGCTGCCCTTTCCCGCAGGTTTGGTCGTGAAGAAGGGCTCGAAGGCCCTCCGCTGAGCCTCTTCTTCCATTCCTGCGCCGGTATCAGAAACCGTGATGCACACATAATCCCCCGCCGGCACGCCCTCTCGCGCCACCCCGGATCGTCCACGCACCTTGAGGTTCTCCGTCGCAATCGTCAGTGTGCCACCTGTAGGCATCGCATCGCGCGCATTGAAGGCGAGATTTAGAAGCGCAACATCGAACTGTCCCGGATCAACCTGAACTTCCCAGAGGGCAGGCGCCGGCAAATGCCGTATCCGGATGCGGGCATCCAGAGCGCCTCGGAGCAGAGCATGCACCGACCCGGTCCGTTCGTTGAGGCAGGTCCTCTGGGGCTTCAGGGGTTGGCGCCGCGCAAATGCCAGAAGCCGCTTGGTAAGTTCCGAACCGCGCGTGGCAGCCAGATGGATAAGGTCGGCCATCCGGCGCTGGGCAGGATCATTCAGCCTGTCCCTGAGAACATCACTGTTTCCGAGGATTACCGTAAGCAGATTGTTGAAGTCGTGCGCCACCCCGCCCGTCAGCTGGCCGATCGCTTCCAGGCGTTCGGAATCGCGCGACCTCTGCTCGCTGGCGCGGCGCTCTGTAAGATCGATCATGGTGCCGACCATACGGCCCGCGATGCCGGCCTCATCCCGCACGATGAAGCCCCGGTCCAGAATGATGCGTTCGTGGCGATCATCCGCAACAAAACGGTACTCTTCTGACCAGCTTTCCGCTTCCGGCGAGGCGACGAACTCCATCAAGCTGTCGACAACCCGGTCCCTGTCTTCGGGATGGACCCGTCTGCTCCAGGAATCAAACCCCGTTTCCAGATAGGCGCCTGGCGTTCCCGTCACCTTGTCGAAGGCTTCGCTCCATATGAATGTACCGGCGGCGATATCCCACTCCCATACCACATCGGCCGTCGAGCGGCTGACGAACTGGAAGCGGTCTTCATTGATAGCTGCACGTTGTTCGGCCACCCGGCGGTCGGTGATGTCCCGCGCCACCACTGCCCAGTGAGAGTATTTTCCGTAGACGTCTGCCACCGGCAGAAACTCTACGTCCCAGGTAACCTGCTGACCGGGCTTGATCGGCCCGGCGACTTCAACGCGCAGCGACTGCCCCGCATTCATGGCTGCCTCCAGAACATGCGGATCAATCTGGGGCTCAGCGCGAGACAGGATGAAAGACAGCGGCTGCCCGACGACCTGGCTCCGGGCATAGCCTGTAATCCGCTCAAATGCGGAATTGATGTAGACGATCGGCGCTTCTGTTCCCGGAACGGACGGGTCAACGCGCAGGATAGCCACGATATCGTTGAGCCGCTCTACCGAGGCGCCCAGTAACCGGAGTTCAGACTGCCTGTTCCGCTCGGCAGTTACGTCCTGAACAACGCCGGTAATTACATCGCCCGTAACTGTCTGTGTACGTTCGCCGATTCCCTTGACATAGATCGTGCTTCCATCCTTGCGGGTGATACGGCGCTCGAATTCGTGGAGTTTCACCCCAGGATCGTCGAGCGTTTGAACTGACAGGGCTGCCTGATCGCGGTCATCGGTGAAAAGTATCTGAACATACCGCTCCAGCGAGCCGTCAAATTCCTCCGGGTCGATGCCTGCCATCTCATAGATGCTGGGAGACCAAACGAGTTTGCGGTTAGATATGTCGTACTTCCAGAAGCCTATCTTCAGCAACTGGCGGACAGCCATTTCAAGGACGCCCCGGCTCGCTTCGACGCGATGCAGGTCGTATTCCAGGTCGATATACTCGTCTGGCATCTCTGGCCTTTGGAATTTTGCACGCTTTTCCATGACGCCACCAAAACACACCAAATGCTACAACGGGGTTTCCGAATAGTCTAAAAGGTTCAACCGGGACAGGATATCGGGAAACCTTGTATCAATTAAGGACAGTTCAGCGAATGCTTGAAGGCTGGCATCTCCGCGGCCTATCCTGTCAGAGCGTAATCCTTTGGCGGATTGAATCCGTTCAGTGTCTCTTTCAGAGCCGCGCCATCCGCAGCTTCCGGTGTCTGAACAAGCACGATACGCGCGGGCTTCCCGTCAAGGCCGCTGACCGCACGCCCCCGCTCCAGTACCTGCACCCACATGCCGGATGGCAGTCTTATGCGTATGCGATGTTCGATGTCATTTGCCGTTCCATCCAGCAAGGATTGATAGGTTTCCCGCGCCGCATCCTGATCCTGTGGATGAACGCGCGATATCCAGTCATGCGCCTCTTCAGATGCCGGCTTCACACCGCGTGCGAACATTTCTGCCCAGCCTTCGGAATACACAATACGGCCATCGCGGACTGACCAGTCGATGACCCCGGCATCCAGCAGATCGCAACTTGCCCTCGCCTGAGCCAGCACAAGAAATGTGTCCTCGTTTTCCCTATCATCGCGGCGCCACTCATTCTGGATGAGCGAAAGCGCTAACACCAGCGCAAGCATGGAGACCCCGAACAGCGCCAGAAATTCCGTCTTGCGCGCGGTGATAATCGCCAGCACGGACGGTTCATCGGCAAGATAAGCTATGTGGAGCCGGCCGCCAGCCACGCTGCGGGCTTCCAGAAAGACGCCGTCCGTGCGGCCTGAAAGCCGGCCGGGCGCTGAAACCTGGTCTCTATGCAAAGGCTGCCAGCCAAGCGCCTGTCCGGCGAGGGCGGTGTCCGATGACGTAAAGGCGCGGCCGGGCGCGGAATTGGAGAGCACGACCTTTCCATCCAGATTGAAAATGGCTGCGCGCCAGCCGCTCCCCGCAGATGCGCCCGCATCCAGCGCCGCACCGAATGCGCCGGAACGCAGTACAAAAACCATTGGCAACTGCCCGCCCCCGGCAAGCTCCGCTTCCCGGTAAAAGGCCGCGCGGAGCCTGGAAACCGGAACGAGTTCGAGACCCAGCAGTTCCTGCCCTGCGCGCTGGCTGGAAGACAGCGGCGCAAGACCGCCAACTGCGTCAGACGGCATATGTCCGAACACAGATAACACGCCTCCTTTTCCATCCAGCACGGCAACTGCCAGCACCGGCGTGGAAGAAAGCATTTCTGCGACCTGCACCTGCGCATTCCGGAGATCGGCTGTTGAGACATCGCCGCGAACGGCCGCGGCAATCAGCGGCGCGGCCCTCTCTGCGGCGGCCTCAATCCGCGCCATTTCTGCATCGGCAGCCACCTGTCCGGCGGCTGCGGCGTCCGCCAGCCTGCGCTGGCTGGCGCCGGTCTCATTGTGAAGGGCAATCCATGCATAGAGGATCAGCCCCAGAATAACCCCGCAAAGGGCGATCGCCTGAAGCGCGCGCGTCAATACAGGGTCATTATGCTTTCGGCCCGCCGGGAGGGGGTGCATGTCATTGGTCATGGGCGAATCCAGGAGCCGGGTGAGAAAGGGTCTGTCGCGAGATCTGAAGGCACAAGCGCTGCGCGGCCGCCCGGCACCCAGACAAGGCCGAGGCCGGCGCGGAGATCTTCAAAAGCTTTTGAGGCTGTGGCGGAAAGATTTGCGGACACAATGACTTCCCGCCCAAGCCTGCGCGCCATGGCAACGTCCACCGAACCGGCAACACCAGAGCTTTTCCCGCCGCCGATCTGCATGCCCTGGCCTGCAAAGAGAGGATACTGCGGGGCCGCATCCTCACGGACGGATTCAAACGCGACAGCGCCGTCCACTTTGACAATCCAATCCCTCAAGGACTTCGTCCGGGCATTGACCGACCAACCAGCCCGATGGAACCGTTGCGGGCTAAAATAGCCGCCATGGCCCGCACTGAAGAAGTTCGTGTTCCGATCATAGGACTGGAACTGGTAGAACGGCCCCGTCACCAGATAGTCGAACCCGTCCCTTGCAATGGCCTGAGACGCGGAAAGCCCTGCCGACACCATGGAGTTGCTGACGGTAGCGCGCCCGTCCAGATGGGCGGCAGAGATATCTGCCTGCACCGTGCGCCCACCGCCAACATCAATCCTGCCGCGGACGAGCGCGCCAGCCTCGACAACACGGCCAGATTGCCCGGCAGAACCAATATCGGCCCCCGCAAATGCCAACAGGCTGTCCGTCCTTGGACGAACGAACACACGCGCCTCTCCCATGTGAGCCCCGAAGCGCCTTGTCGCGGCGACTTCTCCGGAAATGGCGGGATCTGCGCCCGCCCCGACGGGCATCAGGCCAATCCGCGTCGCAAGGCTGGTCTCCCCTTCCTGGCTCCAGCCAAGATAGGGGGCGGCAAGTGTCTCCCGTCCGGCGCCGCCATTCGCGCCAGTATCGATCTTGTAAAGCGTGACGCCTGCCTCATAGCGGCTCACGCCGCGCACGGCCTCCATGGAAGTGGTCGACGCATAACCCGTCATCCTGTTCTCGCCGCGCGCGCCATCCTGCTGGCGCATGGAGACAGACTGCCTGTAAAGTGTGTGATCGACGCCCTCGAGCGCTTCATACGTATCAGGGGCCAGGGCGCGGGCCGTCAGGTAATCCCCTTGATAGAAGGCAACCGATGCGTACTGCGCCTGGACTTTCTCTCCCAGAGGGCCGCCTGCGGCTCTCGCGATGGCTGCCGCTGACTCCAGCTTGCCGGCCTTTTGTGCCGCAAGGGCAAATCCTTCCGCCGACTCATCATCCGGCCCCGCAAGGTAAAGCCGGCTGAACGTCGCAGCCGCCAACTCAGCGTCGCCTGACTGGAGGTCCACCCAACCGCTGCGCATCTGCGCTGCTCGTTGAACGGCCGGATAGGCAGCGGCCTTCCGGGCAAGTGTGCCAGCCGTTTCCAGATCGCCCAGATCATAAGCTTTCGCAGCGGCATCGAGCAATGCGCCGCCACCGATCAGCTGAGCTTCGCCCGCAAGCGCGGGATCAAGCTTCGCGGACCGGTCTGCCAGCTCTGCGGCGCGCAGCGAGCTTCCCTGCTGGCGCAACATGCGCGCCTCATCCAGGTCAACCCGCGCCAAGAGACCGTCGAACCCCTCGGCGCTGCGTGCTTCGGAGATGGCGCTGCGCGCGCCCGTATAATCGCCCGTGGCCAGCGCCGCCATCACCAGACCCCGGCGCACATCCTCATCCGCGCCGCGCGCCAAAGCGCTTCTGAAAAATCCAGCAGCCTGGCCAGGATCGGGCTCAAGGTGTATCCACCCGGCCTGCGCCAGGATCCGCACATCCTCGGACGCGCCGGCAATCGCCCCGGCCATCTCGATGTCTCCGGCGGATTGAGCGGCCTGAAAGTTCAGCCAGGTTTCTGCCCTGACAAGCTCTGCATAGGCACGCGCGATTTCCGGATGTTCGTTGTTCGCCAGTGAAGGTATGCGGACGAGAGATGAAATGCCTTCCCTGTCCAGCACAGTTGAGGCGCGGGATGCGAGCGCCGCGACGAGTTCGGGATTATCGCAGTGCGTCAGAACCCGTTCGTAGAAATCCCGCAGACCGCTGTTGATGCCGAGCCCTTCCAGCGCGTCAGCGCGTGCCCAAAGATCAAAGGGACGCTCACACGCTTTCGCCGCCGGAACCGGCAGAAGCTGCAGAACACGTCCCCAATCTCCGGCCGCCTGAGCTTCACGCACTTCATGTTCGCGCCGACCGTTGGCGACGTAAGCCAGAATGTCCGCAGGCGCTTGCCACCCTTGATGACGGCCTCGCAGAGCGCGCAAGCGTGCGGCCGCTTCATGCCACCGGCCTTCCGCGCCTAGTGCCCAGACAGACTGAACATCCCCTTCTGCTGGCCCTGGCGGAAGTGCAGTTTCCACAGGTTCCGGTTCGGAGATATCCGCCGTCGGAATACCGATCGGGAAGACCCCTTCCCGCCCGGTATCGGGCGCAGCCTGCGCGCCCTGGCCCATTACGAGCAGGATGCTGGCGCCGGCAACCGCCGCATGGAGAAGGGTGGAAAAGAGCCTCATTTTCCGTTGATCTGTTTGCGCATGTAACGTGCGATCAGAGCCAGACCTGCAGCCATTGCGAAAAGGATTGCCGCGATGGACGCGATCCACCCCCAGGATGCCCTCTCGCTGCCGGCGCGAACAGCTTCGCGCGCCGCCCTGTCGCCAATTGTAAACGTCGTATCGGCGTCAGCGGAGACGATGGTGGCGGCATTTTCCCGCCACACGGCGGCGCCGCCCTTGATCTGGCTCCAATGGCTGGGCTGCACCAGCGAGCGTACCGAAGACAGCAGCTGCGTATCAGTTTCCGCTGTCACCAGCATGACCAGCCGGCCCTTGTGGCTGGGCGACTCGCCCTCGACAAGCAGACCGTTATCGCCAAGATCAACCAGATTGAGTTCGCGGCTGAAACCGCTCGCCTGCGGCAGCCTCAGCTTCTGCAATGGCAGGAATCCGCCGAGCGCCGGCCGGGCGCCAACGAGAATTGTGTTGGCGTCCGGAAGATCGAGACCAATGCCGAAATTCGTGTCCGTAAAGACGGTCCCATTTATCTGGCCGAGCCGTGCAGCAAGCGTCCAGACGCTCGCCACCGTTTCTGCAGACGCATCGGCTGCGCGGATTTCCATCGGCGCCGCTTCCAGCCCCGCAAACGGATACCCCGTCTCTTGAAGAAGCGCGAGATTGGGCAGCTCTGCGAAATATCCAGCCGGCGGAAGAGTGACCGTTGATGTGCCTTTCAAGGTGAAGGCAAGGTTACGCGCATTGCGTGCGGCACAGGCGCCTTCAGCTGGCGAAGACAGCTCAACCTGAAAATCAATGGTGTTCCAGCCTGGCCGCAGGGAACGAGCCGAGACGGCGACCTCATAGGCCGGGACCACCTCACCGTTTGGATTTGTCAGCCGGACCGCCCGCTCAAACGCGCCATTGGCGAGAATATTGACAACCGACCGGCCATCGAGACCCGCGCCATACGCAAAATCAAGTGCGAGCACCACCTCATCATTTTCTCGGAAGCGTATATCCGCCGGCAAGGCGAAGGAAAGCTGCGCCCGGCCGCGGTCCTGCCCGAGCACCGAGGCCCCCTCAAGGCCAAGATCCCGGAACGCATATTTCGCGTCGGCCCGAAGCGGTTGACGCTTCGCGCTGACAATGGCCGAGGGAACCTCGGCAGCGCTGATCACCGCCGACGCCGCCGCCGAAAGCGGGAAGCCTTCAGACGCCAGCGTCCGCAGCGCGCCCTCAATGGCTTCTGGCGTATGGCCTGCTGCAATGATCAGGAAATGGGTTGGATCGTTCGGCGACGGGCCGATCGAAAGCCAGGATTCGGTTTCCTTGAGACTGGCGAGGCCCGCAGGCGCAATGGCGGCGAGCTGCGCCGGGGTTCCGATCGCGATGATATCCCGCCCTTCCCCGTCCGGTCCCGCATCAAGGGATGAGAGCATCGCTATCTTCGGCAGCCGGTATCCGAGCCGGTTGCCCACTGCCTGAGAGGCAAGAGCGCCCCAGCGCAGCGTCTGGGCGTCTGGTGAACCGGCCAGAATGCCGAGTTCCTCGACACCGCCTATCCCAGCAGAGAGGAGCGCACCAAGATCCGCGAGCGTCGCGTTGAGCGACCGGCGCGCATAGGTGATTTCAATATAAGAGCGGGACGTATCCACTTCGGTCCACAGCTCTGCAGCCTCGGTATCCTGGCAATCGAGCGTATAGCGCTGAACCGCATCGATGCTCAGCGTATTGTACCCATGCTGGACCATTGCCGGATCAAGAACGATTTCGTTGATCGCAGCGGCTCTTTCCGTCACGCCGTCCAGCTGACCGATGAACTGGCCATTCATGCCGAGACGCAATTGCGGTTTGAGACCTTCCTGCGCGCGTCCGCTGACATGGCGCAGCAGCACACGCGCATCCTTGACGTCCGCCTGCGGAGCAATTGCAAAGGAGATCAATTCACGCGCGCTTGCCCCGTCAAGATGGATCGCGCCCTGCGCGCTGCGCAGTGAGGCGAGCGGAATACGCGTGCGCCAGAGGCCATTTTCAAGGCGCTCAGTCGTCACCTGAGGATTATCCCGGTAGCGGGCGTAGATATCGAGCGCTGCCTCTCGGCTCGCCGCCTGCTGCGCTATCGCAGGAGCCGGCATGAGGCAGACAGACAGGGCGGCCGCGAGTACCGCAGGACGGAGGAGGGATTTCATGGACGTACTTCCCGTGTAACGGCGCGAATGTGGCCCAGCGCTTGCGAAAGGCTTGAGCGGATGAGGTGGGCGATCTTTGCGCCCATATGTTCGGAATTGGCGCGGGCATCGCGGAACTGCTTCCAGTTCTCGCTGCGCGCGTACATCAGGGTGACCACCGCGGCCCATTGTTCCCGGGTCTCGATTATGAAGCTGAGGCCGAGTTTCTGACCCTCCGGCGCGTCAAACACCGAAAGCACCTTGAGGGACAGCATGGACGCATTGCTGGCTCCCAGCTCGCGGGCATCGATGGTCAGTGTCTCACCTTCTGTAAACTGATGAGCCGATCCGGATGGAACCAGGCAGCCCATGCCCGTGATCGAGACGTCAGACATATGTGCCTGAATTTCCGCGTCTCCGTGCCCCAGCAGCACGGGCCGGCTGACTTCAAAACGCGGAAAGGCGCGTTGCTGTGACCGCTCATAGAGGACGCCTAGCGCGGATACGAGCAGGAGGAGATGAAACGTGTTCCAGAGCAGCAGCACCGTTATGACACCGGCGCCAGCCGGATCGTTGAAGAGCCGCACCAGCCCCACCACCTGCCCCAGCCCGACCAGCGCAATAAGGACGTAGAACGGGCGCGCCAATGGAGAGATGAAATCCTCGCTGAGATTTTCCCCCTTTGGAGTCACCGCAAAGCTGGGCGCGCGCGGATTGCGCAAAACCTGAAGGATCGCGCCACTGCAATGGATGGCCTGAACAACTTCATAGAGCTCTGACGCAAATGCCCAGCGCGTATGGCCATAAAGGATTGAAGACAGCATCAGCGCGCCCACAATGTGCGGAAGGCCGTACATCAGGAAGTCGCTGAGATCCCCGACATAGACGCGTATGCCGAGCAGGAGATACAGCAAAGGCGCCAGGATGAATGTCAGGCGCGCGAGCGGAAAGAACCAGTAGAAGCAGGAATTGAGATAGCCAATGCGCTGGGACAGGGAGAGCCCGCGCTTCAGCAGCGGGTTCTTCAGAATGAAGATCTGGATCATCCCCTGGGTCCAGCGCATTCGCTGCGTTATGAATCCGGAGAAGGTTTCCGGCGAAAGCCCCGCAACCATTGGCCGGTCAACATACACACTGCGATAACCGCGCGCGTGAAGCTCAAGCGCCGTTTCCGCATCCTCCGTGATCGTATCTCCCTGGAGCCCGCCGATTTCCATGATGTGCTCGCGCCGCAGCACGGCGGCCGACCCACAGAAGAAGGAGGCATTCAGCCCATCCAGTCCGCGCTGGATGACCGAATAGAACATCTCGTTCTCACTCGGCATTTCGCGGAATGTGCCGAGGTTTCTCTCCAGAGGGTCGGGATTGAGAAAGAAGTGCGGCGTCTGGACCAGGAAGACTTTCGGATCATCGACAAAGTATCCCACTGTCCGCACAAGGATGTCGGCTGCCGGCACATGATCGGCATCGAGTATCAGAATGAGGTCACCGCTGGTCTCTTCAAGGGCCGCGTTTATGTTGCCTGCCTTGGCGTGCTCGTTCTTCTCGCGGGTAAGATAGTTCGCCCCAAGACGTTCACACATCGCCATCAGCCGCTCATGCCGCGCATGAGCCTCCGCTGCCTTGACGGGATCGGACTGTGTTCTCTTGGCGAGTGTACCCCCATCGTCCAGGAGGTAAACCTTCATACGGCCTGCCGGATAGCTGACATTCAGCGCCGCTGTGAGCGTTACCTCGAGCAATTCATCTGGCTCATTATAGCTCGGAACCAGAATATCGACGGTAGGCGACCGCTTTGCCGATACCGGTGCAGGCCGGGCGGCGCGCTTATAGACATCGACAGACAGGAAGGTGGAGAGCAGAAGCAGCACATAGCCATAACTCTCCGCTCCGAGCAGGAATATCCCCCCCAGAATCGAGAGGGCCGAGTCGGTTGGCATCGTCTCGGTTACGCGCCAGATCATGTAGCGTGTGCTTGTGAAAATGATCAGCAGAGCCACGAAAACGCGGAAAGGCCCGCCTGTCGGGCGCAGCCACCCCATCAGGAAATAGGTCGCAATCGTCGCCACACACAGCTGCACCTGAACCGCATCGGGAACAGGGGCAGCGGCGATGATCGCGATCAGCCCGAGCGCCAGCAAGCCGCTTACGGTGCGCAAGGGCGCGAACCGGGAAGCCGGCAGGCCTGATGGCCGGGATGTCTCACCATGCGCCATTGCTGGGTCCGTCTGATATTCAAACCAGTTATCAGCCGGTACATTTCAAGCATGAAATTTCCGATAAATCAGAGACTTATTAATGTGCCAGTAGGTTAATTTTGAAGTGCATTTTGTATACGCGATCAAAACTCAGCCCATACAATCAGCACTTTCCGGCACCCAAGGAAGCAATCCGGAATTATAATCCTTGTACAGATTTTTATCGCTATGCCCGGATCAGCAATAGCCTGGTCGCTCAAAATCCAGCACCAAAACCAGACGCGCCTGCCCGCTACCTTCGATCGGCGGGGACCTGTGCAGAACGCAGTTCGCCAGGCTGCAGCGCTGTCCCAGAAGCATACCCACTTCATGGGGCTTCATTTCGCCGATATTACCGGGCTCCTCCCCCGCCCTCTCCACCCGCCATTCCGTGCCGGGCCCGAAATACGTCGTGATCAGACGAAAATCCGTATCGTCCTTGTGGAACTTCCGGCAGGCATCATCCGTCACATATTCAAGCCTGAAGGTGCAATCGGCATCGATGTCCCTGACACAGGCAAAGGCCGCCTTAACATCGCCGAGAATGGTTTGGCGAACCAATGCCGGCCAATGGGCTTGCGATAACCAGACCCAGGCGCGCTGAAACACGTCTCTGGGCGGGCCTGTAAACCGGATGTCCTCGAAGCTGGAACAGTCCAGCATCTCAAACGCCGCACCAATTTCAGGCGGTAGCTGCCGAGGCCAGATGGCGAGTTCGGCGCCATCCCCCAGACCAGCCTCCAGCAGGGCCTCAAGGCTGTGGCACAGGAGCACCGGCTCCGCAGCAGGCGCCTGTCTCCTTTTCTTTTCAATGGGATCTTCCAGCAAACTCACCTTGCATCCTCTCGCGTTATAATTATGTAATAACATTACATTTTCAAATCTGTCGAGACCGCCATGACACAGCCCTCTAAACTTCCCGTCACCGTTCTTTCCGGCTTTCTGGGCGCGGGGAAGACCACCCTGCTCAATCACATTCTGAACAACCGGGAAGGCCGCCGTGTCGCGGTCATCGTCAACGACATGAGCGAGGTGAATATTGATGCTGAACTCGTCCGTCAGAACGGCTCCGGTCTCTCCCGCACGGAAGAGGTGCTGGTGGAGATGTCCAATGGCTGCATCTGCTGCACCCTGCGCGAAGATCTGCTGAAAGAGGTCGCCCGCCTGGCGGAGGAAGGGCGCTTTGATTACCTGCTGATCGAATCCACCGGCATTTCAGAGCCCCTGCCCGTGGCCGCCACCTTCGATTTCCGGGATGAGGCGGGCTATTCGCTCGGAGACATTGCTCAAATCGATACGATGGTCACCGTGGTCGATGCCGCCAACATCCTCAGTGATTATTCGAGCACGGATTTTCTGGCAGACCGCGGCGAAAGCCTCGGAGAAGACGACGAGCGCCCCTTGGTCCAGCTTCTGGTGGATCAGATAGAGTTTGCCGACGTCATCATCATGAACAAGGTCAGCCTGGTTTCGCCCGGTGACCGCGAGATAATCCACCAGGTGATCCGTTCCCTGAATACAAATGCCAGGATCATCGAAACGGATTTCTCGGATGTGGAGCTGGGCGAGGTGCTTGGCACGGGCCGCTTTGATTTTGAAAAGGCACACCAGCAGCCGCATTGGGCCAAGGAACTCTACGGCTTTGCAGATCATGTGCCCGAGAGTGAAGAATACGGCATCGAAAGCTTCGTCTATCGCGCGCGCCGCCCGTTTGACCCGGCAAAATTTCATGCCTTCGTGAATTCTCCCTGGCCGAACGTGGTTCGCGCAAAAGGTTTCTTCTGGCTCGCGACACGGCCTGACTGGATGGCGGAAATTAGCCAGGCGGGCGCGCTGGTGCGGCATGAGCGGATGGGACGTTGGTGGGCAGCCGTGCCCGAAGATCAACGCCCGGATAGTCCGGAAGTCCTGCGTTATCTTGAAAGCGTCTGGGACGCCCGCTTCGGAGATCGGCGCCAGGAAATTGTCCTGATCGGCATCGGAATGGACCAGGCCGCCCTCACCGCCAGGCTCGACGCCTGCCTCACAGATCCCGGCGCAATCTCAAAGGCCGGCAGCCTGCAGCCCCGAACCGACCTGCAAGACCCCTTCCCGCCCTGGGGCTGACCGCGAGCGCCAGCGCACCCGCGAGCTGCCGCAACATCACTGGAATTTTCCGGAAAATGATCGCCAATCAAGGCGTTCAACAAAATGGCGCACCCGAAGAGATTCGAACTCCTGACCCCCAGATTCGTAGTCTGGTGCTCTATCCAGCTGAGCTACGGGTGCTTGGCCACTTGAAGAAGCGGGACACATACAGGCGGGTTTGCGACCTTGCAAGCCTCAATTGCCGGTATCTTGTGCAGTCTCTTCAGGGGGTGTTTCTTCGGCCGGTCCGGTGGGGGCGTCTGCCTCGCTTTCCGCCGCGGTCTCTGCAGGCACCTCCGGCGCCTCCTCTGGCGCGTCCTCACTCAGAACCGGGGCGGCGGCGTCGGAAACTCCTTCCGATACAGAGGGTTGCTCCGGCAAGGGAACGCCGGTGACGGCGCTGACCCATGGCGCGAAAGCCGCGACCCGCATGTAAACACCTGGGCTTTCGGCCCGGGCGCAGCCCATGCCCCAGCTGACAATCCCCGCCTGAACCGGCTCTCCTGACGGGCCGCGCAGCACCAGCGGGCCACCGCTATCGCCCTGGCAGGCGTCGGAGCCACCAATCCCGGCGCAGAGCTGGGTCGCCGGATCAATCGAGACATCCGGATAGACGGCCGCCAGCCCTGCCTCATTGATGCGCGCCCGGATCTGGCGGTTGCAGACCCCTGTGTCGACCGCCGGAACATTGCCTTCCTGCAGGATCAGGGACGGGGCGCGGACATGCCGCCCTCCCCGGGCAACGCCCTCCTGCCCCTGGGCGGTCTCGCCGACCTTGCCATAGCCGGCGGCGAGAATGTTGGCGTAGGGCTGCATCAGGTCTCCGGCAGAGCCTGTCAGCCCGTCGAGCGCCATGGTCGGGCCGTTCCAGCGCCTGGCGATCCGCAGCAATGCCAGGTCATACCCCTTCTCGGGCGCGCCGGGCCTGTATTCCGGATGGATCTGCACTTCGCGGACAGCAAAGACCGAATCCTTCGGCACAACCGTCAGATCGCCGAGCCCCACAGCGACGGCCAGCGTGCCGAAGCGGCTCATCTGGCCATTCTCCTCCTCCAGATACTGGGCGGCGCGGCCATTGGTTTCGATGCGGACATTCTCGACACAGTGGGCCGCGGTCAGCGCCCATTCCGGCGCGATCATGGTTGCGCCGCACTCATGATAGATCGTGCTGCCCGATACGGTCTGCACCGAGGCCATCCCCGGCCAGTCGGCGATGTCTGCGTCGCGCCCGGCGACCATGCAGCCCGCCAGGGTGGTGAGCAAGGCGGTCCCCACCGCCAGTTTGAGATATCTGTTCATGGCCGTCCCTCCTGCCGTTCAGCCTCATATACACCACGAGCGATGCTGCGGGCGAGCGTGCTGGCGGCAAGTTCTCCCAGCCGGGCAATGGTGAGCGGGCGGCTGCCTTCGGCTTCCTTCTTTTGGGTAGAAATCACGAAGAGGACGTCGCCATCTGTGGGGGCAAAGACCGGCCGGATGGCGCGGGCCATGCCGGCAAGAGCCATCTGGGCGATGCGCTGGAGTTCGTCATGGGTGACGATCGCGTCGATCGCGATACAGGCCAGGGTGGTATTCTCGCGGGGGCTGGGATTGGCCTTGGCGGCGCCCCAGTCTTCAGGGTCGAAGGCGAGGCCGGGATCAGGGCGCACGCCGCCGAATTCTCCAGCGATTTCAAAAGGCCAGGCCCAGAATGCGTCCGAGCCCGGCATCCGCACAGAGCCGAAACTGTTGACCGCCGCGAGCGCGCCCAGGGTCAGACCGTCATTCGTGACGAGGCTGGCTGATCCGGTGCCGCCGGGGGCGAGTCCGGCGCGGGCGCCATAGCCCGCACCTGCCCGGCCGAGAGCGAAAATTTCCCCTGCTGCATCAAATGCTTGCCGGCCGAGGCGGGCGTAGGGGGATGTGTCACCCCACTCCTTGTTGCCGCCATTGGCGAGGTCGTAGAGGATGGCGGCAGGCACGATGGGGGTAGCGGGCACGCCGGGCCTTGGCACCAGCGCAAAGCCCCTGCCCTGCGCCTTCAGGCCCGCCATGACGCCGTCAGCTGCCGCCAGCCCGAAGGCGGAACCGCCCGAGAGGCAGATGGCGTCGACACTGTCAAAGACCAGCCGGCCTGCGGCCAATACGTCACTTTCGCGTGTACCCGGCCCGCCACCGGCGACACAGACCGCGCCAAGAACCGGACAATTCGGGACAATTACGGACACTCCGGTGACAATCCCGGCATCTTCGGCCTGGCCGACAGATATGCCGTCAACATCGGTTATGAGGTTGCGCAAACCCGGTCTTGCCATGCTATGTGCCCTGCTACGTTTCTGCTTCGCCCTCAGTCCTTAGAGGGAGTGGAGCCCCGCGCCAAGAAAGGGACGATCTATGCGCCATCTCACCGCCCTCACCGCTGTCCTGTTGCTGGCCGCCTGCGCGCCGGCGGCGAAGGCGCCACCTGCGGCGAGCATCGCCCCTGTTTCCGGCAGCGACGCCGGAGCCCTGGGCGATGTGTCCTGGACCAAGGGCGCGATGGTGGCCGCGGCGGACCCGCGCGCGGTCGAAGCGGGAATCCGGGTTCTGAGCGAGGGCGGCAATGCTGTGGACGCAGCCATCGCGGTCCACGCCGTTCTGGGCCTTGTCGAGCCGCAAAGCTCCGGCATCGGCGGGGGCGCTTTCATGGTCTATTACGACCGCGCCCGCGACGAGATCACCGTGTTTGATGGCCGCGAGACGGCGCCGGCTGCAGCGGGCCCGGACTGGTTCGTCAAGGATGGCAAGCCGATGGACTTCCTCACCGCCTGGCAGTCTGGCCGGTCGGTCGGCGTGCCTGGCCAGATCGCGCTCTACAAGACGGCGCATGACGCGGCCGGCCGTGCCAGCTGGGCGAGCGTGTTCCAACCGGCCATCGAACTTGCCGAGGAAGGCTTCGAGGTTTCCCCTCGCCTGGCCGAAGTGATCGCGTCCGAGCGCCTGCGCGCGGTGATCCGCCTGGACGACAATCCGGTGACGGCGGCCTATTTCTATCCCGATGGCAAGCCGCTGCCGGCCGGCTTCCGCCGAACCAACCCGGCCTATGCGGCAACCCTGGCGGCTGTGGCGAATGAAGGCCCTGACGCGTTCTATCGCGGCGCGCTCGCCTCGGAGATCGTCAGCGCGGTGAATGAAGGCCCCGATGGCGGCGACATGACGCTGGAAGACCTTGCCAATTACGAAGTGAAGGTGCGCTCGGCCGTCTGCGGCACGCTGCAATCGGGGTACAAGATCTGCTCTGCGCCGCCCCCAAGCTCTGGCGGCGTGGCCCAGAACCTGATCATGGGCCTCTACGAATATCTCAAGCCCGCCGCGACGGTGAATGCCGATGAAAGCCTGTTGCTCAAAGCCTTCGTCGATGCCCAGCGCCTCGGCTATGCCGACCGGGATCATTATGTGGCCGATGCCGACCATGTGCCGGTGCCGACCGAAGACCTGATCAATCCGGACTATATCAAGGCGCGCGCCAAGGAAGCCTTTGCGCCCGACGCCAAATCCTTCCCCGGCGATCCCGGCGTGGTGCTGGGCGGAGACCCTCTGCGCCCGATGTGGGGGGAAGACCCCACCACCCCCGGCGCAGGCACCACCCATATCTCGATCATCGACCTTGAAGGCAACGCCGTCTCGATGACCGCGACTGTGGAAGCCGCATTCGGCTCATCGCGCATGGCCGGGGGATTCCTGCTGAATAACGAGCTGACCGATTTCTCGCTGATCCCGGAAAAAGGCGGCAAGCCTGTCGCCAATGCGGTCGCTGCCGGAAAACGTCCGCGGTCTTCCATGTCCCCTACCCTCGTCTTCGATCAGGGCGGCGACCTCTTCATGGTGACCGGCTCGCCAGGCGGCAATTCGATCATCGCCTATGTGGCCAAAACGCTGGTCGGCGTTCTGGAATGGGGTAAGACCGCCCAGGAAGCGGCTGCCCTTCCCAATATCATCGCGCGGGGCGACACGGTTGCCGTGGAAGTCGATATAGAGGGTGGCCCGCAAGCGGCTGAAGCGCTGCGCACTATGGGGTATACGGTCGAAGAGCGCACCGGCGAAAACTCCGGACTTCACGTGATCGTCGTGCGCGACAAGGGTCTTGAGGGCGGGGCAGACCCGCGCCGCGAAGGCGTCGCCCTCTCCCTGCGCTGATCAAGGCCATCCCTTCCCGCCATGGCGAAACTCTACTTTTCCTACGCCGCCATGAATGCCGGCAAATCCACCATCCTCCTGCAAGCGGCCTATAACTACCGCGAGCGGGGGATGGAGGTGTTGCTGTTGACCTCCGCGCTCTACCGCGACGCCGAAGATGGACATATCAGCTCACGGATCGGCATCTCCGCCGAGGCGGTTCTCTATAATACGGAGACGGACCTTTTCGGCCTGATCCGGGACCAGAGGAACGTTCACCCGATCGACGCGATCTTCGTTGACGAAGCGCAGTTCCTGACACGGGAGCAGGTGTGGCAACTGGCGCGCGTGGCCGATCATTTCGGTGTGCCGGTGCTGACCTATGGCCTGCGCACCGACTTCCGGGGCGAGCTGTTCGAGGGCTCTGCCGCCCTGCTGGCGATTGCCGACGAGTTGCGCGAAGTACGCACAATCTGCGAATGCGGACGCAAGGCCACGATGGTGGTGCGCCTTGGGCCTGACGGCAAGGCGTTGACCGAAGGCGAGCAGATTTCCATCGGCAAGGCGACCTATCTCTCTGTCTGCCGCCGTCACTGGGAAGAGCGGATGGGCCGTTTCCCGAACGGGTGACAGGGCGCCCTCCGCAAAAACGGCACAAAAATCGCATGGAATGTCACATAGCGCGCATCTTTCAGCCGCAGAGGGCATGCAGCCTTTCTGCGTGGTTGAAGAAAGAAAGGGTGCCAATATGCGGCAAAATCCTGCCAAGACGCATCTGCCCACCGTTATCGCGGTGCTGCTTCTCAGTGTCGGCTTCATCCTTCTGGGCATGACGGCTTCGCCAGAGGCGGCTCCGGACGCCCCCAGCCAGATCACGCGTTAAGAGATATGTCCCGAAACCGGACTGGTGGTGTCTCAAAGCCTGCCGCTTGCCGGAGACTCACGCTTTTCCAGGTTGAGTAAAACTAAACCGTTCATCTGACGCATTGCATTTGCCCCGCGCCCGCGTCAACTGACGCCCGAACAAGAGACAGTGGAGATCTTGGGGTATGAGCGCCGACGCATCCGCAGGCCAGGCAGCGCCTGTCAAAGCCAATCCGAACGGCCCGACCGAGGAAACGGTTCTCTCGGTAGAGCATTATACCGACCGGCTGTTCCGGTTCCGGCTGACCCGTCCGCAGAGCTTCCGCTTCCGGTCTGGTGAATTCGTGATGATCGGCCTGCCCAAGGAAGACGGCAAACCCCTTCTGCGCGCCTATTCCATTGCCTCGCCCGCCTGGGATGAGGAGCTGGAATTCTACTCGATCAAGGTGCCTGATGGCCCGCTGACCTCGCGCCTGCAGAAAATCCAGCCGGGCGACAAGGTTCTGCTCGGGCGCAAGCCAACGGGCACGCTGGTGCTGGATGCGCTGACCCCCGGCAAGCGGCTCTACATGTTCTCTACCGGTACGGGCTTTGCCCCCTTTGCCAGCCTGGTGCGCGATCCCGATACCTATGAGCGCTATGAGGAAGTGATCGTCACCCATACCTGCCGGGATGTGAACGAGCTGACCTATTCCCGCACCCTGATCGACAGTCTCAGCGCCGACCCTCTGGTGGGCGAAATGGTGGGCGGCAAGCTGAAGCTCTACACCTCCACCACCCGCCAGCATCACGAGCGCATGGGCCGCATCACCACGCTGATCGAGAACGGCAAGCTGTTTGCCGATCTCGGCGTGCCCCCGCTGGATCCGGCGACCGACCGCGCGATGATCTGCGGCTCGATGGAGATGATCCAGGACGTGAAGGCGCTGATGCTGAAGGCCGGGCTGACGGAGGGCTCGAACGCCGCGCCGGCCGAATTCGTCATCGAGAAAGCCTTCGCGGGTTAAGACTGTTATCCAGCGTAGCGGCTTATGTTGCGGTGCGGCATAAGCAGGCCGCCGGGATCAGCGGCTGGAGGGCGCAATGGACCTGACCGTCAAAGACCCGGTGATGATCTTTGCGATCGTGGCCGCGCTGATCCTGCTGGCGCCCATCGTGCTTGGCCGCTGGCGCCTGCCGGGCATGATCGGCCTGCTGATTGCCGGCGCTCTGCTCGGGCCCAATGGCATTGGCTTGCTGGAGCGGGATACGTCCTTCGTACTCTTCGGCACGGTAGGCCTGCTCTACATCATGTTCACCGCCGCCCTTGAGGTGGACCTTGCCGTTCTCAACAGGTCGAAGATGCAGACGCTGGTCTTCGGCCTCCTGACCTTTGCCGTGCCGATGACAATCGGTCTGGTGGCGGCACGCTATGTGCTGGGCTTTGAATGGTTGGCGGCAATTCTTCTGGCCAGTACCTTCGCTTCCCACACGCTGTTGACCTATCCGATTGCCAGCCGCCTCGGTATCGCGCGCAATCCGGCGGTGACAACGGCCGTAGGCGGAACGATTATCACCGACTCGCTCGCGCTGCTGGTACTCGCCGTCATCGCGGCAATGACCCGCGGGGAAACTGGCGAAGGTTTCTGGTTGCAGATGACGCTGGGCCTCGGCCTCTATGTTGCCGGCATCCTCTTCCTTCTGCCAATCATTGCGCGCTGGTTCTTCCGAAACATTGCGCGCGATGGCGTGTCGGAATTCGCTTTCGTTCTGGCGGTGGTCTTCGCGATTTCGGCAACGGCGCATTATGCCGGGTCCGAACCGATTGTCGGCGCGTTTCTCGCCGGCCTCGCACTCAACCGGCTGATTCCCCATCACGGCACGCTGATGAACCGGATCAACTTTACCGGCGAGGCAATCTTCGTTCCCTTCTTCCTGTTGTCGGTCGGCATGCTGCTCGACCCACGCATCTTCCTGGGCGGGTTTGATGCCTGGCTGGTGACGCTGACAATGGTGGGCGTCGTGACCTTGTCGAAATGGATAGCTGCGCATGCCACCGGCCGGCTGCTTGGGTACAATACCAACCAGGCACAGGTCATCTTTGCCCTGTCGGTTCCGCAGGCGGCCGCCACGCTCGCGGCAACGATGGTGGGCTTCAGCCTTGGGCTGTTTGATGAAAAGGTCGTCAATGGCGCGATCATGATGATCTTCGTCACCTGCATCCTCGCGCCCATCGTCGTGCAGCGCTATGGCCGGGCCATCGCGCTGGCCGAAGCGGTGGTACAGGAAAAGGTGGATGTGAACGTTCGTCAGCATATCGTTGTTGCCTGCGCCAACAGCCAGCCTGGCCATCGCGTGATCGATCTTGCCATCCTGCTGCGCGACACTGACCATTCCGAGCCGGTAAGCCCGGTTCGTGTCCTGTCAAACCTGTCGCGTAGCCCTGCTGCGGATCAATCGGCGCGACTGGAGTTGCAGGCGATCGCCTCCCAGTTTTCTGCTGCCGAAGTGCCCACCGAACCTCAGCTCACTCATGCGGTGAATGTCGGCTCCGGCCTGATTTCGGTGATGCAGCGCACCCAGGCGACCGATCTCATTGTGGGGTGGCCGGAGACGGGCTCAACCCACGAACTTCTGCGCGGCTCGCTGATCAACCAGCTTCTCGGGCAAGTGACATTCAATCTCTTCGTCTCACGCATTCAGACGCCCTTGAAGACGCTCGGGCGCATCCTTCTCGTGCTGCCAGCCCATGCGGAGCATGAAGAGAGCTTCTACGAGGCAATGCACACCATCCGTCGTCTGGCCTCGCAGATCGGGGCACAGGTGACCATCGTCACCGACAAGGATGCCGCAGCGACTTTTGCCACCTATTTTGAGGACGGCACGATCTTTGAAGACGTGAAGTTCCATGCGGTGAAGAAATGGAACAAGCTCGTCCCAACGCTTTCCAAGCTCGCCCATACGGAAGACTTGATCATGGTATATGGCGTCCGCCGGGGCGGCCTCGCCTGGTCGCCCGGCGATATTGCGCTGCATGCCCGGATCGTTCAGGGCCTGCCGAAGGCGAACGTGATCCTCTACTACCCGGCCGAACCCGAAAGGGTGGAGGAAGCCCGCCCCGCCAGCTTGCCGGGCGGGTATATCCCCGCCATACCCGACCGCTGATCAGCGCGCGTCGCCGCGGCCTGCCTTGAGCTCCTGAACCTCTGCGCGCAGGTCGGCTATCAGTTGCAACAGTTCCCGGTGGCGCTTGGCCTCCAGGGTTTCCTGCGCTTCAAGCTCGTCGCTGATCTTTTCCTCGGCATCGAGCACTTTCTCGATGGCGCTTTCCTGCAGCGAATCGACGATGACCGCCGTGAAGAGGTTGAGGATCGCCCAGACGGTGAAGAGGATGAACGGGATGAAGAACGCCCAGGCCCAGGGATATTCTTCCAGCAGTTCGCGCATGTGGTCGTTCCAGCCCTCCATGGTGAGCACTTCAAACATGGTCAGGGAAGAGGCGGTCAATGTGCTGAAATTGTCTGTGTTCTGCGACCCGCTGAAAAGATAGGTCGCCATCACCACGCTGACGTAGAACACAAGGCCCAGGATCGCCAGAATGGCCCCCATGCCGGGGAGGGCTGTCAGCAGCGCCTCGGTGATGCGCTTCATGGTCGGGATGAAGTGCAGGAGGCGCAACAGGCGCAGCACCCGCAAGGCGCGCAGCACCGTGAAGGCCGATCCGCCGGGGATGAGCGACACACCGACCACGATGAAATCGAACCAGTTCCAGCCGAGCTTGAAGAATTGCAGCCGGTAGACGAACAGCTTGAACAGGATCTCCGCCACGAAGATCAGCGTCACCACCGTATCGAAGAAATTGAGCGCGGCTACGAGCCAGTCCGGCAGGACTTCCGAATAGGTGAGTATACCGAGCACAATCGCGTTCAGGACGATCAGCGTCATGATCGTCGTGCGCACTACAGGTTGTTCGATGAAGGCTTCCGCGCCCGAATAGTGCGTTGTTTCGTCCAGAGTGGCCTTTGGCATTGTCCCCGTTCTCCCATGCTTTGCGGGGGCAAGCCTTAGCCGCTGAAGCCGGGCGATCAAGTTAAAGGATCAAGACGCCCCGCCCCTGTCGCCTCAAACGCCCGCCCCCTGCCCGTCCACGCTGCGGTGAGGATCGGAATGATCCCATTCGGCCAGCAGCATCCGCAGGGTGGAGATGAACGCAATCGGCTGGTCCAGCATCACATGATGCCGGGCATGGGGCACCGACACGAACGGCACCTGATGACCCAGGAGGCCGCGCATGTAATCGCCCACATCATCCGGCATCAGCGCGCTTTCCTCGCCGCGGATGATGGCGATGCGGCATTGGGCGGCCTTCAGCATCTCGGCAGGGTCCAGCCCCGGCTCGAACCGGGTCCAGATCATCGGATCAAACTTCCAGGTCCAGCCCCCCTCGGCGCGTTTCAGGCTCCAGCGGGCGATATAGTCCATCGCATAATGGTTCTCGCAGAGCTGAGGCGGCGCCAGGCGGAACCGCGCGAGCGCGGCGGCAAGATCGGGATAGACCTTATGCGGACGGCTGGCGCGGGAGGGCCCGTCTCTCGGGCGTTCCGGCGGATTGACAGGGCTGTCGACGATCACCATGCCCTCAAACCGGCTGCCATGCTTTGCGCCGGTCACCAGCGTGACGAAGCCGCCGAAGGAATGGGCAATGATCACGGGCTTTCGCGGCGCATCGAACAGGCCGGCGGCTTCGGCCACCGCCACCTCCTCTTCGGAGAAAGTGTCCATGTCATAGGCGTCTCGCCACGCGCTGTCGCCCATGCCGGAAAATGTCAGCGCAGCAACATTGTAGTACTCGGCAAAATAGGGCGCGACGAAATCCCACCAATGGGCATGGGCGCCATTTCCGTGCACGAACAACAGGCCCGGCGCCCCGCGCTTGCCCCAGCGCTGGAAGGTGACTTCGGCGCCCTTCACCATCACCTTGCCGGTCTCGTAAGGCATCGCAACGGCTTCGTGGAACCAGGCCGGAGCCGGCGGCAGCGCGCCCGCATACTCTGCCAGAGGTCCGCCTTCCGACGGCATCTCTGCGGGCTGGTCCTTGACGATGGGGTTCTTGTCTCTGGTCATCGGCGCCTCCTCCAGCTGTCAGGTTTGAAGCCATATCCGGCAGGCGGCAACCCTTTCGCCACGTCAGAGGCGCAAACGGAAAGGGCCGGCAGGTTTCCCCGCCGGCCCTGGTTCAGGAACGGTCTGGCTGCCGGTCAGTATTTGACGGCGCAGCCATAGGGCTTGGTGCTGGCGGTCGCCACCGGCTTGCCGGCGCTCAGATCAGCCAGCGCGGCGGTCACATAATTCTCCGCCTTGGCGATGTCCTCGACTTTTGCCGAAGGGATCGAATCGATTGCGCCATCATAGACGAGCTTGCCCTCAGGCGTGACGATATACATGTGCGGCGTGGTCTTGGCGCCATAGAGACGGCCGATGTCACCGCTCTCGTCGAGGATCACATGTGCCGGGGCAGCCCCGCGCGAGGTGGTCAGCTCATTGGCCTTCTCAGGCGAGACATGGCCCTGCGAGCCCGGCCGCGAGGAGATCACCGAGAGCCAGACAACATCATCGGCCGCAGCTGATGCCTGCAGCGACTGCATGTTGGCCGGCGGGGTGGCGTAGTGCTTCTTCACGAAGGGGCAGCCATCATTGGTCCACTCAAGCACGACGGTTTTGCCGGCAAAATCTGCCAGCGAGACAGTTTCGCCATTGGAGGTTGTGCCAGTGAAGGCCGGGGCAGAGCTGCCCACATCGGCGCTGGGGGCCGCTTCGGCTGTGGAGGCAATCAGCGCTCCGGCAGTGAGGGCAACCGCAGCGGCCATGCCGGCGGCGAGGCTCAAGTGGCGGCGGGAAAGTATCATCGTCGTCTCCTGTCTCGAATATTCACACTAAGTCCAAGTATAGCCCTGTCATCCTTGGACAAGTCCAATGACAAGTTCTTGAGTGAGGATCTCGGGCAGGATCTGCGGCTCGCTCGCCCCGGCGGGATACCAGAGATACATCGGCACCCCGGCCCGCGCGCGCAGCTTCAGCTCTTCGGCGATCATCGGGTCTTTCTGGGTGAAATCTGCCACCAGGAAGGCCACATTGGCGTCCTTGAACGCCTCCTGCACCTTGCGCGTCTTCAGCGTGGTGAGCTTGTTGACCTGGCAGCTGGCGCACCAGCTGGCGGTGAAGTCCACGAAAACGGGACGGCCTTCCGCCAGCATCGCCTGCACCGTTTCCGGGCTCCAGGCTGCTTCGCCATAGCTGCCGGTGAAAGCTGCCTGGCTGCTGCCGCTCACCGGCGCGGTGGGCACATTGGCCTGCATGGCGGGATAGACAAACGCCCCAGCCAGCGCGAGCGCGGCAACGCCCTTGCGGAGGCCCCCGCCCTGACGCCCCAGCCAGATCGCAAACACCAGCGCCGTTGCACCGGCCACCGTCCAGCCGACCGCCCCTGCCCCGGCAAGGCCTGCGACCACGGAGAGCAACCAGGCAGCGGTGAGGAACATCGGAAAGGCAAAGGCCTGTTTCAGCGTGTCCATCCACTTGCCGGGCTTGGGCAGCAGGCGGTGCAGTCCCGGCACAAAGCTGAGGATAAGGAAGGGCAGCGCCATGCCGAAACCCATCGCCAGGAAGACGGCGATCACCGCCGGCGCCGGCTGACCGATTACAGCGCCCAAAGCGGCGCCCAGGAAGGGGCCAACACAGGGCGCGCCAACCACAGCGGCCAGCACGCCAGTAAAGAAGGCACCCGCTGCGCCGCCACGATTGGCCAGGGTGCCGCCAAGGTTCTGAACCGAGCTGCCGAGTTCAAAAAAGCCCATCAGCCAGAGGCCGACAGCAAACATCACCAGGGCAAGGATGGCCACTGTCGGCGCGTGCTGCAGCTGGAAGCCCAGCGTTGCCGAGCCGGTTGCCTGCCGCACCAGCAGCAGCGCGCCTGCAAGCGCCACAAAGGAAATCAGCACGCCGCCGGTATACCAGAGCCCGTGGGACTTAAGCTCGCCGGCGCGGCCCGAGGCGGCCGCCTGCACCATGCCGAGCGCCTTCATTGAGAGGACCGGCAGAACGCAGGGCATGAGATTGAGAATGAGGCCGCCGATGAGGGCAAAGAAGGCAAGCATCACGATCCGCTCAAAACCAAGCGGAGCGGCGCCATCAGCGGCAGAACCAAGCCCCTTGCCCGGCATCACGGCCTGCACTTCCCGGTCAGCGGTCCCCGCAAATATCTCCCCGCGGGCGGCAGATATTTCGTAGCCCACAGGCTCGGCGCCCGGCGCATCTATGCGGATCACGCCGTCAAGCGTGTCTGAAACGCTGCCTGTGCGATCGGGAGTCAGTGACAGGCTGGCGCCGTCCGGCCCGGCCCGCTGCGGCTGGGCTGCCGGATGGCTGATCTCGTGATTGAAGGGGAAGAAGCGGATGTGCGCGTCTTCCGGGAAACCCGCTTCCAGGCGCAGCGACAGCCTCCAGGGCTCAGTCGCATCATCTATCCGAGCCTCCCCCGGAAAGGCGGTCGGCACGCGGGCGATCCATTCGCCAATCTTCGCGCCTGCCCCGGCATTCTCCACCGGCGCGCCAACCGGCAGGGTCAGCGACACATCGGCCGATTCCGGAATGCAAATGGACTCGCAGATAAGGTAGTCCGCCTCGGCAACGATCTTGATCTCGCCGCTCGCGTCCTGCGGTACCGTCACGGGAAAGGCGAAGACAACCTCGTCATCATAGCCATAATCCATGATCTCGCCTTCAACGACGGGGATCAGGTGCGGCAGGGGCCAGAGGAACTCGCCCACAGCGTCTTCTGGCAGGCTGGTGCCCTCTTTCAGGATCAGCCGCGGCGGCAGGCCGGCATCCCCGGCATTGCGCCAGTAGATGTGCCAGCCATCATCCATCTGCATCCGCAGCGCGGCATAGAAGGTGTCTCCGGGCGCGACGCTGACCCTGTCTGAGATCAGCTCTGCCTCGGCCCGGCGTTCGTCCATCTGCGCATGGGCCAGCCCCGCCATGAGCGAAAGGCCGAGGAAGGCCACGGCAAAACGCCGGATAAACCCTGTCATGTGCAGCAGCTCCGTCAACACTAACGATTGCATGACATATGCGCCGGGCGTCTGGTCGGGGAAACCCCTGCTCGCCGGTTCGTGATGCCGCCAGCCTGCGTCAAAAAAGAAACGGCCCTCCACAAGGTGGGAGGGCCGTTCCGGAAATCACGAAGAAGAAGGATCTCAGGAGACCGCTTCGGCCGGCTGGGGCGCTGCGCGCACAGCGCGGTTGACCACTTTCGACCAGTTCAGCAGCGATACGAGATGCGCATAGCAGGCGCCGAGCGCGCCATTGTTGCGCAGCTCCAGGAATTTCTCCGGCGCAAGCGCATTCAGGCGCTCTTCGGAGATGGCCCAATAGTCGGCAACCTTCTGCGCGGGGCCGGTATTGTTGCCCTGCGGGTCGCGCGGCTGGAAGGTCACCGTCTTCTGCTCGAAGAGGTCCATGTCGCGGAGGATTTTCACGAAGTCCACCGTTGCGCGGCGCTGACGCTCGAATTCCTTGCAGAACTCGATGGCGTCATTGGTGAACTGGGTCGGCTGGCCATTCTGGAAGAAGGGCACTTCCGGCTGGTTGGAAACCATCGGGGCAGACCGGTCCACGCAGAGGAGAAGGCGGTCAGAGCCCTCATCGGTGGCGAAGACGAACGGATAGCGGCGCACGAAGGCCGGAATGTAGTGGTCTTCCAGCACCAGGCCGTTGGCGTCCACATACAGGTTCTCGCCCTGGCGAACGCCCATCACGGCAACCGGCGTGCGCTCTTCACCGACAAAGATGATCGGGTAGGAGGCAGCCGACACGCCAAACTCGGTCACCGTCACCGGAACGGCGTGCGCTTCGCGGAGGAAACCGAAAGGCTGGGGGATCTGCTTCACGCCAAGACCGCCATGATCTTCAGCAGAAAGCGGCTGCGGATTCTTGTAGAACAGAACTTGACCGGAAAGTGCGGCTGAACCGCCTGTCGTAGTGGGCGTTGTCACGTTGCGTGGCTCCTCGGAACTTTGCCGGAGAAGTAACGGAAATAAACTATGGCCACAACACCCGAAACAAGCTCAATTACAGTGAAAACCGAGTAATATAAGTGTCATGCAAGCCTTAAGCGGACGCAGAACAGTGCGCCTTTTGCCGGCGGGGCTTTGCGCAGCCCTTTTCATCGCCGTGCTTCCGGTTGCCTGCACCCCGCGCGCAGACCCCGAGGGCACCCCGCGGCGCGTCGCTCGGGAGATTGAGCGAACCCTCACCACCGTTGCCCAGAATGAAGTGACCCGGGATCCCGAACTGGCCACACGGCTGGGCTTGCCGGAAGCGGATGCGGGCTATGCCTATAACCGGTTCCTGACCGACCGGTCGCAGGCGGCCTATGAGCGCGCGCGCCTCTCGCGCCTGGAAACACGTGACCTTCTGGTGCGCATCACGCGCCCGGCGCGCGGCAGCGCCCTTGCCCGCCATCTCGACACGCTGATTGCAGCTCACGAAACTGCTGAAACCCTGTTCATGGCCGGTCATGGCGCCTCTGCGCTGGGCGCGTCCTACCCCTATGTGGCTGACCATACGCGCGGCGCCTATCTGGATGTGCCCGACCTTCTGACGCGCTTCCATCCCCTGCGCACACCGGCAGACGCGCGCGCCTATGCAGACCGGATGGCCCAGTTTGCCGATGCCATCGAGGACGACCGGCGGCGCCTGGAATCTGATACCCGCGCCGGAACGGTGCCCCCTGCCCCCATCCTGCGCCGGATGTACGCGCTGGCGGCTGCTGCGGCGGCGGTGCCGCCCGAGACCAGCCCGGCCGTGGTGAACTTCGAAAACCTGCTGCCCGGCATCGCCGAGCTGACACCGGCAGAGCGCGAACAGCTGCGGGCGGATGTGCGCCGGATTGCCGCCGGGAATGTGCGCCCCGCCTACGCCGCCTTTGCCGCAAGCCTCAGCACGCTGGCCAATACCGCCCCGGAATTGCCCGGTGTCTGGCAGCTTCCCGACGGCGCGGCCTACTACGCCGCCGCCCTCAAGGCCTATACCGGCGACGACGCCTCGGCCGCTGGCCTGCATGAGCGTGGCAAGCGGGAAGTCGACGCGCTGCTGGCAGAAACAAACCGCGCCCTGGTTGCCCTCGGCCTTGAAGACGGCAGCGTGGGCGAGCGTCTGGCTTTCCTCGCCGCCCAGCCCGGCCAGATTTATCCGGATACAGAAGAAGGCCACGCGGCCCTGATCGGCCGCATTCTGGCCCATGCGGACCGGGCCGAAGCCGCCCTGCCCGGCCAGTTTGACATCACCCCCGCGGAAAAGGCGGGCCTGCGTGCCGTGCCGCCGGAATTTGCAGGTTTCCTGCCAGCGGCGGCGTATCTTCCCCGCGCGCTCAGCGATACCCGCCCGGCGCGGGTGGAGATCAATGCCCGGCGCCTGGCAGACTGGCCGGATTACTCTCTGGCAGTGCTGGCCTTTCATCAGCTTGTGCCCGGCCACCATCTGCAAAGCAGCGCAGCCCGCCAGGCTGATCTGCCACTGGCGCGCCAGATGGTCTGGAATGTGGCCTATGGCGAAGGCTGGGCCTCCTATGCCGAAACCCTTGCCGATGAGCTGGGTCTTTATTCGGAAGATCCGCTTAGCCGCATCGGCTATCTGCAATCCATGCTGTTGCGCGCTGCAGGGCTGGTCGCCGATACCGGCATCCATAGTGAACGCTGGAGCCGCGATCAGGCGATTGCCTATCTGGCAGAGACCACCGGCCTCAGCCTCGAAAAGAGCGCTGACGAGGTGGACCGCTATACGGTGCGGCCGGGTTATGCCGCAGCTTACTGGATTGGCCGCGAACGCATCCTCGATCTGCGGGAACGCGCCATCCGCGTTCTGGGCCCGAAATTCGACCCGAAGGAATTTCACCGGGTCATCCTGATGGGCGGGCCGCGCCCGCTCGGCATGGTCGAGGAAGACGTCACCCGCTGGTACACCGCGCAGGTTCAGAACTGAGCCCTGCCCCCGCGCGGCGCCACCACCAAGGAAACCCTCTCAGGCCGCCAGCCGCACCGGCGCCTGTTGCGACCGGCAGACGGGCATGAACCCGGCCTCCAGATCGGCCACCATCGCCGCGCGCTGGCCGCCATCAAACTCCAGCGCCAGGAACACGGCGTTGGCGCCGTAACGCTCCGCCTCTGCCAGCGCCCAGATCGGCTGGATGTCATGCGGGCGGCCGGACAGCTCCATCACCCGGTAAACGCGCCAGCCGCAGGCATCCTGGGCTGCAAAGATCACCACACCGGCACTGCGCGCCCACGGGGCGTCTGCCGCCGTACGCTGGAATTTCCACGCCTTGCCTGACTTGCCGCGAAAGCTGACTTGACCAAACATGTTCTTGCTCCGTTCCTTGTGGAATGTTCTTATGATGTTCCAGTTTGGTTCGCAAGAAGTTTTTGGTAAACAAAGGGTTAAACGGCAAACGCGCCGTTAACGCTCCGCTGTGGACAGGGGTGTGGATATGGCTGTGGAAAAACGGTCAGCGCACGATGGTGAAGCGGCGCGATTCGAACACTTTCAGCACCTGCCGCAGATCGCGCCCCCGGCGCAGCACCTGCCCGGCTGATCCATACACCGCATACTGGCCCTGACGATTGGCCAGCGCAGGTTCCTTTTCGATTCGCCAGGTGGGGCTTTCGGCATGGCGGCGGAAGATCGCGAAGGTCGCCACATCCTCCTCCATGCCGATGGCATAGTCGCGCGCCTCGCCCGCGATCACCAGCCGGCCATAGACATCGAGAATGGGTTGCATCTCTGCCTTCTGGAAGGCAACGACCGGTTCCGGTGCAGGTTTCCTGTGGAAAGAATCCGTCATCTCGGTTACAGTTTCGTCACAGGTTTCCGTTCGCGTCCAGCCCCTTGTAGAGCTAACGCATAATTAATCCCGCAGACTCGGTTTCACCGCAATTCGGCCTTGCCCCCGCCGCATCGCGCAGCCATCTTATGGGTGTCGGACGGAGGACTTCAGCAAGCGCCCCGGACCCATCAGCCCCCCCAGCCCCCTGGGGTGTTTGTAGCGCCACCGTCCGACAACCCAACCCCCTGAAAATTCAGAGAATTTCGGCGCGCTGCACGCGTCGCGTTCAATGCTGCTTCTGCGGCATCCGGTCGAGAATCGGTTTCACGAATCGCGCCGCCGTTCGTCCGACCCCGGATGCATGCGCCAGACGCCGTGCGACAAAGGACTCAAGGTCTTCCGGGGACGGATTATCGGCCCAGTGCAGCACGATTGCCGGGATCACGCTCGCCAGCAGGCCGCGCTTGGAATAGCGGTTATAGTCTTCAGAGGTGTCGCCCGCTGCGGTCCATATCATATCGGCCACTTTCCAGCTGCGCTGCAGCGCCGGCCCCGCGCCCCAGGGCAGGAAGCCGCGGGCCGCCGCCCGGCGCACCGCTTCCCGGTGGGGCTCCAACTCGGCCAACCAGGCGAGCACACCGCGCTTCACCTTGTCAGGCACCCGCAGGCCGGTCATGTCCTCCCCTGCCAGCGCGTCCCGCGCGCGGGCTTCGGCATCGTCAAAAAAGCCCTCGATCAGGTCGATGACACCCCGCGGAGCGGCCAGGGCCTGCTCGCCCGGCGTCAGGCCCGCCTTGACGGCGGCAGCCGCCGCCGCCGCCTCACTCCAGCCCTCAAAAACGACCTCTGGAAGCAGGGCCTCCAGCCAGCGGCGGCGAAGCAGTGCAGAAGGTGGCGTCGTCATGTGTCGATTCCCGGCGCAAGGGGCTTGGCGAAAGCTGTTTCACCGTGATATAGGCCGCGCTTCTTAGGCTGTCAGGCCCGTAATTAACGAATTCCAGGGTGCCTGGCGCCCGAAAGAACCCGATGGAGAAGTCCCATAGTACAGATCGTCGTCCGCGATAACAACGTTGAGCAAGCCCTCCGCGCGCTGAAAAAGAAGATGCAGCGCGAAGGCCTGTTCCGGGAAATGAAGGCCCGTCAGCACTTCGAGAAGCCTTCCGAGAAGAAAGCCCGCCAGCGCGCTGAAGCCGTGCGCCGTGCCCGCAAACTTGCTCGCAAGCGCGCCCAGCGCGAAGGCATCGTGTAGGCTGATCGCTTCGCAGCGTATCGCTGAACCACACGAAAAACCCCGCCAGAGATTTCTGGCGGGGTTTTTGTTTGCCCGCAGCTGCCTCTTTTCCGGGCATGGCGCCGACCCTGACCGCTGTTACGGCCTGATTTGACTCTGATTTTCACGCCCGATGGAACCCATTGCCGCCTTGCTCGTTCAGAACCGCAGAGCTTACGGAAAAGTCAGGTTCCTCCCATGCCGCGCACCAGCCTGTACGAATATCGCGCCTGGCCCTCTGAAGGGTTGCCGCACATCGAAGCGCTTCATCATCTGTTTGGCCTTGGCGTCGCCGAGATCCGGACAGACACCTACCTGTTCTCCCCTGCCCGCCCGAACTGGCTGATCGTGTTGCACGGTGTTGCAGCAGTGGAGATCCTCGAGAAAACCGGCGAAGATGGCCTGCTCACGGGCTGGAAGGTCATTGCCCGGTCCGAATTCCCCCTGCGCCGCGGCATTGTGCGCCATCTGCAGGAAGCGTTTCCGGCCGCCGATCTCTCCCACCGCATCCTGGTGCCCGGCGATCTCATCTCCTGGCTCGATGCAGGCACGCAGATGTTCACCGCCCACAAGCGCACCGTGCAGTTTCAGCGCGAAGGCTGCGTGGCAGAATTCTCGCAGGTTGAAGCCGGTGACCGGCGCGCCGAAACCTTCTCCCTTATCTCCAAGCGCGCAGACACGGTGATCGAAGCGCTCGACTGCCTGCCCGCCCCGCGCTTGGAGAACGTTGATTACGGCTCCTGGCTGCAAGGCCGGCCCTGGAACGCGCAGATCATCGAACCGGCCGCCAGATCCTACCGCCCGATGCCCGTTCTCGGCGCCGCAAGGGTCGCCTGAAGACAGGCCTGGTCCAGACCCAAGCAAACCCCGCCAGAGTCTCTGGTGGGGTTTCGTTTTTTGGGCGGCTGTCGCCAGCGCAAAATCGATCCTTCACCCCTCATGGCGTTTTGTCTCTTGTCATGATCCAATAATTCATGCATCCATGAATTATGAAACAGTTTGATGCGGTAAAAATGTTATCGGCCATAGCCCATGAGGGGCGGCTCACGCTCATACGAAGCCTCATTCAAGCGGGGCCGGAGGGCATACAGGCAGGAGATCTCGCGCGGATCGCGAAGGTGGGCGCAACCACTGCGTCGGCTCAATTGCTGGTCCTGACGAATGCAGGTCTCGCCAAATCGGAGCGCCGGGGGCGGCAGGTGGTGTATTCGGCCTGCTATGACCGCATCCGCGACCTGATGCAGTTCCTGATGCTGGATTGTTGTGCCAAGCGGCCTGATATCTGCCTGCCGGTTGCCGAGGCGGTCAGTGCATGAGGCCGGTGATCGACTTGTCCAGGGCCGGCAAATCGGACGTGGCGGCGTTCAACGCGTCCTGTTTCTGTCTGCCGCTGAACCGTCCGGCGCTGGACGCGGCAATCATTGCCGATACCGCCATCCCGGACATGGCCACGCTTCTGATGGGCCGGCCCAACCTTTTCGCCGGAACCGGTGTTTTCCTTGCCCGGGAAGACCTGAACGCGATGCTGGACCAGGTCCATGCCATCGAAGCGGCGGCCGAGCTTCTAGCCTTCCAATGTGCCGCCTTGTCGCGGGCCGATTGCGCGGTCGCCAATCTCCAGCCCGCAACCCGCGGCGCCTTCATGGGCTATGACTTCCATATCACGCCGGACGGTCCGCGCCTGATCGAGATCAATACCAATGCGGGCGGCGCCTTTCTTGTTCGCGCCCTGGGCGAGGCCGTCGCCCGCAGCGGCGCGCCCGGCTTCGTTCCGTTCGCACCCGGACGGTTTGAAGACCGCATATACGAGATGATGCTGTCTGAATGGCGCAGGGCGGGCCGTTCCGGTTCGCCGAGAACCCTCGCCATCGTCGACGAAGCACCGGCGGATCAATACCTCTATCCCGACATGCTGCTTGGCCAGGCCACGCTCAACCGCGCCGGCATCGAGACGATCATCATCGACGCCGGCGGCCTCAGCCTCAGCTCCAAAGGGCTGATGGCAGACGGACGCATTGTCGACATGGTGTATAACCGGCTGACGGATTTCGCCCTGGCGGCGCCGGTCTCTGAAACCCTGCGGGCGGCGTTCCTGCGCGATCAGGTGGTCGTCACGCCTGCGCCGCGCCATCACGCCCTTTTCGCCGACAAGCGCAACCTGGCATTCCTCTCAAACAATGCGCAGGTCAGGGCCTGGGGCCTGGCGCCCCACCATGCAGACACGCTCGCGCAGCTGCCGGAAACGGTGATCGTCACGGCCGGGAACGCAGACCTTCTCTGGGCGGAACGCAAGCGCTATTTCTTCAAGCCTGCCGGAGGCTTCGGAGGCTGCGCTGCGTATCGGGGCGACAAGCTCACACGCCGGGTCTGGAACGACATACTCGGCGCCCGATACATCGCCCAGTCCTTCGTCCCCCCGCCCGTGCGCCAGGTCAGCACGGATGCCGGCCCCGCCCAGCTGAAATTCGACATTCGCGTCTACACCTATGCCGGCGATCCGCTGCTGCTCGCCGCCCGCGCCTATCAGGGTCAGACGACGAATTTCCGCACACCGGGCGGCGGTTTCGCGCCGGTGGTGGTGACCGATGTCTGACGCATCCCCCAGCGCGCTCCAAAAGGCCTGTCCGAAAAGTATTCAGTACACATACATATCTTTCGTGGGTGCAGGCGGCGGGAGGGTTGCCGCGCTTCAGTCCAGATACCCCAAGGAGACATTGGCATGATCACGCTTTATGGCGGCCCCACCACGAATACCCGCAAGGTGACCATCGCGCTGTCGGAGCTCGGGCTCGACTGGACCCTGCGCGAAGTCAGTCTCGCCCGCAAAGAGCAGCATGAGCCGTGGTTCCTGTCGCTGGCGCCGAACAACAAGATCCCGGTGATCGAAGACAGCAAGACAGGCCTCAAAATATGGGAATCCGGCGCAATCCTGACCTATCTGGCAGAACAGTATGACGCCCACGGAACACTTCTCGCCAAATCCGGCAAGGCACGATACGAAGCCTTGCAGGGCGCCTTCTTCCAGGCGGCTCATATCGGCCCAAACCTTGGCAGGCTGAACGATCAGCTTACGGCCAGCGAAGCTGACAAAATCCCGCGGATGCAGGCGCTGTTCTACGAGGAAGCCGTGCGCCTGACGCGCGTGCTGGACCGTATGCTCGCTGACGGCCGGCCATTTCTGGCAGGCGATTACTCCATCGCCGACATCATGCACTATCCCTGGCTCAAGGCGGGTCTCGACCTGGGCTTTCCGGCGCTGACCGAAAAGCCGGGCCTTAAAGAATGGCTGGGCCGAATTGGCGAAAGACCCGCTGTGGCCAAAGGCATGGCGGCCTTGACCTGAAACGCTCCGGAAGCCGGCGTTCGGAGGAAGACCGGTGCCGGCCTCCCAGGCCCTTACCCCGCCTTCGGTTTCAGACCGAGGGCGCGCTTGATCATGCCGCCCAGCTCTCCAATGCCTGCGCCGTGTACGGCGCCGGCGCGGTAGACCTTGGTGGCGCCCCAGACGACCAACGCGGTAATCACGACCATCATCCCCATCTGCGCCAGCACTTCCCACATCGGCGGGTCATGCGGCATCCGCAGGATCAGCAGGAACGGCGTGAACAAGGGAATCCACGAGGCAATGTCCACGATCGGCGAGCCGGGATCCTGGAACGCCACAAAGATCGCAAACATCGGCAGCATCAAGAGGATCATCATCGGGCTGAGCAGCGTCTGCGCCTCCTGGATCGTGTCGCAGAGCGAGCCGAGCGCCATGAACAGGGTGCCATAGAGAATATAGCCGAGCACAAAGCTCACCAGCGCCGGAAGGATCAGTTTCGGATCGGTCACCGCCGCGATGAAAGGCTGGATCATGTCCGCCATGCCGGGCACCTGGCTAGCCGAAACGGCAGACCCCACGATGCCGAACAATGACCAGGACAGCATCATCGTCGAAGTGACCGCAAACACCGCCAGCATCTTTCCCGCCAGAAGCTGAGGCAGCTGCACGGAGGTCAGCAGCGTATCGAAGATCTTGTTGGACCGCTCCTCGATCGTGCCCATCAACAGGTACTGGATGATCGAGAAGATCATCAGCCACAGGAAATAGGCAAGCGCTGCCGACACGAGCGCCGGCGCGCGGTCTGCCATCGTCACTTCCGCGCCGCTTTCCCCCGCCTGCGTGGCGTTGAGGCGGAAGGCGGGCACCTTGATCGCCGCCGCGTCTGCCTGTTTCAGGAAATCCGGATTGAGGCCGGAAGCGGCCAGCGCGTCCCGGCGGCTGAGATCGCGCATGGCAATTTCCGCCGTCCGCTGCAGCGTGTCGACATTCACGTCCCCGCTCCAGTATTCCAGCTGTGATCCGTCCTCGGAAAGTATGAACACGGCAAATAATGGCCGCTCGCCCGCCGGGCCGGAAACCGTCCGCTCCCCCGTCAGCCAGGGGCGCAATTCTTCCAGCGTGCGCGCGGGCGCAGGCACTTCGATGAATTTCCGCCCCCCGGCCGCATCGGCCACCTGATCCTGGGCCTCGGCGAGGGGAATGTTCATCTGCTCGGCCAGGGCCCGCGCCTCGGCGGCCGCGTCGCTGCTGCGG
>NZ_PNMA01000019.1 GCF_013823385.1 Hyphomonas sp.
AATCTGCGTGTCGCGCGGTGGGTTACGCCTCCGGCTAACCCACCCTACGGGGTTCTGTTCATTGAGGGTGTGCCTTGCCGCGCCCCCCTCCGTCCGCTTCGCGTCCACCTCCCCCGCAGGCGGGGGAGGAGAAGGGTGGCGGGCTGCCTTTACCTTGAACCCCTCTCCCCTGGGAGAGGGGCAGGGGTGAGGGGGTGCTGGGTTATCCGTCTGGCGACGCGTTTTGGGAGGTATGTTGCGCTCCCTCACCCCCAACCCCCTCTCCCCTGGGAGAGGGGGCTTTTTGGCAAGCGGGGGGTGCGCTTCTTTGGAAGGGTGTGCCCGGCGGAGATGGGCCCCACCCCAACCCTCCCCATAGCCATGGGGAGGGGGCAGGTTGTGCAGGTGGAGAGCGAACCTATCCCCACAGAGCAACAGACCCCCTCCCCATGGCTATGGGGAGGGATGGGGTGGGGTTCGGTGCGAATGTACGCTCCGTTGAACCCACCTTGCGGGGCTCGTGTTTTTGCGGAGGGGGTGTGCCGTGGGGCTCCCCCCTCCGCCCTGCGGGCACCTCCCCCGTGAACGGGGGAGGAGAGGGGTGCGGCCGAGAGGTTGCCTAAACCCTCTGTGCACGGCCCATTCGCCGCACTTCCCAGCGGAGGTCGACGCCAGAGGTTTCCAGCACCCTTGCTCGAACCAGTTCGCCGAGGGCTTCAAGGTCGGCGGCGGTGGCGGTGCCGGTGTTGATCAGGAAGTTGCAGTGGAGGGGGGAGACCTGGGCCCCGCCGACCTTGAGCCCGCGGCAGCCGGCCGCGTCGATCAGTTTCCAGGCGGAGCGCTGATCGGGCGTGCCGGGCGGATCGGGGTTCGCAAAGGTGGAGCCGGAGGTTTTCTCTTTAATGGGCTGGGTTTCGGCGCGGCGGGCCTGAAGGGCGGTGATGGCGGCGCTGATGGTGGCCGGATCATCCGTGCCCGTGCCTTCCAGGATGAGGCGGGTGACGATGAGGTCCTCCGGCAGGTCTGTGTGGCGGTAGGAAAAATGGGCTTCGGGCAGGGCGCCGGGCTTGCCGGGGCCGCGATAGGCGGCGCGGCTGCCATCGCGGCGGAAGCCATGCAGGGCGACGAGCCGGTCGCGCAGCTCGGCCCCATAGCAGCCGGCATTGGTGCGCGTCGCCCCGCCGAGGGAGCCGGGGATGCCGGAGAGGAATTCGAGGCCGGTGATGCCGTTTTCGGCGGCGGCTTTGGCGACGGCAAGGTCCAGCGCGCCGGCGCGGGCGCTGAGCGTGATGCCGTCGAGGGCTTCGATCTCTCCCCAATATTTGCCCATCAGGCGGATGACGATGCCGGGAATGCCGCCATCGCGCACGATCAGGTTTGAGCCGACGCCGAGGACGGTGACCGGGATGGCGGGATCGAGCGCCTTGAGGAAGGCGGCGAGGTCTTCCTCATCGGCGGGCAGGAAGAGGGCGTCTGCCGGGCCGCCGACGCGGAACCAGGTATAGGGGGCCAGCTCTGCGCCGGGGATCAGCTTGCCGCGCACTTCAGGTAAATCGGGTGGGAGGGGAGGCAGGGTCATGGCGGAAACGGGTTTCCTGAACCGCGCGCGGAGTCAAGGTGGGGCGGGGCCCTAGCGCTGGGGGCCGCCGGGCGGGCCTTCGCCGCGCGGGCTGCCGCCTTGCGCAAAGCGGCGGTCTTCCTTCTCCGGCTTGTCGGGCGCGGTGAGGCCGGCCACGGCGATGTTGCCGGCGCCGTCCTGATAGGTGGCGGCGAGCTGCAGGATCACCGTGTAGAATTCTTCATAGGTGACGATCCGGTCGAGATTGGGATCGAAACGGACCGGATTGGCGAGGGTATCGTCGCGCACCGGCAGGCTGGCGGCCCAGGCCTGCTGTTCCAGCGCGGAGATCTGGCCATCGCCATTGGCATCGGCCTGGGTAAAGGCGGCGGAGATGCCCTCGCGCAGCTCTTCCTGGGTGATCACGCCGTCGCCATTGGCGTCGAAGCTGACGATCAGCACGCCGCCGGGCACGAGGCGCTTGGGCTTGTCGGAATCGGTGCCGGGCAGGGCCATCTTTTCGGGCCGGGCGGCGGCCTGCTGGCCGGGCAGGCGCACGATGTCGTCTATCTCGGCCAGATCGCCATCGCCGGAGGCCATCGCGGTCATCGGCAGGGCAAGGGACAGGGCAAGGCTGGCAAGGAGGACGCGCATACGGGATAGCTCCTGAAAGGCCGATCGGACTAACCTAGGTGGGTGTGGCCGTTTTGCAACACCTAACTTGCAGGCTGGCCCGATCGCCGGACTGTTCTGAAGCCAGCGTGCTGAACTCAGTATTAACCCCGCCTTAACGCTCGCGGCACCATTCATTAACCAGTATAAACCCTCGCGAGTCGCGGCGCCTGTTTCTGCGCGCGGCCGGCAATGGTCGGCAGGATTTGCCAATATATAGAGGCCCGGTAGCTCGATGACCGCTGAACAGATGCCCATCCTGATGGCTATAGGCACCGCGCTGCTGGCGCTGGGGGCGCTGCTCTGGGCGCTCAGGGTGTCAGATGGCGCGCGCGGGGCGGCCAAACGCTACCGCGAAGTGGCAGGTGACCGCGAAACGGAAAATGCCGGCCTTAAATCTGTGTTAGGTGCCCATCCGGGGGTCATCCTGGTCTGGCAGGGCGACGCGCTGGAGCTGGACGGGGACGAAATCACCCCGCCCGAGCTTTACGGCTCGCCGGTGGCGCTGGCGGGCCTCCTGAGTTTTACCGATGACGCGATCTCGCCGGACCCGGCGGTGCGTATTGTTGAGGGGCTCGCAGACCTCGAGGCGCGCGATTCGGCCGGCCAGGACACGACGCTGCGCATCCGCCTGCGGGAGCTGCGCGAGAGCGGGCAGCCTTTCTCGCTGACGATCATCGGGCCGTCGGGCCGCTTCCTGGAGGCGGACGGGCGCACGGCGGGCGTGCGCGCGGTGGTGTGGATCAACGACACGACGATCAAGGGGCTGGAGGAAAGCTCGGCCCGCGGCAAGCTGGAAGAGGCGCGGCAGGTGATTGCGCGCGACCCGACCGCCTTCCTCGACATGCTGGGCAAGGCGCCGTTCCCGGCCTGGCGGGTTTCGGGAATGGGCCGCCTGCAATGGGCCAACCCCGCCTATATCGAAGCGGTGGATGGCGGAAATCTCGACCGTGTGCTGGAGCGCCAGCTGATGCTGGACCAGGCGGTGAACGAGCAGGCGCGCAAGACGATCACCGACGGGGCCGAGCATGACGAGACCCGGCATATCGCGATCAACAATCAGCGCCGGGCGATGCGCGTGCTGACCTTCCCGCTGTCGGGCGGCGCAGGGTGTATGGCGTTTGACGTGACTGAGCAGGAAAACTCCCGCGAGGAGCTTAACCGCCATGTGCGCGCCCATGACGAGACGCTGAACCATGTGGCAGATGCCGTTGCGATTTTCGGCCCGGACCGGAAGCTCAATTTCTACAACAAGGCCTTCCGCGACATGTGGGACCTGGAGGAGACGTTCCTGCTGGACCGCCCCAGCCATGGCCAGCTGCTGGACCGGCTGCGCGAGAAGAAGAAGCTCCCGGCGCGGATGAACTATGCCGAATGGCGCGCCGAGGAGATCTCCTACTATCTCGACATTGACGGGGTGAAGGAAGACAAGTGGTCGCTGCCCGACAACCGCACGCTGTCTGTGACGCGCCAGCGCCATCCGATGGGCGGGCTGCTGGTGCTGTTCAAGGACATCACCGACCATCTCTCGCTGCAGACGCGCTTCAACGCGCTGATCAAGACCCAGTCCTCGACGCTCGACAATCTGCACGAGGCGGTTGCCGTGTTCGGATCAGACGGGCGGCTGAAGCTGCACAACCGCGCTTTCGAGCGGGTGTGGGACATTCCGTCCGACCGCCTCAAGGACAAGCCTGACTATGATGATGTGATCCGGGGCTGTGTGCCGCTGTTCCATGACATGGATATCTGGGAAGGCATCAAGGTTCACATCACCGACCCCTCGGCCCGCCAGTCCACCACCGGCGAGATGCGCCGCTCGGATGGCTCGTTGCTGACTTACCTGACCCATCCGCTGCCGGATGGAAACACGATGATCGCCTTTGCCGATGTGACCGCCACGCGGCGGGTGGAATCGGCGCTGCGCGACCGGGCCGAAGCGTTCGAGGCGGCAGATCGCCTCAAGACCGAGTTCGTGCGCAATGTGAGCTATCAGCTGCGCTCGCCGCTGACGACGATCTTCGGCTATGCCGAGCTTCTGGAGACCCAGCGCAATGGTCCGCTGACGGAGCGCCAGACCGACCATGTGCGCGCGATCCTCTCGGCGTCCGATCATCTCAACAAGCTGATCGAGAACATTCTCGACCTCGCGCTGATCGAGGCCGGGCGGCTGGATCTGGAACTCAGCGAGATGGATCTGGAAGAGGTGATCCATCAGAGCGTGGAACTGGTTGTGTCGAAGGCGGAGGATACCGAAGTTTCGGTGCGCGCCGAGATTACCGGGCGCCTCGGCCAGATGCGGGGCGACGAGCGCCGGATCAAGCAGGTATTGTTCAACCTCATCTCCAACTCGCTGCGCTTTACCGAGCCGGGCGGAGAGATCGTGGTGGCAGCCCAGCGCATGGGCGAGATGATTACGCTCAGCGTGCGGGACAATGGCTCCGGCCTTGAGGCCGACAAGCGCGCGACGAGCTTTGACAGCTTCGTCTCCGGCGACCAGCGCGGCGCGGGTCTCGGCCTCGCCCTGGTGAAGCATTTCATCCACCTGCATGGCGGCACGGTCGGCATGAAATCGGTGGAGGGCGGCGGGCTTGAAGTGACCTGCTGGCTGCCCTCGCAGGCGCCGGTAACGGCGTCGCTGCCGCCGAGCCAGACGAGCTTCGAGCCGCAACCGACCGCGCACTGAGTTAGGTCACCCGGTTCAAATAGAAAGCCCGGCCCTCGAAAGACGGCCGGACTTTTCATGGGTGTAGGGATCATTTGGAACAGGAAGCGTTCTCGCCTCGGATATCCGCGATGGATCCCATATTGTAGCCAGGCAGCAGGGTGCCTAGCGCCTCGACATCTGCCTCTTCAACGACCGCATCGAGACCGGGCATGCAGGCCTTCAGGGTGGCCGGGTCAACGCGGATCATACCGCTCGGATTTTCCTGTCCCAGTGCGCGGCGCCCTGCAGCGACATCTTCCAGAAGATAGTAGCCACTCCCCACATTGAATTCGCGCACGAAGTTATTGTGGAGCATGTATGTCTGCTCATCGCTCTTCATATTGTTCTGTAATGAGCTTTCGAAGTTCGGCGAGTCTTCAGAATAACCCGAGCGTTTGAAGGCTTCCACGAGACGCTCACGATCTGGGGGCATCGGCGCGCCATGCACGAGAATGGCGGCATACCGGTCGGCCACAAAACGGCGCGCGACGGGCACCAGATAGTTGGCACAGGAGGAGGCGCACAAGCCGACCACTTCGACTTCTAGATTTCGCCGCTTGACTACATTCGCCGCAAAAATCGCCCAGTCCACATTTCCGCCGGCGGATGTGATGACCAGCCTGGCTGCGCTTTCCGGCGCCGCGATCAGGCAGTTTACAAGCTGAAGCGTTGTGCCGCCGTTATAGTGGATGAGCGGGCCGTCATAAGAGCAGGTATAAGCTCCGACATCGGAATAGCCGGAATAAATGGCGGCGATGGGCATTTCCACTGCTTTTCGGGCGCGTTCCAGTGCCTCGGTCTCAGGCGCCGCGTACGCTGGCGATGTGAGTGCGGCCAATCCAAGGATGGCAATGAAGTGCGTTGTCCGGCGCTGCATTTGGATCTCCCCAAAGGTTTAAAAATTTTCTCCTTAAACCTCCAGATTGCGCTTGGCGCAATAAAAAACCCGGCCCGCATCAGGGGCCGGGTTTCTTGTGAAACGGAGGCGGCTGGCGTCAGACTGGATCTCTCGCGCGGAACACTTCCTCGTCGAGGTCGCCTTCCCATTTGGCGACGGCGGTGGAGACGGCGAGGTCGCCGGTGATGTTGGTGACGGTGCGCATCATGTCGAGGATACGGTCGAACGGGAACAATACGGCGATGATAAGGACGATCTGATCGGGGCTGGCGCCGACGATGCTGAGCGTGGTGGTGGCCAGCAGCAGGCTGACCGAGGGCACGCCGGCCGTGCCGATCGATACCAGCGTCGACATGATGATGATGGTCACATACATGCCCGGATCAATCGGGATGCCGAGCGCCTGCACGGCAAAGAGGGCGATGAGGCCCTGATAGAGCGCGGTGCCGTCCATGTTGATCGTGGCGCCGAGCGGCAGGACCGAGGAGGCCACCGGCTTGCCGATGCCGAGATTCTTGGTGGCGCAGGAAATGCTCATCGGCAGGGTGGCGTTGGAAGACGAGGTGGAGAAGGCCACCATCTGCGCGTCAAACACGCCGCGGAAGAAGGGGATCAGCGGCAGGCGCAGAACGCCCTTCACGATGAAGCCGTAGGTGAAGACCATGTGCAGGATACAGGCGGTATAGTGGGCCAGTGTCATCTTGCCGAGCACGGTGAGCACGCTGAGGCCCCGGTCGCCCATCACCCAGGCCATCAGGGCGAGCACGCCGAAGGGGGCCGTTTCCATCACGATCAGCGTCAGCTTCATCATCGCTTCGGCGCCGGAGTTGAACAGCTTCTCCAGCGGCTTGCCCATTTCGCCGGTCATCATGATGCCGACGCCGAGCAGGATGGCGAAGAAGATGATCTGCAGCACGTCGCCGCGCGCGAAGGCGTCCACCGGGTTTGACGGAATGATGGAGAGCAGGGTCCGCACGAGTTGTTCGCCGACACTGCCGGCGGGCGCGTTGACCGCAAGGCGCGAGCGGGTTTCCTCGATGTCTGCGGCCGAGGCGATGGAGGTGTCAAAGCCCGCGCCCGGCTGGACCAGCGTGCCCATCAGCAGGCCAAAGCAGATGGCGACCATGGTGGTGCCCATATAAAGGGCCAGGGCGCGGCCGCCGAGACTGCCGAGGCGTTTGGGGTCGCCCATCGCCAGGACGCCGGAGACCAGCGTGACGAAGATCAGCGGCACGACCAGCATGCGGATGAGGTTGATGAAGGCGTCACCCACAGGTTTGAACCAGGTGGTGACGAACTCTCCGGCGCGCTCTGGCCCGAGGCCGTAGCGCAGGGCAAGGCCGATCAGCGTGCCCAAAACGAGGCCGACCAGCACCCGCTTCCAGAGATCAATGGCGAACCAGCCCTTCATACGCAACTCCCAGTTAGAACCCGCCGCGACGGTAGGGGGCGGTGGCGGCGATGGCAACTGCCGGAACTGCAGCAGGGACGCGGGCGCTTGCCATCAGGGCAGGGGGCGCCCTATCAGCGGGCAGATGAAGCATGCCGACGCCCTGCCGATTGATGAAGTGATGCCGGATATTCTCCGCGCATTGGCCACCGGACCGCGCCTTGTGCTGGCCGCCCCGCCCGGCGCGGGCAAGACGACGCGCGTGCCGCTGGCGCTGGCGGGCCTGCTGGGCGATCCGGGGGTGATCGAGGGGCGCATCCTCCTGCTGGAGCCGCGCCGGGTGGCCGCGCGCATGGCGGCCGAGCGGATGGCGGCGTCGCTGGGCGAGCGGGTGGGCCAGACCATCGGCCTGACGACGCGGGTGGACCGGAAGGTGTCGAAGGAGACGCGGATCGAGGTGATCACCGATGGCCTGTTCACGCGGCGCATCCTGGCCGATCAGGAACTTTCCGGCATTGGCGCCGTGCTGTTCGATGAATTCCATGAGCGGCGGCTGAACGCCGATCTCGGCCTGGCACTGGCGCTGGAGGTGCAGTCGGTGCTGCGCGAGGATCTCCGTTTGCTGATCATGTCCGCCACGCTCGACACCGCCGCCGTGGCCCGCGCCATCGATGCGCCGGTGATCGAGAGCGAGGGGCGGATGTATCCGGTGGAGACGCGCTATCTCGGCAAATCCGACGAGCGCATCGAAGACCGGATGCCGAAGGTGATCCGCCAGGCCTTGCGGGAGGAGGAAGGCTCGGTGCTCGCTTTCCTGCCGGGCGCGCGGGAGATCAACCGGACGGCAGAGGCGCTCGCCGGTCTGGGGCCGGACGTGATCCTTGCGCCGCTTTATGGCGCGCTGTCGCCGGGGGAACAGGACGCGGCGGTTTCGCCCGCCCCGCCCGGCAAGCGCAAGATCGTGCTGGCAACCGACATTGCCGAAAGCGCGCTGACGATTGAGGGCGTACGGATCGTGATCGATTCCGGTCTCTCGCGGGTGGCCGAAGAAGACCTCGGCGGATTGGGTAGCCGGCTCACCACCGTACGCGCCTCCCGCGCTTCGGCAGACCAGCGCCGGGGCCGGGCCGGGCGGACAGCGCCGGGGGTCTGCTACCGTCTCTGGGATGAAGCGGCCACACGCGGCCTGATGGCGGCGCCGACGCCGGAAATTCTGGTGACGGATCTTTCCGGGCTCGCGCTCACCTTGGCTGAATGGGGCACGCAGGACGCAGGCGCGCTGACCTGGATGGACCCGCCGCCGCCGGGCAAGCTGAAAGGCGCGCGCGCGCTGCTGACGGCGCTGGGCGCGCTGGACGGGGACGGCGCGCTGACCGCCAAGGGCAGGGAAATGGCCCGCATGCCGTTGCCGCCGCGCCTTGCCGCGCTTGTAGCCTCAGCGCCGGGGCCTGCGGAGAAGGCGCTCGCCGCCGAGATTGCTGCCATGATGGGCGAGCGCGGCATGGGCGGGGACAGCAGCGACCTCAGCCAGCGCCTGCAGCGCTTCCGCGCCGATGGCAGCCCGCGGGCGCGGTCTCTGAAGCAGCAGGCAAAAAGCTGGGGCGGGGGCGCGGCGCCGGGCGGGGATCTGGCAAAGCTGCTGGCGCGGGCCTGGCCCGATCAGGTGGCGCGGCGGCGGCCGGGCAGCGCAGGCAGCTATCTGATGGCCTCGGGCCGGGCAGCGGCTGTTCAGCCCTCTGATCTTCTGGCGAAATCGGACTGGCTGATCGTGGCAGACCTTGGCGGGGCTGCCAAAGAGCCGCGCATCCTGCTGGGCTTGGCGCTGAGCGAAGCCGAAGCGCTGGCCAGCCAGAAGGCGGTGACCGAGGAGCGGGCCGCCTTCGATCCGAAGACGGGCAGGTTTACCGCGCGCCGCGTAAAGGCGCTGGGCGCGATTGTGCTTTCTGAAGCGCCGCTGCCCAAGCCTTCTGCAGAGGCGGCGGCCACCGCGATGCTGGCGGCGATTGAAGCCGACGGGTTCGCCGCCATCGGGGCGGGCGAGGTGGTCGAAGAGACGCTGAGCCGTCTGCGCATCCTCGCCGAGGCCGGGCTTATCGAGGCGCCGGGCCTCACGGTTGAAGGCCTCGTTGCAACCGCGCCAGACTGGCTGAAGCCGGCCCTCAAACGGCGCGGCGCGCAGCTGCCCGAAGCCCATGATGTGCGCGAGGCGCTGGTCCAGTCGCTGGACTGGCCGCTGCAGGAAGCCCTGCGAAATCATGCCCCGCTGAGCCTGGAACTGCCGTCCGGCCAGAGCGCGCGGGTGGATTGGCTGGACCCGCGCGCGCCGCTGGTGTCTGCGCGGGCGCAGGCTTTCTACGGCCTCACCGAGCATCCGAAGATTGCGGCGGGCCGCGTGCCGGTGACGGTGGAGCTGCTCTCGCCCGGCATGAAGCCGGCGGCGGCGACGCAGGATCTCGCCCGCTTCTGGGGCGCAGGCTACAAGGACATGGCCAAGGACATGCGCGGGCGCTATCCCAAGCATGACTGGCCCGATGACCCCGCCAATGCCCGCGCGCATGAGGGGCGCACCAAGAAGCGCCTCTAGAGACAAAAAAGGACGGTTACGGATGATCTTGCCCCGCTTCCTGAAGGCCGCCCTGGGCGCCGCGCTGTTCGGGCTTTCGGCCTGTACCACGACACCGGCTGAGCCGCCCCGGCCGGCGCCCTTTGCCGAGACGGAAGTGGCCGGCGTGCGCTGGGGCGCGATTGTCATGACGCTGGATGGGCGGGAGGTGTTTTCCCTCAATGCCGATGAGCGCTTCATTCCCGCTTCCAACACCAAGGTGTTCACTTCGGCGGCCGCCTTTCACTATCTCTCCGGGCTGGATGTGCCTGATCCAGAGGCGGGCACATCGCTCTGGCTGGCGCCGCGCGGGCAAGGCGAGGCGCCTGATCTTGTGCTGATGGGCGCAGGCGATCCCGGCCTGATGGACAGCGCGGCTTGCGTGAATAACTGCCTGCATCAGCTGGCTGACGCCGCTGTCGCTGCGGGCATCACGCGCGTGCATGATGTGATCGGCGACGACACGCTGCTGCCGGCCGCGCCCTGGGGGCAGGGGTGGAGCTGGAACAATTTCGTCTGGTACTACACCGCGCCGGTTTCTGCCCTGACCGTCAACGAGAACACGCTGGGCCTCATCGTCTCGCCGGGCGCCGCGCCCGGAGACCCGGCAACCTACCGCTGGGCGCCGGGTGACGACCTGCTCCTCGTGGACAACGACCTCATCACAGCCCCGGCAGGCAGCGAGCCCTCCCTGCGCCTGCAGCGCGTGCCGGGCCTGGAGATACTCAGGCTCGCCGGCTACATCCCGGCAGACGCCGCCCCGCGCACCTATGCCGTGGCTGTCCGCGATCCGGCGGAATCGGCGGCGCTGCGCCTGATCGTGCTTCTGAGCGAACGCGGCGTGACCGTGGAAGGGCTGATGCGCGCGCGCCATGAACCCGCCGCAGATGCGCCGCCGCCCACCCTCATTGCCCGCCTCACGCCTGCGCCCGTGGCTGACAGCATCCGGCGCATCCTCGTCAACAGCCAGAACCTGCACGCCGAGCTGCTGCTGCGCCGCATCGCGCTGGCGCGGGGCGAGCTTTCCCCCGAAGGCGGCCCCGAAATCCTCACCGCGCTGGTAGCCGAAGCCGGGCTCACGCCGGTCGAAGCCGAACTCTTCGATGGCTCGGGCCTTTCCACCTATAACCGTGTCACCCCGCGCGGCATGGCGGCCTTCCTGCGCTGGGCGGCTGCCCAGTCCTGGGGGAATGACTGGCGCGCGATGATGCCCGTGGGCGGAGAAAGCGGCACGCTGGCCCGCCGCTTCAAGGGCACCTCGCTTGAGGGGAAAATCTTCGCCAAGACCGGCTCGCTCCACGGCGTCAACGCGCTCTCGGGCTACATGACCGCGCGCAGCGGCCAGACGCTGATCTTTGCCGTCTATGCCAATGACCGGCCGGCCGAGGCGCCCTCCATCATCGGAGAGATGGACGCAAATCTCGTGCGGATCGCCGAAGAGAATTAGGCCGCAGGCGGAGGATCAGTTCGGGCGGCGGGTGGTTTCCTCGCCCCAGTCCATGCCCATGGATTTCTTCATCCAGTCGGAGAAGGTGGCGGGCTTTTTCAGGGCGTTGGCCTCCAGCGAGCCATAGGAGACGAGCGCGCCATCCTTGCCTTCCAGGCGCACACCGCGGATGCGCTCGCCCACATGGCTGAAATCGTAGGATTGGGCCGGATCGAGGATCAGCATCACCTGCTCGCCGCCGCGCCCTTCCAGATCGCGCCCGAAGACGAGGCCATAGACTTTTTCCCGGCCCCAGAGGCCATGGCTGGCCGCCTGGCGCTTGCCATCGAGCAGGACTTCATCCCAGAGCAGGTTGCGCCGCCATTGCAGCACATGCATCCGATCCCCCGAAACGATCTTGATGTCGACTTCGTGCAACGCAACGCGAACGAGTTCAGCATGCATGGGCGGCTCCTCAGGTTCTTATCGTTATTCAATATATGAGTGGGGCAAGCGGGTCAACCGCCCTCGATACATTTTACAAAACTCATCCCCCCGTCCTGTCATCCCGGCGAAAGCCGGCCCCCAGGGGAGGGCTTACTCTGCGTTGGTTTTTCTGTTTCCCGGCTTTCGCCGGGATGACAAGGAGGATGACACTGGTTCTCTTGCCTGCAGCCTCAGAACGGGCAGGGCGCTTCAAACGCCATCCGTTCACCCGTTGCCGGATGGGTGAACGCGAGCCGCGCCGCGTGCAGCGCCAGACGCTCCCGCGCCGCCAGCGCGTCGCCCGCTGCATAAAACTCATCTCCCAGGATCGGATGGCCGATCGCCGCCAGATGCACCCGCAGCTGATGCGAGCGCCCCGTCAGCGGGGTCAGCTTCAGCCGGGCATTGCCCCCCGAAACGGCAAGCGTTTCATAGAGCGTCCTGCTCGGCTTGCCGATGTCGTGATCAACCTTCTGCAAGGGCCGGTTTGGCCAGTCGGTAATAAGCGGCAGGTCAATCTCGCCGCTCGCGGGCGCAGGCGCGCCCCACACATCGGCGAGATAGGATTTCTCCACCTCGCCGCGTTCGAAGAGGCCGGAGAGGGCGCGCTGCATCTCCTTGCCGCGCGCCACTAACAGAAGTCCGCTGGTGGCCATGTCCAGCCGGTGGACGGTGAGGGCATCTGGAAACTCTGCCTGCACGCGGGCAATGGCGCAGTCGGCTTTCTCAGCGCCCCGTCCGGGCACGGAGAGAAGGCCGGATGGCTTGTCGATCAGGATCAGGTATTCGTCGCGGTAGATATAGGAAACCGGCGCGGGCGCCGGGGCGTAGGCACTCATGCCTCAAGGCCTGGCAGGACGAGGCGGAAGACGGTGCCTTCCGGGCCGGTTGAGGCGAGCGTGAGGTTGCCGCCCAGGGCCTGCGCCAGCTCATGAGCGATGACGAGGCCCAGCCCCGTGCCGCCCACCCGGCCGGAGCCGGAGAAGGGGCGGAAGAGATTTTCCTGCGTCTTTTCCGGCACGCCGGGGCCATTATCGGCAAACATCAGCGCGCCGGTTTCGATCCGTATCCAGATTTCCGGATCAGGGGTGCTGACCTGCCGCATCGCCTCGGCGGCATTGCGGATGAGGTTGGCCGCGATGCGGTGAAGATGGTCGGCGTCCGAGCGGATGACCAGGGTTTCGGGCACATCGATCCGCGTTTTCAAGCCGTTTTCCACCAGCGCCTCTTCGGCAGCCCCCTGCAACACGCTCAGCAGGCGCGCGGTCTGCATCACCGGCGCGCGCGGCGCGGCCTTGCCATAGTCGAGGGTGGCGGTGGCCAGTTCAATGGCGCGTTCCAGCGCCCGCTTGAGGCGCGGGGCCGCGCGCTGCACGCGGGGGTCTTCCGAGGCGGCAAGGCCATCGGAAACAAGCTGGGCGGAGGCGAGCGAATTGCGCAGGTCATGGTTGATCTTGGCCACCGCGCTGCCAAGCTCGGCCAGGTGGGCGCGCTGGCGGAAGGAGTCGGCGACGACTTCTTCCATGCCGGCCAGGGCGTTCTGGGCACGGCCGATCTCGTCGCGGCGCCGGGTGGGGGAGAGGCGCCGGGTCCAGCTGCCGGGATCGCGGCTGAACTGTTCCACGCTGACGGTCACCCGCCTTATCGGGCCGACGACGACAGCGTTGAGCACAAGGTAGATCACCGCCGCCGCCACCAGCGCGATGATCAGCGAGAAGCCGGTCACCCGCCAGGCAAGTTCGACCATCGTTTTCTTCAGCGGCGCCTGGGGCACCACGACCTCGATGACGCGCCCGGTTTCGGAGCCTTCGGCCAGGATGACCAGCATTTCGCCCTCGGGCGCGAAATATTCCCCCAGCGCCGCGGCGCCTCGGCCCATCATGCCGCCCGCGCGCAGGTCCACGATACGGGTGGGAGCTTCTTCGATCTCCATGGCCGGGGCGAGCAGCTGGAAGCGCATGCCGTCTTCCACCTCGGTGACGGCCAGAACCTCGGCCTTCTGCAGCAGGCTGCTGGAGAGTTCTTCAGACACTTCGCGCATCGGCGCCGCTTCAAGGGCAAGGGCGGCGATACGGGCGGCCTGGGCGCGTTCGGTCAGCCATTGCGTGCGCACATTGCCCGCCGTGGGGATGAAGACCAGCGCCTCGGTCAGCAGGATTGCCCCCAGAGTCAGCGCGAACAGGCGCGCAGCAAGGCTCTCCGTCAGGCGCCGGGCGCGGCGCTGCGGGGCTTGGTCCGGGGACAGGTCAGGCTCGCTCACGGCCGGAGACTTAGGCCAAAAGCGCCGTCAGGGAAACGGGGGCTATTTCGCGGCCCCGAAGGCGGGCGGGTCGATCCGCATCCAGTCATGCGGGGGCAGGCCATAGATCATGTCCATCACTTCCAGCTCGATGCCGACCGGGCGGCGGGAGTTGGAGTTCCAGAGCACCACCACGCCGGAATCAAGTTCGGGGTCAAACAGCATCAGCGAACGATACCCCTCCACCGCGCCGCGATGGCCCACTACGCGGGCGCCGGTGATGTCGTATTTGTAGGTGCGCCAGCCAAGGCCGTAGCGGGCGTCGCGCATCCGGTTTTCATACTGGTTGCCAAGGCGGGACTGCTCGCGCGGGGTATAGACGCGGGGGGTGTGCAGCGTGACCAGCGTTTCGGGCGTCAGCACATCGGGCGCCAGGCCCATCTGGGCGCGGGCAAACTGGGCCAGGTCGAGGATCGAGCCATTGACGCCGCCGGCAGCAGGCACCCGGTAGTAGGGCTCTTTCACTGTCTGGCGCACGGGCTGGGGCGCGCCGCGCTTCATTTCATAGGGCTTGGCCCAGGAGGCAGAGCCGACCAGCCCGGCGCGGCCGGTGCTGGCGGTGGTCATCTGCAGGGGCTTGAAGAGGGTCGCATCCACCGCCGCGCCATAGGACATGCCGGTGGTGGCCTCGACGATCTCGGTCACCGCGTCGAAGGCGACATTCTGATAGGAGTGGCAATCGCGGATCGGGCAGACGACCTTGAGGCCCGCAAGGCTGCGGCGGATGTCGGCCGGGTTGCGGCCATCTTCCAGCATCGTGTCATAAGCATTGGAAACAACGCCGACCCGGTGGGCCAGCAGGTCTTCCAGAGTGGCCGCCTCTTCGCCCTTGCCGGGCAGGCGCAGGCTGGTCTTGAACGAGGCGAGGGTATCGTCCAGCGCAAACCGGCCCTCATTGGCGAGCTTTGCTGTGAGGCTGCTGGCGACGCCTTTTGACAGCGAGGCCCAGCGGAAGACGGTGTTGCGGGTGACCGGGGCTTCGCCATAGGCGGTGACGCCATAGCCGCGCGCGAAGGTGATCTCGCCGTTTTCGATCACCGCCACGGCCAGCCCGACCATGTCATCCTCGCGGGAAAGCCGGGTCAGCCTTTCGTCCAGCCGGTCGAAATCCAGCGGCTGGCTGGCAGGGGGCGTGCCAATGGCAGCCGGGACCGGGGCCTCTCCGGCGCTCTGCGCCTGGGCGAAGCCCGCCACACACCCCATCAATCCCAGCAGAAACGCGCCAAAACGGATCATCGATACCCCTCTGCCTTCAGATGCTGCGTTACAGATAACGCCGTGTGTGGCAGGAAAGTGTAAACCGGGCTCAGGCAGTAGAGCTGCAATCTGTCAGCCGGGGGAGCGGGAATTCCCGCAGGCCCCGCTTGACCTTCACCCGCCCGGCCTGTATTGGCCGCGCTTTCCAGAATTCAAGCCGTCAGGGCAGACCGATGAAACGTACATTCCAGCCGAGCAACCTTCGCCGTAAGCGCACGCATGGTTTCCGCGAGCGTATGGCCACGAAGAACGGCCGTAAGGTTCTGGCGCGCCGCCGCGCCAAGGGCCGCAAGACGCTGACGGCCTGACGGAGCTTCCCTGCGCCGGGTTTCCGGCGTTGTGGCAATGTCGCCCGATCTCTCCCCCATGCCAGAACTGCGCCGGCTTCGCCGCCGCCGCGAGTTCACCTATGTCCGCGACGGGGTGACCGAGCGGCGCAAGACGCTGGTGGTTCAGGCGCGCGCCCGGCCCGGTGATGAACCCGGCGAGCATGTCGGGGAGGGCTATACGGCGACGAAAAAGGTTGGCGGCGCTGTCGAGCGCAACCGCGCCAAGCGCCGCCTGCGCGAAGCTGCCCGCCGCCTTCTGGCCCAGCATGGCCGCCCCGGATGGGACTATGTGTTCATTGCGCGGGAAGCGACACTTGATACCGGCTGGGCACGTTTGCTTGACGATATGGAAAGCGCGCTGATAAGCCTCGCCCGCACCTGATCCCCGAAACGCCACCGCGCCTGCCGGACCGGCACGCTCTCAGCCCCCGCGGACACCCGATATGGAACCTCAAGAACAACGCAACTTCCTGATCGCCATGGCGGCGATGATCGCGTTCGTTTTCCTGTACCAGTATTTCGTCATGGAGCCGGCCCAGAAGCGGTATGAGGCCGAGCAGGCTGCCCTTGCCGCTGCCACGCAGGTGCCAAGCGCCGATACCGGAGTTGCCGAGGTTCTGGGGCCCAAGCCGCTGGAAGCTGCCCTGTCTGAAGGGGAGCGGGTTAAGTTCAACGCTGACGCCGTTGACGGAACGATCCGTCTGGCCGGCGCGCGCATCGACGATCTCAGCCTCAAGCAGTTCTACACCACGGTCGACCGGGTGGAGGAAATCCGCCTCCTGCGTCCTGAAGCCGCCGAAGCGGGCTATTTCGCCACCTATTACTGGGCAGACGGCAACACGCTGGTGGCCGGGCGCAATTCTGCCTGGACCCAGGTGGGCGGCAGCACGCTGACGACCGCCTCGCCGGTCACCCTGCGCCTTGAAACCGAAGGCATGACCATCGACCGGGAAATCTCGATCGACGCCAATTACATGTTCACCTTCCGCGATACGCTGACCAATACGTCCGGCGCGGCGCGCACGGTTCGCGCCATCGGCTCGCTGGAGCGCCATGGCGACTGGAAACGCTTCCTCGAGATCACCGACCCGGCTTCTGCCACCAGCGGCGGCCCGGCCCATCTTGGCCTGATGGGCGTGGTTGAGGGCGACCTGCGCCTGCAGAAATACAAGCCTCTTTACCAGTCCAAGAAGATCAGCGGCGAATCCAAGGATGGCACCTTCTTCTCTGACCAGGGCGGCTGGTGGGGCCTGACCGACATGTACTGGATGGGCGCGCTGGTGCCCGAACAGGTTCGTCCGTTCACGGCCAGCGTCAACCGCGCCAGCCTTGCCCGTGGCGGCCCGCTGGAAGTGCGCACCGAGGCCGAACCGGTGCAGATTGCGCCCGGCGCCAGCCTCACGGTCGAGAACCGTGTCTTTGCCGGCGCCAAGCAGTTTGAAGTGCTGCAGGGCTATGAGAAATCCGGCCTGCCGCGCTTTGTCGACGCCATCGACTGGGGCTGGGCCTACTTCCTGACCAAGCCCTTCTTCTATGTGCTGCACTGGCTGAACGGCCATCTCGGCTCATTCGGCTGGTCGATCCTGGCCTTTACCGTTCTGGTGAAGCTGCCGCTGGTGCCGCTCTACAATGCGAGCTTCAAATCCATGGCCAAGCTGAAGAAGCTGCAGGAGCCGATGAAGCAGCTGAATGAGCGCTTCGCGGCCGATCCCCAGCGCAAGCAGCAGGAGCTGATGAAGCTCTACAAGGAGGAAGGGGCCAACCCCATCGGCGGCTGTCTGCCCATCCTCTTCACCATCCCGATCTTCTACGCGCTCTACAAGACGCTCTATGTGTCGCTGGAAATGCGCCATGAGTCGTTCTGGTTCCTGAAGGATCTGTCCGCGCCCGATCCGACCGCCATCGGCAACCTCTTCGGCCTGATCCCGTTCTGGTCCGGCGCTGACGTGAAGAGCATCCCGATCATCGGCATCATCATCGGCATCGGTATCCTGCCGATCCTCTACGGCGCGACGATGGCGGCGCTTCAGTCGCTCTCCCCGCCGCCGCCGGACAAGATGCAGGCGCGCATCATCATGGCCATGCCGATCGTGTTCATGTTTGTCTTCGGCGGCTTTGCGGCGGGCCTCGTGATGTACTGGGTGTGGTCGAACGTGCTGACCTTCATCCAGCAATACATCATCATGCGGATGAACGGGGTGGAGACCGAACTCGGCAAGTTCGTTGCCACACGGCTCGGCCTCAAGAAGGCGCAGGCGGAATAGATCTTGGACACTGCCCCGGAATTCTCAGAGGAAGCCCTGGAGGCTGGCCGCCTGCTGTTTGCGGGGCCGGCCGACTTCGTGCTGGGCGTGGCAAGCCTGTCGGGCCTGCCACCGGCAGACCGGGCGGAAGTCTGCTTTGCCGGGCGCTCGAATGTCGGCAAGTCCAGCCTGATCAACGCCCTCACCGGCCGGGCCAAGCTGGCCCGTTCCTCGGCAGAACCGGGACGCACCCGCGAACTCAACTATTTCGACATTGGCGGGGAGGGGAAGCTCTACCTCGTTGACCTTCCGGGCTTTGGCTATGCCAAGGTGTCGAAGACGCAGACGGCGGCCTGGACCAAGCTGATCAAGTCCTATCTGCGCGGCCGGCCCAGCCTGCGGCGGGTGTTCCTGCTGGTCGATGCCCGGCGCGGCGGCCTGATGGATACGGATGAAGAGGTGATGAACCTGATGGACGGGGCGGCCGTCACCTATCAGGTCGTCCTCACCAAGGTCGACAAGGTGCCGAAGGCAGAGGTCGAGAAGACCGTCGCCAAGATCACCGAGAAGCTGAAGAAACGCGGCGCGGCCCACCCCGTCGTGCGCATGACTTCGGCAGAGAAGGGCTTTGGCATTCCCGAACTCCGGGCAGAGATTGCAGGCCTCGCCGCGCTCGGTTAGCGGTTCTGCCGGACCATTCACCGGCAAGGCCTTTTCCATGACCATCGACATCCGCCCGGACGATCTTACCAGCGCCGAGATGGCCGATCTGATCGCCACCCATGCCCAGACCATGCTGGCCTCCTCGCCGCCCGGGAGCTGCCACTTCCTGCCGATTGATGGCCTGCGCCATCCGTCGGTCAGTGTGTGGTCGATGTGGGAAGACGGCGCGCTCATTGGCTGCGGCGCCCTCAAGGATCTCGGCAATGGCGGGGGCGAGATCAAGTCGATGCACACACGCGCCCATCTGCGGGGCAGGGGCCTCGGCCGGAGAATGCTGGAACATATTCTCGGCGTTGCCAGGGCGCGGGGCTATACCGGGCTCTGGCTCGAAACCGGTTCGATGGATGCCTTTATCCCGGCCCGGCGCCTGTATGAAAGCTATGGTTTCACCTGCACCGGACCTTTCGGTGACTATGCTGAAGACCCGAACAGTGTCTTCATGCATTTGCAAATGTAACAGGCGTTTTTCACCTTTCCGGACTGTAATATTCAACCACACTTGACGCGGGATTCAGGATCGTTCTTAAGGGGCTCATTCCGCGCGCAAAGGGGAGTTTGCATGCTGGTTGGTCCGCTCGTTCTGATCGCTGTTCTGGTCGGGGTATTGTTCTATCGGCGCACTCAGAAGGCTGGGCGTGAGCTGGAATTGCAGCGTATCCAGAGTGAGCTGGCTGCGCTGGCGCGCCTGCGTCAGAACAATGAGGCGGGCGAGCTTCTGCCTGTCCCGGTTGAGGCGAGCAACAGAGCTGGCCGTTCCTCGTAAGGGCCCGCACTGCGGCCGCTGCAGCCGCCACAGAATATTCGTTTCGTCCTGCAGAAAACCGGGCTATTAGCCCCGCCCATGACGACCCATTCCGACGCCCAGTTCACCGCCCGCACCCTCTCCGAGGCTCTGCCCTATATCCAGCGCTATGCCGGCCAGACCATCGTGGTGAAATACGGTGGCCATGCGATGGGCGATGCCAGCCTCGCGCTGAGCTTTGCGCGCGATGTGGTGCTGCTGAAGGCCCTGGGTATCCACCCGGTCATCGTGCATGGCGGCGGCCCGCAGATCGGCAAGCTGCTCGACAAGCTCGGCATCGTTTCGGAATTCAAGGATGGCCTGCGCGTCACCGATGAGGCGACGATGGAAGTTGTCGAGATGGTGCTCTCCGGCCCGATCAACAAATCCATCGTCCGCGCCATCAACCAGTCAGGCGGCAAGGCTGTGGGCCTCTCCGGCGCTGACGGAAACCTTCTGCGGGCGGAGAAGGCCACGCGCACCACGCGCGATCCTGACAGCCATATCGAACAGATCGTCGATCTGGGCTTCGTGGGAGAGCCCAGCGAAGTCGATACCAGCGTGCTCAACGCGCTGCTGCAGGCCGATGCGGCGCTGATCCCCGTGGTGGCTCCGGTCGGCGTGGGCGCAGATGGCGCGCGCTACAATGTCAACGCAGATACCGCTGCCGGCGCGCTCGCCTCGGCCCTGAAAGCCAGCCGCCTCATTCTGATGACGGACGTTGCCGGCGTGCTCGACAAGCAGAAACAGCTGATCCGCGAAATCCCGGCGGCAGAGGTCGGCGCGCTGATCAAGGACGGCACAGCTGTAGGCGGTATGATTCCGAAGCTTGAAACAGCGGCGCAATCCGTAAATCATGGTGTCGGGGCGGCGGTTATTCTGGATGGGCGTGCGCCGCATGCCCTGCTCATGGAGCTGTTCACCGAACATGGCGCTGGAACGCTGGTTTCTTAGAATTGTAGTTCTGGCGATCGCCTCGCTGGTCGTCCTGCTGTTGCCTGCCGGTGCGCAGGAAGGGGAAGGCTGGAAGCTGTGCAATCGCACCAGCTATGTCATCGAGGCCGCCGTCGGCCATGAGGAAGGCAGCGGCATCACGGTCGAAGGCTGGACGAAGCTGCACCCCGGCGCCTGCCGCATCGCGCTGGCCGGCCCGCTGAAAGCCGGCATGCACTATCTCTATGGCCGCACCTCCTCCGCCCATCTTGGCGGCGGGCGGGAATGGGGCGGGCGCAAGGATCTGTGCGTGGACCCCACCGGCGCCTTCTCGCTGGAAAGCCCGCCGGACTGCGCGGCAATGGGGCTTGAAACGCAGGGCTTCCGCCCGGTCGACATCACAAGGGATGGCAGCTGGACCAACCTCTTCACCGAGATCGAGAACTATTCGGAAGACGCTGCCCGCAATGCCGGGCTGCAGCGCCTGCTGGACGAGGCCGGGGTTGTCTCCAGCAATGTGGACGGCTTCATCGGCCAGCGCACACGCGCCGCGATTGCCGACTTCCTGAAGCTGCGCGGCCTGCCGGCAAACCTCTCCGACGCTGACCTGATCGATTATCTCGAACAGGCCGCCGAGGAGCGGGGCCGCAATGTCGGCTTCACCCTCTGTAACCGGACCAAGAACCGCATCTGGAGCGCCATTGCCCGGCGCAGCCCGGAAGGCTGGGAAAGCCGTGGCTGGTGGCGGATCGAGGCAGGCGGCTGCGCCCGCGTGATCGACCGTCCGCTGCGGGGCTCGGAACATTTCGTCTATGCCGAGATGGAAGACGGCGCCCAGCTGCGCACGCTGGCCAACGCCAATGAGGCTTTCTGCGTCGGCCGGGCGAAGTTTGCCATCTCCGGCCGCGAGGATTGCGAGGACTCTGCCTACCGCACCGCCCTCTTCACCCGCACGCCCGCCCCGGTCGAGCGCAAGCTCGTGTATGAATTCTTCGCCCGCGACTTCACCGAGGCCACCCGGAAATGAGCGGCCGGGACGGGAAGGGCGATACCGGTTTCGGCCATGTTCAGGACTGGGTGTTCGATCTCGACAACACCCTCTATCCGGCCGAATGCGATCTCTTCGCCGAGATTGACACGCGGATGACCGATTTCGTCTCCCGCTACCTTCAGCTTGAGCGCGCCGACGCTCGCAAGCTGCAGAAATCCTACTACGCTCAGTATGGCACCACGCTGTCGGGGCTGATGCAGGTTCACAAGCTCGATCCGGCAGAATTCCTGCACTATGTCCACGAGATCGACCTGTCGCCCCTGCCGGATCTGCCGAACCTGCGCACGGCGCTGGCCGCGCTGCCGGGCCGCAAGTTCGTCTACACCAATGGCTCGCGCCGCCATGCCGAACGGGTGACCGAGAAGATGGGTATCGCCCACCTCTTCCATGACAGTTTCGGCATCGAGGAAGCCGCCTACCGGCCCAAGCCCCATCTGGATGCCTATCAGACCTTCTGCCAGGCCCATCAGGTCCGGCCGGAAGGGGCAATCTTCTTCGAGGATCTTGCCCGCAATCTGAAGCCCGCTAAATCCCTTGGCTTCACCACCGTGCTTGTCCATTCGGAAAAGGACTGGAGCCACGAGCCCATCGAGGCCCGTCCCGCCGGGGCAGGGGACGCTTTCGGGGATGACGGCCCCGGGCACATCGATTATGTCACCGGCGACCTCGCCGGTTTCCTCGATACGGCGGTGTCGAGCCTGACTGCCAAGAAATAAGCTGAAGAGAGATGCCATGACCGACGCCCTTGCCCGTGTAATCGATGCTGCCTGGGAGAAGCGCGACGCGCTCTCCACCTCGACCACTGGCGAAGTGCGCGACGCGGTCGACGCCGCCATCAGCCTGCTCGACAGCGGCGAGGCCCGCGTCGCCACGAAGGAAGCCGATGGCAGCTGGACCGTGCATCAATGGCTGAAGAAGGCCGTGCTCCTCTCCTTCCGCCTCAACGCCAATGGCGTCATCGACGGCGTGCCCGGCGGCGGGGCTTGGTGGGACAAGGTTCCTTCCAAGTTTGAAGGCTGGGGCGCCAAGGAATTCCAGGAAGCCGGCTTCCGCGCCGTGCCGCCATCGGCCGTGCGCCGCGGTGCCTATGTGGCCAAGAATGCCGTGCTGATGCCGTCCTACGTGAATATCGGCGCCTATGTCGGCGAAGGCACGATGATCGACACCTGGGCCTCGGTCGGCTCCTGCGCGCAGGTTGGCGCTAACTGCCACATCTCCGCCGGCACCGGCATCGGCGGCGTGCTGGAGCCGCTGCAGGCCAACCCCACCATCATTGAAGACAACTGCTTCATCGGCGCCCGCTCGGAAGTGGTCGAAGGCGTCGTCGTCGGTGAGGGCTCCGTCCTCGCCATGGGCGTGTTCATCACCCAGTCCACCAAGATCGTCTACCGGGCCACCGGCGAGATCATCTATGGCAAGGTGCCGCCTTACTCCGTCGTCGTGCCTGGCACGCTGCCCGATCCCAAGGGCGGCCCGTCGCTCGCCTGCGCCGTGATCGTGAAGACGGTGGACGCGCAGACCCGCTCGAAAACCGGCGTGAATGAACTGCTGCGGGACTGAAGGCGTATTAGCCATCCCCTAACACTCGCGTGACGCGTGTTGCGCATGCGAGCCAGTTGCGCAATGGTTGTGCTTGTATTACCGTGACTTTTCTTCAGGCCAAGTCAGTCGGTTCCGGTGCGCTCGAAATTACAGTCTCTTCCAGCTTTCGTCGCGGCCGAGGGGCGATTGTCCCGCCCGGCTGTCCTGGCCACATATGTGGCCAGCCTGGCCATCTTTGCGTTGGCCTTCGGCCTGCGCAGCTGGTTTGATCCCTATCTGCCGCCGGGATTTCCCTTCCTGACCTTCTTCCCGGCGGTGATTGTCACTGGCTTCGTCTTCGGGGTGCGCCAGGGAATTCTGGTTGCGCTGCTCTCGGCATTTGCGTCCTGGTATTTCTTCATCCCGCCGGTGGGAGCAGACTTTTCGGCCGGCACCTTGCTGGCCATGGGCCTCTACGTGTTTGTGGTATCCACAGAGCTGGCCCTGATCGCCCTGATGATGCATGCCTTCCGCGCCGAAGCCCGCGCTCTTGAAGAGACGCGCCGTCTGGTCGACCAGCAGGAAACCATGGCGCAGGAACTGGACCACCGGCTGAAGAACATCTTTGCCACCATGAATGCGATCATTTCCCTGTCGCTGCGGGGCGTCACCAGCGCGCAGGAACTCGCTGCCCGCCTGCGCGAACGCGTCAGTGCGCTGGGCCGGTCAAATCTGCTGCTGCGCGGTTTCCGGGCCGGGGAAGAAGTGGGGCTCCATTCCGTCATCGAGCAGGCCCTCGAGCCCTTCTCGATCATCGGTACGCCGCGGCTGAGCGCAGCGGGGGCGCATATTCCCATCGGCGGGCAGACCCTGGTGGTGATGGGGCTGACCCTGCATGAGCTGGGCACCAACGCGGCCAAATATGGCGCGCTCAGCGTGCCGGGCGGAAAGGTGCTGCTTTCCTGGCAGATGGAACGGGATACCGGCACCGGCGCAGAAAACCTGCTGTTTGAATGGCGCGAGACAGGGGGCCCGCGCCTTGAGGCCGAAACGCGCGGGGCAGGCGGCTTCGGGTCAACCCTGATGAGCCGCGTGATCGCCAATGTCGGCGGGCACACCGATATCGGCTATCCGCCCGAAGGCGCCCTGGTGCGGATCATCCTGCCCGCCGAAATGCTGAACCCGGAAAACCCGGAAATCCCGGCAGCCTGAGACGCGCCGCTTCAGGCGCCGGTCAGCTTTGCCGCCACATCCGCGCACGCCGCCAGCAGCCGGGCCACATCCTGTTCCCGTGACAGGCGGTGGTCGCCGTCCTTGATCAGGGTAAGGACGACATCGGACGAGGTGAGCCGCTCATTGATCTGCAGCGCATGCGGCCAGGGCACGTCCGGGTCTTGCATCCCCTGCAGGATGCGCACCGGGCCATTGAATTCAATCGGCGCGTCGAGGATCTGCCACTGGCGGCCATCCTCGATCAGCGCCTTCGTGATCGGGTCGGGCGTGCCATAGTCTGACGGGCGCAGCGTCAGGCCCTGGGTCATCACCTCTTCCTGCTGGGTCTGGCTGAGCCCCGCCCACATCAGCTTTTCGGTGAAGTCCGGCGCCGGCGCGATGAGTACCAGACCCTTCACACGGCTTGGCCGGGCAAGCGCGGCGAGCAGCGCCATCCACCCGCCCATGCTGGAGCCGACCAGAATGAGCGGGCCGTCTGAAAGGGCGTCTATGGCGGCCAGTGCATCTTCCCGCCAGCTGGAAATTGTTCCGTCCTCGAAACGGCCTTCTGATTCGCCATGGCCGGAATAGTCAAACAAAACAGCGCCATTCCCGTTTTCCCAGGCCCAGCTGCTGACAGCCTGCGCCTTGCCGCCGGCCATGTCGGACCGGAAACCCGACAGCCAGAGGAAGGTTGGCCGCCCGTGGAGGGGCGGGATTTTGTTGAAAGCGAGCCGGCGGCCCTGAGGGGAGGTGAAATATTCCGTTGTCATGACTGCTGCCTTCCGCCATCTCTCTCGCCTGTCAAGCGAGTAGTCAGGGCCGCGTGTTGGGCGAACTTCCAGAAATGAAGAACAGGGTGATCCTCCAGGTCGCGCCCGAGCTTTCGGCGGGCGGGGTGGAACGTACCGTGCTGGAGGTGACCGAGGCCATCGTCGAGGCGGGCGGGCGCGCCCTGCTTGCCAGCCGTGGCGGAAGGCTGGAAGCCGAATTCGAGCGTCTGGGCGGCGAACTCTTCCGTATGGATGCAAAAAGCCGCAACCCCCTCACCATCCGGATCAATGAAGGCAAGCTGCGCCAGATCATCCGTGGAGAGAAGGTGGACCTTGTGCATGCCCGCTCCCGCGCTCCGGCCTGGAGCGCTTTTGCGGCGGCGAAGGCAGAAGGCGTCCCCTTCGTCACCACCTATCACGGCGCCTATTCGGGAACCTCGGGCCTGAAGCGCGCCTATAATTCGGTGATGGCCAAGGGCGATATCGTCATTGCCAATTCAAACTGGATTGCCGAGCATATCCGCGCGGTCCACGAGACACCGGCCGACAGGATCGTCACCATCCCGCGCGGGGTGGACCTCGCCGAGTTTGATCCCAAGGCCGTGGCACCCGCCCGCATTGAGGCCATCCGGCAAAGCTGGGGTCTTTCAGGCGACAAGCGCCTGACGCTGTTCCTCCCCGGCCGCCTCACCGAATGGAAAGGGCAGGGCCTCGCCATCGACGCCTTCGCCGCGCTGGCACCCGACGAGCGCGCCGGCATGGTGCTGGTCCTTGCCGGAGACCCGCAGGGGCGCGACCGCTATGTCGATGAGTTGCAGAACAAGATCACGGGCATGGGGATTGAACGCGCGGTGATCATCGCCCCGCATATCACCGACATGGCCGCCGCCTATCTTGCCTCTGACATCGTGCTCGCCCCCTCCATCCGCCCGGAAGCCTTTGGCCGGGTGGCGGCAGAGGCCGCGGCGATGGAGCGTCCGGTGATCGTGTCTGACCATGGCGGCGGCCGCGAAACCGTCATCGAATACGAGACTGGCGCGCGGGTTATGCCGGGGGACGCCAGGGCGCTTTCCGGGGCGCTGCGGGCGATGATCGGCCTTGGCCCGACCGTGCGCGCCGCGATGGGCGCGGCCGGCCGGGCGCATGTGCTGCGCCATTTCTCCAAGAGGGGGCTTCAGACGGCGACACTCACCGTCTATAAGCGCCTGTTGGAGAAGGGGAATTGATCACTTGTCGAGTGCGCGCGGCAGCGGCGCCAGCCCGGTAAATCCCGGTGCCAAGGCGAAAGAGGTGCTGGTCATCAAGCTCAGCGCGCTGGGAGATTTTGTCCTGGCGCTGGGCGCCATGCGCGCTGTGCGGGAGTTTCACCCGTCTGCCCGCATCACCCTGCTGACCACCCCGCCTTACGAGGAATTCGCCAGGACCTGCCCGTATTTCGACGTGGTGGAAACCGATGGCCGGCCCGAGGGGCTGAAAGCGACGAACGCGCTGCTCTCCCGCCTGCGCAAGGCGAAATACGACATCATCTATGATTTCCAGACCAGCGGGCGCACCCGGAACTACTATTCGGTGCTCTCGCGTGGCGGGAAGGCGCCGCTCTGGTCCGGCCATCATGAGAAGGCGGCCTTCTTCCATGACAATCCGGCCCGCGCCGGCATGCACTCGATTGACCGGCTGGCCGAGCAGCTGGAGGTCGCGGGCGTTGCGCCCCAGGGCCGCTGGCTCGGCAAGAGCGGTCCGTTTCCCGATCTTGGCTGGGTGCGGCCGAAGCTGGGCGACACGCCCCGCCTCAGCCCGGCCTATTTCGGCATCCAGAAGCCTTACATGCTGCTGATCCCCGGCGCGTCTGAACACCGGGAAGCCAAGCGCTGGCCGGTCGAGAACTATGCGGAGCTCGCCAAACGCATTGCCGATCTCGGCATTACGCCGGTCGTCATCGGCGGCAAGGCCGAAAGCGCCATCGCCCAGGAACTGGTGAAGCGCGAGCCGCGCGTCAAAAGCCTCGTCACCCGCACAGATCTCTTCCAGATCGTGACGCTGGCGGAAACGGCGGTCTTCGTCGTCGGCAATGATACCGGTCCAATGCATATGGCAACGCTCGCCGGCGCCCCCGGCATCGCCCTCTTCGCGCTGACCGAAAGCAACCCCGACCATTCCGCCCCGCGCGGCCCCAAAACCGTCATCGTCAACTCCGCCCCCACGCTGAAAGAGCTGTCGGTGGACGATGTCTGGCAATCAGTCCGCGCGTTGGGGATCGCGCCCGTCTGAGGGCGTATCCTCGGGGCAAGCCCCGCCTACTCAGCTCCGCAATGCCAGCATTCCTCGATCTGGCCCATGGCGCCGGTCATCGAGCCGATGGGGGCGCCGGCGGGGGTAGGGGGCGCCGGGCGCAGGAGGGCGGCGGGCAGGTCGTCCCCGGCCAGATGCTTGCCGATCATGTCTGCCAGCGCGCGCGAAGTGTCCGGATTTGTCCGGATTTGTCCTCTTTTTGACCCGGAGAGTCGCGTCTGGAGCCCGGCGAGGTAGCTGTCTGTCACGGCCTTGACGCCCGATGACGCCGCTTCGCTGCGGGAAAGGCCAATCAGCTCCGCCACAAACCGTGTCTGCACAATTCCGCCCAGCGCGGCCAGGCGCGGGCTTTTTTCCTCAACGAAAACAGCCGTTTCCAGCCGCTCCATGACCTGCCTGAGCGTCAGCGCGCCCGGATCGCGCGCCTCATACGCCATCAGCCGGTTGGCGCGGGCCGGATCGAGCACCGACGACAGGGTCACTCCTGCAGCAATCTCTGCAGAAGCGGCCAGATCGAACACTGGCCCCGTGCGGTTCGGGAACAGCTCCTCAATCGTGCCCCCGCCGGCATAGCCCACGTCACCGGGCGTCAGGTAATTCAACACGGAGTCCGGCAGATCGAGCGCTTCAGGTTTCAGTGTGTTTACAAGGGCTTCCAGCGCCCGGCGCTGCTCGGCAGCCGCCACCGGCACGGCCGGTGTCTCGCCTTCGCCCTTCACATGATAGCGGAAATCGAGGCCCCCGATGCTCTTGGCGGCGGCCTCCACCTGATAGCGGTGGTAAAGATAGACCGGCACGATCACGGCATTCAGCTCAGACAGCGGCCGCCCATCGGCGAGGGCTGCGGGGCCAAAACTGGCCAGCGCTATCCGGCGGACAGCCATCACCTCGTCGAGCATTCCGATGGGGTCTGCGCCATTGTCCCAGACCGCGCCGAAGGGGTGGCCTGTGTCCTTGCTGCGGGCATGATTGTCGGAAACGAAGCGCAGGCCGCTGCCATAGGCCTCGTCCACGAGCTGGTTGAGAGCGGCCTGGTTGTCCCCGCCTTCGGGGAATTGGGCGTAGAGCCATTTCACCGTAAAGATGTCCCAGGCGCCCAGGCCGGTCGCATAAGCATTTCTAAAGTCGAGCCCGCCATCCGCCGCCGGGCGCACCCAGGGCGCCGGATAATCCATCACCGAGGCCCGGTCATTCGTGCTGGCCGCAAAATTATGCGCAAATCCAAGGGTGTGGCCAACCTCATGGGCTGAAAGCTGGCGGATACGGGCAAGTGACACCTCCACCGGATCATCGGCCACGCCGGTGCCCGTCTTCGCCGCGCCAGCCAGGCCCTCAAGGATCATCCGGTCCTGCCGCACCCGCTGGGAACCCAGGATAACGTTCGCCTTCAGGATCTCGCCCGTGCGCGGGTCCATCACGCTGCCGCCATAGGACCAGCCGCGCGTCTGCCGGTGGACCCAGTTGATGACATTGTAGCGCACGTCCAGCGGATGGGCGCCTTCGGGCAGAACCTCCACTCGGTAGGCATTCTCGAAGCCTGCCGCTTCAAACCCCTGCGCCCACCAGCTGGCCCCTTCGACAAGGGCGTTGCGGATTTCTTCCGGCGCGCCATTGTCGACATAGAAGACGATCGGTTCCTTCACCGGGCCAGAAGCGGCTGCCGGGTCTACCCGTTCCAGCCGCATGCGCGGGGAAAAGCGGGAGACGAGCGGCGCGCCCAGCGGGGCGGAGAAGTCGTGAAAGCCCATGCCGATGCTGGCGGTGCGCTGGTCGAAGGCGCGCGGGGTGTAGCCGTCATCCGGCAGGCGCACGAAGGAGTGGTGCAGCACCAGCGTCACCGCGCGGGCATCGGCCGCCGTCGCATAGGTCTGCGCGTTGGGTTTGGAGGTTTCGAAGGTCAGGAAGGCGTCGATCTCGGCATTGTCCGGGAAGGACAGCACCGCGCCCGGATCCGGCATCGAGCGGTCTGCCGCCAGGCGGTAGTCGCCCGCATCCTTGCCATGCTTCAGGGAACTGGCGATGTCGCTCGCGTCGCGCGTCAGAAAGTCGGAAAGGTCGATCAGCAGGCGGCCATCGGCGCCGATGGCCTCGATGCCCGTGGACCAGAGGAAGGAATTGGCAAAGCTCTGCTGAACGGAGCGTTCCTCATCGATGCGGCCAGACGTGGCGCGGTATCGCCAGTTCTCGGCCTCGGCCACCACCTTCTCGCCGATGCGGCGGAAGCGGACGATGTCGCCGGAGGTGGCGTTGCCCCGGTCAAGGCCAATCGGGTTGGAGCCGAGCCCGGCGGTGAGACCCGTGGAATAGATGAAGCGAACGGAGATGCCGGTCTCATCCGGCGCGGGCAGGGCGGCAAACACCTTGCCGGCGGCCTTGTCGACATAGAGATCGAGAAAGCCGGGCTTTGCCTCAAGGCCTTCAATCTTGCTGGCAAGGCTCGCTGGCGCTTCCGGCCTGGGCTGCGCGAAGGCGGGGCCAGCCAGCAGCAGGCAGCCGGCGGCAAGGATTGCGGCAAGTTTCATGGCGATGCCCCCAAGGCGTTGTTTCTCTAGGCTGCGATTAAGGGCATCTTCGCCCCAAGGGCAATTCCGGCAGCTAACTTTGGCAGTTGCATTGCGCTCTTGCGGCTGCCAAAGCCTCGCGCCTTGAAGATTGCCCCGAACACGGGCATATTCCGGCGACTTTCTGAGCAACCAAAGGAGATCTCCCATAGCTCGCAGACCTGAAGCCGATGCGCCGCCCAAAAAGCAGGCTGGCCCCCGCATCAACGAAGAAATCCGCGCCGCAAAAGTGCTGCTGATTGACGAGAATGGCGAGAAACAGGGTGTGATGCCCCTGGCCGCCGCGCTTGACGCGGCTCGAGAAGCATCGATGGACCTGGTCGAAGTGTCGGCCGGTCAGGAAGTTCCGGTCGTCAAGATCCTCGACTATGGCAAGCTGCGCTTCGAAGAGCGCAAGAAAAAGGCCGCAGCCAGGAAGAAGCAGAAATCTTCCGAGCTGAAAGAGATCAAGATCCGTCCGAACATCGACAAGCACGATTATGAAGTCAAAGCGCGCGCCATAGCCCGCTTCTTCGAAGAAGGCGACAAGGTGAAGGTCACCCTGCGCTTCCGTGGCCGCGAGATGGCACACCAGCATCTGGGCATGGAGCTTCTCGAGAAGATGAAGAAGGATTTCGAAGAAACCGCAAAGGTCGAACTCGAACCCAAGCTCGAGGGCAAGCAGATGACCATGGTGCTTGCCCCGCGCTGAGACCTGACGGGGCCTGGGGGCAGGGGAGATGGTGAAGCTGATCCTTGCGGGGGTGCTGCTGATGGTCTGCCTGCCCCTGAGCGCCCTCGCCGGTCCGGCCCGCACGGTCGCGCTGCCTGATGAGGGCGGCCGCATAACGCTTCCGCCCCGCTACGATGTTGTCGCTGAGGGTGACTATCGCTGGCGCGATACCGGAGGTGTCTTCGCCTATCGCAAATACCGGTCGATGGCGTCGGGGACGAGTGAGTGCGACGGCATGATTGCAGTGGCGCGGTCAGATGCGCATGCAAGCCTGGATGCCTTCGTGAGTGCGTCGCGCGCGGCATTGACGACGCGCTGGGCCTTTGCAGACGAGACAGAGGGGCGGTGGTATGGGCAGCCAGATACACGCTTGCCTGTAGAGCGCCGGGACGGGCCCTTGGGGCCGGAACTCACCGGCCCCTTGTCGGTGCATATTGTCGGGTTCTTCGATGTGTATGACAAACCAGGGCGATTCTATGCGGTCGAGCATGAGGCCGGCGTCCGGATCGCGATCTGGATCTTTGACAGTCATGGCGGGGAAGCCCGCGCCCGCAAGATGGCGGCGGCTATGGCAAAGTCCTTCTCAAATGAGGGCGATGGCGGAAAAGCCTGGTGAGGGCGGCGCGCACGACGCCCCCTTGATTCCTTCCGCCTGATCCGCCATAAGCCGCCACTTCCGGACTTTGGGGCGACGGCATTGCCCCCTGTCCGTGTGTCCTGGGCCGCCAGTTCTGGTGTGAGCTCTACAGATTAAGGAGACAAAGATGCCGAAGATGAAGACCAAGAAGGCCGCTGCGAAGCGCTTCAAAATCACTGCAACGGGCAAGCTGAAGCACGGCGTCGCTGGCAAGCGTCACCGCCTGATGAGCCACAACGCGAAATACATCCGCCAGAACCGCGGCACGTCCGTCGGCGCCAAGGCAGATGAAGCCCGCGTGAAAAAGTACCTGCCTTACGGCCTCTGAGGCTGGGCAGACCCCTTTAACCCCGTTGATTTTGAACACTTTCTGACAGGAGGCCACGATGCCCCGTTCACGCGCCAAAGTTCCCGCCCACGCCCGCCACAAGAAAATCCTGAAGCAGGCCAAGGGTTTCCGCAACCGCCGCAAGAATACCTTCACCAACGCCCACGCCGCCGTCTGGAAAGCCGGCGAGTATGCGTATGTTGGCCGCAAGGTTAAGAAGCGCCAGTTCCGCTCGCTCTGGATCCAGCGTATCAACGCTGCCGTCCGCATCCATGACGAGAACCTCAACTACTCGACCTTCATCAACGGCCTCACCAAGGCTGGCATCGAAGTCGACCGTAAAGTGATGGCTGACCTCGCCGTGCGCGAGCCTGAGGCTTTTGGTGCGCTCGTCGCCCAGGCCAAAGCCGCCCTCGCCTAATCCAGCCCGGAGAGAAACAAGATGTCGAAATCCCCGAACAGCGTTCTCACCGCCGGCAAGAAGCCGCGCGTCAAGCGCCGCAACGCCAAATGGACCGCAAACCTTGGAAAGCGGGCAAAGATCCGCGTGTTTGGTAACACCAAGCGCGCACGCCTTGCTCGCAAGAAGGCTGCGCGCGCCTGATCGGCGCCCCCGGCCTCGCCTCGTTTTCTGAGACGCCCGTGGGTTCCGGCCTGCGGGCGTTTTGCTGATTGCCTCGCCCTTATCCTAGCGACTAGAAAGCCGCGACGGTCTGACCTGAAAGGGAATTCCAAGTGTCCGACATAACCGCGATCGAACAAGAAGCCCTCGCCGCCATCGCGGCGGCCGGCGATCTGGCCGCGCTGGACGCCGTGCGCGTGGCCGAGCTGGGCAAGAAGGGGCGCGTCTCGGGCCTCATGGGCGCCCTCGGCAAGATGAGCCCGGAGGAGCGCAAGGCGCAGGGGCCTTTGCTCAACACCCTCAAGACCCGCGTGGACGAGGCCATCCGTGTGCGCAAGGCTGCGCTGGAAGCCGCCGAGCTGGAAGCGCGCCTGGTGACCGAGCGGGTGGACCTGACTTTGCCGCCCGCGCCCGGCCCCGGCGAAGGCGCGCTGCATCCCGTTATGCAGGTGTTCGAGGAAATCGCGGCGATCTTCGGTGATATGGGCTTCACCGTGGCCGAAGGGCCAGACATTGAAGACGACTGGCACAATTTCACCGCGCTGAACTTCCCGCTGGGCCACCCGGCGCGCGAGACGCACGACACCTTCTTCATGAAGGCGATGGAAGGCGACACGCCCAAGGTGCTCCGTACGCATACCAGCCCCGTGCAGGTGCGCACGATGATGGAAGAAAAGCCGCCGATCCGCATTCTGGTGCCCGGCCGCGTCTACCGGAACGACTGGGACGCAACCCATACGCCGATGTTCCATCAGGTCGAGGGGCTCGTCATCGAGAAGGGCATCCATATGGGCCACCTCAAAGGCTGTCTGATCGATTTCGTGAAGGCCTTCTTCGAGGTCGACACCGTGGTTTCGCGCTTCCGGCCTCATTTCTTTCCGTTCACGGAGCCTTCGGCCGAGATGGACGTGAAATATTCCCGCAAGGGCGACGCCATCGAGATTGGCGAAGGTGACCGCTGGATGGAAATCCTCGGCTGCGGCATGGTGCATCCCAATGTGCTGCGCAATTGTGGCATTGATCCGGACGTGCATCAGGGCTTCGCCTTCGGCATGGGGGTCGACCGTCTGGCGATGTTGAAATACGGTATGCCGGATCTGCGCCCGTATTTCGAGGCCGACCCGCAATGGACCCGCCATTACGGCTTCTCGCCCTGGCTTACACCATCCGTCAGCGGAGGGCTCAGCTGATGCGTTTCTCCCTTTCCTGGCTGAACGATCACCTTGTCACCAAGGCGTCGCTTCAGAACATTCTCGATCTGATGCTCAAGGCGGGCCTTGAGGTTGAAGAGGTGATTGACCCGCGCGAAAAGCTCGCGCCCTTCACGGTCTGCAAGGTGATCGAGGCCAAGCCGCATCCGGACGCCGACAAGCTGCGCGTCTGCACGGTGGAAACCATCGACGGCACCAAGCAGATCGTCTGCGGCGCGCCGAACGCGCGCACGGGCATGACGGCAATCTATGCGCCGCTCGGCACCTTCATTCCCGGCCTCGATTTCGCGCTCGACAAGAAGCCGCGTGCCATTCGCGGCATCGAGAGCCATGGCATGATGTGTTCCTCGCGGGAGCTGGAAACCGGCGATGATCATGACGGCATCATTGATCTGCAGGGCGATTTCAAGGTCGGCACGCCAGCCGCTGAGGCGCTCGGCCAGACCGATCCCGTGATCGATTTTGAAGTGACGCCCAACCGGCCGGACTGGCTCGGCGTGCAGGGTATTGCGCGCGATCTGGCGGCCGCCGGGGCAGGGCGGTTCCTGCGCAACGACCCGAAGAAGATCAATGGCAGCTATGACTGCCCGGTCGACATCAAGCTGGAGGCCGCTGAGGCCTGCCCGATGTTTGCCGGCGCGCTGATCCGCGGCGTCACGAATGGTCCGTCTCCGGACTGGATGCAGGCGCGCCTGAAAGCGGCGGGTCTGCAGCCGAAATCGCTGCTGGTCGATGTAACCAACTACATCTCGCTGGACCGGGCCCGCCCGCTGCACGTCTACGACGCCGCCAAACTTTCGGGCGCCGTCGTAGCGCGTCTTGGCAAGGCAGGCGAAAAGCTCGAGGCTCTGGACGGAAAGACCTATCCGGTCACGGAGGACATGTGCGTCATCGCCGACAGCTCCGGCGTGATCGGACTGGGCGGCGTCATGGGCGGCGTTTCCACGGCGGTTTCTGCGGAAACAACCGATGTGTTCATCGAATCGGCCTGGTTCGATCCGTTGCGGACGGCCCGCACAGGCCGCGCCACCGGCATCCATTCGGATGCCCGCTACCGCTTCGAGCGCGGTGTTGATCCGCAAAGCTGCGTGGATGGCCTCAATCTGGCGATTGCGCTGATCCTGGAATATGGCGGCGGTCAGGTCTCGAAGGCGAAGATTGCCGGGTCGATCCCGATCCGTACGAAGAAGGTCACCTTCTATCCTGTGGATGTCGAGCGCCTGACCGGCCTCATCGTCAAGCCGGCGGAAATGAAGCGCATCCTCAAGGATCTTGAGTTCGACATCGAGGACGCGGGCGATGCCTGGTATCTGATGCCGCCCTCGCACCGTTTCGATATGGAGCAGTCGGCCGACATCGTTGAGGAAATAGCGCGCCTGATCGGTTTCGATCAGCTGCCGACCACCTCCCTGCCACTGCCCGAAGGCGGGCGCCGCGTCATCACCACGCCGCGTCAGGCGCGGGTGGCGATCTCCCGGCGCGTGATGGCCGCGCGCGGCTTCCTTGAGGCGGTCACCTGGAGCTTCATGGCACGGGAACATGCCGAGCTGTTCGGCAAGACCGAAGACGCCCTTGGTGTGGCCAATCCGGTCGCCAGCGAGCTCAACTACATGCGCCCCTCCGCGCTGGGTAACCTCGCCCAGGCCGCCCAGCGTGCCCGCAATCGCGGCGAGCGCACCGTGCGCCTCTTCGAAGCTGGGCCGATCTATCTCGGCGATGGACCCAAAGATCAGCGTACGGTCGTTGCCGGGCTTGTGCTCCCAGCCGCCGAGCGTCACTGGCAGGGGCGCGCGGCGCCCTATGATGCCTATGCCGCCAAGGCAGATCTCTTTGCGCTGCTCGCCGCGCTGGGCCAGCCGGGAGACCGGTTCCAGGTTGCCGCGCCGACCCAGCCGCACTGGCATCCCGGCCAGGCCGCCAGCCTCAAGCTCGGCCCGAAAATGACGGTTGCCAATTTCGGGGCGCTGCATCCCGGCGTGCTGAAGGCGCTGGATGTCGAAGGCCCGGTCTATGCGTTCGAGCTCAATCTCAACGCCCTGCCGGTGATGAAGGTGAAGGCGACCAAGACGCGGCCCGTGCTGGAACGCGCCGAGCTGACGCCCATCCGCCGCGACCTTGCCTTCCTGGTCGACGCCGGTGTGGCGGCTGGTGAGATCGTGCGCCATGCCCAGTCTGCCGAGAAGCAGCTGATCACCTGCGTGGACGTGTTTGACGTCTATCAGGGGCAGGGCGTTGCCGAGGGCAAGAAGTCGGTTGCAATCGAGGTGACCCTTCAGCCAAAGGAAGCCCTGAAGGACGAGCAGATCCAGCAGGTGATGGAGCGCATCGTCGCTTCCGTCGCCAAGGGAACCGGCGGTGTGCTAAGAGGCTGACAGAAACAGCAAGGGGACGGCTGGGATGGAACTGAAACGGCGGCTTTACGAGGCATTGGCGCCCGAGGCGCGCCGGACGGGTCTATCGGTCACCAATACCTGCATTGTGGGGCTGGTGATCCTCAGCTTCCTCTTCCTGGCGCTGGAGACCGAGCCGACCCTGCATGAGCCGGGCTGGGAGCTCGTTTTCGATGTGTTCAATGTCGCCGTGATCTGCATCTTCGCGCTGGAGTATATCGCGCGGGTGTGGAGCGCCGGGATTGATCCGGCGTATCGCGGTTTTCGCGGGCGCCTGCGTTTCATGACGCAGTTCTATTCGATTGCAGACCTGCTCGCCTTTCTGCCGGAGCTGATCCTGATGGCGATGGGCTCAGGCGTGTCGCTGCTGGTGCTGCGCGTGCTGCGCCTGGCGCGTCTGATCAAGATTGCGCGCTTCATCCCCGCCTTCGAGGCGTTGGGCGCGGCGGTGCGGCGGGCAAGCTCGCTGCTCCTGACTTCGCTCGCCCTCGCGGTGACGCTGGTTTATGTGGCCGCTGTGCTGCTCTATTTCGTCGAGGGTGTCGGCGGAGAGCAGCAGGAGGCTTTTGCGTCCATTCCGCGCGCCATCTGGTGGTCTGTGGCCACACTGACGACTGTGGGGTATGGCGATGTCTATCCGGTGACCCCGCTTGGCCGCTTCTGCGCCGGCATTATCGCGATTGTGGGGATCGGTGTCGTGGCGCTGCCGGCGGGCGTTTTCGCCAGCGCCTTCTCCGACGAGCTGCGCGAGCGGGAGCTCTCCAGCCTGCGGAGCGAACTGGAACAGACAAGGGCGGACGCCGCCGCGGAGAAACCGAATGACTAAACCAGAGGCCGCCATGAGTGTCGCCATCGCAGGGATTGCCGGGCGGATGGGGCGCCAGCTGGCGGCCGTTTCGATTGACCGGGGCATTCATATCCAGGGCGGCACCGAAGTTGCCGCCGCAAATGTGTATGGTGAAGACATCGGAATTCTTGCCGGGCGGCGTGCCATCGGGCTGAGGCCCGTGGCAGCTGTGGCAGACGCCGCTCAGGGCGCCGCTGTGTGGATTGATTTCACCCGCCCGGAAGCCACCCTCTCCGCCCTGCATGCGCTCGCCGTGACCTCGGTACGCGCCGTGGTCATCGGCACGACGGGTTTCTCTGAGGCTGAGGAAGACGCCATCAAGGCGGCTTCTTCGCGCTTTGCAATTGTGAAGGCCGGGAATTTCTCCATCGGGGTGAACCTGCTCGAAGCGCTCACCCGTCTGGCCGCCAGCCGTCTGGGCACGGACTGGGATATCGAAGTGCTGGAAACGCATCACCGCATGAAAGCGGATGCGCCCTCGGGCACAGCCCTGATGCTGGGCGCCGCCGCTGCCGAGGGCAGGGGGGCGCCGCTCAGCGCGCTGCGGGCGCCGCCTTATGATGGCCCGGAAGCCCGCCGCGAAACCGGCAAGATCGGGTTTTCCGTGCGCCGCGCGGGCGGCGTGATTGGGGAACACGAGGTGACCTTCGGCTCCGAAAAAGAGCTGATCTGCCTTTCCCATACGGCACTTGACCGGTCGGTCTTTGCCGAGGGCGCGCTGCATGCGGCGATCTGGGCAGCGTCCCAGCCGCCGGGCCTCTACGATATGAACGATGTGTTGGGTCTTGGCCACACCGGCTGAGGAAAGCATCGCATCTTCAGCCGAATGCGCCTTGACGCGCCGCAGCATCGTGACAACGTGACGGTAGTTTAACGTTCAGGGTTGTATCCCAGTAGCGGAATGATCGGCATTGTTGTTGTCAGCCATGGAAGATTGGCCCACGAGCTCGTCGCGGCAGCGGAGCACGTCGTAGGCCGCCTTTGGCGTGCGCGGGCTGTCTCCATCGACTCAGACGACGATCTTGATCAGAAGCGCGAGCAGATCCTCGCGGCGGTCAAGGCCTGCGATGATGGCCATGGCGTGGTGGTGCTGACCGACATGTTCGGCGGCACGCCGTCCAATCTTGTCCTTTCCATTCGCGGCAATGTGCCGATGGAAATCGTCTCGGGCGCAAACCTGCCGATGCTGATCAAGCTGGCCGAAGTGCGCGAAGTTCTGAGCCTCGACGAATCGGCCCATGCCGCTGCCGAAGGTGGGCGGAAATACGTAACCATCGCCTCCGAGCTGCTCGCCAGGCTGCCCTGATGTCGAGTTCCGTTCCCACCGCGTCTGCGCGCGCAACCATTGTCAATCGCAAGGGCCTGCATGCGCGGGCCTCTGCCAAGGTTGCCAAGCTTGCCGCCGAATATGATGCCAAGGTGATCGTGCGCCATGAAGGCGAACAGGCCGATGCCCGCTCGATCATGGATCTGCTGATGCTGGTGGCCCATACCGGCTGCGAGATTGAGCTGACCGCGAACGGTCCTCAGGCGGTCGAGGCTGTCGAAGCCATCGCCGCGCTGGTCGCCGATGGCTTCGGGGAGCGGGACGGGGGCTGATCAGCCCGCCGCCAATCTCTGATCAAGCCGCCTTGCTGCGCTTGGCCTTGCGAACTTCAAACTTGTTGAGCGCGTGCAGATAGGCCTTGGCGCTGGCAACCAGCGTGTCGGGGTCCGATGAGCGGCCGGTGGCCATGATGCCATCGCCATTCAGCCGTACAGAGACGGTCGCCTGCGCGTCCGTGCCGCCGGTAACGGCGTGCACCTGATAGAGTTCCAGGATCGCCTGATGTGGCACCAGCTGGCGGATGGCGTTGAACACGGCGTCCACCGGCCCATTGCCGCGCGCGATGGAATACTTGTCTTCGCCGTCGATGGTCAGGTCGATTTCGGCCGTCTGCGGACCTTCCGTGCCGGCCACAACGCGCAGGCGCTTGAAGCCGATACGCTCGCCTTCAGCCGCCAGCTGTTCATCCACCAGCGCGATGATATCGTCATCGAACACATGCTTCTTGCGGTCGGCGAGATCCTTGAAGCGCTTGAAGGCATCGTTCAGCGCGTCGCCTTCCAGGAAATAGCCCATGGATTCAAGCTTGTCGCGGAAGGCATTGCGGCCTGACAGCTTGCCCATCACCAGCGAGGTCTTGGCCACGCCGACATCTTCGGGCTTCATGATCTCGTAGGTCTCGGAATTCTTCAGCATGCCATCTTGGTGGATGCCGCTTTCATGCGCGAAGGCATTCTTGCCGACGATGGCCTTGTTGTACTGCACCGGAAAGCCGGTGATCCGGCTCACCATGGCAGACGCGCGGGCCAGATAGCTCGAATTGATATTGCATTCGTAGGGCAGCGTATCCCCGCGCACCTTCATCGCCATCACGATCTCTTCAAGCGCGGCATTGCCCGCCCGTTCGCCGAGGCCGTTGATGGTGCATTCGATCTGGCGCACGCCGTTGGAAAGACCGGCCAGCGAGTTGGCAACCGCCAGGCCAAGGTCGTTATGGCAGTGGGCAGACCAGATCACCTTGTCGGAGTTGGGGATGTTTTCGATCAGCCTGCGGATGAGCGCGCCATATTCTTCCGGGTGGGAATAGCCCACCGTATCAGGCACGTTGATCGTGGTGGCGCCCGAGGCGATCGCCGCGTCGATACATTTGCACAGGAAGTCGAACTCGGTACGGGTCGCGTCTTCCGCGCTCCACTCCACGTCATCCACCAGATTGCGGGCCTGGGCCACGGAGCGGCCGACCGCTTCCAGCACGGCATTCGGCCCCATTTTCAGCTTGTGCTTCATATGCACGGGGCTGGTGGAGATGAAGGTGTGGATGCGCGGGCGGGCGGCCTTGCGCACGGCTTCGGCGCAGCGGTCGATATCGGCCGGGGTAGAGCGGGAGAGGCCGCAGATCACGGCGCTCCTGGACTGGGCCGCCACAGCGCTGACGGCGGCAAAGTCGCCCTCCGAGGCGGCAGGGAAGCCGGCCTCGATGATATCGACGCCCATGTCTTCCAGGAGGGTTGCCAGTTCGAGCTTTTCGTTATGCGTCATCGACGCGCCGGGCGACTGCTCGCCGTCGCGCATGGTGGTGTCGAAAATGAATACGCGGGGTTTCTTTGCGGATTTCGCAGATGGGTCTTGGGAGGTCATGGTTTTGCGTCGCTCAGCGGGATGTAGGGAAGAAAAGGGTTCTTTTTCTAATGTCCCCTGGCCGCGCGACCGCCCTCAGACTCGGGCGTCGGTCCCCGGCCAGGGGCCGGTAAGCAGGCGAAGAAGGGGCAGAACTTTGCGCATGGCCACTCTAATCACCGGCCTCAGCGGCGCTGTCAACCGGGGAAGCTGTCTCGTCCGCAATAATTTGCCGCGCGCGGGCGGCCCGGCGCCGGAAATAGACATATCCGCCCGCATAAACGGCGACGGCCGCCAAAGCGGTCAGGATCGCGATGCCCAGATTGCCCTGAAGCGCCGCCAGCAAGCTGCGCCCGGCAAAGGCGACAAGGGCAATCTTCGGAATAATGCCGACGCCCATGCCAATCCAGAAATCGCGGAACTTGGCGCTGCTGACGCCGAACGCCATGTTCACCAGCAGGAAGGGGCCGGTGGGTACATTGCGCACAATTGCACTCGTCACCAGCGCGTTGCGCCCGACAAAGCGTGACAGCTTCTGCGCGCTGCCCCCTGCATAGCGGCGGAAGGCCTGTTCCCCGGCTGCCCGGCCAACCCAGAAGGTCAGCCCGCCGGAAATCATGTTGGCGATCCAGGAATAGCCCGCCCCATACCATGGCCCGAACACCGCCACGGCCGCAGCGATCAGCGCAAATTGCGGAATGCCCACAAAGGCGGCCACGCAGAATACGGCGATCACGGCCACCAGCCCCCAGGGGCTTCCGCTGAGCGTTGCCATCCAGCCGGTCACCCTATCGGCATCGGGCAGCAGCCCGGCCTTGCCAGCGGCAAACACCCCGGCAATCACCAACAGAAGGCCGACTCCCAGAAGGATCGCGCGCCGCGAGGCGGGCGGGCTGCTGGAGGAGAGGTTGGTGTCGCTCATCGCGCTCTCGTGCGCTGAAAGCCCGGAAGCGTCAATCTGGACGGGGCAGGGCGTTATGCATTGGCCAGGAAGGTGTCGCTCATCGCCCACAGCCTCTCCGCGCGGGCCTCGTCGCTGATCCATTCGCGGGCATGCTCATAGCGCTGGCTTGCCGGTGTGGCGGCCTTGGCAATGTCGCAGTCTTCGCAATAGACTCCGCCTTTGCCGTCCAGCTTGGGAGAGGTGGCCGCCCAGACGGTGGTGGAGGCGCCCTGTTCGGGCGTCTTGAACATAGCCTTGACCCTCTCGGGCAGCGTGCCATCGGGATTCTTCCAGCCGAGCACGACCATTTCCTCGTCCGGCAGATGGCGCTGCAGATTGGTGAAGATCCCGCCCGGATGCACGGAGAAGGCCCGGATGCCATTGCCGCGCTCGCGCAGGTCTACCCCCAGCGCAAAGAGGGCGTTGGAGGATTTGGATTGTCCGTAGGCTTCCCATTTGTCGTATTTGCGGGACTGGTAGTTCGGATCATCCCAGATCACGTCCGAGAGGATATGCCCCGTCGAGGACAGCGCCACCACGCGCGCGCCGTCCGCTGCGCGCAGCGAAGGCAGCAGCCCCTGATACAGGCCGAAATGGCCCAGATGATTGGTCCCGAACTGGCTTTCCCAGCCATTCCCGACGCGTGCCAGCGGGCAGGCCATGATCCCGGCATTGTTGATCAGGAGGTGCAGCTTCGGCGTGGCTGCTACATGCTCCTGCGCAAACCGGCGCACGCTGGCCTGGTCGGCAAGGTCCATCGCGGCAACGCTGACGCCGTTGATGCCGGCGAGCGCTTCCCGCGCCACATCCGGCCGCCGGGCGGGCACGGTCACCTTTGCCCCGGCCTCGGCCAGCGCGCGGACGGTTTCCAGCCCGATGCCGGAATAGCCCCCGGTCACGATGGCGTGCTTGCCGGAAAGGTCGATCCCTGCGACGACTTCCCTGGCTGTACTCTTGGCGTGAAAACCAGAGCCGAGGGGTACCTGATCATTTGCTGCCATTGCGGTTTCTCCCGTATTCTTATGTGTGTTGAGGCGATGGTAGACCCGCCTGTGGCAGGCGGCTACTGCAATCTGTCTGCTGCCTTGCCCCAGCCTTGCCCCATTCTGCCGCTAAACCCTCACACTAGGAAAAGGAGACCCGATCGATGAAAAAGGTTCTCATGATGCTCGGCGCTGTCCTCGTGACGGCTGCCATCAGCCTGCCGGCCAGCGCGCAGGGCACGGCGGGACGCGTGGAGCGTACCCAGGCCGAACTCGCCATGGAGAAGGCCGAAACGGATTTTGCCAAGCTCAAGGAAACCCGAGAGGCGTCGAAAACCAAATGCGCCGCCCGGGAATATCAGGCCTGCTATGAACTCGCCGAACTCGAACGCAAGGGTCTCGGCGGCCCGCAGGATCTCTCCGCTGCGGCCAAGAACTACAAGAAAGTCTGCGATGCCAAGGATGGCCGCGGCTGCGCGGGCCTTGCCTATCTGACGGTTCAGGGCCGGGGCGTGAAGGCAAACCTCACCGAGGGCCGCCGCCTCTACAAGGCCGCGTGCGATCTGGGCGAAGTCAGCGGTTGCGCAGCCTGGGGCAACATGGCCTTCACCGGCACGGGCGGTCCGAAGGAAGTTCAGGCCGGCACCCGCGCGCTCCAGGAAGCCTGCCAGAAAGACTATGCCTGGGCCTGCGAGCGTATTCAGACGCTGGGCGCGTTCGATCCCAATGACGCCGCGCAGCAGCGCTTGCGTCAGATCGAGAAGAAGAAAAACTAGCCGGCAGCGCCGGTGGGCGTTGTCTCCGGCACTTCCGTCAGCACGCTGAGAACCTTCGCCCGCTCGATATGGGCGGGCGAGCGCTCCGGCGCGATCAGCAGATCGCCGTCAATCACCGCATTGCCCTCCACCCGCATGGACGGCGCAAAGATGGAGCCCTCAACCCGGGCGCCGGCGCTGACCTCGATCCGCCGCGCCGCAGCGACCTCTCCGATCAGTGCGCCCGCCAGCATGATCTCCCGGGCGCTGATCCGGCCCTTGATCTTTCCGGTCGCCTCAACCACCAGCGCGCCCTCGCAGTGGACGTCTCCCAAAATCTCACCGCCAAGGCGCAAGGAACCGGCCAGTGTCATATTGCCGATGACACGGCATCCGGCCGCGATAACATTGTTCGGGCCGGCCGGGGCGGAGGCCTTGGCGGGTGAGGGCGCTGGCGCCGCTCTGCCTTTGTCTTCTGCCATTCTGCCTCTCCCTGAATAGGCCTGCCGATGAAGTGCCATCATGACCAGCATGATCCAGAACGGGACACTTCACCACGGCCCGGCGCGATGAATCTGCGCCTGCGCCTTCTGTCCGTGCTGGTCACACCCTGTCTGCTTGCATCCTGCGGGCCAAGTGCCGCCCCGGTGGACGAGGCGCCCCGGCCTCTGCTGGCGCCGGGCGCCGAAGGCATCGACCTTTCCCACCATAATGGCGCCGTGGACTGGCCGCGCCTCTCCACCACCGGGCTCTCCTTCGTTTATCTCAAGGCCACCGAAGGGGAGAGCCATGTGGATACGCGGTTCCAGGCCAACTGGCAGAGCGCCCTGCGCCATCACTGGCAAACCGGCGCCTACCACTTTTATCTTCTCTGTCAGGATGGCCGCCGCCAGGCGGCCAATTTCATCCGCCAGGTCGAGGTGCGCAGCGACGCGCTGCCGCCGGCGGTCGATCTGGAGCATGCCCACAACTGCGCTCCGCGTGCCGGGCGCGCTGAAACGCTGGCAGACCTGAAGCTGTTCCTGGCCGAGCTGGAAGCAGAATACCGCGCCGTGCCGGTGATCTACACCACCCCTGCCTTCCACGCGGAATGGCTGGCGGGGGAGGGGTTTGACCGCCACCCCCTCTGGGTGCGTTCCCTCGAAGGGCCGCCCGGCTTGCCCCATGCCATCTGGCAGTATTCGATGAAGGGCCGCGTGCCCGGCGTCACCGGCAATGTCGATCTCAACCGCGCGGCAGACTGACCGCTTCAAAGCTCAGATCAACGCCTTGCCCATGCGGATGACAGGGACGGCAACACCGTTCATTTCGGCGCCGATTGTGGGCTCGATGACGCTGTATCCACAGGCTTCATAGAGCGGCACGCCCGCCAGAGTGGCGCCCATTTCCAGCCGGGTAAAGCCTTCGGCGCGCGCGGCAGTTTCGCAGAGGGCAAGCACCCTCCGGCCGAGGCCCCGCCGGATGAAATCCGGATGGGTATACATCGCGCGGATGCGGGCAGCGTCCGTATCCGGACGAAGCAGCGCGTCATTGCGCTGCGCCATGGAATGGTCGCCGCCATAGAGCGTCGCCCGGCGGCTCCAGCCGCCCGAAGCGGCCAGCCTGCCGGTTTCCGTGTCATGGATCAGGAAATAGGTGCCGTCCGCGATCAGTGTCCGGTCCAGCCCCATGATGGCGCGCGACACCGCGATCTGCTCGGGGCTCAGAAAGCCTTTCTGCAGTTCGCCAATGGCCGCGTCCATCAGGGCGGCGATCTCCGCCTCGTCGGTTGGCACCGCAAGGCGGTGGGTGAAGCCGGAGCGAGGCGAAGACCTGTCAGTCATGTGTGGCCAGGGCCCTAGTTGCGGCTCTTGTCCACCAAGCGGTCATTCTGCGCCCAGTGCATCATGCCGCGCAGTTTCTCGCCCACTTCCTCGATCGGGTGGCTGCTCATGCGCTGGCGCATGGCGTGGAAGCCCGGCGCGCCGGCCTGGTTTTCCAGAACCCAGTTGCGCGCGAAGGTGCCGTTCTGGATGTCTTCCAGAACCTTCTTCATCTCGGCTTTCGTCGTGCTGTTCACGATGCGCGGGCCGGTGACATATTCTCCGTACTCGGCGGTGTTGGAGATGGAATAGTTCATGTTGGCGATGCCGCCTTCATAGATCAGGTCCACGATCAGCTTGGTCTCGTGCAGGCATTCAAAGTATGCCATTTCCGGCGCGTAGCCAGCTTCCACGAGGGTCTCGTAACCCGCCTTGATCAGCTCGACGATCCCGCCGCACAGAACGGCCTGTTCGCCGAAGAGGTCGGTTTCGGTTTCTTCCCGGAAGGTGGTTTCGATCACGCCGGCGCGGGTGTTGCCGATGGCCTTGGAGTAGGAGAGGGCAACGGCCTGGGCGGTGCCGGTGGCGTCCTGGTGGATGGCGATCAGGCCCGGCAGGCCAAAGCCCATCTGGTACTGCGCGCGCAGCGTGTGGCCGGGGCCTTTGGGCGCCGAGAGCGACACGTCCACATCTTTCCGGGGACGGATCAGATTGTAGTGGATGTTGAAGCCGTGGCCAAACATCAGGTGCTGGCCGGCGCGCAGGTGGGGCTCGATCTCATTGGCAAACAGAACGGCCTGCTTCTCGTCGGGAACGAGGATCATCAGCACATCGGCCCATTTGGCCGCTTCGGTAACGGTCACCACTTCCAGGCCGGCCGCTTCGGCCTTCTTGCGGGAGGCGGAGCCTTCCTGCAGCGCCACCTTGATCTGCTTGACGCCGGAATCCTTCAGGTTCAGCGCATGGGCATGGCCCTGGCTGCCATAGCCGACCACGGCGACTTTCAGTTTCTGGATCAGCGAGATGTCGGCGTCTTTTTCGTAATAGATCTTCATGTGCTTGCTAAAGCTCCGGTGGATGAAAGTTGAGGGAGGGGGCTTGTCAGGTCAAACGGCGTCGCAGCTCCAGTCGCCACTGAAATTGGCGACACCGATGACAAGATTGTTGAGCTGGGTAATCGCGTCCTCGGCGCCGGCAAGGCGCGAGAAGTTGAGGGTGCGATCCCCCGCATTGATACGTGTAATGATGTCGTGGCTGTCCACGATCAGGCGGATGCTGCGCGACCCGTCCGGGTTCAGAACGACCGCTTCGCGCGGGCCATATCCGGCAGGCGGCGCGGCAGCGATCCCGGCAGCGGCCTCTTTCACCCCGGCGGCCACATCCATCGGCAGCGCCGTGCGCAGCTTGCAGGCAGGCGCCTTTGTCGCTGCTGCGCCGGGCACGGACCGGGCCTCCAGCATCTGATAAGGGCCTTCCTCGATCACATAATAGACATAGGCTGCGCCGCTGGCAGACTGGGTGTCGATAATGCGCAGCCAGGCTTCGGGCGCTGCGCCGAAGAGGCCCTCGCCCTTGCTGGCAATCCCGGCAGAGTGGGCCACATCGCAGTCAAGCCGTTCCTGATCATTCGTGGCCGGAGCACATGGCGCCGCCTGCGCCGCCGCCATCAGGGGCAGGGCGGTCAGCATCATCGCGGCCAGGGCCAGGCGCAGGGACATCAGCCCTTTTCCTTCCCGCGCTTGATCGAGAGCACGCCCGTGCGGCTCACTTCAACCAGGCCGAGCGGGCGCATCAGGTCCACAAACTGGGTCAGCTTGTCGGACGCGCCGGTCACCTCGAAGATGAAGCTCTCATTCGTCGTGTCGATCACATGGGCGCGGAAAATCTCGCCGATGCGCAGCGCTTCGACGCGCTTCTCGCCGGTGCCCGCCACTTTCACCAGCGCCAGCTCCCGCTCGATACCGCGCTTGGAATTGGTGATGTCGATAACCTCCGCCACCGGAACAAGCCGCAAGAGCTGCGCTTCGATCTGTTCCAGAATGTGGGCGGTGCCCTGGGTGACGATGGTAATGCGCGAGCGGTGCTGGCTGGCGTCCACCTCGGCCACGGTGAGGGAGTCGATATTGTAGCCCCGCCCCGAGAACAGGCCCACAACGCGCGCCAGCACGCCGGGCTCGTTATCGACGATCACCGCCAGCGTGCGGCGTTCGACTTCCTCATCCTCATGCGAGAGGAAATAGGCAGATTTCGGCGCAGGGCCGGGCGGAATGGTGCCATCGCTCATTGGGGGCGCTCCGGTGTTGTGTTGCTGGCAAAGCCGCGATCAAGAACCACATTCGGCCGCCGGGTCAGCAGCTTGCCGCGGAGGGCGCCGGTCTGCTCCCTGGCCTTGGCGCGGTTTTCCTTTGACCGGTCATCATAACGCTCGACGATTTCGTCAAGGCGGCGCGGATCAAGATGTGCCTGCAGTTCGGAAACCAGCAGGCGGCGGCATTCGTCGATGAAGTCCCCGCACTCTTCCGAGGGCGGGCCATTCTCGCGCGTGGTCGCTTCCACCTCGCGATAGGCGAACATCAGGGCGTCAAGGATCGGCGGGCGCGACCCGCGATAGGCGCCTTCCTTCTCGACCCCCTTTCCGTCCGGATCGAGGTTCGGGAAGAACATCCGTCCCCGGTCCACCAGGGTGGACAAGAGGATCAGCATGTTGGTCTTGGCGGCCAGGAAGGCGGCTTCATTGGCGTGCATGTGGCGGGTGCGCACAAAGGCGGCGCAGCGCGCCATCGTGTCGATGGCCGTGGCGCCCCAGTCGAGGCTTGCCGCATCGATGCTCTGGCGCAGGCGCTCTGTGGCGAGCCTGCGCTGCTTGCGCGTCTCACCCCGGGCGATCACCGCGCTGATGACCGCCACAATGGCAGAGAGAATGCCGATGAGGATCTCGGCATTCCCTTTGAGCCATTCAAAGATGCTTGCAGCGTCCATGACGATAATCCGCGCGTGGGCCTGTTTCCCGGTATCAGACCAGCCTGCGGCCAGCCTCTCCGATCTCGTTACCCGTTATTTCACCGAGAATCATCTGGTTGTGCGCTGATCCCGAAGGAATCATCGGCAGGCAGTTCTCCGCCCGCTCCACCCGGCAGTCGAACAGAACCGGGCCGGGATGGGTCACCATCTCCAGGATCTTCGCGTCCAGCTCTGCCGGATCGTCACAGCGGATGCCATGGGCGCCCAGCGCGTCGGCCAGTTTCACGAAGTCCGGCAGGCTTTCCGAATAGGAATGGGAATAGCGCTCGCCATGCAGCAATTCCTGCCACTGGCGCACCATGCCCATCCATTCATTGTTGAGGATGAACACCTTCACCGGCAGCTTGTGCTGAACGGCCGTGGAAAGCTCCTGCATCATCATCTGGATCGAGGCTTCCCCGGCAATGTCGATGACGAGGGCATCTGGATAGGCTGCCTGCACGCCAACGGCGGCGGGAAGGCCATAGCCCATCGTGCCAAGCCCGCCGGAGGTCATCCAGCGATTGGGTTCCTCGAAATGATAGAACTGCGCCGCCCACATCTGATGCTGGCCCACTTCGGTGGTGATGTAGGTGTTGCGGTCCTTGGTCAGCTCATAAAGGCGCTCGACCGCATATTGCGGTTTGATCACCTCGCGGGAACCGGCATAGGCAAAGCAGCGGCGGGCGCGCCAGGCATCAATCTGTTCCTTCCAGGCCGAAAGGTCGGGCATCTTTGCCTTGCGGGCTTTCAGCTCCTTCAGGATCGCTTCCAGCGCCTCGGCGCAATCGGCCAGCACCGGCACATCCACCCGCACGATCTTGTTGATCGAGGAAGCATCGATATCGATGTGAACCTTCCTGGACTTCGGCGAGAACGCATCCACCCGGCCGGTCACCCGGTCATCAAATCGCGCGCCAACGCAGATCATCAGGTCGCAGTCATGCATGGCGTTATTGGCCTCGAAGCTGCCATGCATGCCCACCATGCCCAGCCAGTCAGGATGTGAGGCGGGGAAAGCGCCGAGGCCCATCAGGGTCGAGGTCACTGGAATGCCGGTCACCGCCTGCAGCTCCCGCAGCAGCTTGGCCGCGCGCGGGCCGGAATTGATCACCCCGCCGCCGGTATAGAAAACAGGCCGCCAGGCCTTGGTCATCAGGTCCACAACCGCCTTGATCGCTTCGGGCGCAGGCTGGGTCTGGGGCACATAGGTCGGCTTCAGGATGCCGGCCTTGCCCACATAGGGCCCGGTCGCAAACTGGATGTCCTTGGGAATATCGATCACCACCGGGCCGGGCCGGCCCGTCGTGGCGATATAGAAGGCCTCATGGATCGTCCGCGCCAGCTGGTTCACGTCGGTGACAAGGTAATTGTGCTTGGCGCAGGTGCGGGTGATGCCGGTGGTGTCGCATTCCTGAAAGGCATCTGTGCCGATCAGGTGCGTGGGCACCTGTCCGGTGATCACGACCATGGGGATCGAATCCATCATCGCATCGGTGATCGGGGTCACCATATTCGTCGCGCCGGGGCCGGAGGTGACCAGCGCCACCCCGCATTTGCCGGTCGAGCGGGCATAGCCCTCGGCGGCATGGCCTGCGCCCTGTTCATGGCGCACCAGAATGTGGCGGATGGCATCCTGGCCATAAAGCGCATCATAAATCGGCAGCACCGCGCCGCCCGGATAGCCGAACATTACCGATACGCCCTGCTCCCGAAGGGCCTCCACGACGATCTGCGCGCCGGTCATCATGCGCGGGGTGGAGGTCTCTGCCGCATCAGCGGCGGGCTTGGCCTTCGTCTTGGTGGTCATGGGCTTCAGCTTCCGGGAGGGGGTTTTCTGCGTAGGGTTAAATGAAGGGTCGTCCAAAAGAAAAAGGGCCTCCGGAGGAAGCCCTTTTGTGCGCGCACCCGCAACTGCCTGGTCGAAGGGCAGCTACGGGCACTTAAGGATTACTACGTTTCTGACGCGCACTTTGCGTTTCCTCAATTCTGGTAGTTCAGGCATAATCTTCCGTGTGAGCCGTGTCAATCTCACGATATAGGGCAAAAATAACCCTCAACCGATCCCCGATTTCAGGCGAAGGGATGCGCGGCCAGAACGGAAACTGCCGCCCGATCCAGGTAAACTGCCTTTTGGCATAACGTCTTGTGTCCCGCTTGGCATTCTCGGCGGCTTCTTCGGCGCTGATCTCTCCCCGCACAAAGGCGGCCAGCCAGGGCATGCCATGGGCCTTCATGGCGGGCAGTTCCGGATCAAGATCGCGGGCCACCAGCGCGCGGGCCTCAGCCATCGCGCCCTGCATCAGCATCCCCTCAAACCGCCGGTCGATCTTCTTGTAGAGCGCCGATCGCGGCGGGGTGAGGGCATAGCCCACCCATTCGCCATCCTTCAGCACCGGCGGCTGGCGTTCTGTCTGGAAATCGCTGAGCGGCCGCCCGGTCGCCAGCCACACTTCATAGGCCCGCGCCAGGCGCTGCTTGTCGCCGGTGCCAAGGCGCTCTGCCAGGTCCGGATCATGCGGCGCAAGGCGCGCCCGCAGCCCGTCAGCGCCCTCAGTGTCGGAAATCTGCTTCACTTCGGCCCGGATGTCGTCAGGCACCGGCGGAATGTCGGAAAGCCCCTGCGTGAGGGCGAGAAGGTAGAGCCCCGTACCCCCCACGATCACCGCATGCTTGTTCTGCCGCTGCAATCTTTTCAGCACGCCGCGCGCCGCCTCCAGCCATTCGCCGGTCGAATAGCGCGCCGCCGCGTCGACATAGCCGAACAGATGATGCGGCACGCCGTCCATCTCTTCTTCGGTCGGACGGGCAGAAATTACCTGCAGGTCGCGGTAAACCTGCATGGAATCGGCATTGATTACCTCCCCGCCCAGCTTGCGGGCGACTTCTATTGCAAGGGCGGTTTTTCCGCTGGCCGTCGGGCCGTGTATCAGGATGGCAGGGTGCATCTGGTACAACTAAGGACTTGCGGGCCTTGAGGAAAGCCACCTAGAGACGGCGAGTTTTCAAGAGGGCCTCCGGCATGAAGATGGATTGGGTTCTGGTGGCAGCCGCCGGCACGGCAGAAGCCCGGCTCCCGGCGCTGACAGCATCCGCCGTAAAGGCCGCTGGCGGCGCGGCGGGCGAATGGACCTCTCTGGCTGAAGGCGACCCCCTCCATGCCGGCTTCCTTCCCTTTGCGGCGAGCGGGGAAGGGGCTGCAGAGCTGCGCCGCAGAATCGAAGCGGCCGGCCCGGTTGATGCCGCCATCATGCCGGCGGCCCGGTTTGGCCGCAAACGCCTCCTCATCTCGGACATGGACTCCACCATAATCGGCCAGGAATGCATCGACGAGATCGCTGACGCCGTGGGCCTCAAGGCCAGGATCTCCGAAATCACCGAACGCGCCATGCGCGGCGAGCTGGATTTCGAAGCCGCCCTCACCGAGCGCGTCTCGATGCTGAAGGGCCTCCCCCTCGGCGCCCTCGCGCGCACGCTGGAGGAACGCATCACCCTCAATCCCGGCGCCCGCACCCTCATCGCCACCATGAAGGCCAACGGCGCCCGCACGCTGCTCGTCTCCGGCGGCTTCACCTATTTCACCTCGCGCGTCGCCGAGCTTGCCGGTTTTGAAAGCCATCAGGGCAACACGCTGATCGATGACGGCGCCGCCCTCACCGGCGAAGTCGGCCGCCCCATCCTCGGCCGCGAAGCCAAGCGCGCGGCCCTGATCGAGGCCGCCGCCGCCCTCGGCGCCACGCCCGAAGAGACCATCGCCATGGGGGACGGGGCCAATGATCTGGATATGATCCGCGCTTCCGGCCTCGGTGTCGCCTATAAGGCAAAGCCCGTGGTCGCGGCTGAAGCCACCGGCGCCATCCGCCATACGGACTTGACGGCAGCCCTCTTCTTCCAAGGATACAAGGCGTCCGAATTTGTCCGGGAATGACCGGAAATGTCCAAGATCCGTACCCGCCTTTTCCAGTCCTGGTTCCGCCTCAGCCGCCCGATGACGCTCGGTGTGCGCGCGGCAGTGGAGAATGAGGCCGGTCATGTTTTCCTGGTGCGCCACACTTACATGAGCGGCTGGTTCATGCCCGGTGGCGGCATAGAGAGGGGCGAACCTGCGCTCGACGCGCTCCACCGGGAACTGGTCGAGGAAGCCGGCGTCAAGCTCGTGACGGAGCCCCGCCTCGTCAGCGTCTACTCAAACCACCACAACTTCCCGAACGACCATGTCCTGCTCTACCGCGTGCCCTGGGGCAGCTGGGAGCCGGTCAAGGCCACCTCACGCGGCGAAATCGCCGAGACAGCCTGGGTCAACCCGGCTGCGCCCCCAGACGGGATCACACGCGGCACGCGCCTGCGGCTGGAAGAACTCTATGGCGGCCTGCCGGTCTCGCCCTATTGGGCGCCCCGCACCTGATAGGCGCCGCCGCGAACGCTGATGGCGGGCACCTTGCCGCTCGCCGCGAAACTGTCCCAGGCCGGCTTCAGGCTCTGCCAGAAGGCGGCATGCGCGCTGGCTGACTGCGCCGCCATGTTCGCCTCCGTCATCGGGAAGGGGAAGATGTGAACCTTTACGCCAGACTGCCCGCCCTCAAACGCGGCCTGCATCAGCGTCCAGATTTCCTCGATCACCGGATCGGTCATCGCAAAGCAGCCCACCGACACACATGATCCGTGTACCATCAGGAAACTGCCTGTGCGGCCATTGGCCCGGTCAAAGGCATTGGGATAGCCGAGGTTGAAGGAGAGGTGAAAGCTGGAAGCCGGGTTCATCTGGCCGGGCTTCACCGTATAGAACCCCTCCGGCGCCTGCAGATCGCCCTCGCGCATCTTCGGGCCCAGCCCGCCGGACATCGCGCAGACCGGCCAGGTCCGGTAGGGCTGAAACCGTCCGTCCGCGTCCTGAACATAGGCAGTCAGCGCCGCCGGTTCCTTGGTGATCTGCAGGAAAACCGGGCTGCCAAGTGTCAGCCCCCTTTCCGCCAGGGCCGCTTTCACGCCGCTGGCCTGCGCCGCATAGGCCGCGTTTGAGCGCGCCGTCTGCGGCACCGTTCCGGCATGGGCAAACGCAAACAGCGCCGGCAGGCACAGGAAGGTCAGCATCGCGAAAAGGATCGCAATGATGTTGGGTTGCGGGCGGCGGCGATGGGTTGAGCGGCGCTGGGTCATGGCTCGCCCAGCTTCACCCCAAATGTGGCTGAAGCCGGGCATAATCTGGGAAAGTCCGGCTTAAATATCCGTCATCCGTCGACGGTCATTTCTGCTGGCGTCACATCAGATTGCCGAACGGCTTCTCTGTTCCGGGACTGCCCCAGGGGGCTGCAGCGGCGCGAGGGACGCCAGGGAGGGGCCTGCCAGAAAATACCCCTGCATCAGCTCCACGCCCATATCCCGGAGAACTTCCATTTCCCCGAGGGTTTCCACGCCTTCGCAAATGACCTCAATGCCCAGGTCGCGCAGCATCCTGAGGGTCGGGGCAAGTATGGTCCGTTTGACGCGGTCTGTATCGATGCTGCGGATCAGGTCCATGTCGATTTTCACGATGTCGGGCTGAAACTTCGACAGGAGGCCAAGCCCGGCATAGCCCGCCCCGAAATCATCAATCGCCGTCAGGAACCCCATTGAGCGATAGGTCCGCAGAATGTTGAGAAGGTGGCCCGTGTCGAGTTTCTCGGCCTCCGTGAACTCGAACATGATCTTCTGGAGCGGAAACCCATACTGCATGGCGGTGGTCAGCGTCATGCGGATGCAGGCGCGCGGCTCGTAAATGGCATTGGGAAGAAAGTTGATCGACAGCAGGCTGCCCGCCTCGGCGATCTTCAGGCCAGCGGCCAGTTCGATAGCCTTCACCCGGCAGGTCTGATCGAAGGCGTAGCGGTTTTCATCCGAAACGGTTTTCAGGACATCTCCTGCCGATTGCCCCTCTGTTCCGCGCACCAGGGCTTCCTGCGCGAACACGGTTCCGTCGGCTATGCGGATGATCGGCTGGAATGCCATCGTGATCGGCATTTCAAAGCCAGCGCCATCCCGGCATCCCCTGCACTTTACCTGCTCGTTCACCTTGCAACCCCGCTCCGAAGCCAGAGAGCTTGAATAAATGCAAAGGGTTAAGATCCCGGTGAACCCGGCTGCCCATCAACTAAGAGAGGGCGTTAATGTGCCGTTAAGAATTGCGGCGTAATCTGGGCACATGTCGGGTTTACCCCTCCCGCCATATTGAATGACGACCCTGCAAATCGGCGGCCCGCACTCTCCCGCGCATAAGCCCGCCCATCGACGTCAGCGCCGGTCTGCTTCCCCAGGCCGGCGTTTTCGTGTTCAGCGCTCGCCGCTTTTGACCGCCTTCACATATTGCGCGCCGGTGAGCAGGGAGAGCCCGGCCGCCACCCAGAGGCCCAGCACCAGCGCCCCGGTTACCAGCGCGCTCCAGTGCAGCCCGCCGCCGCTGGCCGGTGTCTCGGGCAGCGGCCACAGCGCGAGGGGCAGCATCAGCCCGGTGATCGCCATCATCTCGGCCGCCGTCTTCCATTTCGCCAGCTTGGAAGGCGCGACGATCCCGGCCGCTTCCGGCCGCGTGCGCAGCCAGGTCATGAATATGTCCCGCGCGAGGATCAGCGCGGCGGGGATGTAGATCAGCCAGGTCTTCAGCGCCAGGGCGAGCGCGATCAGGGCCGCCCCCACCAGCAGCTTGTCGGCGATCGGGTCGAGCCACACGCCAAACCGGCTTTCCGCCTTGAAGGCGCGTGCCGCCCAGCCATCCAGGAAATCCGTCAGCATCCCCGAAATGAAGGCCAGCAGGCCGAACTGGTGCCAGAGCTGCTGGAAGGTGGCATAGCGCTGGCGCTCCAGCCCCGTCACGCCCGCATCGGCCAGCAGCGGCTCGATGCCGGACGCCTTGAAGGCAGCAAACAGAACCAGCGCCGCAAACACGCAGCGGGAAATCGTCAGGGCGTTGGGGATCCAGGCAAACATGCCGCTCCGTCTGCCAGCGGCAGGCAGCCCCGGCAATGGGCTCTGTTCACTGTTTCAGGCGCAGGTCTGAAATCGAGCGGGCAATCGAGCGGTAAACCTCGATCAGCTCCTGACCACTCTCCGCGCTGAAGGCGTGGCCGGGGGAGGTTGCGCAATATTCCAGGATGGTGCGCCCGTCGCCCGTCCGCGCCACGCCGGAGGGCACCTGAAACCCGACCGTATAGATCTGGATCCGGCGGTTTGACGCCTTCATCGCATCGCAGAGGTCCATCGACTGGCGGAACGAGTTCTTGGACGCGGTGGGGTGTTCGATGTTGAACTCCCCGTCGGTCATCAGGATCACGGCCTTGGAGGTCTGCGGCTCCCGGTAGGGCAGGGGCGTGGAGGCTTCCGGCCAGATGCCGGCCCATTCCGGCGAGACCAGATACCAGCCCCAGGCAATGCCGAGATGCCCCGCCGTGCCGCCTTCGGCGATGAGGCCATTCACATGCGCCTTGAGGGCAGTCTTGTCTTCCGTCAGCGGCACGGGGCCAGACGGCATGCAGGTGCCATGGCGCCCTTCATAAGCGCCCACGCCATAGCCGGTCGCGTTCTGGTTTTCCACATTCTGCCAGCCATCATATTTGCTGGTGCTGCCGGCGGAGAAATTCCAGCGCGGATTGCCCGCGCCGATCCACGCGCCGGGGCCCGGCGCGGCATCACTGGCTGCCAGCGCTCCGGTACGCTCATGCACGCAGCTGTCACTGAGGCCCGTATCGGCAAAGAACCGCCGCTGCGCATTCCACGTCCAGCTCGAATTGCGCCCGCAACTCCAGCTCGTGCAGGTGCCGCGCTGGTAGTAGAAGAAGCGCCGCCCGCTGTCCTGATCGATCATCCGCTTGGTATTGTGGCTGTTATAGCGGCTCTGCGCGGTGGAATTTGATCCGTCAGCAGGCAGAGTAATGGTCTCGGTCACCTGGTTGATATATGGGCCCGCATTCAGCGAGTGATTATAGCTGGTGATGGCAAGGCGCACCGAGCCATCCCGTTCCCGGCTGTCGGGCAGCAACTCGTCGATGGCCGCCACCGCCGCCGTCTTCAGCTGCGCCAGCCGGTTATAGCTGTTCATTGATCCGGATACGTCGAATATGAACGCCACATCCAGCTTGCCGACGCCATAGGTGGAGGTGGAGTCCACCCGGAACTCCAGCTTGTCATGTCCGATCAGGCTGGAAATATAGGTTATCTGCTCGCAGCGGACGGAGCCGTGGATGTCGAAATTCGCTTCGTCGAAACTGACGGCCACCGGCTGGCAGGCAAGGCCCCCGCCCTGATCCTCGAACAGGGCCTTCGCATAGTTCTGCACATCGGTGGTCACTTCGGCCGCCGTGTTGCCGGCCTGCCGCCCCAGCGCGCCGGCCAGCACGGCCGAGTCCAGCGCAGCCTGAACCTTCGATTTCTGGCGCACCGTATTCTGAAGGTCGATGGCAATGCCCGCCATCGCAATGATGCAGGGAATGACGAAGGCTGCGATCATCGCCACATTCCCGCCCTCGGCGCGCAACAGCACGCGGAGGCGGGAGGTGGGGCGGCAAAGGCGCATCTCTATGTCACTGCTCTGCAGGCAGAAGGGTTTGCGGGCTTCCGGTCAGCGCGAGATGCGCAGATCGGAGATGGAGCGGGCGATCTCCTTGTACGCTTCGGTCAGCTCCTGGCCGTTGCTCGGCTTGTAGGCAAAGGCCGGGTTCGTGGCGCAATACGCCAGCACTTCCTGGCCTGCCTTGGGCGCGCTGAAGGCCACCGTGTAGATCACGATCTCTTTCTTTTTCATCTCGTCGCAGATCGCGCGGGCTTGGGTCGCCGAGTTCGGGTTGCCGCTGCCGGGGCGAACCTGATTGTACTCACCGTCAGACATCATGATGACAACCTTGGTGGCATCGGGCTCGTCATAGGGCAGTGCCTTGGAACCGGCCGGCCACACATTGTTCCATTCCGGCGAGACCAGATACCAGCCCCAGGCCGTACCGATATGGCCGGCGGTATTGCCGCGCGGCGTCATCTTGTTGATGAAGTTCAACAGGTCATCACGGTTATAGGTCAGCGGCACCGGAAGATCATAGTTGCACCAGAGGCTCGTGCCATTGTCGGTCGACCATGTGTCCGTATACGGGTTGAATGTCGCTGAGACCCCTCGCAGCCATCGGCCGATGGCTGGGCCACGATCAGTATACCGGTCGGCTCCCTCCCGTTCCCAGACGCAAGTGGAAGAGATGTTGTAGGTGCGGGTGGCGTTATTTTCCTTCACCGCGTAGTTCCACTCGGTGCACGTGCCCGACTTGTTTTGTTTCTTGCAGGTCGTCTTCTCGTAGATCGGCCCTTTATACACTTCCGTACGCACCGGATCCGCGTTCGTCACCGCTTTGAAATACGGGCCGGCATTGACCATCGTGTCATAGGACACCATCGCCAGGCGCACATCTTCCGGGTCGCCCGGATAGCCATCAACCGGCAGCAGCGTATTGACGGCTTCCTTCGCCGCAACCTTGAGGTTGGTCATCCGGCTGCTAGAGCTCATCGAGCCCGAGACGTCAAACACGAAGGCGATTTCCAGCTTGCCGATGCCATAGGTGGCGGCGGAGGAAACGGTGAAGTCGAGCGTCTTGATGCCCACCACATTGGACAGCGTCGTGCGCTGCTCACAGCTGGCATAGCCTTCGAGTTCCTCGGTTTCTTCGAGATAGGTAAGTTCGATCTTGGTGCAGGTCAGGCCGCTATTGTTCGACTGGTTCAGGATGCCGTTGAAATAATCATTGGCTTCCTTCAGCGTGTAGGCCTTGTCCTTGCCGTCCTGCATGGATTTGGTCGCGGCCAGAACCGCGCTGTCGACGGCCTGCTGAACCCGCGCTTTCTGGGTGGTCGTCACCTGGAAATCGATGGCAAAGCCAGCAATCCCGACAATCGGAATGATGGTCAGCGCTGCGATGATCGCAACATTGCCCTTTTCATTGGCGGCAAACTTCAAATGGCCGGTTTTCATGTTGACCCTCTGTCCCATCCATACGGCCGGGATCTGGGCCAGATGCGTGCCCCCCATGTCCCCGGTCATGGCTGGGTTATGACAGATCTGGGTTTCTGCCCCGTGCGATCGGGATGATGAAATTTGCCCCGCGGGTTTGGAATCTGTTAACCTGGCCTCCGCGCGAATCGAGAGGCCTCGCCCCATGCAGCAATATCACGCCCTTCTGAAGGACATCCTGGAAAACGGCCACCAGCGCGGCGACCGCACAGGCGTCGGCACGATCGGCGTCTTCGGCCGCCAGATGCGGTTTGACCTCTCCGAAGGCTTCCCGATGGTCACCACCAAGCGCCTCCACCTGCGCTCGATCATCATCGAACTGCTCTGGTTCCTGAAGGGCGACACCAACATCGCCTATCTCAAGGAAAACGGCGTCTCCATCTGGGATGAGTGGGCCGACGAGAAGGGCGATCTCGGCCCCGTCTATGGCAAACAGTGGCGCAGCTGGGCCGCCCCGAACGGCGAAACCATCGACCAGATCCAGTGGGTGCTGAACGAAATCCGCACCAATCCCAATTCCCGCCGCCTCATCGTCTCGGCCTGGAATCCGGCCGATGTGAACGACATGGCCTTGCCGCCCTGCCATTGCCTGTTCCAGTTCAATGTCATGGACGGCAAGCTCAACTGCCAGCTTTACCAGCGCTCGGCGGACGTTTTCCTCGGCGTACCGTTCAACATCGCCTCCTACGCCCTGTTGACGCTGATGATGGCCCGCGCCACCGGCCTTCAGCCCGGCGAGTTCGTCCACACCTTCGGCGACGCGCACCTCTATCTGAACCATCTGGAACAGGCCGAGCTGCAGCTGACGCGCGAGCCGCGCGCCCTGCCGACGATCTGGCTGAACCCGGAGAAGACCGGTCTCTTTGGCTGGGAATATGAGGATTTCCGCGTCGACGGCTATAATCCCCATCCCCATATCAAGGCGCCCGTGGCGGTCTGACGCGCCTCAGTCGTCCTGAAGGGCCTGCCAGGCGGTCCAGGCATCGCCCGCATACATCAGGCTTGGCCCGCCACCCATATAAACAGTCATCGCCAGGGTTTCGGCCACCTCGTCATCCGTGGCGCCAAGGCGTTTCAGGGCCTTGGTGTGGAAGCCGATACAGCCGTCACAGTGTGTGGCAATGCCGATGGCAAGGGCAATCAGTTCCTTGGTCTTCTTGTCGAGCGCGCCATCTGCCAGCGCGGCTTTGGAGAGCGCGCTGAACTGGGTAAGCGCATCGGCCGCCCCCGTGCGCCGCAGGCCGGCGAGGCCTTCATTGATGGCGCCGGTGATGGCGGCGTAGTCCTTGGTGCCTGAAGACATGATTGCGGCTCCTTGCTGTCTGGGCGTGAAAATTCCGGGCGCGGGCGCCCCCCGCTCCTCAACTGGCGGCGCCGGCCGGCTGATCCAATAGGGGAATGCCCCTAGACCTTGTGGCCCTGACCTATTCGCTCAGCAACTCGCAATGGATGAAGCCGCCGGTCTCCACTGCGATCGGCAGGGCTTCCTCGAACTGCGTACAATACACCATCGGCCCGGCGCTGCGGGCCACCCCCGCGCTCACCCTCACCTGCGGATCACCGCTCACCTCGCGCGCCACCTGTCCGGCGTCAAACCGCCCGGCCAGCGTGACAGACTGGTTGCGCACGCTGATCTGGCGTTCTTCCCGCCCCAGATTGACCGGCGCCTCGCCCCGCCGGGCCTTGCCGAAATAGTCCGCCTCCACGGTCAGCTTCACGCCTGCAGCGTCCAGCGCCCGGCTGACGTCGCTGGATACCGTCACATCCAGCCGGAAGGGCAGGGCCGCCGGGCGCGGGTCGTAAGCGCTGGCGCCTGGCACTGTGATCGCGGCTGAGGCCCCGCTGGGGGCAGGCGCATCGGCTTCGTTCCGGTCCGGGCTGTGCCCACAGGCCGCCAGCAGCAGGGCCGGCAGGAGAAGGACGGTCAAACGCGTCATCAGCAGAACTCCTTGTCTTCCAGACAGTTGCGGCCACCGGCTTTTCTGGCAAGCCCCAGATTGCGGCTTGCCGCAACGGTAGAAGCTCTGCATCCTGACATTGGCTTGCGGCGGCATTAAGACCGGCCCGGCCCATCTAGGAGGCATCCATGAAAACCCTGATTGCTGAACTGATCGGCACGTTCGCCCTTGTCCTGCTGGGCTGCGGTTCGGCCGTCCTCGCGGGAGGCGAGGTTGGCCAGCTGGGAATAGCTTTCGCTTTCGGCCTGGCCATCGTCGCCATGGCCTATGGCATCGGCCCCATCTCGGGCTGTCACGTCAATCCTGCGGTCAGCTTCGGCGCGTTCATCGCCGGGCGGATGACGCTGAATTCCATGCTGCAATACTGGCTTGCCCAGTTCATCGGGGCGATCCTCGGCGCGGCCGTCCTCTATCTCATCGCCTCGGGCAAGGCCGGGTATGATCTGGCCGCCAACGGGCTTGGCCAGAATGGCTGGGGGCCGGGTTATCTTGGCGAATACAGCCTGGTTGCGGCGCTGGTATTTGAAGTCGTGGCCACCTTCCTGTTCCTGGTGGTGATCCTCGGCTCCACCCAGAAATCAGCCCCCGGCATGGTGGCCGGTCTCGCCATCGGCCTGACGCTGGCGGTCATCCACATTGTCGGCATCCAGGTCACCGGCGTGTCGGTAAACCCCGCCCGCAGCCTCGGCCCGGCGGTGTTTGTCGGCGGCCCGGCGATTTCCCAGCTCTGGCTGTTCTTCGTCGCCCCCCTCATCGGCGCGGCGCTTGCCGGTCTCCTCTTCCGCCAGAAACTTCTGGAGACGGAGTAAAGTTGGCTGCCGCCCAGCCGGTTTTGTGACTGCGTCACCCTCGGCGGGCGTCAGCCCGTCTGAGGGCCCATCTCCTGCCGCTTCATCGTTTCGCAGCGATGAGATAGCACATGATGGGCCCTCAGATCGCCTTTGGCGATCGAGGGTGACGACGGATCAAAGCCAGCATCAATCCGGAGCTTATGGCCAGGCGCCCGACAAGCAAAGCGCAGGCGCAGGTGCCGCGAGCCTTGGCTCGCGATCAGCACCGAGCAATACAAGCAAGGCGCGGGCGCAGCGGCGCTGAGACCGCAGGGCTCAGCCATAGCCGCGAGCAATTCATCTAAGCCTCATAGGGCGAGACCAGCCCCTTATCCTCGCGCCGGCGGATCACGTATGAAACGATCACCGCGCCCACCATCTTGCCGATGACAAAAACAATCCAGTTTACCGGATGCAGCATATTGCCTGGCTCGGCGCCCAGCTGCATCTGCTGGGCAATGTCGGCGCCATAGAGGAACACCGTTGTATCCACCGGGGAGGCCAGCGCGCTGGAAATCAGGATGCGTGTCGACAGACGGTATTTGGTGAAAGTGTAAACCATCCAGTCGACAAGTTCTGACACGGCAAATGCAATTCCGCTCGCCAGCGCAATCACCGGCCAGGAATAGAAAAACGACCACGCCACCGCGATCGCCATCAGGATCAGAACCTTGTGTCCCATCTCCCGTTGCACGAAGTCGCGGATGACAAACACCATGCCGGTCACCATCGTCATCGGGTGCAGCGCCACGCCCGGCGCATAGTCCCCGCCCGGCGCGATGATCTGGGCCTGGGGGATCACACTGAACGACCAGTTCAGGAAGGGAATCAGCGCCACATAGATGAAAGCCCAGAACCGTCCGTTCAGAAACCAGATGGCGCAAAAGGTGAGCAGCAGCGCGCCCAGCGCCGGCCCAAGTAACTGGGGCTGACCATTAGTCAGGACCGATACGAGTTCAGACATTTATGAGCGTTCCCCCGCTGTGCCAGTTTAATACAGTTGCCGCTGCTTTCGATGCTTGCTTAAACCATGCTCTCGGAGCGAGGAAGCGGGCAATGGGGAGCACGCCAGTCGGACTGATGTGAAAGATAACAACAAGAACAATGCCCATCGAAGTCAAACTCTGCCTGATCGTTGCGCAGGCGCGCAACCGGGTCATCGGCACGTCCGGCCGCCTTCCCTGGCGCCTGAAGGATGACATGGCATTCTTCAAGGCGACCACCATGGGCGCTCCCATCATCATGGGTCGCAAGACCTGGGAAAGTTTCCCCAAACGCCCGCTGCCCGGCCGCGAAAACATCGTGCTGACGCGTGACTGGGACTATGACGCGGCCGCCGCGCGCGTCTATTCCAGCTTCCCGGCAGCGATGAACGCCGCCCGCGCCATCGCCACGCGCGAAGGCAAGGACGAGGCCTTCGTCATCGGCGGCGCAGAGATCTATGGCCTCGCGCTTCCCTTCGCCGACCGCATCTACCTCACCGAGGTCGAAGCCGAGGTCGAAGGCGATGCCCACTTCCCGCAGCTCGACATGCGGCATTGGCTGAGCGACGAAGTCGCCACCCATACGGCCGGGGAGGGCAATGACCACGCCTTCACCATCCGCCGCCTCGACCGCGTCTCCGCCCGGGTCTGAGCGCGGGCCACTCTTATCCAACAAATCCTGCCCCCTCCGCCCAAAAAATCCTCAACCCGATCAACCCCCTGAAATTTTTTTCGGTAAACTCTGTCCACCCCCTCCGGCCCCGGGCGTACACTCACGCCCATGATCAACCTCGCCGCCCTGCACCGTGTCCGCAAACACCCCGCCTTCGCGGCGTATTTCGACTTCGTGCTGCCGATCTTCTGGCCGGTGGTGTTCTGGTATCTCCTGCGCGTCGCCGATTCTGTGGACGCGCGCCGATGCGGCGAGGTGCTCGTCTTCGTCCATTGGTGGGGCGGCATCGAAATCACCTATTACGGCGACCCGGCCCCCAGCCCCTCCGCCTACAGACCACTCACCCCCATGCGCAAAGCCTGGGATGATCCGGCGTGGGAAACCTCGGTTCCCGTTTTCCTTGGCGCCGAGGCAAGCGCTGTTATCTTCCCCTGCTTTAGCGGGGGAAGTGGCAGACCGCGCAGCGGACTGACGAAGGGGGCCTGCGCCCTCTCCCCACACGCCGACACCTCCTAGCGCAGACCTGACCCCAAATTCAGCCAATCAAACCGGCCAGCCCCCGCTGCGTCCGGCCAAAACGGCTGCCTGAAACAAACCCCTCATCAAGCCGCGAGAAACCCCACCCCATCCCTCCCCATAGTCATGGGGAGGGGGTCAGGCCGCTCTCCGCCGAAACGCTGGTTCGCCCCGCAACGCCACAGGCCCCCTCCCCATGACTATGGGGAGGGATGGGGTGGGGCAGGGTGAGGAAAGAACGCAATCGCCCGGCAAGTCGCCCCCACCCCCACCCCCTCACCTCGCGGCAGCGATGGACACCGGCGCCGCCCCCGCCTTACCCTCCCGCAAAAGAAACGTCCGGGAGGAACAAGCGCATGGATTTTGAAGTCATCGGCTCCGGCCTCGGTTTTCCCGAAGGCCCGGTCGTCATGGAAGACGGCTCGGTCATCATCGTCGAGATCCAGCGCGGCTGCATCTCCCGCCTCTGGGGCGGGGGCAAGCGCGAGGTGATCGCCACCCCCGGCGGGGGCCCCAACGGCCTCGCCATCGGTCCGGACGGCGCCCTCTATTGCTGCAACAATGGCGGCTTTGAATATCACGAGGTCGGCGGCCTCACGATCCCCGGCAACTGCCCGCCCGATTATCCCGGCGGCCGTATCGAGCGGATCGACCTCTCCACCGGCAAGGTGGACCGCCTCTATGACGCTGTCGATGGCAATTCCCTGCGCGGCCCCAATGACATCGTGTTTGATAAAGAAGGCGGCTTCTATTTCACCGATCTCGGCAAGGGCTTCTCCCGCACCCGCGATCATGGCGGCGTCTATTATGCAAAGCCCGATGGCTCCCTCATCAAGGAAGTGGACTATCACCACATCTCCCCCAATGGCTGCGGCCTCTCGCCGGACGGGAAAACCCTCTACTTCGCTGACACGATGACCGCCCGCCTCTGGGCCTTCGCGCTGACCGGTCCCGGTGAATACACGCCCCACAAGCCCCCCTTCCTGCGCGGCCGCGTAATTACGGGGCAGGCGGAGCTTTGCTATTTCGACAGCCTCGCGGTCGCTGCCTCCGGAAATGTCTGTGTGGCAACAATTCTCAAGAATGGCGGCTATGGCGGCATCACCACCATCACGCCCGAAGGCAAATCCACCTTCACCGAAATCCCGGACCCCTTCGTCACCAACATCGCCTTTGGCGGGGCAGACATGCGCGACGCCTATATCTGCGCCTCGGGCACCGGCCAGCTGATCAAGACCCGCTGGGCAGAGCCCGGCCTGAAACTCAACTATAACGCCTGATCCCCTTCAAAGCCCCTTCTCCTGCGGGAGAAGGGGTTGGGGATGAGGGGGGCGCTCCCTCTGCGTCAAAACGCATTCCTCGCGGCGTGGCCCGGCTGTTCCTAAATCCCAATCCAGCCTGTTCCCAAGCCCGCCCGCCCATGCCATGCTCCCCGGCACCATCCATCCTCCGGAGCCCTCTGCCATGCGCCGCACATTTGCCCTTCTGCCCGTTCTCATTGCCCTTGCCGCCGCGCCCGCTCTGGCCGGCCCGCAGGATTTTCAGGAAGGCGCTGTCATCCCCGGCTATGGCAAATTTGCCCCGGTGACCGATCCCTCGATCACGCCGGCCTCTGTCTTCAAGATTGTCTATGATGTCTCCGCCGCCGAGGCCGGAAAGCCAAATGCCAGCCTCGACCGGGTGGCCCGCTTCCTCAACATGGCTGCCGCCGCCGGCGTTCCGGCGGGGAATGTCCAGCTTGCGGTCGTCGTTCATGGCCCGGCCACGGAAGACCTGCGCAAGACCCTGAAGGATGGCTCACCCAATCTGAGTGCGGAGCTTGTCACCGCGCTGATCGAAGCGGGCGTCTCGGTTCAGCTCTGCGGCCAGGCTGCTGTCATGCGGGATGCCGCCGCCGAAGACCTGATTGAGGGCGTCACCATCACCCTCTCGGCGATGACTGCCCACGCCCAGCTCCAGCAGCAGGGCTATACGCTCAACCCGTTCTAGGGCTTACCGCCCCGCAATACACTCCACCTCCACCAGCGCCCCGAACGGCAGCGCGGACACCGCCACGGCCGTCCGCGCCGGGGGCGGCACATCTGTGAAATACTCCGCATACACCTCATTCATCGGGCCGTATTGCGCGATGTCGGTCATGAACACGGTGCATTTGAGAAGGTCGCCCATCGCGCCGCCAGCCTTCTCCAGATTGCCTTTCACCGCGTCCATCGCCTGCCGCGTGGCCTCTTTCACATCGCCCGTCTCGCTGCGCCCGATCACGCCGGCCAGATACAACGTCTCCCCATGGGCCACCGCCGCGCTGTACAGCGCATTGCCCGGCACCAGCACCGTCTTGCCCGCCGGCGGCAGAGCCGGCGCGCCCGCCTCCGTCACCGAAACACACCCCGCCAGAAGCGCAGCCCCCACCGCCGCAACCAAACCCGAAATTCTCATGAAGCAGCGCTCCTTCTCATCATCACGCAACACCGTAGGGCGGGTTCGCCAGAGGCGTAACCCGCCATTCCGCCGCGCGCGAAAAAAACCGCCCGCAGCCTCACCCCCGCGCCCCGCTGATCGCCCGGATGCCTTCAAAGATGGAGAGCGTGGTCAGGCAATCGTCCAGCGCCCGGTGGGCGGCGGCCTGGTCCACGCCGAAATGCCGCGCCACGGTCGCCAGCTTGTAATCGGGCAGGCGCAGGTATCGCCGCGCCGCCTGCAGGGCGCAGACCACGGGATGGGCCTCAAACACCTCCGGCGCCGCCGCGCGCAGGAAGCTCATGTCAAACCCCGCATTATACGCCACAATCGGCAGCCCACGGATAAACCCGGCCAGTTCCGCCACCACTTGCGTGCCCTCCGGCGCCCCGTCCAGCATGCCGGCACTGATCCCGGTCAGCCGCGTGATGTGATGGGGAAGGGCCCCCTCACACCGCACAAAGCTCGAAAACCCCTCCCGCGCGCCCGTCGCCATATCCACGCGCAGCGCGCCCACCTCGATGATCTGGCAGGTGCGCGGGCTGAAGCCCGTCGTCTCAAGGTCCACCACCACAAACTGGTGAAGCTCATGCGGCGCGGTCACGGGCGGGCAGGCCTCCGGCAAAGCGGCGGCCCGGCGGCGCGCCAGATGAATGACGCGCTTTCCTTAAGGGGATTTTCCGGCAGGTCCAAGGGGGCAGGCAGGCTGCCCCCGGATACGGCTCAGGGCGCGATGCAGCGCGCGCCGGCCTGGCGATAGGGGCGGTTGCACTGCCATCCGTCACCGGATGAATTCAGATGGGCAAATTCCGGCAGCTCCACCTTCTCGCAGATATCCCCGCGCACCCGGTATCCCCGGTCGCAGGTCCAGCCGGTGCCAGATCCGCTGTTTGTCAGATAGGCGTTCGCCGGCAGGGCAATGGGGGCGCATTTGTCGCCAAGGGCGCGGTATCCCCGCTCACAGGCCCATCCGCTGCCATAGCTGGAACTCGTCAGATAGCCATTTTTGGGCACCTTGACCGGCGCGCAAAGATTGCCCGCCTGGATATAGCCCCGCTCGCACTGCCAGCGCGTGCCCGAACTGTCCAGGAAGGCATGCTCCGGCACGGGGATCAGCCCGCAGCCGCCCGCCTCCCGGCGATACCCGTAATGGCATTCCCATCCGCTGCCATAGCTGCCCCCGGAAAAATAGGCATTCTCGGGCAGGGTGATGGCGGCGCATTCCTGCCCGGTCTCGCGAAAGCCTGCGTCACAGGTCCAGCCGCTGCCATAGGCGCGGGCGCTGGAATTCTCCGGCGCGGGTGTGGCGGAAACGGGCATCTGCGCGGCGGCGGCGCCGGCCACCAGAACAAGGCTGCCCGCGGCGGCCAGCCTGCGCATCCAGCGGCGAAAGGCGGCAAGGGAATAGGTCATGAAAACTCTTTCCGCCCGGAAGCGGGCAGTGGAAAACAGGCCGCAAGGGCAAAAGGGAAGGGCTCAGCCCTTGGCAGGCAGAAGCGCGCTTCGGCTCCGCGCGCTGCCCGGCTGCGCCGAAAGGATCACGCGCGGCGGCGAAGGCGCCGCATATTTGCGCTTCACTTCAATGGCGGGAGCTTTGATTTGATGAAACATCAGCGGCGCATCCTTCTGCAAAGCAGAAAGAATGTCCTGCGCCTTCTATGTGGGCCGGCCGGCCTTCAATTGCAATGCTTTGAATAATTTATATTTTTAAGAAACAAATTCCGTATGGAAACAGGGCCGCTCCTTATCCTGATCCATGCTTCATCGCCGTCTTGCTTGCTGCCGCATGCTTTTGTCCGGGTAAACAGCTTGGGTGAAGGGGTGTGCCCCATCCGCCATCGGGGCATTTCAATTGTCAAAAAGGGCCGCTGCACCTATATTTAGCCCATGACCACAAAGACTATACCTGTCGCGAAACGCCCTGTGGACCCTGATATTCTTGGCGGATATACAGATGGTATGGGCATTCTGGTGGCCATGCAGAAGGCGGGCAAGAAGGCTGCAAAACGCGAAGCCACGCCTGCGCCCCGCAAGAATGACGTGAAGTCCCCCGCTGCGAGCGCGCTTCCTCAGCACGGGAAGAAGGAAGCCAAAGTTCCTGCCAAACCGCTTAAGCCTGCCCTGCGTAGCGCAAAGAAGCCGAGCCGCCCTGAGGAGATTTCGTCTCCGCGCGTCCGCAGGAAACCTTGATTTTTGAGTTGGCCGGGTGGGGCAGCCGACATTGACCGTAGTGGCTGGGCCGAATGGCTCTGGGAAAACGACCCTAAGCCTTGAGCTCCAGCTCATTCAGCCAGCAAATCATCTGAATGCAGACGATTTTGCAAGGCTGCGTCACCTGCAGACCGGGCAGGCGCTTGAAGATTGCGAACGCTGGGCATTTGCAGAGGTTCGCAGGCTTCAGGCCGGTTTCATCCAGGCTCAGAGAAGTCATTCCTACGAGACCGTGCTCTCGCACCCCGACCATGTTCGCCGGGCCCTGGAAGCCAAGCGGGCCGGGTTCCATACCCGGCTGATCTACATCTATCTCAGCAATCCGGATGAAAACGTTCGCCGCGTCGCGTCCCGGTTTCGGTCCGGAGGGCATAATGTGCCAGAAGACAAGATACGCGCGCGGTACGCGCGATCGCTGGGACTATTGCGATATGCCGTGGCATCTTTCGATTCGGCCCTAGTGATGACAAACGAAGGAAAGTCTCCGGACAAGGCTCTGGATCTGATTGCCTCCGGCGGGCTTGTGCAATGCCGGTCTACATTGAACAGGAGGATAGACGAGTATTCTGGGTCATCAGATCGCTGGGAAGATCACGGCTTGTTCGCCGGGCAATCTTCGGGGGGCTGGACCGAATACTGTGGCGACCGCTCCTTGCTCGCTCAGAGCAAAACAGAGCTCGTTCATCGTCGCGATGGAATGCTGGCTGGCTTTTAGAGGCCCCTTGAGACCACCCCAGACCTTCAATCCTCAAACACAATCTCCGGCGCCGGTTTCGTCACCAACTCGTCGAGCGCAATCGCCACGTTCCGGGCAAGCTTCAGGAAAATGTCCGCTGCCGGACCATTTGACAGCGCTGCCGGCGTGCCGGCGTCGCCTGCCTCGCGGATGGTCTGCAGCATGGGGATTTCCGCGAGCAGGGGCAGGCCGAGGGCCTGCGCCATCTTCGCCCCGCCGCCTTCGCCCATCAGGTAATGGCGGTTTCCGGCGGGGTCTTCAAACCAGCTCATCGTCTCGGCAATGCCGATCACGGGCACATGCGTCTTGGCAAACATCGCCGCACCCCGGCGCACATCGGCCAGGGCCACCTCCTGCGGCGTCGTCACGATCAGCGCGGCGGTCACCGGCACCTTCTGCGCAATGGCGAGCTGCGCGTCGCCCGTGCCCGGCGGGGTGTCGATGATCAAGAGGTCCAGCGGGTCTTCCTTGGTGCCCCATTCGGCATCATTCAGCAGCTGGGTGATTGCCGACATGACAATCGGCCCGCGCCAGATCATCGGCGCGTCAGGGTCAGAGAGGTAGCCGATCGACAGCGTCTTCATCCCGTGCGCCTCAACCGGGATCAGCTTCTTGGCGGGCGAGGTGGCCGGCTCGGCGGTCACCGTGCCCAGCATGGTGGGGATCGAGGGGCCGTAGATGTCTGCGTCCAGCAGGCCGACCTTCATGCCGGCCCTGGCCATCGCGGCAGCAAGGTTCACCGCGACGGTCGACTTGCCCACCCCGCCCTTGGCGCTGGCGACGACCAGGATGCGCGCGATGCCCGGAATGGGGCGCATGGGGGTGGCCGGGGGCGGGGCGCCCTGGGAGAGCGCTTCGTCGGAGAGGCGCGCGCCCTTGGTGACGCGGCGTGTCCCGGCGGGGGGCGAAGGTGTCAGCGGGATGTCCGGATTTGTCCGGATTTGTCCGGAAATGTCCTCTTTCTGGCGGGCAGATGTATGGGAATGTCCATGTCCGGGCGGCTTTTCGGCGGTGAGAACGGTGGTCACCTTTTCGATGCCGGAAATGCGCGCGGCGGCGTTCTCCGCCTCGATCCGGCGGGCCTCGGCGGCGGCGGTATCGCGGCTGTCCGCCCGGATCACCAGGATCGCCCGGCCCTCCTCGCCGACGGTCACAGACTCCAGCCACTCCGGCGCCCCCAGCGCATGGCGCACCGCCGCGGCCAGCTTCTCCCGGGACTTCTGCCTTGATCCAAACATTAAGACTTCCTCGGCTAAGAACGGGGCATAAATCGCGCAAACACGGGTTTGTGCGGGGTGAAGCAGGCGGCCCGGCAGCCCGGAATGCGGCATTTTTGCTGCGCCGGGAAGCCGATTTAGCGTGCAGAGTGTGGTAGAGCCTCTATATAGGCGGGAAACGCAGATTTCAGGAGGCTGAATGCCCTGGGACGACAAGACAAAAGGCTCTGGCCCTTGGGGCGGAGGCGGATCAGGTAATGGCAATGGGGGCGGAGAAGGTGGTTCTCCGTGGAACCGGCCCGGAAAACAGGATTCCGGCAAGGATAAGGACCAGCCGGATCTGGAAGAACAGATGCGCCGCATGCAGGAGCGCTTTCGCCAGCGCCGCAACGGTGGCGGCGGCGGACGCAAGGGCGGCGGCGGTGGTGGCACGGGCGGCGTCGGCCGCGGCGCCGGTCCGCTTGGCGTCATGGTCATCGTCGGCGTCGGTGTGCTCGCCTGGCTCTCCACCAGCGTTGTGGTTGTGGCGCCTGAACAGCAGGCCGCCGTGTTCCGCTTCGGCAAGTGGCAGGCCAATTACGGCCCCGGCCTTCATTTCCATCTGCCCGCGCCGCTGGAAAGCCACCGGCTGATCCAGGTGGAAACCCGCACGGAAACCCCGATCGGGCGCACGCAGGATCAGAGCCTGATGCTGACCCAGGACGAGAATATCGTGGACATCCACTTCTCGGTCATCTGGAAGATCGATACCCAGAACCCCGAGAACTACCTGCTTAACGTGCGCGATCCGGAAACGACGGTCGCCATGGTCGCCGAGTCGGTGATGCGCGAAGTTGTCGGCAAGACGCGGCTTCAGGCCATCATCACCACAGAGCGTGACCGTGTGCAGCAGCAGGTGGCCGAGCAGACCCAGGCGCTTCTGAACGAATACCGCGCCGGCGTGCAGGTGCTTCAGGTGCAGATCGGCAAGGCAGATCCGCCCCAGCCGGTCATCGAGGCGTTCAACGATGTGAACGTCGCCGAGCAGGATGCCGAAACCCTGACCAACCGGGCCACCCAGTTTGCCAACGAAGTGGTGCCCCAGGCCCGCGGTACGGCCTCGCGCCTGCAGCAGGAATCTGAAGCCTATCGCGATCAGATCGTGGCCGACGCAAATGGTGAAGCGGCCCGCTTCGACCAGATTTACGAAGAGTATCGCAAGGCGCCGCGTGTCACGCGCGAGCGTATGTATCTTGAAACCATGGAACGTGTGCTGGAGCGTTCGGACAAGCTGATCCTCGACCAGAATTCGGGCGCTGTGCCCTATCTGCCGCTGGATCGTGTCCGGACCCAGCAAAGCGGCGGAGGAGAACGCTGATGCGTGCTTTTGGTTGGCTCATCCTGATCCTGTCCATCATCGGACTGGTGGTGATCTCGAACGTCTTCTTCATTGTTGGCCAGGCGCAACAGGCCATCGTGCTTGAAGTTGGCCGCCCGGTGCGGATCATCAACGCGCCCGGCACCGATCAGGCCGGTCTGCACATGAAGATCCCCGTCTATCAGCAGGTCCAGGTTCTCGATAAGCGGAACCTCGGCCTTGATATCGAAGGCATCCAGGTGATCGCCTCCGACCAGCGCCGCCTGCAGGTGGATGCTTTCGTCCGCTGGCGGATCAACGACCCGCTGCGCTACTATCAGAGCTTCCGTACGGAAATGGGCGCAACCCAGCAGATCAACACGATCACGATTGCGGCCATCCGCGCCACGCTGGGTGATGTACCGGTGCCGGAGATCATTTCCGGCCAGCGCGCCGCGCTGATGAACAACATCCGCGAAAGCGTGAACGAGGAGCTGCAACGGGCCGGCGTCGACGTCATCGATGTGCGTATCCGCCAGGCCGACCTGCCGCAGGAAGTTGCCGAAGGCGTCTACAACCGCATGCGGACGGCCCGTCTGCAGGAAGCCCAGCGCATCCGTTCGGAAGGGGAGGAGCGGGCTCGCCTGATCCGCGCCCAGGCTGAACGCGAGAAGACGGTTATCGAAGCCCAGGCGCGTGAAGCGGCCGAGAAGATCCGCGGTGAAGGTGATGCCCGTGCCACGGAAATCTATGCCACGGCCTATAACAAGGACCCTGAATTCTTCCGTTTCCAACGGGCTCTGGTCGCTTGTGAAAAGGCCATCCAGCAGGGCACGCAGCTGGTCATCAGCCCCGGTTCGATGGGTATCTGCGATCAGTTCTTCGACAGCGCCCGGGCGGCGGGCGGGACGCGCTGATCAGGGGCGGGCGAGGCGATGAGCTGGATTACGCTCGCCCTCGCCGGCTTCGGCGTCTGGCTTCTGGTGGAAGGGGCGCTTTGCGCCATTGCCCCTGACTATATGCGCCGCATAGGTCAGCTTCTGTCCAACTTGCCGCCCCGCGATCTGGCGGTAGGCGGGCTGGTGGTGGCGGCGGTGGGCGTTGGCCTTCTGATGCTTGCAGTTCGCACAGCCTGAGCCTGTTGCAACTGGCGGCCAAAGCGCCATAGTCAACATTACAGAATAATTCGTGCGCGCCGGCATTTGCCGTGCGAGCCTCAGAAAAGACCGTGAAGGGAGTCATCTCCACCATGAACCGGACCGCCGTTGCGGTGATCGCCCTGATGGCACTCATGGCCCCCGCCACGTTCGCGCAGACAGCGGGCAGCCTGTCCCGTCCCGGCGCGCCGGTCGATGCCAAGACAGCGCCGCAAAGCTTCAGTGCGCTGTCCAAACGGCTCATGCCGGCGGTGGTGAACATCTCCACATCCCAGGTTGTCGCCAGCCGCCTGCCAACCTTTCCGGAAGGCTCGCCCGCCGAGCGTTTCAACGAATATTTCGGCCGCAATGATGACGGTTTCCAGCGCCAGGGCTCGCTCGGTTCGGGCTTTGTCATCAGCGCCGATGGCTACATCATCACGAACAATCACGTCATCGACAAGGCCGACACGATCGAGGTCACCTTCTCCGATGGCCGCACTCTGGACGCAAAGATCATCGGCCGCGACCGGGACACCGACATTGCGGTGCTCAAAGTCACCTCGCGCACGCCGCTGCCCTTCGTTGACCTCGGCGACAGCGACAAGGCCGAAGTGGGGGACTGGGTGATCGCCATCGGCAACCCGCTCGGCTTTGGCGGCTCTGTTTCGGCCGGTATCATCTCGGCGACGGGGCGCGACCTGAATACGGGGCGGTCTGACAATTTCATCCAGACCGATGCGGCCATCAACCAGGGCAATTCCGGCGGGCCGCTGTTCAATCTCGCCGGTCAGGTCGTGGGCGTGAACACCGCCATCATCTCCCAGTCGGGCGGCTCCATCGGCCTTGGCTTCTCGGTGCCGTCCAACACGGTGAAGCGCATCTCCGCGCAGCTCATCAAGGAAGGCCGGGTGCAGCGGCCCTGGCTCGGGGTGAATGTGCAGGATGCGGACGAGTCGCTGATCAGGGCGTATCGCGCAACCGGCAAGAGCGGCACCATCGTCACCCGTGTCACCGAGAACAGCCCGGCGGCCAAGGCGAAGCTGGAAGTGGGCGATCTCATCCTGTCGATTGATGGCCGCGCGGTGGCCGGTGTGCGCGACATGACGCGCCAGCTGTCCGAAAAGCCCATCGGCAAGGCGATCACCCTCAGCATCGTTCGCGGGGGGCGCCAGAGGGATGTTGCCGTCACGCTGGGCGAACTGCCGGATGAAGATGTGCCCGCCAGCACAGCGCCGTCCGAGGCGGTTGGCATGTCCAATGATCTGGGCGCCGATCTGGTTGCGCTGGATGATGATGTGCGCCGGCGGTTCGGCGCGCCGCGCGACATGACCGGGGTTGCGGTGACCGGTGTCAGCACCCGTGGCCGGGCGTACAACAAGCTGCGCCGGGGGGATGTCATCGTCGAGGTGAACTTCCAGTCGGTCGGCACGGTGCCCGATGTGCTCAAACGCCTGGAGGCTGCGATGAAGACGCCGAACCAGCCAATCCTGATCCGGGTGAAACGCCGGGGTGACACTGGCGGCTGGTTTGACCAGTTCGTGTCGATCGAAATCCGGAAATAGGGGAATTCCCCAGCGTTTGGGGCAGGTTTCGCCCATGACGCCGCGTCATGAACCTGTCAAACATTACGAAAAAGATGCCGAATTGGCTCGCCAAGTGCGACAACGCGCGCTAAGGACAGCGCAAATCGACCTTTTCACGGGCTGAGGCAGAGACATGATCCATCCTTCCCTGATCGCGATCGCCGCCATCGTAGTTGTGTTCGGCATCCTGAATCTCATAGAGTTCAAGCGCCTGGACTAATCTTCAAGGGAGCAGGCGGTGCCCGACCCCATCCTGCTCATTTCCCTTTTCGGCGGGCTGCTCCTCATGGCGCTTGCCGGAGACCTGCTTGTGCGGGGCGCTCTGGGACTTGGCCGCGCGATGGGCGTATCGCCGCTGGTTGCGGGCGTTTTCATTGTCGGATTTGGCACGTCGGCGCCGGAGATGTTCATCTCGGCCAATGCGGCGCTGAACGGCAATCCGGGCCTGGCCATCGGCAATATTGTCGGCTCCAATATCGCGAACATCCTCTTGGTGGCGGCGATCCCCGCGCTGATCTTTACCTATCGTACCGGCGGGGCCGGGCAGGGGCGCGCCCTGCTCATGCTGCTGCTGGCCACCGGCATCTGGATCGGGATGACGGCGATTATGCCGCTGGAGCCCCTGATGGGGCTCTGCTTCCTGCTCGTGCTGATCGGCTATACCGGCTATTCGATCTTTGCCGCCCGGCATGACGAGATCGCCGGCAAAACCTCCCATCATGCGGGCGCGGTGACGCTCAATCCTCCGGTTTGGCGGGCAATTCTCTATGTGCCTCTGGGCATTGCCGGCCTCGTCTATGCCTCCGGCATGATCATCACTGGTGGGGAGGGGGTGGCCCGGCATTTCGCGGTGCCGGAGGAGTGGATCGGGCTGACCATCCTGGCCCTGGGCACCTCGCTGCCGGAGATTGGCGCGGGGCTGGCGGCGGCGTTCCGGCGGCGCGGGGATGTGGTGGTGGGCAATATCCTCGGCTCCAACGTGTTCAACCTTCTGGGCGCGGGCGGGATCGTGGCCCTGCTGGGGCCGTTTGAAGTGGCTCCGATGTTCCAGCGCTATGACCATTGGGCGATGGGGATAGCGGCGGTCCTGTTCGCGGTGCTGATCTCGCTGCGTGTGAAGATGGGGCGGCTTCTGGGGCTGGTCCTGCTGATGATCTATGCGGCGTATATCTATGGCCTGGTGACGGGCACCAACATCATGGCGCTGGTGCAGATGGTGGGCGGATGACACCGAAGGGCGCGCTGGTGACGGGGGCGGGCGGACGCCTCGGCCGCGCCATGGCGCTGGCGCTGGGGACCGATGGCTGGGCCGTGGCGGTGCATTACCGGGGTTCTGCCGAGGGCGCCGAGGAGACCGCCGCGCTGATCCGGGCGGCCGGCGGGAAGGCTGAAATCATCGCCTGCGACCTGTCAGACGAGCGCCAGAGAGCGGACATTTTTGGACAAATCCGGACACTTCTGGACATGCCGGTGACACTTCTGGTCAATTCGGCGTCAACCTTTGCCGAAGACAGCGCGGCGGGCCACACCCGCGAAGACTGGGACCATCATTTCGAACCGAACCTGCGCGCGCCCGTGCATCTTGCCCAGCAACTCGCCACGCAGCTGCCCGAGGGCGAGCGGGGGCTGGTGGTGAACCTGATCGATCAGAAGGTGCTGAAGCTCAATCCGCTGTTCTTCACCTATACCCTGTCCAAGGCGGCGCTGTGGCAGGCGACGCAGACGCTGGCCCAGGGCCTGGCGCCGGCAGTTCGCGTCAACGCCATTGCGCCGGGGCCGACCCTGCAGAGCGTGCATCAGACCCCGGCCCAGTTTGCCGCCGAGAAGGCCGCGACGCTGACTGGGGAGGGCAGCTCTCCGGAAGAGATCGTCAAGGCGCTGCGCTATCTGGTGAGCGCCTCCAGCGTGACCGGGCAGATGATCGCCTGCGATGGCGGCCAGCACCTGATGTGGCAGACCCCCGACACCCAGATCTGAGAGGCGCGATGAACTTCTCCTCCGACACCGCCGCCCCGGCCCATCCTGCCGTGCTTGAAGCGATGATGCGGGCCAATGCGGGGCCGGCGCCCAGCTATGGCGCCGACAAGGTGACCGCGCGGGTTCGGGGGCAGCTGGCGCGGGTGTTCGAGACTGAGGATTTCGACTTCTGGATCACGCCTTCGGGCACGGCGGCCAATGCGCTGGCGCTCTCCTGTTTCTGCCCACCGATTGCCTCGGTAATCTGCCACAAGGAAGCGCATATCCAGATGGATGAGCGCGGGGCGGTGGAGTTCTTCACCGGGGGCGGGCGGCTGCACCTCTTGCCCGGCGCGGGCGGGAAGATCGACCATGCTGTGTATACAGAGTATCTGAACGAGTATGATCCGAGCTTTGTGCATGGCACGCCGCCGGCTGTGGTATCGCTGACCAACCTGACCGAATGCGGCACGGCCTATACACCCGCCGAGGTCGCGCGCTTTTCCGGGCGCGGCGGGCTGACGGTGCATATGGACGGGGCCCGGTTTGGCAACGCGCTGGTGCATACCGGGGCAAGCCCTGCCGAAATGAGCTGGAAGGCGGGCGTGGATGTGCTGACGCTCGGCCTGACGAAGACCGGGGCGCTGAACTGCGATATCGTGATCCTGTTCGGCGCGGCCAAGGCCAAGGGCAAGGAGCTGCGCGCGCGGGCCAAGCGCGCCGGGCATATGCCTGCCAAGATGCGCTTCCTGGCGGCGCAGGCCGAGGCGATGCTGGAGGGCGGGCTGTGGCTTGGCCTCGCGGCCCATGCCAATGCGATGGCGCAGAAGCTGGCGGCCGTGTTCCGCGAGGACGGGATCGAGCTTGCCTTTGATGTTCAGGGTAATGAGGTTTTTGCGCTGCTTGACCCCTACGACATCGACAAGCTGCAGGAAGACGGCGCGGCCTTCTATGCCGAATGGCCGGGCGGATCGAGCCGGTTTGTGTGTTCCTGGGCAACGACCGAGGCGGAGATTGAGAGCGTGCGGGAAATGCTCAGACGGCCGATGCGGAAGTAGGGCACGCGGGAATCGAGGTCGTGGGTATCGCTGCGCTATCAACGCGCACCCGCAAGGGGATTTTCAAGCTACCGCTAAGGCGTGTTGCTGTCGTTCATTTGATGACTATTGGCCGGGATGAGTTTTTGTTTCGTACAAGGCGCAAATACTTTCAACGCGTCAAACCCGATTGGTCGGCCCTGAACAGCAATCGCTTCTTCGGTGATTCGAGACGAGAGCATCGCACCAGAAGATGGTAGAAACGCGTAGAAAAACTGGGTCATGAGTTCTCGTCCGTATACGTTTTTATAGTATACTTCACCCCAGACCTCGAGACGGTTACCAAAGTCCACAGCCAGCTTTTGTCTAGGTGCGACCTCAACTCTATCGGTATCGTTTGGCGCTAAATTCTTGAGAAGCGAGTAATGGTCCACTTCCAAGTGAGGGGGGTATATAAACTCGTCGGTGTCTTCTACGATGCGGTGCGCGACCTTCACTTTGCATTGGTAGGCCGGTGATGCGCCATAGTTTTTGAACTGGATGCGTATATCGTGCACTAAATCCCGCTTATCGCGGTTAACCCGCAGATACAGAGCTATTCCTTCTTGCGCGTCCAGGTAGGCCTGACTTTGCTTTTCGCCGATATGGAGGACTGCTGAGTTGGCGGCTTCGGCAGCTTTAAGCAGGCCCCGTGTAACCACGAGGGTCCATGCTAAAAGTGCGAGGGTTCCGCTTGAGACAAAAAGCATGATGACGGAACTGATGGCCATCCACCGTTGAGATGTTTCATTGAACATCTCGTAGCGGTTCTGAGTGTATTCGGGGCCAATCCAGATGGGAGGCAGGACGTTCAGACAGACAAGGGCAATTAGCACGGCTCCGATTGCCGCCAAACAGACGGCTACGAGCCGCCAATTGATTGCAGGCATTGATGCAAATGGCGAGGGATCGGCTGCTTCATTATCCATTTGTCGGGCCCTTGGCATTTCTTGAAAGAGGATTGTGCAGGAGTCGCGGAAAAGTTGAAGGCTATTCGGAAAGTTTAAGCGAGCGGAGGGCGCCCCCACCCCAGCCCTCCCCCGCGGGCGGGGGAGGGGGCAGGTTGTGTTTTGGGGAGAGGGGTATGCGCAGGGAGGGTGCCGTCAGGGTGTCAGGGCCTTGCCGAGCCAGACCTGCAGGGTGCTGATGACTTTGCCGGAGTCGATGGGGGCGGAGGTGGCGCCGCCGAGGAGTTCCTGATGGAGGCTCATCACGAGCAGCGGCGAGAGGGCGGCGAGGGCTGCGGCGCGCAGCGCTGTTTCGTCCTGCGGGGCGCCGGGGGTGGCGCGGAGCTTGTCGGAGACGGCGCCGAGCGCCGGCTCAAGCACCTTTTCGAGATAGGCCTGGCCGA
>NZ_PNMA01000020.1 GCF_013823385.1 Hyphomonas sp.
ACGAAGGGGGCCTGCGCCCTCGCGGCCACCGCCGACACCTCCTAGCCATTCCCAAAAAACCAAATTCAGCCCAAATCCCCGGCCAGCCCTCGCTGCGTCCGGCCAAACCTGCTGCGGGAAACCTGCACGAGCCCGCCATCCTTCGACTTCGCTCAGGATGAGCTTCTTGAGCGCATCGTATCTGAGCTCATCCTGAGCGAAGTCGAAGGATAGAGCGGGCATAAAAAGCCCACCTAAACCGCCTCCAGCTCCAGCCCCACGCCCGCAATCTTCACCACGCGGTCGACCACGCAGAGGTTCATGCCGCGGGCCCGCTGCAGGGCCACGCGCGGTTCCTTCACGGCGATCTGGAACTGGATCAGCCTTTCCTCCGGCCCCTGACGGAATTCGATGCCCGCCTCATCGGCCACGCGCAGATAGCGCCGCCCCTTGGGCACGGCCAGAATATCGGCCCAGTGCGCGGCCATGCCTTCGGGGTCAGGCCCGGCCAGCACCGCGCCGCGCAGGGCCCCCGGCTTTGCCCGCTTCTGCCAGCCCGGCCCCGCCCAGCGCCAGCTTGCCGCCGGGCGCGCCTCGTCGATGGAGACAATCGCCCCGCCCACATCGGCGGGGTGAAGATGGCTCGCGGCAATGTCTTCCAGGTCCATGTTCCACACGCGGCGCACGCCCAGCTTGTCCACCCGCGCGCGGGCCGCCGCCAGGTCCTCGGTCTGGAAGATCGCCATATAGCCGCCCTCCCCGCCCCGCTCGATGAAGCGGGCGGCTGGCGCCCGGGCGCTGGTCGGCACGACGACTTCCAGGAACTGGTCGCCGATCGGGAACACGCGGTTGACGAGGCCGAATTCCTCGACACCGGTGTCAATAAAGGGTTCGCCCAGGCCCAGCAATTCGGCCAGCTGGTCGGCGGTGCTCAGGCTGCGGGCGGCAATCACCAATTGTCGGAGACGCGGCAAGGTCATGGTTGTGGTTCTCCCCGGAGGCATTTTCTTTTGAGAAGACCCTAGCGGGCAGAACAAACGCCGCAACAACGACGCAAGGTAAACAAGGTTATGCTATTACGCACCGATTGCTTTCCCCTCCGGAAGGCGCCACTGGCTCGGGCAAGATGACCAAACCGCACGCACATCCCCCCGCCTCCGGCATCAAGTCCCATGATCACGACCATGATCATGACCACGCCCATGGCCCTGCCGAAATGCTGGGGCTCGACTGCCCGGCAGACCCCGGCGCGCATGATCCCGGCCACAGCCATGATCACGGCCATGGCCATGATCACAGCCATGCCGGCCATTCCCATGATCACGCCGCCGACATGACCAATGCAGACTCCCGCCGCCGCGTCGCCATTGCCGCCGTGCTGACGGCCAGCTTCATGGTGGCGGAAATCGTGGGCGGGCTCATCTCCGGCTCCCTCGCCCTCCTGGCAGACGCCGCCCACATGTTCACCGATGCCGGCTCGCTGCTGCTCGCCTGGATCGGCTACAAGCTCGCCGAGCGCCCGGCAGACCCTGCCCGCTCCTATGGCTTCGCGCGGATGAAGATCCTCGCCGCCTTCACCAATGGCGTCCTGCTGATCCTGCTCGGCGCCTGGATCATCTGGGAAGCGGTCCAGCGCCTGCTCGCCCCGGTCGAGGTGATGGGCGGGCTGATGCTGCTCGTCGCGGCCGGCGGCCTGCTCGTCAACATCGCCGCCTTCGCCGTCCTGCATGGCGGCGACAGGCAAGACCTGAACCTGCGCGGCGCCCTCTGGCATGTAGCCGGAGACCTGCTCGGCTCGGTCGCCGCCATCGCCGCGGCCGGCATTATCCTCTGGACGGGCTGGATGCCCGCCGACCCGATCCTCTCCGCCCTCGTCGCCGTGCTGGTCATTGTCGCGGGTGTCCGCATCATGCGCCAGTCTGGCCACATCCTGCTGGAGGGGACACCGCAAGGTCTCTCCGTGTCCGAAATTGTCCAGGATCTGTCCGGAAATGTCCCCGGCGTGGCGCGGGTTGCCCATGTTCATGCTTGGTCTTTGACCGAATCGCGCCCGCTGGTGACGCTGGAAGTAACCGCCGCTCCCGGCGCCAATCCGGAGGCGCTGCGCCGCGATGTGAAGGCCCGCCTCGCCAGCCGGTTCAAGGTTTCCCACGCCACCGTGGAAGTTGTCTCCGCCCCTGAATAGCTGCCTTGCGGCCAGCGCAAGAGCGCTTTAACCCTGCCCCTCCAGGCCCCATATGGGGCCGGCCCGCCCATGATCTGCGAAGGAGGCTCCCGATGGCCGAAACACAACATGCCGAAATCCTGATCATCGGATCAGGCCCCGCCGGCTGGACCGCCGCCATCTATGCCGCCCGCGCCCTGCGCAACACCCTCGTCGTCACCGGCATGCAGCCTGGCGGCCAGCTCACCATCACCACCGAGGTCGAAAACTGGCCCGGCGAATCCCACATCCAGGGCCCCGAGCTGATGGTGAAGATGCAGGAACATGCCGAAAAGATGGGCGCCAAGGTGGCCAGCGATCACATCCTCTCGGTCGATTTTGAAACCCGCCCCTTCAAGGCCGTCGGCGAAAGCGGCACGGTCTACACCGCTGATTCGGTTATCATTTCCACCGGCGCGCAGGCCAAATGGCTGAACCTTCCCAGCGAGGAAAAGTTCAAGGGCTTCGGCGTCTCCGCCTGCGCCACCTGTGATGGCTTCTTCTATCGCGGCAAGGAAGTCCTCGTCATCGGCGGGGGCAACACCGCCGTCGAAGAGGCGCTTTTCCTGACGAACTTTGCCTCCAAGGTCACCGTCATCCACCGCCGCGACCATTTCCGCGCCGAGAAAATCCTGCAGGACCGCCTGTTCAAGAACCCCAAGGTCGAAGTCATCTGGAACCACGCGCTGGAAGAAGTCGTCGGCGATGAAAACCCGCTCGGCGTCACCGCTGCGCGTATCAAGGATGTCACCACCGGCGCCATCCGTGAGCTGTCTGTCCACGGCATCTTCGTGGCCATCGGCCATGCCCCGTCAACCGAACTCTTCGTCGGCAAGCTGCCGATGAAAGAGAATGGCTACCTGATCACCGAGCCCGGCTCGCCCCGCACCGCCATTCCCGGCGTCTTCGCCGCCGGCGACGTGACCGACGAAACCTACCGCCAGGCCGTCACCGCCGCCGGCATGGGCTGCATGGCCGCGCTCGACGCTGAACGCTTCCTCTCCGAACAGGAAGCCCATGCGCAGGCGGCTGTTCCGGCCGAATAGGCCCAAGGCCCTACAGCATCGCCAGCGCCACGCGCTCCACATCACGGGGTTTCTGGCGGGTGACCGCTTCCAGCAGCCGCGCGGCGCGTGCCTGCATCACGCGGTCAAGGTCCGTGGCCGGATCGGTTGCCACAGCCACCTGCAGCGCCGCCTCGATCTCCGCGCGGTGCTTCCTGGCGTCCAGCGCGGCCAGCGCCCGGGCCCATTGCCAGCGCAGGCCAATATCCTCCGGGGCAAGACGGACGGCTTCCTCATAATGGCGCCGCGCCGTCTTCAGGCTGGCGCCCATGATGGCCGCGCCAATCGTGCCGCCCCGGCGCTCGACCTCCACATGCCAGACAGCCAGAAAGCCATGCGCATAGAAATTCGCCGGATCATCCTGCAACACGCCTTCGGCAAGGGCTTTCGAAAGCTCGCCATAGCCGGTCTTGCTGGCTTCCTTGATGCTCATCGGCCGCAGGATCAGGGACAGGGCAATTGCCTTCTGCAGGCGGCCTTCCTCATGTTCGGGGTCCAGCTTCAACGCCTTTTCGGCTTCCGCCAGCGCCTGATCGATCAGGCTGCGCGGCGGGTCGCCCTCCCCGCACATCGCCTTGGCCAGCAGGGTGCGCGCCCGGAAGGCATGGGAATCGGCACTGGGGACACTGGCCGCCTGCTCGAAAGCGGCGTCATACCGGCCCGCCCGGAAGGCTTCGGCGGCCGCTTCAATGTCGGCAGAGGCCGGCGCGGCTGCCAGCAGGGCAAAAGCAAACAGAATCAAGCTGCGTGGCTGCATTTGAGTTGATACTAGTTCAAATCAGGGTTTCCGGCGAGCAGCATCCGAATGGCAGACAGTTTCGAGGCAGACGTGATCATCATCGGGGCGGGCGTGATCGGCCTTGCCTGTGGGCGCGCGCTGGCGCGAGCGGGGCGCGAGGTGTTCGTGCTGGAGGCTGAAGACCAGATTGCGATGCACACCTCCTCGCGCAATTCCGAGGTCATCCATGCCGGGCTCTATTATGCCACCGGCAGCCTGAAGGCGCGCCACTGCGTCAATGGCCGGCGGATGCTCTACAGCTTTCTGGATGCTCATGGCGTCGCGGTGAAACGCTGCGGCAAGCTGGTGGTGGCCATCGGGCCGGCGGAGGCCGCCGAGCTCGGCGCGATCCTGGCGCGGGCGCAGGCCAATGGCGTGGAAGACCTCCGCCTGCTGGAGGGCGCCGAAGCCCTGGCGATGGAACCTGCGCTCAATCCCGAAGTGGCCGCCGCCATCCACTCCCCCGTTTCCGGCATCTTCGACAGCCATGCCTATTTCCTGGCCCTTCAGGGCGAACTGGAAGACGCAGGCGGCTCGATTGCCTTCAACACGCCCGTGCTCTCCGGCGCCGTGGAGACTGGCCATGTCCGGCTGGAGACCGGCGGGGACAATCCGGCCACCATCCGCGCCCGCACGGTGGTCAATGCGGCGGGTCACTACGCGCCCCATATAGCCGCCACGATAGAAGGCCCCCACACGGCCGGCTTGCCGGAAACCCATTTCGTGAAGGGCAGCTATTTCGGGATAAGCGGCCGCACGCCCTTCTCCCGGCTGATCTATCCCATGCCCAACACCGCCACGCTGGGCCTGCACCTGACGATAGACCTTGGCGGGCGCGGCAAGGTTGGGCCGGACGCCGAATGGCTGCCCGAGGGCGCAGAGCCGCCCTTTGATTACCGCGTCGATCCTGCCCGCGCGGCCGTCTTCCATGCCGAAGTCAGCCGCTACTGGCCGGGCCTCACCCTCGACCGGCTGACCCCCGATTATGCCGGCGTGCGGCCCAAAATCGTGCCCAGGGGCGCCCCTTCGGGGGATTTCCGCATCGAAGGGCCAGAGGCCCATGGCAGCGCAGGGCTGGTTAACCTTCTGGGGATCGAAAGCCCGGGCCTGACCTCTTCGCTTTCAATTGCAGACCATGTCGCAGAGCTTGCAGGATAGGGTGCTTGCGCGCCCCCCATCCAATGTGTATCAGGCGCGTTCGCTGATGCGGCGCTCAGGTTCGGTAGCTCAGTTGGTTAGAGCGCGCGACTCATAATCGCGAGGTCGAGAGTTCAAATCTCTCCCGAACCACCACGCCCAGCTAGCGATCCCTCTTGCGCCGCCAGCCAACTGGCCAGAGGATCGCCTGATGACGCAGACCTTCTCCCGCAATCTGACCCGCCCGCTGGTCCTCCTCACCGCCCTGCTTAGCCTTGCCGGCACCAGCCTGGCGCAGGAGGCGGCCGAAACCGAGACCCGCCGGCCCAAGGTCGCACTGGTGCTGTCGGGCGGAGGCGCGCTCGGCCTCTCCCATGTCGGCGCCATCCAGGAGCTGGAAGCCATGGGCATCCGGCCCGACATTGTGGTCGGCACCTCGATGGGCGCGGTCATCGGCGGGCTCTATGCGGCAGGAATGAACGGCGCAGAACTGGAAGAGGTGGTCCAGAAGGTCAACTGGAGCGGGGTGTTCAACCCGGCGCCGGAGCGCGACAAGCTCACCTACCGCCAGAAGCAGCAGCAGGTGGACTTTCCCGGCACCGCCAGCCTTGGCGTCTCCGGCGCGGGTCTCCTCCTACCCACCGGCGCCATCTCCGACCAGGCGCTGATGAAGGAACTGCGCCGCTTCACGCCGGCGCGGATGAATGTTGAGAGTTTCGACGATCTGGTGATCCCCTACCGCGCGGTGGCGACCGATATTGCCACAGGCGAAGCCGTCATCATCAGCTCGGGCGAATTGCCGATGGCGATGCGCGCCTCGATGTCCGTGCCCGGCGTGTTCCCGGCCTTTAACCTCGAGGGCAAGCTGCTGGTTGATGGCGGCCTCTCCGCCAACATCCCGGTTAGTGTCGCAAGGGATATGGGCGCGGACATCGTGATCGCCGTGTGGACCCCCAACGAGCTGCTGAAGCAGGAGCAGATCGGCTCTGTGGTCGATGTCCTCTCGCAGACCGTCAGCCTTCTGATCCTGGCCAATGAACGCGCCGAAATCGCCTCGATGAATGAACGTGATGTCCTCGTGCGGGTCGATACCGACAAGATCGGCCCGGCCGCCTTCACGCGCGGCAACGAACTGATCGAGGCTGGCCGGAAATCGGTTCAGGCCCTGGCAGATACCTTCGCCCCGATTGCGGAAGGACGCCCGCCCGTCAGCTATGCCGGCATTGGCAGCGCCCCGCCGCCGGTCATCTCTTTCGTCCGCATCGAGAACACCTCGCGCCTCAACCAGTCGCTGCTTGAAACGCGCATGACAAGCGTGCTGGGCAAGCCTGCCGATACTGATGAGATCAACGAGGCGCTCGACCGCATCTACGCCCTCGGCCCGTTTGAGCGGGTGGACTATACGATGGCCGAGCAGGACGGGCTGACTGGCCTGATCGTGCGCGCTGAAGATTCCCGCCGCAATGCCGGCCGGGTCCGCCTCGGCATGATCGTGGAGAACGACTTCAACACCGAGTCCGATGTGGCGGTGTCTGTGGACTATCGCAGCGCCGCGCTGGATGCCTATGGATCGGAAATCCGCGCCATTGCCACCATCGGCGACATCAACGAATTTGGCCTCGAATATTTCCGGCTGCTGGAACCCGAACAAAGCTGGTTTGCCGCCGCCCGCCTGGAGATCGAAAACCGCCCGGTGAACCTCTACTCCCAGCGCGGCTTCAAGACCGCCGGATATGATCTCACCTATGGCCTGCTCGGTATTGATGCCGGCCGCCAGTTTAGCAACTTCGCGGAAATCCGTGTGGGCACGGAACTCGGCACGGGCCGCGCCAAGCTCAACGAAGGCGCCGGCCCCTTCAATAAAGTCGACATCGATACAGGCCGCCTCTTTGCGTCCGCCGGTCTCGACACGCTCAACGATCCTTTCTTCCCGCGCAGAGGCGTGAGCGCAAAGGTCCGCTGGACCCATGGTCTTGAAGCGCTGGGGGACAATGCCGATTACCAGACACTCTCGGCCTCGGGCCTGCACGCCTTCACGATTGGCCGCAATACGCTGCTGTCCTCCGTTTCCGGCGGTGTGCGCCTCAGCGGGGCCCCGCCCATTGATACGCTCTACCGGATCGGGGGCCTGTTCAGCCTGTCGGGTTACCGGCTGGATGAGCTGGCCGGCGAGAATTTCGTGGCTGGCCGGCTGATCTATCGCCGCGCGCTGGCCAACACGGAGGAAGCCCTTTTCGGGGTTCCTCTGTTCGTGGGCGGATCAATCGAGGTGGGCGAAGTGTGGTCGGAGCCGGAGGATTTCTCGCTGGATGATGTGCGCTTCGGTGGCAGCGTCTATGTCGGCGCCAATACGGCGCTGGGACCGGTTTACCTTGCCTTTGGCCGCTCCGAGGGCGGGCGCCAGTCGGCCTATCTGGTGATCGGGCGGTCCTTCTAGGGGCGCCGCCTTACCTCAGACAGCTTTCGCCTGCCGGTCGCGCGGGGCGCTGAGCAGCGTATCGGCAAGCGCGGCGACGAGCGCGCGCGGACGCACCGGCTTTTCGATGAGGCCTGAGAAGCCGAGCTTCTCGCAGGCATCGCGGCATTCGGGCGTGGCGTCGGCCGTCAGCGCCAGGACCGGCGCGGCGCTGTTCTGGCCGGGGCCAAACCGCGCCGCTTTCAGCACGGCCTCCGCCCCGCCGCCCGGCATATGCACATCGCTGAGGATCGCCTGATACCGGCGCACGGCAAGGCGCTGGACCGCCGCCGTGGCATCCGGCACGCATTCCACCCGCCAGCCGGCCGCAACCAGGGCCTCCCGGATGACAAAGGCCGTTGTCTCGTGATCTTCAGCCACGAGAATCTCGCCCAGATCAAAGCGCCCGGCGCCCGCGGGCGCGGCATTCTCCACCGCAAGGCGCGGGCCGGCTTTCTGCACCGGCACCGTTACCGTGAAGAGGCACCCGCCCCCGGCATTGTCGGCCAGCGCAATATCACCGCCGAGACGCCGCGCCAGCGCGCGCGCAATGCTGAGGCCGAGGCCGGAGCCGCCATGGGTCGCCGCGATGGTATCGTCGGCCTGCTCGAACTCTTCAAACAGGCGCGCCTTGTCAGCGTCGGAAATGCCCCGCCCGGTATCGGCGACGGTCATGATGAGGGTGAGCCCCTCGCCTGCCGGCACGGTCGACATCTGGACGGTGACATGGCCGCGATCGGTGAACTTTACGGCATTGCTGACGAGGTTGAACAGGATCTGCCGCAGGCGCCCGGCATCGCTTTCGATGCGCGCCTCGGCGCTGCGGGCCACCGCAATGCGCAGGCCGACCCGTTTGGCATCGAGCTTGGGCTGCCAGAGGTCGCGGGTCTCGGACGCAAACTGGCGCAGCTCGAACGCCTGCATGGTTACCGGCAGCTTGCCCACTTCCAGCCGGGAGAGGTCCAGAAGGTCGTTGAGCAGGCGTTCCAGATGCTGGCCGCTATTGGAAATCGTCTCGGCGAGGCGCCGGGTCTCGCTGGTGGGCGCCTGGTCCTTGATCAGATCGGCCACGCCCAGAATGCCGGTCAGCGGCGTGCGGATTTCATGGCCGATGAAGGCCAGGAAGCGGGAGCGGCCTTCCGCGAGTGTCAGCATCCGCGTCTTCATCTCTTCGATGCGGCGGTGGCTGGCCTGCTGGCTGCGGGCGCGGGCGGTGTTTTCCTCGGCCACGGCCTTGAGCAGCGCGGCGGGAGTTACGAGGCCCTTGTAGGCGCCCTCTTCCATCACGATCACGCCATCGGTCAGCGCGCTGGTGCCCTTCTCGGCCGCCTGTTTGGCAATCAGGGCGACAGGCGCGGTGCCTTCGGCGATAACGGGGGCCTGCGTGATCAGGTGAAGCACCGGGCGGGCGGCAAAGATATCGCGGCCGTTCGGGCCGGCGAGCGCCTCGGTCAGCCTGGCGCGGGTGACCTGAGCGATGCGCGGCGCCCCCTCCTCCCCTGTCTCGACGCGGACCGGGAGGGCAAACAGCAGCGGGTCAGACAGAAAGAGAGACAGGGCAGCGGCCCCCGTCGTGGAGGACGGAATGGGCGGAACGCTGAGCGCAATTTCCTGGAGGCGTACGGGCATCGGGGACCGGGCATTAAGGTTAATGCCCGATCATCCGTGACAAGTGTTACCTTCCGGCAAACGCCAGACCTGTTGGGATCAGGAGATTTCGCGGCGATTGCGGATGATCTTGTTCACCAGGCCGTAATCCACAGCCTCCTGAGCGCTCATCCAGAAATCCCGGTCGGTATCCTTCTTGATCTGCTCGATCGGCTTGCCGGTGGCTTCGGCAAAAATCCTGTTCAGACGCTCGCGCATCTTGATGATTTCGCGGGCCTGGATTTCGACATCCGTGGCCTGGCCGCCAACGCCGCCGCGGGGTTCGTGCAGCAGGTAGCGGGTGTTGGGCAGCGAATAGCGGTTTTCCTTCTGGGCCGCCGCATAGATCAGCGCGCCGGCCGAGGCGACCCAGCCGGAGCCGAGCACTTTGACCGGGGCGGTGACGAATTTGATCATGTCGTGGATCATGTCGCCGCTTTCGACGTGGCCGCCGGGGGAGGACAGGATCAGCAGGATCGGATCATCGCTTTCAGCCGAGAGGGCCAGCATCCGCTCGCAGACCATGCGGGCCTGTTTGAAGTCGATCCCGCCGGTCAGCAGGATGGTGCGCGACTTGAACAGGGCATTTTCGACCAGCGCAGCGGGGTTTGCCGCCGGGGTGGTGTCTTTTTCTTCTTCGTCATCAAGGCGGAAGGGGGTCATGCAGGCTCCGGAAAGGAATCTCTTTGATTTCAGGTCGTATAGGTGCGGTGCCAGGGGCGCCGGGTCAAGGCACGCGGCTCACTATTCCCCAGCCAGGGGCCGGACAAATCCGGACAGTTTCGGACACATCCGGACAGGGCGTGGACAAATCCGGACACTTCCGGACATTACGCGGCCTCCGAGATCACCCGCGCGACATCCCCAGCATAGGCCTGCGCCTTCTTCTCCCCGACCCCGCTGATCTCCCGCAGGGCATCGGGGGTGGCCGGCCGCTCCCGCGCGATTTCGGCCAAGGTTCTGTCATGGAAGATGACATAAGGCGGCACGCCGCGCTCCCTGGCGAGATTGGTGCGCCAGAGACGCAGCGCCTCGAAGATGGCGGCGTCCCGCTCGGAGAGGTCGGCCATAAGGGCGGTGCGGGCCGCGCCCTTCGACCGCGTCTTGCGGCGGCCGGCGGCGGGGTCCTGCTTGAGTGAGACGGTGCGTTCCCCTCTGAAGAGGGCCTTGGCGGCTTCGGCATCGGGCACGACCAGCACCGGGCGCATGGCCTCCCCGCCTTCGGCGACGATATCCTCATAGAGCAGCGCGTCGAACACCCGGTTCCAGCCCTGGCGGGGCAGTTCCTTGCCGATGCCGAAGGTGGAGAGCGTTGACAGTTCGGTGTCGAAATCGTCCTTCGCCTCGCCGAGCAGATGCTGGACGAGCCGGCCCCGGCCGATGCGCTGGCCGCAGCGCAGAACGGCGGAGACCGCCATCTGGGCATAGCGGGTCACATCGTAGCGCTCTCCCAGCTCACCCTTGCAGGCATCGCACACGCCGCACGGCTCCACCGCCTCTTCACCGAAATAGCGGCGCACGGCGGCGCGGCGGCATTCATCGCCATTGAGGAAGGCGAAGAGTTGCCGCGTCTTGGTGAGCTGGACGCGTTTGACCTCATCGGGCGCGTCGCTCGAATAGGTCCACTGGAGCGACCGGTTCATATCCGCCGGGCCGAAGAGGGCGACGCCTTCGGCCGGCTCGCCATCGCGCCCGCCCCGGCCGACTTCCTGCCAGTAGGCTTCCAGCGTCTTGGGTGGATCGGCATGGATGACGAAGCGGACATCCGGCTTGTCGACGCCCATTCCAAACGCAACTGTGGCGCACATCACCAACCCCTCCTCCAGCAGGAAGCGGCGCTGGCGGGCGGCGCGCACTTCGGCCTCAAGCCCGGCATGATAGGCGAGCGAGGGGACGCCGGCTTTCTCCAGCGCGTCGGCAAGATCCTCGACCGCATTGCGGGTGGCCGCATAGACGATGCCGCTGACCCCTGCGCGCGCCTTGACGAGCTGGACGACGCGGGCGGTGCGGTTGCCTTCCTTGGGCTCAGCCGAGAGGATCAGGTTTGGCCGGTCGAAGCTGGCGACATGCACGGCCGGGTCTGTCAGGTCGAGCTGGGCGAGGATGTCGTCGCGGGTGCGCGCGTCGGCCGTGGCCGTGACGGCGAGACGGGGCACGCCCTTGAACAGGGCCTTGAGGCGGCCGAGGGCGCGGTAATCCGGGCGGAAATCATGGCCCCACTGGCTGACGCAGTGAGCTTCGTCCACCGCGATCAGCGAGACCTTCATGCGCGAGAGCCGGTCTGCCAGCCCGTTGCCGAGCCCTTCGGGCGAGACATAGAGCAGGTCCATCTCGCCGCGCGCGGCGGCGTCGAGGGCTGCCGAGCGGGCGGCAAAATCCATCGAGCTGTCGAGGCGCTCGGCGCGCACCCCGGCAAGCTTCAGCGCGTCGACCTGATCGGCCATCAGGGCGATCAGCGGCGAGACGACGATGCCCACCCCTTCGCGCAGCAGCGCCGGGATCTGGTAGCAGAGCGACTTGCCCCCGCCGGTCGGCAATACGGCGAGGCCGTCGCGGCCGGCCAGCGTGTCGGCGATCACATGTTCCTGCAGCCCCCGGAAGGCATCATAGCCATAGACGCGCTTCAGGAGCGCGCGGGCGTCAGTGAGGGTGGGCGGCGAGGACATGGCCGCCCTGTTCTGGGGAGATGCGGGGGCGAGGGCAAGGGGCCCGGGGCAGGATTGGCGTCAAGCGTTGCAGGCCCCACCCCATCCCTCCCCATTGCATGGGGAGGGGGCCTGTTGCGGCTGGGGAGATGTGGCTCGGCATTCGCGGGCGGCCTGCCCCCTCCCCGCTTGCGGGGAGGGTTGGGGTGGGGTGCGGCGGTCTTACGAATGGCTGCGGTCTCGTCACGCTCGATGCGCAACGCGCATCTCCTGACCTCGCCGTTTCGCGAAGATGTGAGGGCGGGTGATGGGCCCTCTGACGGGCTTTCGCCCGTCGAGGGTGACGAAGGCGGAGGGGCCGCGTGCTATTTCCTGCCTTCAGTCCACAAAATCGATCCGGTTATCGTAGATCAGCGTCTTCAGGCTTGGCGCCTGGCGGCGGCGGGTTTCTTCGGCGAGGAAATTGAGGATGTAGTCGCGCTCTGACAGGGGCTGGCCGGTGGCGGCTTCCCATTTGTCCGGAGGCGGAACATCTATGCTGAAATACACCGGGCGCATGCACATCTCGTGATAGAAGCGCAGGCGGAGGTCGCCGTCGATATAGGTGATGGTGCCGGCCCGCGCGTTGCCTTCAAATTCGAGGCGGCGGGAGAAGCGGGCGGCGATGGCCTTCAGCGCCGCCTCCCGCATCTCAAGATCCGTATCCGGAAGGATGTTGCCGAAGCCGTCGCGGTAGACGATGGGGCCTCTGGAGGGCTCTGACGGCGGGGCAGGCACGGGCGGCGGGGCCACGCCCCCTTCCAGCTTCTGGAGCGTGAGCGTGTGGGCCCAGCCGCCCGAATGGGTGATCTCGACCCGGTAGGCGCCGGGCGGCCAGGGGAAGGTGTTGACCAGGATCTGCACGCGGCCGTTGAGGCGATCGGTGAGCGGGGCTTCCTCGATCAGGGCGCCTTCGGGGCCCGTGATGCGCAGGGTTTCATAGCCCGACCAGCCATCGGCGGGCAGCCAGAGAATGAGCTGCTGGGCGCCGGGATAGACCGCCGTTTTTGCGTGCAGGAGACCGGCGCCTTCCGGCGCGCCGGTGTTTTCCGCCGGGGCGAGGATGAGCTCGCCGTCAAAGCCTTCTGTATCCGGCATTCGAGTATCTGCTTCCTTCAAGCGAGCACCCCCGCAATCGGACGAGACTATCGTCCGGGCCTCAGGATGGTCTCCCATCTCAGGTTAGTCGCATCCTCCCAGAGCCGGAAGGGAGATGATTCTCGATTGCAAAAACGTCAGCTCTTCCTAACTGTAAATGAAATGGAGAGGGTGAAAAGATGCAGGAAGACAGCCCTCCTTCGAAGCCTAAGACCGGGATCAGCCGGCTGAACCGGAGGCGCCGCCGCATTGTTCGCAATCAGCGCCATTACGGGAACAAGACCACGACCGGCTGGGCCGAGTATGCCCCGGTTACTCTGACCAAAACCGGCGACCGGTCTTTCTTCAGCCAATTGGCCCTTTTCCTGATGGGGCTCGGCGCGCTGATATTGCCTATCTACATCTTCGTGATGCTGGCGCGCTCGCCCGACAACTGATCTGGAATTGTGCGGGCCGTTGGCCGCCGCATTCATGCGCCCTCCGCATGAATGCTATCTCTCCGCAGCGTCTGCCCTGCCCTGGCGAACATCCCATATACCTCTCAACCGTAACGCTCTGAGAGGAGACATCCCATGATCGAACTCCGCCCCTTTGAAAAGCTTGGCCGGTTTCGCAATGACTGGCTGAACGCGCATTATCACTTTTCCTTCTCCGGCTATCATGATCCGGCCCGCGTGCATCATGGCGCACTGCGCGTGTGGAATGATGACGAGATCCAGCCCCATACCGGCTTTCCCCCGCATGGGCATGAATCGATGGAGATCATCACCTATGTTCGCCAGGGCGCGATCACCCATAAGGACTCGCTCGGCAATCACGGCCGCACCGAAGCGGGCGATGTGCAGGTGATGAGCGCGGGATCAGGTGTTCAGCATTCGGAATGGAATGCCGAGGATGATGTCACCAAGATCTTCCAGCTGTGGATCATTCCGCGCAATCGCGGCGGCCAGCCGAGCTGGGGCGCGCGCCAGTTTCCCAAGGGCGACCGGTCTGGCCAATGGGCCGTGTTTGCCTCGGGCACCGGCGAGAATGACAGCCTGCGGATCAACCAGGACGCCAAGGTGCTTGGCGCCACGGTCAAGGCAGGCGAGACGCTGCGCTATGAGCTGCCGAAGGATCGCTATGGCTATCTGGTGGTGGCCGATGGCGAGGTGAGGCTGAATGGGCAGACCTTGAAGGCGCGGGACGGCGCGGCGATTTCCGGCGGCGAGACGCTTGTTCTCGAAGGGGTGAACTCGGCAGAGCTGGTTCTGGTCGATACCGTCTGAGGGCTCACAGCCTCGTGACTTTCTTTGCCCGGCGCGCGCCTGTTACCTAGATAGCGTAACAAGGCGCCCGCCGGGCGCTTTCTGTCTGGAGAGGAGCTTTCTGCCATGAACAGACAAACGGGCATTGCCGCCGCCCTTGCCGCCCTGATGGTCGCTGCCTGCGGCGTCAGCACGGCGCAGGGCGAGGAGAAGACGGCCACCGCCACCGGTCATGACGTCTCCCACCTCACCGAACAGCAGAAATACGTCACCCTGCATGACGGCACCGAGCCGCCTTTCGACAATGAATACTGGAACCACAAGGAAGAAGGCATCTATGTCGATGCCATCTCCGGGGAGGCGCTGTTTTCCTCCACCGACAAGTTCGATTCCGGCACCGGCTGGCCGAGCTTTACGAGGCCGATCCATGAGAAGCTGGTGTCGGAATTCCAGGATGACAGCCTGGGCATGAGCCGCACCGAAGTGCGCTCCAGCGGGGCGGACGCGCATCTCGGCCATCTCTTCGATGACGGGCCGAGGGAGACTGGCGGGCAGCGCTATTGCATCAATTCGGCCAGCCTCAAATTCATCCCGAAGAATGAAATGGCCGCCAGGGGGTATGGCGAATATCTCTATCTTTTCGCAGGCAAGGATAAGGCGAAGAAGTGACGCCCCCGCGCCCGCAGGGCGAGCGCCTCACGCGTGTGTGACTTCTTTCGCGGGGCTCTGTGGCCTATATTGACCTCAAGACATTCACGGGCCGCCATGGCCGGTGCGATCAACGGAGAGAAACCATGAAACGCCTTTTTGCAGCCGCCGCGCTTGCTGCGGTTCTGGTTCAGGGCGCGCAGGCGGCCGAGATCACGGTCGGCTACGGGCCGGAATTCACCAAGAAGCTTCAGGATGATTACGGCATGAAGGAAGGCGACGTACTCGCCGGACGGATCGAGCGTGACCTGACGCGGGAACTGGCGAAAGCCGGTGTGGATGTGGCGCGGGTGGAGGTGACCATCCTGGACGCCCGCCCTTCCCGGCCGACCTTCAAACAGGCCGGTGACAAGCCGGGCCTCGACATGATGCGCTCAGTCAGCGTTGGCGGGATGAAGCTGAAGGCGGTGGCCTATGACGCGGCCGGCGCGCCGGCCGGAGAGCTGGAATATGACTGGTACGAGAATGACATCCGCCAGGCGGGCTTGACCACCTGGCATGACGCAAGCCGCGCCTCTGACCGGTTTGCCCGCCGCTTTGCCAAAGCTCTGGACTAGCCCGCCACCCCTCGGGCCGTCCCGCCGCTGCCGCCATCCCTCCTGGCGGCAGCGGCATCAGCTTTCCGGATCGCCGCTTTTCTTCACATCGCCTGATTCGATCCGCACGCTGAGCGTATCGGGCGATTTGATGTGCAGGTCACGCTGCGGCATCGAGACGTGGATCTCGTGTTTCTCCAGCGCCGAATGCACGGCCCAGATATAGTCTGCCATCACCTTCTGCGGGCGCAGGACGGCCTCATCCGTGAGCCAGACGATCAGCTCGAACTCAAGCCGGAACTCGCCGAACTTCACCAGCCAGACCTGGGGCGTATGCTCGCCCCGGTCGTCATAGGTCCAGGGCACGCTCTTGGCCGCTTCCAGGCCCGCCTTTTCCACCAGCTCCTTCGATGTGCCATAGGCCACGCCGAAGGGCACATGGATGCGCCGGCGGGCCTCGGTCATGGTCCAGTTGATCAGCTGGGCCTTGATGAAGGCTTCGTTGGGCACGATGATGTCGACATTGTCGTTGGTCATCACCACGGTGGAGCGGAAGTTGATCTCCTTCACCACGCCGGAGAGACCCGACTGTAGCTCGATGAAGTCTCCCACCTTCAGCGACTTCTCCATCAGGATGATGACGCCGGAAATGAAGTTGGAGAAGACCGACTGCAGGCCAAAACCGATGCCGACACCGAGGGCGCCGGAGAAGAAGGTGAGCGCGGCGACATTCACACCGAGGAAATTCAGCGCGATCAGCACCGCGACGATCATCACGCCGATCTTGATGCTCTGCCCGAGCAGGCCGCCGACGGAAGCGGGCAGGTCCGGCGAGCCGCGCAGCTGGGACTGGGCGACATTGCCGATCACCCGGCCAAGCCAGAGGGCAAACCAGGCGAGCGCCAGGCTGACCAGGATGCGCAGCAGCGAGACTTCGCTCTCGCCGAAATCGAAGGTGACACTGCTGAGCCAGCCAGTGAACGGGCGCAGCCAGCCGACGATATAGAGCGCCGTGATCGCCCAGGCAAAATAGGCAATCGCCTTCGACCAGAAGCCGCGCCGCATGCTGGCGGTGAAGATGCGCACGATGATCCAGGCCAGCAGCAGGCTGGTGGCGATGTGCAGTGTGTTGTTGCCAAGGCCGAGCGCTTCGAAGGCCGCCGTGGCGCCCGCGAGCAGGATGACCGTGAAGACCGGCCAGACGATGCGCGAGAGGGAATGATAGGTCAGCAGGACGAAATCGATCCGCCCGCGCTTTTCCGCCGCCTGCATCAGCATCGTCTTGGGGATGCGCGAGAGGAGGTATCCCAGCAGGGCTGAGGCCACCAGCGCGCCGACCTGCCAGAGCGTGTCGGGCGAGTTCAGCTCATTGCGGGCCGCATCAATCAGCCGGGAGACCGACTCCTGCACCTTGGCAATCAGCGGCGCGGCCGTTTCCGGCTGGAGAAGGTCGAGGCTCATGCTTGCGGCAATCCTCAAAGGCATTGAATCGACAAGAGGAAACCTTATCGGGCTCGCCTATGCATGCAAGCCCGCGAAGGCTCCATTGCAGATGTAAAGACAGGGGATACTTGGCGAGGTCCAGCAGAGCAGGAGGAGCAAGGCCTTCAGCCATTGAAGTCGCTCGAATTGGCTCCCTGCTCCTATTTACTCGATCCGACGAATTTTCACCAACAGGAACCAATCTGTGCCCAGTCACACAGCATTTAGATTTGAGGTCAGTTGCCGGCGAATAGCGTTTGGGTAGAACTGGTTGTTGAGATTGTGATTTTATAAACGCTGATATTCTTAAAGAAAGACAGAAATATGACTTCAATGTCAATTCGTCGCATAATTTTGATAGCACAAATTCTTTAATTGGCCATAGAGTTGATTTATATGTCAATCGAACAGGAGATAGATCACCGGATATCGGAGGGAAGGCTCACCCTCCTCGAACCTTTGATCGCGAGCGATCCGAAGGTTAGGAAAATATTTGTTGGCGAAGAGGTTCGTGAATTTGTGGAAGGACCCTGGCAGAATGACAGTCACCAAGAACGAGCCATGCGTTTACGAGCGGATCTTGACGCGTTCATTCGCGGCGCGCCGATCAGCATAGCAGCACACCCCTATCAGAAGCCCAATGACAGCTTTCTTGCCCCAATCGACCCCATATCCGATAGCGTATATGCAATTCGCAACCGCATTAAGCCATCCATTCGCTTGGTCGGATGCTTTGCTGCCAAGGACATCTTCGTTGCTTTGGTGTGGGCCTATCGCATCGATCTTGGACAGGACAAGAGGACATGGCGAAATTTGAGCAAGAGATGCAAGGCCGAGTGGAAGTCTCTTTTCAATACCTATCAGCCGCTACCAGGAGCAGATCGTGACCAACTCGCAAGCAGAATCATTCGTGTCTAAGGTGTTGGCGGAGACACCGATCTCAGAAGGCAACAAGATTTATTTTCAGGAGCGCCTCAAGTCTCGTCTTCACGAAATTCTGGTGAATACTTTCCAGATGGCAGAGCAACGAGGAGCGATCACAAAGACGGAACTGGCTCGCAAGCTTGGCAAGCGACCCGAACAAATCTCTCGTTGGCTAAATTCCTCAAGCAATATGCAACTCAACACACTTAGCGATATGCTGCTTGGTCTAGGATATGAGCCGGATATATCCGTACGCGAACTTTCGGATCAGCCCGCACAAACGGCAAGTTCTACATTCCCTGGAATAGAAAATAACGAAACATTTGCGGCAGTCAGTTGGCTGATATTTCACCAAGCTCAGCCCAACAAAACTAATAGACCTACTGCCGCATCTACTTGCTCTAATTGGTCAAATACTTATCGCGAGAATGAGCGTATAAATGCTTGAAGTAGGCCCTTTTAGAATTTTGAATGCTATCGTTTGCGACGATGCTCGCAGGGAAGATAACGGTAAGGCCATACTCATTGGAGTTTACACTGGCTCAATTCTGATTTCGAGGTTCCCAGCGCAAATGCAGCTCGCCGTTTGGATCGAGCATGAAGTTACAAAAATCGGAAATTTCCAATTCTCATGCCGTATTATTTTGGACGATGAGCTTGAGATTTTTCAAGTAACCGGCGACGCGCTTTTAAACGAGCTTGCACCAGGCGTGCTCGCTTTCGGGGGGGTGCCGCTTCAACTGCAGAGGCCTGGAAGCTTGAAAGTAGAGCTTCGTATTGCGGAAGAGGAATGGACCGCAGTCCGAACGATTTCAATAATCAAAGGCCAAGCCCCAACCGGAGCGGTAAATTTCTAATGATTCCATCAACGAGTGGGAGGTGCGCGCCGTTCTCACAACCTGGTAGCGGGGACAATAGAAGACAAAACCAATCGCCAGCGCACCTCAAACGCGCTTGAGGACCAGTTCGCAGCGTTCGTTGAGGCTGGGGCGGGCGACGGCGACGCGGGCGAGGCCGGGGAGGGTCTTGCCGAGGTCGGCGGCGGCCCAGAGGCAGATGCGCTCGAGGGTGGGCACTTCCAGGCCCTCGATCTCGTTCAGCAGCTTGTGGTCGAGCTTGGCGGCCGTCGCTTCGAGGGTGGCGGTGAGGTGGCTGAAATCTTCCACCCATTGCTCGCCGGGCTTGACGACGCCGGCCACGGTCGCCTCCAGGCGGAAGGAGTGGCCATGTACGGAGCGGTAGGGATGGCCTTCAGGCTTGCCGCCCATGAAATGGGCTGCCTCGAAGAACACCGCCTTCGAGATCTCGAAAATCTGGCCTTCTGCGCTCAAGGCAGTCCGGTCAGTTTGTGGGTTTGCAAGCTCAGTCGCCATTTTGGATTCTTCAAGCAATAGGCCGCCACCGCCGCCACATGGCTGACGCCGGGTCCGTCGTCCCTCGGTTGGAGGAAAAAGTGCTCAAAGTCCAGTGTTTCAAAGCATTCCGGTTGCGCTTCCGGCTCGGTTTGAGGGTAAACCAGCTTTAACTCATTGCCGGATGTCTGGGCGAGCGGGGCGTTCGCCTTGGGGCTGACGCAGACCCAATCGATGGAAGCGGGCGCGGGCAGCGTGCCATTGGTCTCGATGGCGATTTCAAAGCCGGCTTCGTGGAGAGCATCAATCAGGGGTTCGTCAAGCTGCATCAGGGGCTCCCCGCCGGTGCAGACGACATAGGGGCGCCCGCCCGAGGCCGCATTTGCCGCCCAGATGGCCTTCACATGCGCGGCGAGATCAGCGGGCGCGCGGAATTTGCCACCCCCTTCCCCATTGGTGCCGACAAAATCGGTGTCGCAGAAGCGGCAGACGGCCTTTTCCCGGTCGCGCTCCAGCCCGCTCCAGAGATTGCAGCCGGCAAAGCGCAGGAAGACGGCCGCCCGGCCGGTATGGGCCCCTTCCCCCTGCAGGGTGTAGAAGGCTTCCTTGACCGAATAGGTCATGGCGCGCCTGCCTTACCGGCCTGCCAGCGCTGCCAGCCATTGGCCCGCAGCTCGCAGGCCGGGCAGGTGCCGCAGCCATAGCCCCAGGCGTGGCGCATGCCGCGCTCTCCAAGATAGCAGGTATGGGTTTCCTCCGCGATCAGATCGACCAGAGCGTCCCCGCCCAGATCCTGGGCGAGCTGCCAGGTGGCGGCCTTGTCGAGATACATCAGCGGGGTTTCGATGCGGATGTCGGCGTCAAGGCCGAGGCGGAGGGTTTCTTCCTGCGCCTTCAGCGTGGCAGCGCGGCAGTCGGGATAGCCCGAATAGTCCGTCTCGCACATACCGCCCACCAGCACGCCATGCCCCCGCCGCACGGCCAGGGCGCCGGCAAGCGTGAAGAAGAGAAGGTTTCGGCCCGGTACAAAAGTGTTGGGCAGGCCAGCCGCCGTCAGCGTGATTTCGACTTCATGCGTCATCGCGGTGGCGCCGAGCACCTTCAGCACGGAGGCATCTATTATGTGATCGCCGTCCAATTTCTCGCCCCATGCCGGGAAATTCTGGCGAATCGCGTTCAGAAATTTCGGCCGGCAGGCGAGTTCGACGGCATGGCGCTGGCCATAATCGAAGCCGATCGTCTCCACCCGGTCAAACCGGGTGAGGGCCCAGGCAAGGCAGGTGGCCGAATCCTGGCCGCCAGAAAACAGGACGAGCGCGGAAGAAAGGGGCTGTGTCATGCCCGCCGCTGTACCAGCGAGGCCCGCCTGGGCCAAGGCTACGTTGCGGAAGGCGTTACATTTTTGACACCGAAGTGAAGACTTTCGCCTTTGGGGCGGACAGGACAATTGACACGCGCCACGCCATGGCCTTGTGTTGAACTTGAAGCCGTCCCGCCAAAGAGGAGGGCTCAATACACATCAATGTATTCGGGACCGGATGACCGGCCCGAGGGGAGGAAAAATCGAAATGAGCCGAAACACAGACTCGAAGTACGTCTTGTTGGCTGGGGCCTCTGCCCTCGCCCTCAGCTTCTTCGGTACCGCGTATGCCCAGGAAGAAACCGCTCCGGATGACTCCCGGCGCCTCGGCACCGTTACCGTCACCACACAGAAGGTCGAACAGTCCATTCAGGACGTTCCGATTGCCGTTTCGGCCTTCGACGAGGAAGCGCTGAACAAGATGCAGCTGTCCGGTGGTCCGGACCTCGTCAAGTCGATCCCGAACGTCTCCTTCACCAAGGGGAACTTCAACGGGTTCAACTTCAAGATCCGCGGGATCGGGGCTGACCTCGTGGCCCAGTCGGGCGATGCCGGCGTCGGCATCCACCAGAACGATGTGCCGCTGACCGCCAACCGTCTGTTCGAAGCCGAATTCTTCGACATGGAGCGGATCGAGGTGCTGCGCGGTCCTCAGGGTACGCTGTATGGCCGGAACGCAACGGGCGGCGTGTTCAACGCCATTACCGCCAAGCCGGTGCTGGAAGAGTATCAGGGCAACGTCACGGCCACGCTCGGCAATTACGGCACCAAGAAAATCAAGGGCATGCTGAACGTCCCGATCGGGGAGAAGGTCGCGGTACGTCTGGCGGGCAACTATCTCGAGCGTAGCGGCTACGCCACCAACACCGTGACCGGCGAGTCGATCGACGGCCGTGAACTCTATGGCTATCGCGCCACGATCCTGGCCGAGCCGACCGAGCGTCTGCGCGGCTGGCTCTCCTACGAATATTTCGAGGAAGAAGATAACCGCCTGCGGTCTGGCAAGCAGCTCTGCACCAAGAGCCCGCTGAAAACCTCCTTCGCCGGCATTCCGGTCAGCGCGCTGGACCAGACGGTCACCTCGCAGGGCTGTCTCGATACGCCCCTGGCTGACATGAAGGACCGCCTGAACTCGGTGGCCACCCTTGGCGGCGGTCTCGGCATCACGGCGGGCCTGCTCAGCGGCGACGCGTTCACGCAGCCGGCCAACCTCAACCTGCGCCAGATCGAATCGGCCTTTGATCCGCAATACTATGCCGATCAGACGCTGATTACCGGCAAGGTCGAATTCGACGTTACCGATTCCCTGAAGCTGACCTATCTGGGCAGCTACAGCGAAAGCGGCTCGGTCTCCATCGAGGACTATAACAAGCAGTCGCCGACGATTGCCTTCAACGCCAATGGCCAGCCGCTGTTCGGCACACTCGGCCCGGCAGGCGCGGCCATCTATCAGGCCCTCTTCCCTGGCGGCGTGGTCAACGATCCGATCCTCGGCGCGTCCAACTTCTTCCGGACGTTTGACGTGGCCGGCGGCACCTCGGAGCAGACAACGCACGAGCTTCGCCTGCAATCATCCTTCGACGGACCGTTCAACTTCAACCTCGGCGTCATTGCGATGGACTTCGAGGCAATTGATCCGGCATCGAGCAATACAGATGGCTACTACGTCATCTCGAACTCGCTGACGGCACTGGCGCAGATCAACAACGCCCTCGGCGGTGCTCTGTTCGGTGGTCAGGTCCCGATCGACTCGGGTGGCTCGCTGGTGGATCAGTCCTTCACAGGTCTGGGCGGTCAGTACTTCCGCTCGCTGTCACCCTATGAGCTGAGCTCGGTGGCTGTGTTCGGTGAAGGCTATTACGACATCACCGACAATCTGAAGGCGACCGTCGGCCTGCGCTACACCAAGGATGAAAAGACCCAGGCGAACGTCCCGACCTACCTCTTCACCCCTGGCGTCGTTTATGGACCAGGCTCGCCGCAAAACGGCAGCCCGATCAATCCGCGCCCTGTGGCCGGACAGACCCCGGATGCGGGCGGCGATGGCTATTTCGACGCCTCCTTCGAGGAAGTTACCGGCCGTGCCGGTCTCGACTGGCGCCCGGATGTCGGCTTCACCGACGATACCCTCCTCTATGGCTTCTATTCGCGGGGCTATAAGGGCGGCGGTATCAACCCGCCGCAGCCGGCCGGTGCCAACCTGTTCAGCCAGTTCTTCGATCCCGAATTCATCGATGCTTTCGAGATCGGCACCAAGAACACGCTGGCAAATGGCTCGCTGCAGCTGAACGCCACCGGCTTCTACTATGATTATCAGGGGTATCAAATTACCCAGATCATCAACCGGACCTCGGTGAACTTCAACATCGACACCAAGCTCAAAGGCCTGGAAATCGAGACGATCTGGAACCCGGTTTCCACCTTCGTCGTCAATGCCAACCTCGGCCTGCTCGACTCCGAGCTGGGTGATCTGTACTCGATCGATGTGATCGACCGGACCAATGGCCGCTCGGACCTCGTGGTTCTCAAGAACACGTCCAGCTACAGCAACTGCGTGATCTCTGCGCAGGGCTATGCAACGGTTCTGGGTGCCATTCAGATGAACCCCGCCCTGACCGGTATCACGCGGAACCTCTGCACCGGCGACCTCGCCGCTGTGGGCGGCCGCGCGGGCTTCGAAGCCCTCCTCGGCCTCACCGGCGTGACCGTCACCTACACCGATGCCAACGGCAACACGCAGACGGCCACCGCTCTGCAGCCGATCGAAGGCGACGCGAAGAACCTGAAGGGCAATTCCATGCCGGGCGCACCGGAAATGACCTTCAACATCGGTGCCGAGTACACCTGGCTGCCGGGTTCGTTCGGCGACTGGGGCCTGACCGGCCGCGTCGACTACTACCGCCAGTCCGACAGCATGAGCCGGGTTTACAACTCGCCTCGCGACAAGCTGCCGAGCTGGGACAACATGAACGTCTCGCTGGCGTTCACCCACGACCCGGCGGGCGTGCGCGTTGAACTGTTCGGCAAGAACATCTTCGACGAGACCGCCATCACCGGCGCCTATCTGACCGATGACTCGTCGGGCCTCTACACCAACATCTTCCTCAACGAGCCGCGCACCTACGGCATCGCTGTGACGAAGTCCTGGTAAGCAGGCCTGCGCCTGAAAAGTTGAGGGGCGGCCTTTCGGGGCCGCCCCTTTTTCATTGGCGCCGGGGCCGGAACAGCCTATCTCTGCCGGCAACCAGATTTCTGCGCCCTTACAGACCCTCAACTCTACAGGAGCCGGTATGTCCGTCTTTTCCCGCTTCGCCGCCCTTGCCCCGCTTGCCTTGATCCTGTCTGCCTGCGGAGAGCCTGCGACGCCCGCCCAATCCCCGGTCACCGCGCCTGCAACCCCCGGCGCCGTCCAGGGCGTCAGCCTGGAGCTCGTGACCCCGGCCGAACAGCCCTGGGGCATGGCCTTCCTCCCCGATGGCGGCCTTCTGTTCACGGAGAAGGAAGGCGGCCTGAAATTCTTTGCGGCCGCTGGCGAGGCGGCACCGGTCACCGGGCTTCCCGAAGCCTATGTGGAAGGCCAGGCCGGCTATCTCGGCATCGCGCTTGATCCCGGCTTTGCCGATAACCGCCTCGTCTATGTGTCGCTTTCCACCGGCACCAAGGCCGCCAACTCCACCGCCGTGGTGCGCGGCCGCCTCAGCGAGGACCATACCGCGCTGGAGAATGTGCAGGAGATCTTCAAGGCAGACGCGCGCGACACGGCCTATCATTATGGCTCGCGCCTTGCCTTTGGCGGGGACGGCACGCTGTTTGTCTCCCTCGGCGAGGGCTTCAAATATATGGCTGACGCCCAGAACCCGAAGAACACCCATGGCACCATCGTGCGGATCAATCCGGACGGCACGGTCCCGGCGGACAATCCGTTTGCGGATGGGGTGAATGGCAAGCCGGAAGTGTGGTCTTATGGCCACCGGAATGTGCAGGGGCTCTACTATGACGCGGCCACCGATACGCTGTGGGCTACCGAGCATGGCCCGCGCGGCGGGGATGAGCTCAACATCGTCAAGCCGGGCAGCAATTATGGCTGGCCGAAGATCACCTATGGCGTGAACTATGACGGCACGATCATCACCAAGGAAACGGCTGCCGAAGGCATGGTGCAGCCGGAAACCTACTGGGTGCCCTCGATTGCCCCGGCAGGCCTCACCATGGTGACCAGCGACAGATATCCCGGCTGGGAGGGGGACCTCTTCTCCGGCGGCATGAATGGCCCGGACGGGCTCGTCCTTGTGCGGATCGATCTTCAGGATGGCAAGGTCGCCGGCAAGGAAAACCTGCTGAAGGGCGAACTGGCGATCCGCGATGTGGTGCAGGCCCCGGACGGCTATCTCTATGTCGCGGGCAAGGACTTTGACGGCATCTTCCGGGTTGTCCCGCAGGAATAACCGGCGCCCCCCTGCCCCAAACAGAAAGCGGCCCCGCCAGATGACGGGGCCGCTTTTCTTTTGGCAAGAAGACCGGAAGAGGTCAGCTCTTGTCCTTCTCCGTGATCGGCACGCCGTAAAGCTCCAGCCGGTGGTCCACCAGCCGGTAGCCGAGCTTGCGGGCGATTTCTTCCTGCAGCTTCTCGATTTCCTCGGAATGGAATTCCACCACGGCGCCCGTCTTCACATCGATCAGGTGATCGTGGTGCTCGGCAGGCACTTCTTCATAGCGCGCGCGGCCATCACGGAAGTCATGCGCCTGGATGATGCCGGCATCCTCGAACAGCTTCACGGTCCGGTAGACGGTGGCGAGCGAAATCGAGGCGTCGAGCGAGTTGGCGCGGCGATGCAGTTCTTCGGCGTCCGGATGGTCATCGGCCACCGAAAGCACGCGGGCGATGATGCGCCGCGGCTCCGTCATGCGGAGGCCCTTCTCAATGCAGAGTTTTTCTAGTCTGTCCATGGCTCCTAAATGCCCTTCCGGGGCGGGAAAGTCCAGTTCAACCTTGTCATGCGCCGCGCAGGTGTTTTCCGAAGAAGTCCAGCGTGCGGGACCAGGCGAGCGCGGCGGCCTCCGGATTGAAGCGCGGGGTGGTATCATTGTGGAACCCGTGCTGCGTGCCCTCATACCAGTGCAGCTCGTAGGGCTTGCCCGCCGCCTTCAGCGCCGCCTCATAAGCCGCCCAGCCCTCATTCACGCGCGGATCGTCGCTGGCGAGGTGAATCTGGAGGGGCACTTCCAGCCTGGCCGCGTCCTCATCCGCCGGCCAGCCGCCATAATAGGGCACAGATGCCTTGAGCCAGGGCAGGCTGACGGCAAGCTGGTTGGCCATCGCCCCGCCAAAGCAGAAGCCGGTCACCCCGACGGCGCCATTGACGGCCTCATGCCCGCGCAGCAGCTCGGCAGCGGCCACGAAATCGGCGAACATGTCTTCCCGCGTCCGCTGGGCCTGCAGGGCGCGGCCATCATCGTCATTTCCGGGATAGCCGCCGAGGGGATAGAGCGCGTCCGGCCCGAAGGCGACATAGCCGGCCTTGGCGGCGCGGCGCGTCACATCGCGGATATAGGGGTTCAGCCCCCGGTTCTCATGGATCACCAGAATGGCGGGCAGCTTGCCGGTGGCATTGGCCGGGCGCACGAGATAGCCGCCCATTGTCCCGGCGCTGCTGGGGGTGGTGTAGGTGATGTCTTCCTCGATCAGGTCAGCGTCGCCCGTCAGCGTCTGCGCCTGGCTGTAATCGGGCATCACGCAGGCCGCCAGCATCGAGACGGTGATGCCGCCGCCGGCAAAGGCGCTGAGCCGCGAGAAGAAGGCGCGGCGGGAAAGATCGCCATGGCAATAGGCGTCATAAAGCCGGAACACTTCGGGCGGAATGTCGATCTTGCCTGGATTGCCGTCTGCCATGGTCTGCCTCCTTCTCCCGATAGCGAGAACTATAGACCGCCCGGCCGCAGAGGCCAGCTTTTCAGGCGCCGCTTATGCCCCGATGGGCCGGGACATCAGAATGGCGTCGACCGGGGCGGGGCGCCCGGCAGTGTAATAGCGCTTGCGGCGGCCATCCTCGGTGAAGCCAAACCGGCTGTAGAGGCGCCGGGCCGAGGCGTTGTCCTCTGCCACATCCAGCAGCAGCCGGCTGTCGCCGCCGACCACCAGCATCGGCATCGCGGCCTCCAGCAGGGCCCCGGCAAGCCCCTGCCCGCGCCGGGCGGGCGCCGTGGCGATGGTGAGGAGTTCGCAGTCTCCGGCCGAGGACTGGAACAAGGCGAAAGCCAGGAGATCACCCCCCTCCTCCCAGCCGAGGGCGAGTACATTTGGGCTCGCGATCAGCGCCTCGATCGAGGCGGCGCTCCAGGCATCGGCAAAGCCCTGCGCATGCAGCGCGGCAGCGGCCGCCGCGTCGGCAGGCATCAGGCGGCGGATGGTGTCAGTCATCTGGCAGAGGCCTCGGGAAGCGGCAGAAAGATCGCAGATCAAGGACAATCAGGATTGATTGGCAAGGCCCGCCTCTGTTAGGTCGCCTGCCCTTCGCCCCAGCACAAGGCTGCAAGATGACCCAGGCGACCTCCACGCTCGGCCTAGACTTCGGCACGACAAACAGCGTTGCCTCGCTCGCCAATCCCGATGGCAGTACGCAGGCAATGAGCTTCAGCCATGGCGGCGAGGTATTCTCCGCCTGCCGCTCGGTGCTGTGCTTCTGGCGCGACGAGGAGGAAGCGCGCGCGATGATGGAGATCGGCCCGTGGGCCATCGACCAGTTCCTGGAGCTGGGCGGGGATTGCCGGTTCATCCAGTCGTTCAAGACCTTTGCGGCGAGCCCGCTTTTTGTCTCCACGGTCATTCACAACAGGAACTGGCAGTTCGAAGATCTGCTGGCCGCTTATCTGCGGCGCCTCGCCGAGCGGTCAGGCGCGCCCTGGCCAAGCCAGGTGGTGATGGGGCGGCCGGTGCGCTTTGCCGGCGCCCAGCCGGATGAAGCCCTTGCCCAGACCCGCTATGAAACAGCGCTGAAGCGGCTCGGCTTCGAGACGATCCATCATGTGTATGAGCCCGTCGCGGCGGCCTTCTTCTATGCCCAGCGGCTGACCGAAGCGGCGACCATCCTGGTGGCAGACTTTGGCGGGGGCACCAGCGACTTCTCGATCATCCGGTTTGACCCTTCGGGGGGAAAGCTGCGCGCGCAGGCGCTTTCCCATTCGGGTATCGGCATTGCTGGCGACGCGTTTGACCAGAAGATCATCGAACATGTGGTTGCGCCGCTTTTCGGCAAGCACAGCAGCTTCCGCAGCGGGGAGAAGACCCTGCCGGTGCCTTCCTCCTTCTACAGCCGGTTTGCGCAGTGGAACCAGCTCTCGATCATGCGCCACACGCGCGACTATGCCGACCTTCAGAAGCTGCTGCAGGTGGCCGATGAACCGGCCCTGATCCAGGCCTTCATCGACTTTCTGGAGGCGGATGCCAGCTACCTGCTCTACCGGTCTGTGGCGCAGGTGAAGTCTCAGCTGTCGCAGGCGGATACCGCGCGCTTCAGCCTTCAGGCGGGCAGCCTGAATATCGAACGGGATATTCCGCGTGCGGAATTCGACGGGTGGATTGCCGAGGATGTCAGCGCCATCCGCGCCACGGTCGATCTGGCGCTGGAGCGGGCCGGCCTAAACGCGGGGGGTATTGACCGGGTGTTCCTCACCGGGGGCACTTCCTTCGTTCCGGCCCTGCGGCAGAGCTTCGAGGAGCAGTTCGGCGCGGGCAAAGTGGAAACCGGCAGCCAGTTTGTATCGATCGCCCACGGACTATCCCTGATCGCCCAGCAGGACGATCTGGAGCCCTGGCTGGCGCGGGCGCCCTAGTCTTTCGGCGTGGGCAGGGTCGCGTCCGGCTCGCGGGCATAGACCGGCGTGGGCGGATGTTTGGACGGGTCGAAGCGGGCCGCTTTCAGCGCGGCGGTCACCGCGCTCGGGCGCATGGGGCGGATGTCGAGCTTGGCGGCCTGATCGCCCAGCGCGTCTGCCCCATCCATGAAGATGGGCGCATGGAAACCTTCCAGCATGGCCGACAGCGCGGCGAGGCCCACCTCCTGAACCGGGGCGATGCCGGCGTCCTCGCTGATGCCCTGCGCCCACCAGGTCTGGTCCGGCGGGCGGCGCTGGGCCATCAGGGCGCCAAGGCTTGGCCCTTCCATCCCGGCGGGGATCGCCGCTTCCAGGCTGGTGACCCCAATCGCCGGCGCGCCCGTGACGAGGGCAAGGCCGCGTACATAGGCCACGCCGATGCGCAGGCCGGTGAAACTGCCCGGCCCGGTGACGACGGCGAGACGGCCGACATCGCCAAACCCGGCCCCCTCTTCCTTCAGCAGCGCCTCGACAAAGCCCGGCAGGGCCTTCTCCTGGCCACGCGGCAGGGTCTCGCGCGCATCGGCGAGGATTTCGCCATCGCGCACGAGCGCCGCTTCCATCGTTGTAAAGGCCGTGTTCAGCGCAAGGATCAGCATCTGATCCCGCTAGAGGATGCGGCAGCCCTCGTCAAATTCCAGACGCGGCAGGCGCTCCATGATCTTGGTTTTGTCGCCATAGCCGAGATTGCAGATGAAATTGGCGCGCCAGTGCTGCTCCTCGCCTTCCTGGCTCTCGAAGAATTCGCGGTTCACCCCGGCCATGTCGAAACCGCTCATCGGGCCGCAATCGAGGCCGAGAGAGCGCGCAGCCAGCATCAGATAGGCCGCCTGCAGCGTGCCATTCCGGAAGGCGGTCTCTTCGGTATTGTTGTCAAACCAGTTCTTGGCACCCGGATTGTGCGGGAAGAGCTGGGGGATCTTGTCGGCAAAGCGCATGTCGTAGGCGAGGATCACCGTCCAGGGCGCGGCGGCAGTCTTCTCGCGGTTACCCGCGCTCATGAAGGGCATCAGGCGCTCCTTCCCTTCCGGCGTGGTGACGAACACGAACCGGGCGGGCGAGCAGTTGGCACTCGTGGGGCCCATCTTGGCGAGGTCATAGACGGCGCGGATCAGAACCTCCGGCACCGGGCGGTCAAGATAGCCATTCTGGCTGCGGGCATCGCGGAAGATGATGTCGAGCGCGTGATCGTTGACCGGGTGGGCCATGAGGCAGTTCCTTCCTTGCTGGCGGCTCTGGAGCTGCCGGGGACGGGCGGGCTCAGAACCGGATTTTTTGCTGCACACTCGTTAGAGTTTTCAGGCGGCTTGTTGGAATAACCGTTGGAGTTTTTTGCGCGCCTTTTAAAGCGCTGCCTCTACCGCAGTCACTTCTGGCACATAGGTGCGCAGCATGTTCTCGATCCCCTGTTTCAGGGTCATGGTCGAGGACGGGCAGCCGGCGCAGGCCCCGCGCATGGAGAGGTGCACGATACCGGTTTCCGGATCGAAGCGCTGGAAGGTGATGTCGCCGCCATCCTGGGCCACGGCCGGGCGCACGCGGGTTTCGATCAATTCCTTGATCTCGTTGACGATTTCAGCCGTCTCGCCCTCATACTCGGTCTCATCAGAGAGGCCGGGCGCCCCTTCTTCGACCACCGGCAGGCCGGACATGTAATGGTCCATGATGGCGGCCAGCACCATCGGCTTCACATGCCGCCAATCCTTGGCGGAGGCCTTGTTAATGCTGACAAAATCGCTACCGAGGAAGACACGCTCCACCCCGTCCACCTGGAACAGGGCGCGCGCCAGCAGGCTCATGCGTGCGCTGGCGGCGTCGGGAAAGTCGAAGGGGCCGCGATCGCCCGCAACTGGCTGACCCGGAAGGAATTTTATCGTGTCAGGGTTCGGGGTGGCTTCGGTCTGGATGAACATGGCGGGCCTTTCGCGTCTGGTCCCTGACATGGCGCGCGCGGGCGGTGAGATCAAGGGAGCCCGGCTCAGGGCAGCGCAATCTCTGCATCCCCGGCCGTCTGGGCAACGGAGGTCTCCTCGATCACCTCATCGGCCGCAGAAGGCTCCATCAGCGCAATCAGATGCCGTGAGGCCACTTCTGCCTCCAGCAGGAAATAAGCCATGCTCGCCAGATGGTTAGGCGTGAGAACCGCCGAATCCGACTGGTTGGAAACCAGCAGCGGCTTCATCTTTGCCGCCCGCTCCCAGGCCGCTTCCACACGGTCGGCCGCCACCAGAACAGCGGTGTCGGTCAGCGTCAGGGCTTTGGCGGCATTGGCCGCGAACATCTCATGGGCGACATGGGCGCGCGCCTTGGCGCGGTAGAAGGCGGCGATGTCTTCCTTGCTGGCAGGCCAGCCCCCTTCCTGGAGGGCATTGATCCGGTCGGACAGGGCGGCGCGGTCTTCAGCGGCCCAGCCTGCGAAGAGGGCGAGTTCCTCCGGCATGATCTCTTCCGGCATCGGGCGCATGGCAAGGCCGCGCGAGGCGCGCGTGTCAAACCGGTTGAGCGCTTCGGCGGCGGCTGTCAGGCGCGGACGCATCGGCTCTCCGGGCACTTCCATCAGCAGGCGGGACGCGGCCGCGAGGTCACTGTCCGGCGCGCCTTCATAGGGCGAGAGCTCCGCAATGAGTTTGACATGCTGCGAGAGCGCTTCGGTGGTGCCGGCCTGCCAGGCGGGCAGCGCCGTGAGACGCGCCTGCGGGTGCCAGACCGGGCGGTTGCTGGCCCAGCCAGCGCCTTCCAGTTCCCGCGCGATCTTGTGAATAGCCACCGCAATGCCCGGCACGGCCCAGCTCTGCTCGGCCGGAATGCCCACGGGCTTGTCATTGATGTGGCTGGAAAGAACCACGGCAGCCGGATAGGCGCCGACAAGGGCCATCACAGCGCCGATCTTCAGCGTACGTTTCAGCGCGCGCCAGCCCTTCTGGAACCCGATCATGATCGGGCTGGGCTCGGCATAATCAAGCGAAATGAAGTGCGTCGGGTCGGCTGCGGGCGCGGGAACATGCTCCCGTTCCTCGTAAGCCCGTGGGAGTTTCACTGCCGCCGCTGCCGCCATGACTTTACGCCGCTTCTTCCTGGGTGCTGTGGATTTGTCCATCCTGTGCCGTTTATGAAGCCGTTAAACCGTTATTAACAGGCCAGTTGCGCATGAAATTTCAGCAAACCGGGCGGTGTGGTAAATTCGGGCACCAAATTACCGCCTGCTGATCCAATTCCAGCTGCAGCAGGTGTCCCGGCCCGCTACCCCAACTCGCCTACGAGGCACTACCCAATCTACGCCCGCCACCCATGCGAGAAGAACTCTCCCCAGAGGATGGCGTGATTCCCCACACAGCCGAAAAGAATGCGCAGCGCCTGCGGCGCTTTTGTGGCAGCGCGCTGAAGTTTCTGCAGTCAGGGAGGCAGGTGCCGCCTAGGGGCGCCAGAAGCCGACGATCCGGCGCACATCGTCCATGATCGGCGCGGCCACGGCGCTTGCGCGCGCGGCGCCCTCGGCGAGGGTGCGGTCGAGGCCTGCCTGATCGTCCAGGATCTCGCGGAATCGCGCCGTGATCGGAGCAAGATGCGCCACGGTGACATCGGCCAGCGCCGGCTTGAACACGCCGAAGCCCTTGCCTTCAAACTCAGCCAGCACATCCTCAGCCGTGCGCCCGGAAAGCGCCGCAAAAATGCCGACGAGGTTCTCGACTTCTGGACGGCCCTCCAATTCTTTGACCGTACCCGGAATGACGCCGGCATCGGTGGTGGCCTTCTTGATCTTCCTGGCGATCGTGTCGGCGTCGTCCACGAGGTTGATGCGGGAGAGGTCTGACGGGTCAGACTTCGACATCTTCTTGGTGCCGTCCTTGAGGCTCATGATCCGCGCGCCGGGGCCTTTGATCATCGGCTCGGGCTGGGGGAAGAAGCCGGGCACATCATATTCGCGGTTGAATCGCTCGGCGATGTCGCGGCTGAGCTCCAGATGCTGTTTCTGGTCTTCGCCGACCGGCACATGGGTCGCCTTGTAGACGAGAATGTCGGCGGCCTGCAGCACCGGATAGGTGAAGAGGCCCACGGAGGCCCGCTCGGCATCCTTGCCGGCCTTGTCCTTGAACTGGGTCATCCGCTCGACCCAGCCCATCCGCGCCACGCAGTTGAAGATCCAGGCAAGTTCCACATGCGCGAGCACCGAAGACTGCGCAAAGATGATCGACTTGGAGGGGTCAACACCGGCCGCAATGAAGGCCGCCGCGATCTGGCGCGTCGTCGAGATCAGCGCGCCCTTCTCCACCGGCATGGTGATGGCGTGCAGATCCACGACGCTGAAGATGCAGTCATGGCCCTCGCGCTGAAGGTCGGCGAACTTCTTGAGCGCCCCGAGATAGTTCCCGAGGTGAAGATTGCCGGTCGGCTGGACACCGGAGAATACGCGTTGCGGGCCGCTATAGGCTGGGGTCTGGTCTGTCATGGTCTGGCGCCTTTAGCGCGTTTGATCAGCGGCGCAAAGCCTGCCGGATGTCGCTGAGACGCACCGCGCCGGTCAGGAGGGCGGCGAAGGCGTAAATGAAGCCTCCGGCCAGCACGATGACAGCGGCCGCGATCTCCTTGGAGCCGCCCAGAGCCGCCTGAATGGCCGGAAGCTGCCACAGCATCAGCCAGATCGCGGCCGACAGGATCAGCGTGGCCAGCAGCGCGCGGAGAAGGCCGGAAACCGCGCGCGGGCCGGGCACATACCAGCCACGCCGCGCCAGCGTGGCCGCGAGCAGCAAGGCATTGACCCAGGAGGCTGCACTGGTGGCGATGGCAAGGCCGGTAAAGCCCATCTGGCCCGACTGCTTCAGCCAGAAGAAGAGCCCCGCTCCCAGCAGCGTGTTGATCACAACCGAGACGAGCGCAAAGCGCATCGGTGTCTTAGTGTCTTCCCGCGCGAAGAAAGGCGGGGCGAGCACCTTGATCAGCACGAAGGCCGGCACGCCCCAGGCGAAATGGAAGAGGGCCGCGCCGGCGGCAACGGCGTCCGATGGCAGGAAGGCGCCGCGCACGAAGAAGGCATCGATCAGGAAAACCGGTGCCACCATCAGGGCAGCGGCGGCAGGCAATGTCAGCGCCATGGCAAGGCCTAGGCCTTCATCCATGGTACGGCTGCCCGCTTCCCCGTCCCCTGCCCGCGCCGCGCGGCTGAGGCGCGGCAGGATGGCAACGCCGACCGCCACGCCGACCAGGCCGAGCGGCAGCTGGTAGAGCCGGTCAGCCGCATAAAGCCAGCTTTTGGCGCTGACCTCGAAACTGGCGAGCGACTGGCTGACAATGATGTTGATCTGGGTGCCCGAAGCGGCAATCGTGCCCGGCACGGCGAGCAGCAGCACCTTCTTCACGGCGGGTGTCAGGCGCGGCCAGCCGATCAGGCTGAGGCGCACTTTCTGGCGGCGGACGCCCCACCAGAGAAGCGCCGCCTGAAGGACCCCTGCAATGAGGAAGGCAATGGCGGCATATTGCGCCGTGATCATCGGCGTCGTGCCCAGAAGGCCAGCGGGGATGAGGCAGAAATTCAGCACGGTCGGCGCGCCCGCGGAAAGAATGAAACGCTCCGCCGAATTGAGCACGCCCGAGAGCAGCGCTCCGATGGCCATGAATGTAAGATATGGCATCGTGATGCGGGTGAGCAGCACGGCGAGATTGTAATGCTCCGGATCGTCCGCCTGCCCGCCATGGATGAGCAGCAGCACCCAGGGCATGAATATCTGGGCAAGGATGGTCAGCGCCGCCGTCATGGCAAAGAGAACGCGCAGTGCATCCTGCGCCACCTTCTGCGCGGCTTCGGGCCCTTCGGCTTCCAGCGTGCGGGCATAGGAGGGCACGAAAGCCGAGGCGAAGGCGCCTTCGGCAAAAATCCGCCGGAAGAGATTTGGAAACTGCTGGGCGGTTGCCCAGGCATCCCCCACCGGCCCCGCCCCGATCTTGGCAGCGAGGATCACATCCCGCACGAGGCCAAGGATGCGGCTCGCCAGGGTCAGCGAGGCCTGAACGGCGGTGTTGCGCGCAAGGCTCATGGTTTCCCCGGTTGTACCAATTCTCAGAAGCTGTCCACGGCGCGCGAGCGTTTGAGCTTGCGGGCCGGGGTGTGCGGGCCTTCAGGTTCTTCGCGGGAAAGTACGGCAAGAAGACGTTCGCGAAGGGCCTCTTTGCGGGCTTTTGACAGCGTCGCCGCGCCGCCATCGGGGCGGACATAGAAGGCGTCGAACACCCGCTCGCCATAGGAGCCGACATGCGCCGAATGGATCGAGAGCTTCATGTCCGCCAGCACTTCGGCAACCTCATGCAGCAGGCCCGGCCGGTCGCGCGCGGCGACATCGATGACCGTATATTCCAGAGACACTTCTTCATGGATCTGCACTGAGGGCTGGACGAGGAACGCCGCCTCCCGGCGCCCGGCGCGGGATTTGACCGCGCCGCTGGGCACCTTGCCGCCGAGCGCGCCGAGGATGGCGTGTTCCAGCTTGGCAAGGCGTGGCCCGTCCCCCTCGCCATAGGGCAGGCCGCGGGCGTCCTGCAGCATGAACACGTCCACGATGCGCCCGCCCTTGGAGGTGAAGACCTGCGCCGCCACGATATTGGCGCCGAGGCGGGCAAGCGTGCCGGCAAGGTCTGCAAAGAGTCCGGTGCGGTCCTTGCCGGAGACGAGCAGCGCCACGGCGCCCCCTTCGGGCGCCATGCGCGAGGTCACCACATCCCCGCCCTTTGCCAGCGCGGCGGCATGCCAGGCGATATCGTCCGGGTCAAACCCGGTCCAGTAGGCGGTTTCCAGTTCCAGCAGCAGCGAGGGCACCGCGCCGATGCGCTCGACCAGGGCTTCGCGGCGCGCCTCAGCGCGGCGTTCCAGTTCGGAGAATACGGCCGCTTCATCCGTACGCCCCCCGCGCAGGGCGGCGGCCGTGTTGTGGTAAAGGTCTGCCAGAAGCTGGCCCTTCCAGGCATTCCAGACAGCGGGGCCTACAGCTTTGATGTCTGCCACTGTCAGAATGTAGAGAAGGCGCAGCCGCTCCAGCGAGCCGACAAGGCGCGCAAAGGTCGCCACGGTGCGCGGATCGGCAATGTCCCGCTTCTGCGCGGTTTCACTCATTTCAAGATGGTGGCCGACCAGCCAGACGACGAGATCGGTTTCTTCATTCGGAATGCCGAGCCGTTCGCACGCCTTGCGGGCGGTCCGCATACCGGCCTCCTGCTGGTCGCCTTTGCCCTTGCCGGTGTCATGCAGCAGCATGGCGAGGTAGAGCGCGCGGCGGTTCTCGATCTGGCCAAACAATTCTGTGGCGAGCGGCGCGGTGTTGCCCCGGCCATATTCGAGATCGGCGATCGTCTCGACTGCACGCAGCGTGTGCTCATCCACCGTATAGTGATGATACATGTTGAACTGCGTCTGGGCGACGATGGAACCGAATTCTGGGATGGCGCGCCCAAGAACACCGGCCTCGTTCATACGCCTCAGGATGGGGCCGGGTTCCTTGCCCCCAAGGATCGCGTCGAGGATCAGGTCGCGGGCGCTGTCTGTTTCCCGCGCGGCTTCATTCAGCCCCCGGAGGTTACGGGTCAGCGCTGTCAGGGCGGCAGGGTGAATGTCCTTCTGCTCGCGCCGGGCAATGGTGAACAGGCGGATCATGTTGAGCGGGTCGGCCGCCATCACCTTCTCTTCGGCGATGTTGATGCGGCCCGCCTCGATCAGGAAGCCCTCTTCCGGCAGCGGCTGGGGCGGGCGGGAGGGCAGGAAACGGCGCAGGCCTTCAGGCTTTTTCTTGTGATCGGCCTCAAGCTTTGCGGCGAGGATGCGCGTCAGCCCGCCGACATCCTTGGCCACCAGGAAATAGCGCTTCATGAAGCGCTCCACCCCCTGCTGCCCTTCCCTGTCGCGATAGCCCATGCGGGCGGCGATCTCGGGCTGAAGGTCAAAGCTCAGCCGGTCTTCGGCCCGGCCAGTGACGAAATGCATGTGACAGCGCACCGTCCACAGGAAGCGTGCGGCGCGGATGAAGATGGCGTATTCCTGATCCGTGAACGGACCAGCCTTCATCACATCTTCCAGCGTGCGCCCGCCATACATGTGCTTGACGATCCAGTAGAGCGTCTGCAGATCCCGCAGGCCGCCCTTGCCGTCCTTCACATTCGGCTCCACCACATAGCGTGCGTCGCCCATGCGCGTGTGGCGCGCGTCGCGCTCGGCCAGCTTGTCGGCAATGAACTGGGCGTCCTTGCCCTTGACGGCATCCTTCTGGAAAAGCGCCATCATGTCGGTCGCCAGAAGCTCATCCCCGCAGATGAAGCGCGCGTCCAGCAGGCTGGTCTTGATGGTGACATCCTCTGCCGCGAGCTTTACGCAATCAATCGGTGTGCGGAAGGCATTGCCTACCTTCAGCCCCATGTCCCACAGGGCATAGAGCATGTATTCGATCACGCTTTCGGTGTGCGGGCTCGCCTTGTACGCGCGCAGGAACAGAAGGTCGGTATCCGAAGACGGCGCCATGACGCTGCGGCCATAGCCGCCGGTCGCCAGGATGGCGAGACGCTCCGCCTCGGTCGGGTTGGAGGCGCGGTGCACATGGGTGACCGTGAAATCGTAGAGCGCGTGAATCACCTCGTCCTGCACCGCCGCGAGGAGCCGGGCCGTATCGAGGCCATCTGCCCCCTGCTGCAGGCGCTCCTGCGCGATCAGGCGGCCGCGGAACATGGCCCCGTGCAGCAGGTTGAGCGCCGCCTTCCGGGCGGTCGCATCATTGCCGAGATTGTCCAGCGCCGCCGCCGTCAGCTTCACCCGCAGGGCGCGGCCATCAATGATGTCCGCAATGCGCCATTTGCCAGGCCGGCGGGACGCAGGCGCGCGGCCAGCAGACAGAAGGGTCGGGGGGGATTTTGTCGGAGGCGTCATCGGGGCTCTACATAGCAGGTTTCCATCACCGGCCGCTATGCACCCTTTTCGGCGATCACGGGCAGAATGCGCGACTTCTTGACCACGCCATAGGCGAAACTGGTTTCAATCGAGGCAATGCCGGGCAGTGTCTGGATGGTCTGGCGCACAAGTTGTTCATAATCATCCAGGCTGCGGGCGACGACGCGGAGTTCATAGTCGGCCCCGCCGGTCATCAGATAGCAGTCCAGAACCGCGTCCGTTTCGGCAATCTTCTGCTCGAAGGCCCGCACCGTGTCCTGGGCGTGATTGGCGAGACGTATGCGCACGAGGCAGGTGATCGGGAAGCCGCAGGCCTTCTGATCCACCAGCGCCGAATAGCCCCGGATGATGCCGGCCGCCTCGAGATTCTTTACCCGCCGCAGGCAGGGCGAAGGGGAAAGGCCGACCTCTTCAGCGAGTTCGAGATTGGTCAGCCGTCCATCCCGCTGCAGAGCGCGCACGATCCTGGCATCTATGGCATCCATAAGGCACCCCATTAGAATATAATGCCAAAACTTGAGCATACTACAGCCATATATAGCAAGTATGATCCTTGGGTTCCTGCTAGGATCGCCTCAGATCAGGAGGAACGACCATGGCATTTGACGCCCCCCGCCCGCTCGGCCCGGCGACCCGCGCCATCCACCACGGATACGACCCCGCCCAGAATGAGTTTGCGCTGACCCCGCCGCTGCACCTCACTTCCACCTTCGCCTTCCCGGATGCAGAGACAGGCGGCGCTCTGTTTGCCGGGGAAGCTGAAGGCCACATCTATTCGCGCATCTCCAACCCCACCGTTGCCCTGCTGGAAGCGCGGATTGCCAATCTGGAAGGGGCCGAAGCCGGCCTCGCCACGGCCTCCGGCATGGGCGCGATCTCATCCCTGATGTGGACCCTGCTGAAGCCGGGCGACGAAATCATCACCGACAAGACGCTCTATGGCTGCACTTTCTCGTTCATGCGCGACGGGCTTGCCCGCTTCGGCATCAAGATCACCCATGTGGACCTCCGCGAGCCGGAAAACCTTGCCGCTGCAATCAGCGCGCAGACACGCCTTGTCTATTTCGAGACACCTGCCAATCCGAACATGCGCCTGGTGGACATTCGCGAAGCCGCCCGCGTCGCCCATGCGGCCGGGGCGCTGGTGGTGGTCGACAACACCTATGCCACCCCGCTGCTGACCCGACCAATCGAACTGGGCGCGGACTTCGTCGTCCATTCGGCCACCAAATATCTCGGCGGGCACGGCGACCTTGTGGCCGGGATGGTGCTCGGCCGCGCCGAGGCCATCAAGGAAGTGCGCATGGTGGGCGTGAAGGATATGACGGGATCCGTCTTGTCTCCCTTCAATGCGATGCTGGTGATGCGGGGCCTGAAGACCCTGCAGCTGCGCATGGCGCGCCATTGCGAAAGCGGCCTCCAGGTCGCGCGCTGGCTGGAAGCGCAACCGGGCGTCGCCGCGGTCTATTATCCGGGCCTGGAAAGCCATCCGCAGCATGACCTTGCCAAGCGCCAGATGCCGGGCTTTGGCGGCATGATCGCTCTGGAACTGAAAGGCGGCTATGAAGCGGGCATCGCCATGATGAACCGCCTGCGGATGATCCGCCGCGCCGTCAGCCTGGGGGACGCCGAGACCCTGATCCAGCATCCCGCCAGCATGACACATTCCACCTATAGCCGCGAAGAGCGCATTGAGCACGGCATCAGCGACGGCCTCGTGCGCCTCTCCGTGGGCTTGGAAGACGCCGAAGACATTCTCGCAGACCTCGCCGATGCTCTGGGAACGAATGAAGGGTGAGGATCACCCGACAATCGTATGGACGCGGTTATACCAGAGCGGTGAGTTTTCCAGATCGATGAACTTGCGCTCATCCTCCAGCAAGTCGCGCGCGGCCTCGGACACGCCGGGATTGCGCCCGGCAGCCTGCATGGCCTCTTCGCTTTCGAACCAGATTTCGGCGATACCGTCATAGGGTTCAGGCGCGTTGCGGGAGGCGCGGATCGCCTCGCTCATCGCGTCAAACCCGGCATGGACCTGCTCATACCGCACGATCCCCAGCGTCTTGGCCCTGGCGGCCACCAGCGGGGCATGCTGCTCCCGCCAGTAGCGCTGGAACTCTTCCCGGCTGAGATGCGGCAGGCGCCTCAGGCAGAAGGTCAGTTTGATCACAGAATATCTCCGCCCGCAGCGGCCGCCGTGGTGCCGTCTTTCTTGTAAGCACGGATGACATTCTTGCCGGTGATCCATTTGTGCACTTCGTCCGGCCCGTCGACGAGACGCTGGGAGCGGATATGCGTGTACCAGGCGGCAAGCGGGGTATCGAGCGAATAGCCGAGCGCGCCGTGCAGCTGGATGGCGGTGTCTACGACCTTGTGGACCATATTGGCCAGGAACACCTTGGCGATGCCGTTTTCCTGGCGGATGTCCATGCCATTCTCTGCCTTGTAGGCAATGTGGATGAGCATCAGGCGCGCGATGTAGAGCTGGCTGGCGCATTCGGCGAGCATGAACTGTACGCCCTGGCGATCTTCCAGCCCCTTGCCGAAGGTGGAGCGCGTCGTCACCTGCTCCGTAGCCAGATCAAGCGCGCGCTGGGCCATCGCCACATTGTGCATGCCATGGCGCAGGCGGCCATAGGCGAGCCGGTGCTGGCCCATGGCAAAGCCCATCCCTTCCCCACCCAGCAGGTTTGCTTCGGGCACAACGAGATTGTCGATCTTCACCTCGGCATGGCCGCCGCCCATCTCGGTATAATGCTTGCCATGCACTGCCATCGTCGGGATGTCGCGGATGATCTTGTAGCCGGGATTGGGCAGCTCCACGATGAAGGTGGAGAATTGCTGATGGCGCGGCGCGTCCGGATTGGTCTTGGCCATCACCACCGCGATGTCAGCTGCGGTGGCCGCCGAAGAGAACCACTTCTCGCCATTGAGAACGTAATTCCCCTTCCCGTCTTTTACCGCCGTTGTCTGCATGCCGGTCGCGTCGGCCCCGGCGGCTTTCTCGGTCATCGAATAGCAGACGCGCTTTTCGCCGTTGAGAATGGGCTTCAGGTACTTCTCTTTCTGGAAGTCGGTGCCATGCGCCAGCAGCGTCAGCATGGTCGCATCGTCCGGCCCCTGAGAATTCATTGACAGCGCGCCCAGATGGCTCTGGCCAAGTTCCATCTGGACAAGGGCATTGGCCAGCGGCCCGAGCCCCATGCCGCCATGCTCTTTCGGAATGAAAGGAAGCCACAGCCCCTGCGCGCGCGCCTTGGTGCGCAGCGCGGCGAGAACTTCCTTGTAAGGCTTACCCGCAGCCATTTCCTTTTCGGCGGGGATGCATTCTTCCTGCACCCAGCGGCGCACGCGCTCGCGCACTTCCTTTGCGTCTTCCGGAATCGTGAAATCAATGGCCATGGGTGTTCCTCCTCATCTTATCTGGAGGAAGGCTAACCCCGAAAAACGGGCCTGCACAGGATTGCCTTCGCGTCAGCCGGGCCCGTAATCGACCCGCTCGAGGAAGAGGCCGTCGGCTGGCGCGACGGGGCCGCAGCGGGTGCGGTCGGCTGCTTCCAGTATCTCGCGGGCCCATTTCACGGGCCGGTGGCCGCGCCCCACCTCGACCAGACTGCCCACCATGGAGCGGACCTGCCGGTGAATGAAACTCGGCGCCGAACAGGTAAACTCGATCCGCTCGCCATAGCGCGCCACGTCAAACCGGGTGAGCGTCTTAACCGGGCTCAGCGCCTGGCATTCTGTGTCCCGGAAGGTCGAGAAATCATGCGTGCCAATGAAAAACTGCGCGGCTTCATGCATCTTCTCGGCCACCAGTTTCGACGGCACGCGCCAGGCAATGCCGCGATCAATCGTCAGGTCCGCCCGGCGGTTGATCACCACATAGCGGTAATGCCGCGCCGTGGCGGAGAAACGCGCATGGAAATCTTCCTCGACCCTTTCGGCCTTCAGCACGGCAATCGGGTGGGGCCGCAGATGAAAATTCATCGCATCGGCCACCTTGTCTGGCCGGTCCTGGCGCAGATCCATATGGGCAACCTGCCCTGTGGCGTGAACGCCCGCATCCGTTCTGCCCGCGCCGATCACTTCCACGGGCCCGCCATCCAGCCTGGCCGCCGCTTCTTCCAGCGCGCCCTGCACGGTCTGTATGCCCGGCAGGCGCATCCAGCCCTGATAGGCGCCGCCGTGATATTCAATGAGAAGCTTGTAACGAGGCATGACAAAGCCCGCTGCCAAAGCCGGGGCATCAGGTCAACAGGCCATTCAGCCGCCGGGTCCCGGCATCCGGAAAGCCATCAGCCCAGCAAGGCGCCTTCCGGCAGGGGCGAACCAGCCAGAAATTCGCGCGCGGCAAGCGGCTTGCCGCCCGGCTTCTGCAGGCGCAGGAGACGCACGACCCGGCCATCCCCGCAGGCGACACTCAGGCGGTCATCAATCAGCGCGCCGGGCACGGCCACGGTTGCATGATCCGTCAGCTCACTGAAGAGAACCTTCAGGCGAACCGGCCCCTGCCCCAGATCGGCCTCACACCAGGCGCCCGGCGCGGGCGACAGGCCGCGGATCTGGCAGTCGATCTCGGCGGCGGGCTTCGTCCAGTCGATGCGCTGGTCTTCGCCGGTGATTTTCCGGGCATAGGTCATGCCCTCTCCGGCCTGAGGAACGGGCTTCAGGCTGCCATCGGCGAGGCCCGCCAGCGCGCGCGGCGCAAGCTCTGCGGCCAGTGCGGCCAGCCGGTCATGCAGAGTGCCCGCGGTGTCCTGCGCCGTGATGGATGTACGGACACAGGCGAGGACCGCGCCGGTATCAAGCCCCGCTTCCATCATCATCGCGTCCACGCCGGTTTCCGTGTCGCCCGCCATGATTGCCCGCTGGATCGGCGCAGCGCCCCGCCAGCGTGGCAGGATGGAGGCGTGCATGTTGAGGCAGCCAAGACGCGGGGCGTCCAGGATCGGCTGCGGCAGGATCAGCCCATAGGCGACCACGACAGCGGCATCGAGGTTCAGCGCCGCAAAGGCCTCCTGTTCCTCAGGCTTTTTCAGGGATTTGGGCGTGCGCACTTCCAGCCCACGCGCCTCAGCAAAGGCATGCACGGGCGTCGGCGTCAGCTTCTGCCCCCGGCCCGCCGGGCGCGGCGGCTGGGAATAGACGCAGGCAATCTCGTGCCCCGCCGCGATCAGCGCTTCGAGCACGCCAAGCGCAATGCCGGGGCTTCCCATGAAGGCGATACGGAGAGGCATGGCGGGGCGCTCCTTCGGTTATGAGACGGGGCAATAGCGCGCGCAGGGTTTCCTGCCTACCCGGCCCCCGCGATCATCAGACCGGCCTCAATGGCCGAGCCATCTCCAACCGGGAATCATGACGGCCTCATTCCCCCCGAACAGGGCCACGACCAATGCCGCGATGAGCGTTGCGATCAACCACCGGAACCGCATGTCCCGGAAGAAACGCATCAGTTGGCGTCTTCGCGGATAGCGCGGATCTTGGCTTTCTTCACCTTGTCGATGGCGCGGTCGCGCTTCAGGCGGGAGAGGTAATCGATGAACAGCGTGCCTTCGAGATGATCCATCTCGTGCTGGATACAGACCGCGTAGAGGTCTTCGGCCCACTCATCGACCTGGTTTCCATCATAGTCCAGATAACGGATCCTGCACCGGGCGGGGCGCTCCACCTGGTCGAAAATATCCGGCACCGAGAGGCAGCCTTCTTCGTAAGGCTTTGTTTCCTCGATGGTCTCGACGATTTCCGGGTTCACGAAATAGCGCGGCTGGGGCTCCTCGCCCTCGCGGGCCAGGTCCATCACGATCACCCGCAGCGGCACGCCGATCTGGATCGCGGCGAGGCCAATGCCCGGCGCGTCATACATCGTCTCCAGCATGTCATCCATGAGCGCCCGGATCTCGTCGGTAACGCCGCCTTCAACGGGCTTGGACACCTGTTTGAGGCGCGGATCGGGGACAGTGAGGATTTCGCGAATAGCCATGTCCGTCAGATATGCACCCCTCGCCGCAGCGTCAACGGGCGATCACTCTGCCGGCAGCTTCTTCGGCGGCTCCAGCGGCAACTGGCCGGTATCGGGCGTATTGGCCCGCGCTTCGATGAGTTTTGCCTCAGGCGGCACCTTGCCGGGCGGGGCAATCTGCATGTCCTCGAATTTGCGCAGGGTGGGCAGCACGCGCTTGTCGATGGAGCCGAGCAGGCTGTTATAATGATCGACGGACGAATTCAGCGATTTTCCGAGCTTTTCGGTATGGCCGAGCAGCACGCCCATACGGGTGTAGAGCTCTGCGCCGAGCTCGGCGGCGGCCTGGGCATTCTCGTTCATTTCATGCTGGCGCCAGAGATGGGCAACCGTCCGCGCCAGCGCGATCAGCGTGGTCGGGGTCGTCACAATCACCGACCGGTTCATGGCCTTCTCGATCAAGTCAGGTGACTGTTCGAGCGCAGCAGCGAAGAAGTTCTCCCCCGGAATGAACATGGCGATATAGTCAAACCGGTTGCCGAGATTGGACTGGTAGTCCTTTGACGCCAGTGTCGTGACATGCCGCTGCACGCTGGCCGCATGCTGTTTCAGATGCGCCTGCCGCTCAGCCGGATCATCCGTATTGGTCGCGGCCATATAAGAGGCCAGCGATACCTTGGAATCGATCACGATCTGCCGGTCGCCCGGCAGACGGATGATCGCGTCGGGGCGCTGACGGCCTTCTTCAGTGTCGTCATGCACCTGCTCACTGAAGTCGCAATGGGCCGACAGCCCCGCCTGTTCCATGACATTGCGCAGGGTCATCTCGCCCCAGCGCCCGCCGCCTTTTGGCGCGGTGAGGGCGTTCACGAGCTTGCCGGTTTCCGCCGTGTTGCGATGCAGGCTTTCCCCGATGGCTTTGACTTGCTCCGACAAGAGCGATTTGTCTTCGATCCGCACTTTTTCCAGCGCTTCGACCTTCTGGCGGAAGGTCTCGAAATTCTCGCCGATTGGTTTCATGAGCTCTTTCAGCTCGCCCTGGGCCCCTTCCCGGTGGCGCTTGAAGGTCTCTTCGGCGCGCTCCAGGAACATCGTATTGGCCCGGGCAAGAACGCCCTGGGCGAGTTCTGCAAACTTTCGCTCGTCCTCGGCGCTTCGCGCTTCGGCCGCAGCAAGTTTCAGCTGGGCATCCCTCGCCACGGCATCCAGCGTTTGCTCGCGCTGGCGCAAGCGTGCCAATTCTTCGCGCTCAAACCCCGCGCGTTGCCGCGTTTGCCAAAGGTAAGCGCCAAGCCCTACCGCCAGCAGCAGCAGGACAACATGGATCAGGTCAAGTTCGAGCGATCCGATAGTGACGATAGACGGCATCGACTGTCCTTCAACTGGCGCCCAAAGAACATAATCGGAACGAATGCGCGCTGTCTACACCTGTGGGGCGAGCCATGCAGGCCCCACAGGCGAATTTCGCAGTCCGGAAATCAAGGGTTAACGGCGCCCTTGAACAAACAGGGGCTGGATCAGCCCTTCACAAAGCCCGCGAGGCGCTTGGTGATGATCTCTTCGGCCTCGGCCATGATCCGGTCGATCAGCTCCTGGCAGGTCGGGATATCGTAGATCAGACCGGCGACCATGCCGCACGACCAGGCGCCCGCATCCATCTGCCCGTCGAGCATGATCTTGGGATAAACGCCGGCCACTTCCTCGATGATGTCCTCGAACTTGATGCTGGAGCCGAGTTCCTTTTCCTTCTGCAGAAGGCGCTCGACGGCAGGGTTTGTCAGCACGCGCTCGGTATTGCGCAGCGGGCGCATGACGAGGCGGGTGTCGAGTTCGGACGCCGCCACGAGCGCCTGTTTCACATTCTCATGTACCGGGGCTTCTTTCGTCGCGATGAAGCGCGTGCCCATGTTCATGCCTTCGGCGCCGAGCGCCATGGCAGCGACCAGCGAGCGGCCATCAGCCATGCCGCCCGAAGCGATGAAGGGAATTTCCAGCTCGTCCATCGCGCGCGGCAGAAGGATGAAGTTTGGCACATCATCTTCGCCGGGGTGGCCGCCGCATTCAAACCCGTCGACCGATACCGCGTCACAGCCGATCTTCTGCGCCTTCAGTGCGTGGCGGACGGCAGTACATTTATGGATGACCTTGATGCCATTGTCCTTGAGGATGGGCAGCACCTGCACCGGGTTGTTGCCGGCAGTTTCCACCACCTTCACGCCACCCTCGATGATGGCCTTTACATAGCCCGGATAGTCCGGCTGATTAACCGACGGCAGGAAGGTCAGGTTCACGCCGATCGGCTTGTCCGTCATGTCGCGGCAGCGGGCGATCTCGTTGGCGAGGTCTGCCGGGGTGCGCTGCGTCAGGGCGGTAATGATGCCGAGGCCGCCGGCATTGGAAACAGCCGCTGCCATTTCAGCAAAACCGACAAAGTGCATGCCCCCCTGGACAATCGGGTGCTTGATGCCGAGCATTTCAGTGATGCGGGTTTTCATGGCCGGGTCTCCCAAAGGCTTTTCTCTGGCGGCATCCTTGGACAGAGCATCGCCTGCGCGCAAGTCTGACATCGGGGAAATCACCCGGCGCCAGGGGCGGGATAAAGATTGCCCCTCCCCGGAAAGCGTTTTACCCCAAGGGCCCATGGCTGATGGAGTTTCCATGAAATACGCGCTTCCGATCCTTTCTTTCCTGGCGCTGGCAGCCTGCCAGACGGCCACGATGACGGCGCCAGAGCCCGCTTCGGCCGCGCAACCGCCCGCCGCAGTATCGGCCTCTGAAGCGCGCCCCCTCTCCGCTGATCAGTGGCTTTTCGGCTCGGCAGAAGCGCAGATCATGATGGAGCAGAGCTGGAAGCGGATTGCCGCCTTTGTTGAGACTGGCGCCGCATCGCGGCCGGAATACAGCGTCATCCTTGCGCCCGGCGCGACGGCTGAGGCGCCAGACTTCCTCGCCTGCGGAGAAAAACCGCTCGCTGCCGTCTTCGATGTGGACGAAACCCTGATTTGGAATCTGGGATCTGCCGGCGCCTTCCGCCGCATGGGCATCGGGTTCGATCCAGCCATCTGGAGCGAATGGGAGCGCACGGGCGCGGGCAAGGCAGTGCCCATTCCCGGCGCGCTGGAAGGGCTGGAGCGTATTCGCAAGGCAGGTGTGGAAGTCATCCTCAACACCAATCGCGAGGCCGCAAATCTCGCCGGGAACATCGACACCATCCGGGAAGCCGGCTTCGGCGACTATGTGCATGGCGAAACCCTGTTCCTGAAGGGTGATACGCCGGGCGGCTCGGCCAAGGATGGCCGGCGCTATGCCATCTCGGAGAATTACTGCGTCATCGCCCTCGTCGGCGACCAGCTGGGCGACATTGCCGACATCTTCAACGACAAATCGCTAAGCCCCGCAGCCCGCCGTAATCTTGCCGCTGCCCCAGCCTTTGACGGCCTCTGGGACAAGGGCTGGTTCCTCCTGCCCAACCCGACCTACGGACCGTTCGAAAACAGCAGCATAGAAGACATCTTCCCGCCTGAAACCTATTGGGCCCCGGCGGAGGAGAAGTAATCCGATGATCCTCTTCGTACACGGCGTTCCCGATACCCCCGTTCTCTGGCAGCCGCTTGTGGCCGCCCTTGATCTCGGCCCGGAGGATTACCGCGCGCCCGCCCTTCCCGGCTTCGGCACGGAAAAGCCGCCCGGTTTCCGCAGCACCAAGGATGAGTATGCCAGCTGGCTGATCACCCAGATGGAAGCGGCTGGCGGGCCGGTTCACATCGTTGGCCATGACTGGGGCGCGCTGCTCACCCTGCGGGTTGCCAGCCTGCGGCCAGATCTCGTGAAAAGCTGGTGCGTGACCAATGCCGTGATCGATCCGGACTATTCCGGCCACAGAACAGCGCGCATGTGGGCTACCCCGCTGCTCGGCGAATTCGTGATGCTGAACATGCGCAACAAGCCGCGCCTGATCGAGGGCCTTGTGCAAGGCGGCATGCCGCGTGAACTGGCCGAGATTGAAGTGCCCCATATCGACAAGCGCATGCGCCAGTCGATCCTCAGCCTCTATCGCTCCGCCATCGGCCTGCGCTTCAGCGGGCATTGGGTGGATGATCTCGCCAATCTTCCCGAACATGGCCAGCTGTTCTGGGGCGAGAATGATCCGTTTGTAGAGCTGCCCGTGGCCGAGCGTTTCTCGAAGCGCCATGGCACGCCGCTGCATGTCGAGCGCGGTACGGGCCACTGGGCCTGCCATGACCGGGCCGAAAACTTCGCCGCCGTGCTGAAGGCCCTATGGCAAAAGGCTGGCTGAGAAGCCGGCCCTTTTCCGGGTACTGAGAGGCGGGATCAGGCCGCTTCCTTGCCGCCGATGCCTGCCAGTTCCTGCTTGATCCGCTCCGAGAGCTGACGAACCGTAAAGGGCTTGGGCAGGAAGGAAACTGCCCGGTCATCGTCCAGCTGCTGGGCCAGGTCGCGCTCGGCATAGCCGGAGATGAAGATCACGCGCGCATGGCCCAGCTTGTCCTTGGCCTCGCGGATAAGTGTTGGCCCATCCATGCCCGGCATCACCACGTCAGAGATGATGAGATCGAACGAACCCGGCATATCGGTGAGGATGTCGAGCGCCTCTTCCCCGTCGCAGGCTTCCTCCACCTCATAGCCGCGCTGGCGCAGATGGGTCGCCGCGATGGAACGCACGCCGTCTTCATCCTCGACCAGCAGGATACGTCCGCGTCCGGACATATCCATCGGACGGATAACCGGCTTGGCGTTCTCGGCAATGTCCGAAGGCTCAGGGATTTCCTCTGCGGCCAGCGCCGGCAGATAGATATAGAAGGTTGTGCCCTTGCCCATCGACGAGACCGGGCAGACATAACCGCCAGACTGCTTGATGATGCCATAGACGGTCGCCAGGCCAAGCCCCGTGCCGGAACCCTGCTCCTTCGTCGTGAAGAAGGGCTGGAAAATCTTGTCCAGCAGGTCACGCGGCATACCCGTGCCGTTGTCTTCGACCTCGATCAGCAGATACTCGCCATCCTCGACATAGTTGAAGCCCAGCGCATGGGCCTCCTTGCCGGTGGAGCGCGCCGTGCGGATCGACAGCTTGCCGCCATTGCGGTGCGCAATCATGGCGTCGCGGGCATTGGTAGCCAGGTTGATGATCGCCGTTTCCAGCTGGTTCTTGTCGGCCTTGATCCAGGGCACATCGCGGCCATGCTTGACCTCAAGCTCAACCCGCTCATCCAGCACCTGGCGCAGCAGGATCGAGAACTCGGAGAGGAAGTCGGTAACGTTGAAGATTTCCCGCTTGAAGGTCTGCGCGCGGGCATAAGCCAGCAGCATACGGACGAGTTCACGGGCCCGCGAGGAGAATTCGTGAATCGATTGCAGATACTCATAGGACGGGTCACCCACAGGATGGCGCGTCATCAGCTCTTCATAGTTGAAGATGATGCCCTGCAGCACGTTGTTGAAGTCATGCGCGACCACGCCGGCCAGCTGGCCGATGGAGCGCATCTTCTCGCCATGCGCAAGGCGCGTCTCAAGCTGGCGCTGCTCGGTGATGTCGATGATATAGGCCACCGAGGGGCGGCCCGTATTGTTGAGCGTAACGAAGACATTGACGTGCCGCGCTTCATCGCCCGCCGTCTTCAGCGCGACCGGCTTGTCGATGGCATCGACCAGCAGGGTGGCGAGCGTTTCCTCGCCCTCTTCGGAAATGAAGAGATCGGCAAAGCGCGTGCCGGGCGTTGCCCGCCCGCCGGTGACTTCCATCAGCGCGCGGTTGGCGTCGAGAATGACCGCGCTGTCCACCCGGTCGCCGTCAAGGCGCACGGCGCCGAAGGGAGCGTCGTCGAACATCGGGTCGCCGTCCGGGCGGGGCGGGCGCGAAGCTGCCTGCAGCGCAAACCGTTCTTCCCCGCCATTGAGGACCTGCGGGCTTGCCAGCACGATCGTGCGGCCTGCGGCATCAGCGCCCCGGCCCGTCCAGCTGGTGATCGCCTGCACGGGGATCTCCACCCCGTCGCGCGCCCGCAGCTGGATGTCCGCGCGGCCCGGCGCGCCGGACTTGCGGTCCCGCGCCAGCATCTTCACGAATTCCGGACGCATGATGTCGTCGGTGCGGATGTTCTTGGCTGTCTCCGGCAGGCCCAGCAGCTCGCGCAGCCAGGAGTTGGCATAGGTGATCGTGCCGTCCGGCTTGGCCGCGAAAAAGCCCATGGGGGCATCTTCAACATAGAGCGATTTGAGATCCGCCGCGCCCGTTGCCTCGATCTGTCCGGCAATCCGGCGGATGCGCCACAGCACGCGGCCGCGCGGCAGCGGCGAGACGGACACTTCGAACTGCGCCGGCACCTGTTCCGGCCCCAGCGCCAGCGGCGGCAGCACTTCGCGGCGCTGCGTGCCCGCCTTGGCAGATTTCGACAGGCGGTAAACCGGCGCGGCAAGGCCGGGGTTGGCACCGAACAGGCGGTCAACGGTGACCGGGCCGCTCTCGGCCGTGCCCGCAATCAGGGCAAGCCGGGTGAGATCGGAATAGGCGGTATTGGCGGCCACCGGCGCGCCGCCGGGATCGGTCACCAGAACGGCCTCATCCAGCGCTTCGATCCAGGGGAAGCGCGGCGCGCTGGCATTCGCCACCCGCGCAGCAGCGCCCTTTTCCGGGAAGAGGCCGATGTATCGCCCTGCCCCGCGCACGGTCCAGAGAAGGAATACCAGGCCGCCTGACGCCATGGTGATCAGCAGGATGGAGCCGGTCGCGCCCGACGCATTCGGCCAGGCGAGCGAGATGCTGGCGGCGGCGATCGACAGGAGCAGACAGCCCCAGAAACCCAGTTGCAGGAAGTCGATACGCCGCCCTTCCCGCTCACCGGCATTCGCCTCCTCGCCTGGCGTTGCCGCAGCGAGAGTCAGCTCAAGGGTGTCTGCTTCGTTACTCATGGTCTACCACCATTCTATTGACCGGTTCCCTTTCCGGGCTGGCCATGCCTTATGCGAGGCGGGCATCACATGACTCGATGCCCAGCCTTCGCCTAGTTTATCAATTCTGACACGGCAAAGGTTAACGAACCCGAAAAAGCCGTTAACCGACGCAGTTTAATCGAGCCCAGAAGAACAGGATTCGGCTAGCCATGATATCACGGACGCTCGCTATGTTCACCGCAATGGCGCTGGTCGCCAGCTGCGGCGCCCCCGACCACCGCGAACCCAGAATTCCGGAATATTCCACCGAGGTGGTGGCCGCCGAATCCGAGCGGCTGAACGAATGGTTCGAGCAGAAGTTCGAGGAAGCCATTGCCCGCGACCCGATGCGGATGACCGCCCTGGGCCGGCGCGATCGCTATGGCGAGTGGACTGATCCCTCCCCGGCCTTCGACGCGGAAGGACTGGCCATACAGCGGGCTAACGTCCAGGAAATGAAGGAGAAATTCGACTTCCACAAGCTGAACGACCAAGCCAAGCTCTCCTGGCGCCTCGCGGAATATGAACTGGAACGCGCCGAACGGAGCGAACCGTTCCGTGATCACAGCTATACCTTCAACCAGATGTTCGGCGTTCAGTCGTCCATCCCCGCCTTCCTCATCAACCAGCACAAGGTGACGAGCCTCGCAGACGCTGAGGCCTACATCACGCGGCTGAACGCGCTGCCGGCCTATCTCGGCGGCCATGTGGAAAATTCCCGCGCTGCCTCTGAAAAAGGGATTCAGCCCCCGGCCTTCGTCTATGACTATGTGCTGTCAGACGCGCGCGCGGTCATTACGGGCTATCCGTTCTCCGGAAAGGAAGACGGTAGCGAAGACAGCCCGCTGATGAGCGATATCCGGGGCAAGATCACCGCACTCGTCAACAACAGCACGATCACGCCGGAACAGGCTGCAGAGCTGACCCAGCGCGCCGCCGGCGCGCTCACGAGCGCCGTTGGCCCCGCCTACCAGGCCGCCATGGAGGAACTCACCCGCCAGCAGCTCAGCGCCACCGCCGATGACGGCGCCTGGAAACTGCCCGATGGCGCAGCCTATTACGACACCCGCCTGAAGGCGATGACCACCACGGATTTGACCGCCGATCAGATCCATCAGATCGGCCTCGATGAAGTCGCCCGGATCCATGCGGAGATGGAAGCCATCATGCAGCAGGTCGGCTTTGACGGAGACCTGCAGGACTTCTTCGAATTCATGCGCACCGATCCGCGCTTCTACAAACCTGACACCCCCGAGGGCCGCGAGGAATATCTCGCCGAGGCGCGCGCCGCGATCGCCCGGATGGAGGCAGACCTCCCGAACCTCTTCAACACCTTCCCGAAGGCCGGCATGATCGTTCAGGCGGTCGAGCCCTTCCGGGAAAGATCCGCCGGCAAGGCCTTCTACAACCGCCCTGCCCCCGATGGCAGCCGCCCCGGCATCTACTATGCCAACCTCTACCGCATGTCCGACATGCCGACCTATCAGCTCGAAGCCCTCGCCTTCCATGAAGGCATTCCCGGCCACCATATGCAGATCGCCATCGCGCAGGAACTCGAAGGCGTTCCCAGCTTCCGGCGCTTTGGCGGCTACACGGCCTATTCCGAAGGTTGGGGGCTCTACACAGAGCTTCTCCCCAAGGAGCTTGGCTACTACGCCGATCCGTATTCGGACTTTGGCCGCCTTGCGATGGAAATCTGGCGCGCCGCCCGTCTGGTGGTCGATACGGGTCTTCACTCCAAACAGTGGACGCGTGAACAGGCCGTCCAGTACCTTCTGGAGAATACCCCCAACCCGGAGGGCGATGCCCGCAAGGCCATCGACCGCTATATCGTGATGCCGGGCCAGGCGACCGCCTACAAGATCGGCATGATCAAGATCGTCGAGCTGCGCGAACGCGCCAAGACTGAGCTTGGGGATGCCTTCGACATCCGGGACTTCCACGATGTCGTATTGAAGAATGGCGCAGTGCCGCTTGCGATACTTGAGGAGAACGTCGACGCATGGATCGCGGAGACAAAGGCCAGCTAAGCCATCCCATCCTGCAGGCGGGCGCGGCCTTCGCGCTCGCCGCCTTCTTTCTCGCCGGCTGCAGCAGTGTGGCCGGCGCGCTCCTTGCTCCGAGGATAGACGCCGCCGCCAGCCGTCTCGCGCCGGGCGACTTTACACTGGACACAAAGCACGCCGCCCTCCTCTTCCGGATCAATCATCTGGGCTTTTCAGACTATGCCGGCCGCTTCGACCGCTTCGAGGCAAGCCTCAGCGGCGACGCGGCCAACCCGGCGGGCGCACGCGTCGAGGCGATCATCGACATGTCCTCGCTCAACATTGCCAATCCGGAGTTTGCCGCCGAACTGATGGGCCCAGCCTGGTTTGACGCGGCCGCCCATCCGCAGGCGGTCTTCAAGTCCACCACCATCGAGCTTACCAGCCAAACCACCGCAGAGATCACCGGCGATCTCACGCTGAAGGGCATCACCCGCCCGATCACCCTGACGGCAAAGCTGAATGGCAGTGCCTACGACCCGCTGCGCCGGGCCGATGTGATCGGATTTTCTGCTGAGGCAGAGATCAACCGCTCAGGCTTCGGCATAGACCGCTTCTCGGGCCTTTTGACCGATACCGTCCGGATAGAGATTGAAGCGGAGTTTATCCGGCAAAAGCCGGGTTGAGCGCCCGCAGCGCCGGGCCGCGCCGCGAAATGCGCACCGCCATGCGATTGCCCTTCCGCCCGATCTGGGCTTCGGCGGCCACCTCGCCATCCAGTCCGCCGGAGAGCAGCTCCACCGGCTGGTCGGCGGGCACGCCCAGAAGCAGCGTTGCGCCGGGGCGCAGGCTGGTCAGTTTCGACAGCGGCATTTCCACCCGCGCCACCCGCGCCGTCATCAGCACGGTCAGCGACCGCGCGCTGCGGTCTGCCTTGGGCGCAGCCTCTTCGCCCACTGCCGTGTCCGGCAGCAGCGATTGGGTTACCAGCAGGCGCGCCGGCCAGTCTGCCCCGCCGGCGCGAACCGACAGCGTGATCTCGTAAGCCGCCCCCGGCGCCGCGATGGAGGCGGCAAACAGCGGATCGGTTTCAATGCCGGAAAAATTCATCCCGGCACCGATTACCGGGGCCAGCGGGCGGGCAAGCCCCTCCAGCAGCGCCAGATCAATCGGGCTGAGTTCTCTGGGCTGGGAATTGGGCACCGGGCCGCCACAGGCGGTCTCGATCATGATCTGGGCAAGCCCTGCCCCGATCACCAGCATCGCCGCCACGTCGCCTTCGGCGCCCGCGCAGCAGACAATCGCCTGTCCCGGCTCTTCCCGCGCTGAAACGCCTTGCGCCAGGCTCACCGGCGAAATGCGCTGCACGGTAAAGGCCGCCGCAATCCCGCAATGCTCCCGCATGGCGCGCGACAGGCGGGCCGAAATCCGGCGGGCCGCCTCTTCCCGTCCGGCCCCGGAAGGGGCCGCGTCAGGTGGCGCGAATTCAGCCACAGGTTTCGGCTGGGGCGCAGGCGGGGCTTCTTCAGGCAGATCCTCCATGTCCGAAAGATCGGGACGCAGCAGCATCTCGATCTCGGCCGGGGTCAGCACGCCGCGCGAGGTCGGCAGCGGGCGGCCGGGCGCACCTGGTTCGCGCATGGGCGGGGTATCCGTCATGATGCGGCGCCGGAGCCTGGGTGAAACATCCCATCCATCCTCCGCCAGATCGGGCGGGGATGCACTCTTCATGGAAGAGGCGGAAGACATACTCATGCCGCCTAAGTCGCCCGGAAAGGGTTAATGGCGCGTTAGTAAATTGGTCCCTGCGGAAATTATTAACAGCACCCGCCTGGGGGATTCACTCAAGTCTCTGGAATTTTACCTTCTGGTCAGGCCTCGGTAAGGCGTGATTCGCATCTCCGCGTCATGATGGTTGTGCGGCCAAAGAAGCTCGTACAACATCCGCCAAAGGCGTCGGGAAAGATGACTGGAAAAAAGGCGGCACTCCGATCTGGAGAGCCGCCTTTTTACTGTCTGCAGAAGTTTGAAAAAGCCGGAAGGCTAGTCGTCCCGCAGGGTGCGTTCCTTGCGCTCGTGACGCTCCTGCGCTTCCAGGCTGAGCGTGGCGGTTGGACGGGCTTCCAGGCGCCGCAGGCCGATGGGCTCACCGGTTGCTTCGCAATAGCCGTAGCTGCCATCTTCGATCCGGCGCAGCGCCGCGTCGATCTTGGAGATCAGCTTGCGCTGGCGATCACGGGTGCGCAGCTCAAGCGCCTTGTCGCTCTCGGCGGAGGCACGGTCCACAATGTCGGGAAGAGAGCCCGACTCATCCTGAAGATTGTGAATGGTCTGCTTGGCGCCGTCGAGAATGTCGGCCTTCCAGGCTTCCAGCATGCGCCTGAAATAGGCCAGCTGCCGTTCATTCATGAACTCTTCGTCTTCCGAGGGGCGATAATCGTCTGAGAGATCGATACTCACGGCAGACTCCTTCACTCGTTTGTGTGCCATATAGAGCGGACCTCGATTCTCCGCAATGTCCGAGACTGCGGGGGTAAATCCTGTAATTTCAGACAATTACGACAAAAACATGCCGAAACACTGTCAGTAAACGCTTCAATGCCCCACAACGGACGTTCTGCACAGTGCAAGTTGCAGACCACCCCTTGATCTTTCTCCCCCCGGCACGCTCTATGGGCAACCGCCCTTACAGTCTGCCCAAACGGTAAAATCGTCGGAATGGCCCGCCAACGGAAAGTACAAACCCGCAAAGCGGGCTGGATGCTGGCGGTGATGTTCAATTCCCTGCTGATCCTTCTGCCTGTGATCGGCGCGCGCGCAATCTCCAACGCTTACGATCAGGATCTGACCTCCCGCGAAGGCGCTGCCGAAGCGCTCCAGCATGCCAATGTGCGGCTGCTGGAGGAGTTGACGACTTTCGGCCCGCGCGACGAGGACAGCAAACTCCCCTACTGGCAGGACCGGATCATTGCCGAGCTGGACGCGCGCAACATGTCCGCCGTGCGGGGCTATCTGCTCGCCGCGCCCCAGATGCTGGGCCGCGATCTGGGCGAACAGATCCGTGTGCGGGCCGAAGCGGAAGTCACCGGTACGCCGGACGAGCGCCTGATCCGTGCCGCCCTCCAGAAGCTGCCTGAAAACGTTGCGCTGCGGATCATGGAAACCGAGCGGTACAATCCCCCCGCCGCTCAAGCGCCTGCTGCCCGCGCCGAACAGGCGCCCGGCGCCGAGCCGGAACAAGCGGCAGCCGAGCCCGCCGCAGACTCTGACGAAGCTGCCCCGCAGGAACCAGACGCCCCCGCCAGCGCCGAAGCCCCCATCGTGCTGCAGGCCAATGTCCGCAGCGAAGACGACCGCCGTTTCCAGATCCTCGGCAGCTATGCCGACCTTGCCGTCATGTCGCAGCGCTGGATCGAGGGAGATCGCTCCGACGAACTTGTCGTCAAGCTGACCGGCCTTGGCCTCGTCCAGCAGGAGTACAGTGACGGCCTGTCGGACGCCGCCGCGCTTTCCGTCTCGATCCTGAAATCGGCTCGCCGCTCACAGCGCCTGACGCCAAGCTTTTCCGACTATCTCGGCGAACAGGTCGAGGCCGCCCTCCCCGACACCGTGCTGGAGCCTGCCCTGCAGGAGGCGTTCAGGGAGCTTGCCACCACCGAAGTCCGCGCCGAGCGCGTCCGCGCCGCCTATTCCGGGTCGATCAACCAGGCAGGCCTGGCCCCGCTGGAGGCCGACCTTGACCAGATTCAGCGCCTGGCCGCCCAGACCAGCCCCAGCGGCGCACTGACGGTTCTGGCGGTGATTGAAGATGGCACCGACCTCCAGCGCGCCCGCCTGCTGGCAGAGGCGGGCGGGGAGCGCCTGATCGTTCTGGTACGCGAGCGCGGCCGCGAAGGGCTCAAGATTGCTGACGCCGGCATCAGCTGGAACCGTAATACCGTGCTGGAAATCATGAGCCTGACGGCCGCCGGCATGCTGCTCTTCTGGGTGATGCTCTCAACCGTCCGGCTCTACATCAAGCTGCCCAAGCCAAGGGCCGAGCCGCAGGGCGCTTGAAGCAAAAACTCAGGCGATGCCGAAGGCGCCACGTATGCCATCGATGATCAGCTGCGCCGACAGCGCGGCCAGGATAACCCCCAGGATTCGCGTCAGCGCGCCGGCAACGCTCGCCCCCATGATACGCACGATCGGCCCAGCCAGCAGGAAGATCACCAGCGTAATCAGCAGGTTGAGGCCAATGGCGGCCAGAACAACGCTCTGATGCATGAAGGTCGGCGCCTCCGACATGTAGAACATGGCTGTGGCAATCGATCCCGGCCCGGCAATCATCGGAATGCCCATCGGGAAAACAGAAACATCTTCCGGCTCCGGATCATCGCGGTGGCCTTCCAGCACTTCCTCGGCCCGGTGCTCGCGCCGCTCTGTGCGCTTTTCAAACACCATGTCGAGCGCGATCAGGAACAGGAGCACGCCGCCCGCCGCCCGGAAGGCGTCGATCGAGATGTGCATGGCATCCAGCAGCCAGGCGCCGCCAAAGGCGAACAGCAGCATGATGATCGTCGCCACCAGCACGGACTTGTACGCCATCTTGCGGCGATAGGCCGGGGACCCCTTTGCCGTCAGCGTCGCAAAGATCGGCGCCACCCCCGGTGCGTCTATGAGCACGAAGAAGGTGACGAAGGCGGCAGTGAAGAGGGAAATCAGTTCGGGCGACATGGCGCGGCGCTAGGCCTTGCGTGCCGCCGCGTCAAGGATCTCGCGCACAGCCGGGGCCACCTGCACGTCGCCCGGCATGGTTTTCAACCGTGAGAGGTCCGCCGTGCCCGAGGCGAGTGCCAGCAGCATCCTGTGGCCGCGCAGGCGTTGCAGCAGGCCTTCTTCGCCGCGCGGGCTGTCAGCGCGGGCAATCCGCCCACCGCCAAGATCAACCGCCAGACCGGCGCCGGCGCCCGCTTCCAGCTTGCCGATGGCCTCTTCCAGGCCCGTGATGACTTCCGCGCGCAGCGCGCGCGCCGGTATCTGGTTGCCATCCGCCATCATACGGCCTCCGTGCCCAGGGCCGGCATCAGCTTCCGGCAGCGGCTGAGCGCCTTGTAGAGATCGCCGGCAACCACATCCGCCGAGATCTGCAGCACGTCATCGCGCGCGTCCGGCATATCGGCAATCAGCCCGGCCAGCGCTTCAGCGGTCTGTGTGTAAAGGGGCCCGTCGACTTCGCCGAGCAGATACATCTGCATCACGGCAAAATACGCGCGTTCTGCCGGCGTCGAAACCGCAGACGGAGCCAGAATGTCCTTCTCGCGCAGGATGCGCGCATGGGTTTCGAGCAGCAGCACGCCGCGCCGGTCGCCATTGCGGACGACAGCGCCGTTCACAACGAAGGTTTCGCCTGGCTTGAGAGAGAGTTTGAGCGGCATACGTCTCCGGCCCCCATGGTTCGGATTGTGTGAAATTCACACAAAGGCGTTAACGCTTGCTTTCCAAATGTTTACGGGAGGTTGGGAAGCCATGCGCCCGACAGCCGGGGGCAGTTGGATCATAAGGTCTGGAACCAGTTTCTTCGGGCCAACCGGACCGGCCAGCCTGCCTGAAACCGGTGCGACGCTTAGCGTGAAGCTTGAGCCTCTGTGGCGGCGCGCATGGCATATTCTCTTTACCACATGTTTGCCCTTCCCTTAAGGAAATTCGATTCTGCACTGCAGCAGTTTCCTTCAGGTCAGCGCTTGCCCGCGCCCCACGCGGCCTTATTGTGCAAAGTCAGCAAACAGAATGAAGGGACGAGGCGTATGCGCTTTGAGGGCACCAAGGATTATGTCGCAACAGATGACCTGCGCGTGGCCGTCAACGCCGCCATTGCCCTGGAACGCCCCCTTCTGATCAAGGGCGAGCCGGGCACCGGCAAGACCGTCCTCGCCATCGAGGTCGCCAAGGCCCTCGGCTCGGACCTGATCGAATGGCACATCAAGTCCACCACCAAGGCCAATCAGGGCCTTTACGAATATGACGCGGTCTCCCGCCTGCGCGATGGCCAGATGGGCGAAGAGCGCGCCAAGGACGTCAAGAACTACATCAAGAAGGGCAAGCTCTGGGAGGCGTTCACCGCTGCCAAGCGCCCTGTCCTGCTGATCGACGAGATCGACAAGGCCGACATCGAATTTCCCAACGACCTCCTGCAGGAGCTCGATCGGATGGAATTCTTCGTCTACGAAACCGGCGAGACGGTCAAAGCCGTCCAGCGTCCGATCGTCATCATCACCTCGAACAATGAGAAAGAGCTGCCGGACGCCTTCCTGCGCCGCTGCTTCTTCCACTTCATCAAATTCCCGGACGAAGCGACGATGCGCTCGATCATCGATGTCCACTATCCGGGCATCAAGAAAAAGCTCGTCGCCGACGCCCTGGCCACCTTCTACGCGATGCGCGAACTGCCCGGCGTGAAGAAAAAACCCTCCACGTCCGAGCTGCTCGACTGGCTGAAACTCCTCATGAATGAGGATATCGATCTGGAAACCCTGCGCGAGAAAGACCCCGAGCGCCTCACGCCCCCGCTGCATGGCGCGCTCCTGAAAAACGAGCAGGACGTGGCCCTCTTCGAACGCCTCGCCTTCCTCTCCCGCCGCAGCGACGGCGGCAACACCGGCGGCGGCCGCCGCGGCCCTGCGGGCTGAGCAACCTCTAAATCAAACCCATGAAAGCCGGGGCCACGCCCCGGCTTTTTGATTTTACGGATCAATTACGCCCCCGGCGCGTTGCTTCCGCTCAGGCAGAAGGAGGCACCCCATGTTCGTTGCCGTCTATTGGTGGCGTGTCCATCCGGGCAAGGAAGACCAGTTCCGCAAGGCCTGGGTGCGCGGCACGGAGCTTATCCGCGAGAAATACGGCAGCTATGGCTCCCGCCTGCATCAGGAACGCGATGGCCGCTTTGTCGGCTATGCCGAATGGCCGGACGAAGCCACCTGGCAGCGCGCCTATGACCAGAAGATGGTCTATGACGATCCCGAAACCCGCGCCGCCTTCTCGGACGCCGTCTGCGAAACGCCGCCCGGCAATGATCCGGTCTTCACCATGGAAGTCACCGACGACCTCCTCACCCGCGCGAAAGACTGAGCCTCAGCCCAGCGCGGAGTCATGCGCGTTCGCCGCACGCACATAATTCACGTCTTCCCGGCTCTTGAGGAAGTCGGCCATCTTGGTCTTGTCGGTGCGCTCGTCCCACCAGGTTTTCCAAGCAATGAAAATCCACGCCAGGTGAAACGCGAGCCCGCAGCTGATGGCCACCCAGCCGGGGATCGGCCCGATATGCGCCCGCCGGAACAGCTGCTCCCAGGAGGTCACATCCACCGGATGGATCGCGATCTTGGCAAAATACGCCGCGCCCAGAATGGCGAAAATCCAGCCATAATTGCGCCGGAGCCTTCGGCCCACACACCGGATCATCGAGATCCGGTATTGCGGCTTTTCATAATCGTCCGACAGCGCCGTGCCCCGGTCGAGGCGGATCTTTGTCCCCTCCCCGCGCAGGATCGGCACATAGAACGCAATCTCGATCACCCGCGCCCGGAAGCGCCAGACATAGAAAAACCGGTAGCGCCGTGCTTCCAGCATCAGGAACACGATGCACAGCATCCCCACCAGTACGATGGGAAAGGGCGAAGCCCGCTCATTGGCAAACGCCACCGACAGGCCGATCCCGGTCGAAATCACCGCCCAGTTCGTCGTCTGATCAAGCCGCTGGCGCCACACCGTCGAGCGGTAGACTTCCGCGCGGTAGAGGTGAGACAGCGCCGTCACCTCAGACGGGCCGCACAGGCCCTCGGCGGGCGGCACAACATGATCGGCTTCGGTTTCGTCCATGGTATCCATGCGCAGATGCTATGCCTCAGCTTTGTGACCGGGAAAAGTCTTCAAGGCCCCGCGCGCGGCAATCAGCCCGGACAATATCCCAGCCGCAGAACCGGCCCATACCCTTCCAGAACATGCCGCACGAAGGTCGTGTCATCGCTGCCGTCGCCCTGGCGTATCCGGGGCGCGAGCTTGCCCGCCCCGCCGGTAATCCGCGTACGCCACAGCTCATAGCGGATGGACTCCGGCGCCGCCGTCAGGCCCCGCGCGCGGTCGAAGGCCACAAGGTTGCAATCCTTCATCATCTGTTCGGCCAGCACATGGCCGAGCGAGGCCCGCTCGAACGCATCCTGGCTGATGCGCCCGGTGGTGCCCGGCTTGGGGGCGCCCGCAAAGGAAAACATCATGTCGATGAGGCGCAGGCGCTCCATCGAATTGGGCGCAAGATCAACGGCCGCCGCCATGATTTCGGGCCGGCCCATATTCAGCGGTGCTTCGCTCAGCCGCGCTTTCTGGAAAAACCCTTCCCAGCCAAACTCGGCGATGGCGGCCCTGGCCTGCTCGCGCGCAAAATCCGGCGCCGGCTGCGGCGCGGGCGTCTTGCCCAGCCGCCTCTGCCAGGCAGCGGCCAACGCTGCATCCCGGATGCCGCTTGTGGTCTCGGCAAAGGCGGGCTTCAGCCGCGCCTGCTTGTCCCGCGGCAGCAATCCGGCCGCCTGCCAGGCCGCGTCCAGCATGCAGCTGGCCTCTGCCGGCCCGCTGCAATCGCCCAGCCCGGCCGTGCCTGGCGCAAACATCGGCGCAGGCGGCGGGCCAGACGGCGCCGCCCTGGCCGCACACGCGCCAACCGCCAGCAAACAGAAGAAAAGAGCCACCCGAAGCATGTTCCTCCCTAACCCGGCTGCGATGAACCGCAAATGACCACACTTTTCCCAGCGTCAGCTTGGACAGACGCCCCCATGAAGGTTATCTTGATCCTACAAGAAACCGAAAGGTATGGGCCATGTTCCTGAATTTCTTCAACGAGCTGCGCGCGGCGAAAGTCCCGGTCACGCTGAAGGAATACTTGATGCTCATGGAAGCGATGGACAAACAGGTCATCGATATGGAGGTAGAAGAATTCTACTACCTCTCCCGTGCCGCCCTGGTGAAGGATGAGCGCAATATCGACAAGTTCGACCGCGTCTTCTCCCACACCTTCAAGGGTCTCGACACGCTGGGCGACGCGGTCAACGTCCAGGACCTGCCCGAGGAATGGCTCAAGAAAATGAGCGAGAAATTCCTCACCAAGGAAGAGATGGAAGAAATCGAGGCCATGGGCGGCTTTGAAAAGCTCATGGAAACGCTGAAAAAACGCCTCGAAGAGCAGAAAAAGCGCCATGAGGGCGGCAACAAGATGATCGGCACCGGCGGCACCTCGCCCTTCGGCGCCAATGGCTACAATCCCGAAGGCGTGCGCATCGGCCAGGACAAGTCCCGCCACCGCCGCGCCGTGAAGGTGTGGGACAAGCGCGAATTCAAGAATTACGACGACAAGCTCGAGTTGGGCACGCGCAATATCAAGGTCGCCATGAAGCGCCTGCGCAAATGGGCCCGCAAGGGCGCGCCCGACGAGCTCGACCTGGACGGCACCATCCGCAACACCGCCCGCAAGGGCTATCTCGACATCGAAATGCGCCCGGAAAAGCGCAACACGATTTCCGTCCTCCTGCTGCTCGATGTCGGCGGCTCGATGGACCCGCATGTCCGCGTGATGGAGGAGCTGTTCTCCGCCGCCCGCTCGGAAATCAAGAACCTCGAATACTACTACTTCCACAACTGCCCCTATGAGGGCCTCTGGAAGGATAACCGCCGCCGGATGAACAACCGCATCCCCACCTGGGACGTGCTCAACAAATATCCGTCAGACTACAAAGTAATCGTCGTGGGCGACGCCACGATGAGCCCCTACGAGATCACCTATGCCGGCGGCTCGGTCGAACACTGGAATGAAGAGGCCGGCGGCCTCTGGATCCAGCGCTTTGTGGAACGTTATCCTAACTTCGTCTGGCTGAACCCCACCAAGGAAGGCGCCTGGGAATACACCGGCTCGATCAAACTCATCCGCGAACTGATCGGCCCCCACCGCATGTTCGAGCTCACCCTGGCAGGCCTCGACGAAGCGATGAAGGAACTGAGCCGGTAAAGGGCTGATCTGAATTCCAAATTGTAGTCTTTGTCGCTATCTCTGGCGGCCGGTGTGGATAGGGCCAACATGAAAACCGCGATCATCCGGCTTACAAAACGTTACACAAACTCCTTGAGCATGCACTCCAGCTTCATCAAGCTTCCAAATGGTTTCAATGAACCCTTTGGCCTCTGATGCTTTCATTGGCTCAATCGTCAGCATACGACCTTCTACATCTGTAGTTTCCACGAGCACTTCATCGTCTGCTACATCAAAATGCTTATGAAGCATTGCAATTCCAAATCGGTCTTGCCTGCCATGCTTTTTCAGAACCTCGTAGAGTTCGAGCATGCAGGCGCTATCTTCGCCGTTGATGGGATCGACTTCATGGATATCCTTGAGTCGAGCCCATTGCATTGGTGAAATTGAAATCATGACTGGAAGCCCCCGTGATTTGTCGGTTCGCAATAATGATCACAAAAATTCCCCTCAATCAATGAGCGCGTTATTACAACTTATAAATGATTGCCTTGCTTTAGCTCGATTGCGTCTAGGGTGCAGTTTGGCCCTGCGAAGAATGCGGTTCGCGCAAAAACAGTGATGTGTACTGACACCACAACCCCCGTCCAAATTGTCATCGTCAACTGCCTTTGAGCCCACGAAGGCGCCGCCCGTTTCTCAAAGGGCGAAGGCCGTCACGGCAAGTTCGGTGACTAGGCCGCCGCCTTGTAAATCCGCCACAGCGCAAACACGCCGATCGCCACCCAGAGGATATTGATCGCCACAGACGGGATCGCCCCGTGATAGCCGCTATTGAGGATAAACCCCGCCGCCCCGATCACGTTCGCCCACTGATAGGCCGGCGAATTGCCCTGCAGCCGCCCGAGCGACAACAGGATATAGGCGCCCAGGATCAGCGCCGCGCCGGTCCAGCCGGCTGCCTCGATAAGAAGTTCCGTGATCGTCATGGCGCGCCCGCTAGCCGGTCGCCGCAGACTTGGCAATCAGACTTTGCCGTGCCGGGCGTCCCAATCGGCCCGCGTCATCTCCCAGACAAGGCTTGCCCGGCTTGTCCCGTCGCTGCGCAGGCTCGTCACCTCGCCCATGCGCGTGAAGCCCAGCCCATCCAGCAGGCGCTGGGTCGCCACATTGTCGAGCGCCGCCGTCTCGCACAGACGGTCGAGTCCCAGCCCCTCGAACATCCAGGCAAAGCTCGCCGCCGCCCCGCGCGCCCCGCTCCCCTGCCCGTGCAGAGAGGGGTGCAGCGCCCCGCCCAGTTCACCGGCAGCAAATTCCGGCCACACCTGCACATCCGAATAGCCCATGATCCGCCCATCCTCCCCCTCGCGCACAAAGAGGAGGCCGATCCCCGCCTCGCGCTCGAGAATGTGCGTCTCGATGAAATCCTCCACGCTCCGCCCGGTCAGTGGGCGCGGCAGCGTATAGATCGGCGCATGCACAGCCGGGTCAGACAGCAGCGCAAACAGCCCCTCTGCATCTTCCATCCGCGCTAGCCGCGAGTCGCCCATCCGCGTCGCCAGGCGCACCGCGCAGCGGATCGCTTCGGCCTTTTCAGCCGCCGCCGGAATGCGCGTGATCGGAAGTTCGCCAGCCATCTGCCCAAACTCGCAGCTTTCCCTCCCCCCTGCCAAGCCCCCTCGATCTGCCATGCACAATTTCGTTTGACTGACAGGGCGCCTTGCCGACATTCCTCCGCCATGACCGACACCGCCCCCGCGCGCCCTCCGGGCCGGAATGCTTTCTTCTTCGTGCTGGTGACGGTCTTCATCGACCATCTTGCCTTTGGCCTGATCATTCCGGTCCTGCCGACCCTGATTCAGGATCTGGCGCATGTCCCGCCGTCGGATGCCACGCTCTGGCTGGGCGGCCTGGCGGCCACCTATGCGGTGATGACCTTCCTCTTCGGCCCCTTCATTGGCGCCCTGTCAGACAGGTTCGGCCGCCGCCCGGTGCTGCTCGTCTCGATGGCCACTCTGGGGCTTGATTTCCTCATCATGGGCCTTGCGCCGAATATCTGGCTCCTGTTCCTCGGCCGCGCGCTCGCGGGCATATCGGGCGCCACCTTCTCCACCGCCAACGCCTATATCGCCGACACCACCACGCCGGCCGAGCGTGGCCGCGCCTTTGGTTTCATCGGCGCCTCCTTCGGCCTCGGCTTCATCTTCGGCCCGGTGATCGGCGGCCTCCTGGGAGAGCTTGGCCCCCGCGTGCCCTTCTTTGCGGCGGTTGGCCTTGCCTTCGTGAACTTCCTCTATGGCCTCTTCGTGCTGCCAGAGTCCTTGCCGAAAGACCGCCGCCGCGCCCTGAACTTCAAGCGGGCCAACCCGCTCGGCGCCGCCCGCCACTTCTCAAAGCTGCCCCAGGTCTCCTGGTTCCTCATCGCGGGCGGCATCTTCTTCCTCGCCCACACCGTCTTCCCCGCCACCTGGGCGGTGCATGGAGAGATCCGGTATGACTGGTCGCCCATGCAGATCGGCCTGTCGCTGGGAGCCGTCGGGGTCGGCGCTGCCGTCGTCCAGGCCGGCCTCATGGGCCTCATCCTCAAACGCTTCGGCACCGTGCGCACCATCGTGCTCGGCTACAGCGTCAATGTGCTGGCGATGACCGCCTTCGCCTTCGCGGCCAATCCGGTGCTCGTCTATTTCATCATCCCGTTTGCCGCGCTTGGCGGGGTCACCATGCCGGCGGCCAATGGCCTGATGTCCAGCCTCACCCCGCCCGATGCGCAGGGCGAGCTTCAGGGCGCCGCCTCCAGCCTCAATGCGCTGGGCATGATCATCGGTCCCCTGATCATGAGCGCCACGCTGTTCAGCTTTTCCCGTGAAGGCGCGCCGGTTCCCTTCGCCGGCGCAGCCTTCCTGCTCGCCGCGCTGCTCACCGCGGTCGCCTTCCTGCCCTTCCTGCGCGGCGTCGCTGCCAATCGCGAGGCCCTCCCGGCCACGGCGCCCTGATCCGGCTCAGCGCTTCTTCAGCACGATGCCCGCCAGCAATCCGAGGATGCCGCCGCCGATCCCGCCTTCAACAAAGTTCTGCAGGTGAACCATCATCGGCGAGGTGCCAAACAGCAGCCCGACACCCGCTGCCTCAGCGCCATAATGCGCGCCGATACCGCCCAGGATGCCGCCAACAACCCCCATCGCGCCGCTGCCGCCCAGCAGCCTGGCAATGATCGGCCCCACCACCGCGCCGCCCAGCGCGCTCACAATCAGCGGAATATAGGGTTCCATGTCCTGTCCCTCCCTTGGACCCGCGCAGGCATCTCTGGCCTGTCGCTCGGAAATCCTTCCGCAGAAGTCCTTGACTGTCGATCCCTTTCGCGCCTCTGGAGAAGGTTGCATCCTCCCGCGAAGCTGCCACATAGAGCCCATGAGCAAACATCGCCCCGCCCTCTTTCTCGATAGAGACGGCGTCATCAATATCGACCGGGGCTATGTCAGCCGGATTGAAGACTTCGAATTCGTCGAAGGCGCCGCTGAGGCGATTGCCGCCTTCAACCAGCGCGGCTGGTTTGTCTTCGTGGTCACCAACCAGTCCGGCATCGCCCGGAATTACTACACCGAAGACGACATGCACGCCCTGCATGACTGGATGCAGGCCCGCCTTGCCGAAAAGGGCGCGCGCATCGACCGCATCTATTTCTGCCCCTTCCATGAGGAGGGCGAAAACCTCCGTTACCGGAAGGACAGTTTCGACCGGAAACCCAAACCCGGCATGCTCCTGCGCGCCATGGCAGACTTCCCGGTGAAACGCGAGGCGAGCTTCCTGATCGGAGACAAGGACGCTGACATCGAAGCGGCCAAAGCCGCTGGCATCGCCGGCTTCCTTTTCACCGGCGGCAATCTCGAGCGCTTCGCCGAATGGACCCTGGCGAGCTTCGAGGATGGCAACAGGGGTTAGCGCCCGGTTCGCGCTCGCCTTGCCTGGCAATCTATGATAGTCAGCGCGAATGCAAGACCAGTTCGCAAACGACCTTTTCCGGTGAAGGGATACGGCCCCGAAACATTCGGAACGCTGAATGCGGAGGATTATGACCTCCTGCATGATCCCGGCACAACGGACGCCGCCGTTGATCTGTTGGCAGACCTTTCCCGTGACCAACGTACACTGGAACTCGCCATCGGAACGGGCCGTATCGCTCTGCCCATGGCGCGGCGAGGCTGCGATATTTCAGGCATCGAAGCCTCGCCTGAAATGGTGGCAAAGCTGCGCGAAAAGCCCGGCGGCGAGGCAATCCCGGTCACCATGGGCGACATGTCTGAAGTCCTGGCAGACGGCCGCTTCGGTTTCATCTTCCTGATCTTCAACACGCTGTTCAACCTCACCAGCCAGGAAGCCCAGCTTCGCTGCTTCCGGAATGCCGCCAGCATGCTGGACCCCGGCGGCGCATTCCTCGTCGAAGCCTTTGTGCCCGACATCGCCCAGTTCCGGGATCACCGCAGTTTGAAACCCAAGCACCTCGACCGGCATTCGCTGACCCTGGAAGCGGCCATCCATGATCCAGTCAAACAAGTAGTCGAATACCAGTATCTCCGCTTCACGCCGGAGGGTGTCCGTATGACACCCCTGCCCATGCGCTATGCCTGGCCGTCCGAGATCGACCTGATGGCCCGCCTCGCGGGCCTCCAGCTGGAAAGCCGCTGGGGCGGCTGGGACCGCGCAGCCTTCACCGCGAGTACCCGGATGCACATCTCGCTCTACCGCAAGCCTGCCGGCAGGCAGCCGCTATGACCCAAACCATGGCAGCGTTTCCCGTGAAGCACGCGGCAAGCTTCGAGGATGGGAATAGATGCTGATCCCCCCGGATCAGGGGATACCGCCGCCCGCCTTCCGCATGTTTTCTGGCGCCTCACCCGCTTGAGGCTCACCATGCTCCGTTTGATCTCTACCGCCATTGTTGCCCTCTGCGCGCCTGCCTTCCTGGCCGCCGCCGAGGAACCTGCCCCGCTGACCATCCCCGTCGAGGCTGGCCTCTGGCAGGGAGAGATAATCTCCCCCGGCGCCGCCTATGCCGCTGCCGGGCCTGTCTCGCGATGCCTCACCGGCGAGCCCGCCCGCATCACGGTGCAAGAGCTTGTCCTCGCCGACATCGATCCAGCCGGCCGCTGCACCATCGCGCAGCAGCATGCCATCACCGATCATTTCATCATGACACAGATCAAATGTAGCGAGGGCGCCTTCACCTATGGCGAGATCGTCACCAATGGTGACGGGGCCCGCCTGAACGTCCATGCTGATCTCAGCTTCGGCGCAGAAGAAACAGCCAAGCCCTCCGGCGTCGTCCAGATCAGCTTGGCCCACGCCGGCGCCTGCCCGGCAGAGTAGCGCGCCCTAAACAGCCTTCAGCGTCTTGGGGTCAATCCCGCCCATCCGGCAAACCTCTTTCCACTCCGCCGCCGTCACCGGCTGCACCGAGAGGCGGAAAGAGGTCACAAGGCTCATCCCTTCCAGCTTCGGGTTTTCCTTCACATCCTTCAGCTTCACAGGCTTCGGCATCGGCGCCAGCGCGCGGATGGTCACGCAATCCCAGCGCGCATCGTCCGTCGTCGGATCCTGCTTGGAGAGCTCATTCACCTCGCAGATGCCGACAATCTCCAGCCCGATATTGGAGTGGTAGAAGAACACCTGATCGCCGAGCTTCATCGCCCGCATATGGTTGCGCGCGGTATAGTTGCGCACGCCTGACCAGATCTCACCCGCCGCGCCGCGTTTCACCTGCTGCTCCCAGCTCCAGGCATCGGGTTCCGATTTCATCAGCCAGTATTGCATGCGCCGTCCTTTCTCGATTCTTCCCTGCTTTAGCCGCCACCGCGCGCCTGCGCCAGCGCCGCGCGAACAAGCCGCTGATAATGCGGCCAGCCTTTATAGTCTGCCAGCACCGGATCAATCCCCTCCCACGCAGCCGCAAAGGCCGCCGCATGCCCCGGCCCGGCCAGCGCCGCCCGCAGCGGATCAATCGCCACGCGGATGGTGAACACCACCGCGCCGGACTTTGGCATCTTGGAAATCGTCTGCCGCTCCACCCGCAGCCACAGCCCGTCCAGCGCGCCGCTCTCATCCATCCCTACCGCGCGCGCCTTGAACGGCGCCTGGCTCGGCGCAAACCGCTCCGTACCCGGCTGAACCGTCCAGTTGAACCGCTCCAGCACCTGGCCGGGCCGCAGGGCATCAAACATCCGGTGAATGCGCCCCACCATGCCCGGATGGGCCCCCGGCACCGGCCCGTGCAGCCCGCCGAGCGGCTCGCCCAGCTTCTCGGAGAGCCGCCAGAAAGTCGGCGCGCAAAGGCTGCCCGCCTCCAGCCGCCAGAGCCCTTCGCCATCTTTCATCAGCAGGCAGAGATCATCGGACACCGCGCTCGCCGCACCTTCCAGCGCGCTCGGCCAGGCGCCCACCGCCGGCCCGGTCGCCTCATGCACCGCAGCCGCCAGCTCCAGCACCGCCAGCTCGCTCCCCTCCCGCGCGCCATAAACCTCGCCCCGCCGGTCCCGCATCAGCGCGCGCTTTTCGCCCAGAGCATGGGCCTCCGTATCCGGACAAAGCCACGCCTCCGGCGCAATCGGGCGCAGGCCTGGCGCCAGGCTCAGGGGACCATTGAGAAACGGAAGATAGGGCGGCGCGCGCATCGCCTTACGCGATCCGCGCCGCGCCCCAGCTGACATAGCCGGCGATCTTCGGCGTATTGGGCAGATACATCGTCTCCGCGCCTTCCAGCACAAAACCTGCCTCGCGCAGCATCGCGCCGGTATCGCGCGTCAGATGGCATCCGCCCGCCAGCGCCTTCCAAACAGGCTCCACCCGGCGCTGCCATTTGGCGACGCCTTCATCCGGCGCCAGCCCATGCTCGGTAAACACGATCTTGCCGCCCGGCTTCAGCACGCGTTTGGTTTCCGCCAGCGCCGATTTCCAGTCCGGAATGGTACACAGCACGAAGGTGATCACGGCGGTATCGACCGAATTATCCGCCAGCGGAATATGCTCCGCCCCGGTTTCCAGAAAGTCGATGCTCTTGCCGATGCCGAGTTCGCTGGCCGTGCGTCTCGCCTTCACCATCATCCCCGGCGCCGGTTCCAGCGCATAGAGATGGTCCACCTTGCCGGCGTCATACATCGCGAAATTCGTCCCCGCCCCACAGCCAAGCTCCAGCACAACGCCCTCGGCCTTCGGCACCACCTTTTCCCGCTGCTTCATGATCGGCCGCGTCGCGCAGGCGCACGAGATGAGGTGCGGAACGACATACCGCTCCCAGGGGTTCATCAGTTGCCCCGCTTCGACGGTATGAAGCCGGGATAGGATTTGGACTGGATCAGCGTGCGCGTCGCTTCGGTCGGCCGCGCAATCAGGGCGTCCTGCGTGATCGAGACTTCATACTCAAATCCGTCGCCCATCGGCTGATAGGTGGCCGAGCCATATTCGGCATCAATGCCGAAGCGCGATCCATAGGTATCGGCGAGCTTGGACACATCAATCCCCGGCTCGGACGTGACAATCCGTATGCCGTCAATCTTGCCTTCGGTCACCACATCAGAGGAGAACTGCATCGAATTGGTCGAGCGCATATGCTCGATCCGGTAGATGGAATCATAGCCCAGGATATTGGCCATCGGCTTGAACTTGATGACGCGCGCGCCGATCTGCCATTCGTCGCCCCGGAACACTGGCTGCGTCCCATCGGCCTGCAACAGCTGAGTGCCGTCGGCAAACGTCACATCCGCCGTATAGGCGTCCGCCTGCCCCGGCACCGCCACGAATTTCACCACCGCCACCGGCCGCTCATAGGTCAGCCGCTTATAGGTCTGCACGTTCAGCCCGATGAAGGCGACCATCCCGGCAAGCCCCACAAAGGCTGTGCCAAAGGCAAGGCGCGTCACGCCGGCGAAAGGCTTCAGATTGGCCAGCTTGCCGAACCCTCCGAACAGGAGAATGAGGCCAATCACCCCGGCAATCGACGGCAAAACCCACCAGATCACGCCCATCAAATCTCTCCCTGCCCGGCGCTGCGGCCGGGGCCAAGTTAACCCTGTTGAACTTCATATCAGCGCTTTGCGGCGGATTTAGCAACCTTTCGCAGGGCGGCTGCAATTCTTAACGTCCCGAAAATCAGGAAGTTGCGAGAATTCCAAGCACAGCGTTCCAGCCCACATAGCCCGCCACGGCCACAATCATGCCCGCAAAGCCCTTCCGCGCCAGGGCCACCCGCCCCGCCAGCGCCCGCGCCACCCGCACGCCCACAAGGCCCCCGATCGCCCCGCCCGCCAGCACAAGGCCCACCAGCGGAAAGTCCACATGGCCTGCCAGGGCATAGTTGGCAGAGGTCGTCGCCCCGAAAAGCGCCACGGAAACCAGCGAAGAGGCCATCGCATTGGAAAGCGTCATCCCCGTTGCCAGCATCAGGCCCGGCACGATCAGAAACCCGCCGCCAATCCCGAAAAAGCCCGCCGCCAGCCCGGTCAGCAGGCCCAGCGGCAGGATGCGCGCCATGATCGCCGGGGTGATATGCACGTCCGGGTCGCCCTCGCCCTTCGGCTTGCGGAACATCGAGAGGCCAATCGCCGCCATCGCCAGGGCAAAGGCCGCCAGCAGCCAGGTGCCATCCACCCGCAGCGCCAGCTGTGACCCGGCAATCGAGCCGAGGATCCCCGCCACCGCAAACGCGCCCGCACACGGCCATTTCACCCGCTTTGCCCGCCAATGCCCCACAAGGCTCACCAGCGCGATCGCCGCGACGGCGGCGGCCGATGTACCGATCGCCACGTGCGGATCGCGCACGCCCACGGCATAGATCAGCAGCGGCGCGGCCAGAACGCTGCCCCCGCCCCCGAAAGTGCCGAGAAACACGCCGACCAGCGCGCCGCTTGCCAGGGCGGCCAGAATGACAGGCAGGGTAAGTTCCATCTGCGGCTCCTTCGCAGGCCGGGTATCAACAGCTGCAAATATATGAGAACTTGCTAAATTAGCAACGCCTCATATATTAGCGTCAACGCAGATAAGAAGCCGCCCGAAAGGAAGATACAATGCCCAGGATCAAAGCCTTCTTCGACACGGCCACGAATACCGTGACCTATCTCGTCTGGGATGAGGCCACCCGTGACGCCGCAATCATCGATCCCGTGCTGGATTTCGACCCCGCCCCGGCGCGCCTCTCCACCAGATCAGCAGACGAAGTCCTCGCCGCCGCTGAGGCCGAAGGCCTGAAGATCGTCTGGGCGCTCGACACCCATGCCCATGCCGACCATCTCTCGGCCGCCGATTACATTCGCCAGAAAACCGGCGCAAAGATTGGCATCGGCGCGCACATCACCGAAGTTCAGAAAACCTTCCGCCCACTGTTTGGCCCCACATCCGATGCGCCGGACGAAACCGTGTTTGACGCCCTCTTCAATGAAGGCGACGAAATCCCGCTCGGCAATGAAACCATCCGTGTGCTGCACACGCCGGGCCACACGGCTGCCTGCCTCACCTATCTGATCGGCGACGCGGCCTTTGTCGGCGACACCGTCTTCATGCCCGACTATGGCACCGCCCGCGCAGACTTTCCGGGCGGCGACGCCCACGCCCTCTACCGCTCGATCCGCAAGCTCCTCGCCCTGCCGCCGGAAACCCGCATCTTCACCGGCCATGACTATCTCCCCGAAGGCCGCGAGACCTATGCCTGGGAAGCCACCGTCGCCGAGCACCGCGCCGCCAATGTCCACGTGCATGAAGGCGTCTCGGAGGAAGACTTCGTCGCCATGCGCACCGCCCGCGACCAGACCCTCGGCGCCCCGCGCCTGATCCTGCCCTCCCTGCAGGTCAACATCCGCGCCGGCCGCCTCCCGCCCCCCGAATCCGACGGCCAGACCTACCTCCGCCTGCCGGTCAACCGCTTCGGCAAGTAACAGACCACCCTCTCCCCAAAGAGCAACAGGCCCCCTCCCCATGACCATGGGGAGGGATGGGGTGGGGCCGCTCTCCACCCAGCGCACCCCCGCATAGCTCCCCTGTCACCCTACCCCGACGCGCCCCCTGCCCTTCGTCACAAAACCCTGATAGGGCGAGCCCCATCATGGCCATACGTGACTTCATCCTCCTCTGCGCTGTCTGCCTCGTCTGGGGGCTCAATCTTGTCGTCACGCGCTGGGCCGTGGCCGACATGGCCATTCCGCCGATCTTCTTTGCCGCGCTGCGCTTCCTCGGCGTCGCGGTCTGTCTCGTGCCGTTCCTCTTCCCGCGCCCGCCCAACCTGCGCACGCTGTTCTTTGTCTCGATCATGATCGGCAGCGTGCATTTCGCGCTCCTCTTCATCGGCCTGCAGCATGCCGAGGCCTCCGCCGTCGCCGTCACCGGCCAGCTCGGCGTGCCCATCTCCACACTGATGAGCATGCTGTTCCTGGGCGAGGTCATCCGCTGGCGCCGCGCGCTGGGCATCTTCCTCGCCTTCATCGGCGTCGTCATCATTGCCTTCGATCCGGGCAGCTTCTCGGTCTCCTATGGCCTCCTCTACATCATCGGCTCCGCCTTCGTCGGCTCGGCGGGCGGCATCATCATGAAGTCGATGCCGAAGATCTCTGCCCTGCGCATGCAGGCCTGGGTCGGCGCGTTCAGCTTTGCGCCCCTGTTCGCCCTCTCCTTCGTGATGGAGACGAACCAGCTCGACGCCTATATCCATGGCGGCTGGATGGTCTGGGCTGCCAGCGCCTTCGCCATCCTCGGCGTCTCGGTGTTCGGCCATTCGGCCTTCTACACCCTGCTCAAGAAGTATGACGTCTCCCTCCTCTCCCCGCTCACACTGATGACGCCGATCTGGGGCGTGATCTTCGGCATCGTGCTGCTGAATGAGCCGCTGACCCTGCGCCTCATCCTCGGCGCCATCGTCTCGCTGTCGGGGGTGCTTGTCATCGCGCTCCGCCCGAACGAGAAAATGCCGGAAGCCGCCCTCGGCAAGAAGGTCGCTTCGGGAGATTCGTAATGCAGATCGAAGACGCCCCCAGCCCCAACTATGACGACCGGAAACACCCCGTTTCCCTGCTCGTGCTGCATTACACCGGCATGGAAAGCGGCGAAGCCGCCCTCGCCCGGATGCGCGATCCAGAGGCAAAAGTCTCCGCGCACTATATGGTCTGGGAAGATGGCCGCATCGCCCGCCTCGTGGCGGAAAATGCCCGCGCCTGGCATGCCGGTGTCTCCAAATGGCAGGGCCTGGAAGATCTGAACTCCCGCTCCATCGGCATCGAGATCGTCAATGGCGGGCATGACTACCGCGCCCCCGGCGGCGGCCTGCCGCCCTATCCGGACGCGCAGATCAGCGCCGTCATCGCCCTCTCGCGCGAGATCATGGCCCACCATGCCATCCCGCCCACCGGCCTCGTCGGCCATTCCGACATCGCGCCCACCCGCAAGATCGATCCCGGCGAGCATTTCCCGTGGCCCCGCCTCGCAGACGCCGGCCTCGGCCTCTGGCCCCAGCCTGAAACCGGCGCGGCCTGCGTCTGGGCGGGCGGGGACGCCTCGCGCCTCAACGCCCATCTCGCGCAGATTGGCTATGACACCGCCGACATTCCCGCCGCCCTGCGCGCCTTCCAGCGCCGCTGGATGCCCGCCGCCATCACCGGCCTCGCCGACGCCAGCACGCTGCGCCGCCTCGCCCAGATCGCCGGGGCCTACTCGTCTGCGTCCGGCGCTTCGTCCTCGCCCCAGGCGTGAGCCCATTCGGTCGCCAGCGCCGCGCCCAGCAGCAAGGACGACACCGACGCCGACAGCCAGATGAAACCGAGGATCAGCGACGCCAGCGCGCCATAGATCGTGCTCATCACCGAATAGTGCAGGTAAAGCTGGAACAGGAAGGTCACGCCCAGAAAGGCCACCGCCGCCGCGCCCGCCCCCGCCGCCAGCGCCCGCGTGCCCCGCCGCACATGCCCGCGCAGCGACATCACCAGGATCAGATAGAACACCCCGAAGCTCGCAATCCCCTTCGAGATCCAGAGCGAATCCACAAGCGTCGCAATCTCCTTGGCAAAGCGCACCGCCAGCCCCCCGGCCTCCTGCACCGCCACCGTCGCAATCAGCTGCGTCGCCCCCAGCAGCCACACGATCAGGATCAGCGTCGCCGTCAGCGCCAGCGACGTGCCCTGAAACCGCGCAAACTTCGTCCGGTCGGCCGTGCCCGCAATCATCCGGATGCCGGTGATCAGCGCCTTGGCCCCGGAGGTTGCCGTAAACAGCACCAGGATCGCTGCCAGGAAGGCCCGCACGCTCAGCCCCGCCGGCGTCATCTTCTGGATCGCGTCCACCTCCTCGAAGGTCAGCGGCTCCACACTCTGGCTGAAGAAATTGGTGATCGGCTTGGCCAGCTGATGCGCCAGTTCCGGCGGCAGGAAAAAGGTCAGCAGCGTCAGCGTCATGTAGATCAGCGGAAAGATCGAGAACAGCGCATAGAAGGCGATCCCGCCGGTCACGATGCGCACATCCGGCCGCACCAGCCGGCGCACGGCCCGGATTGCAGGATCGATGAAGTCGGGTCGCCAGCGCTCGAGCATCCCCACCCTTCTGGCACGGTCCGCCGCAGAAACAAACCGGGGATTAGCGCCCCCCTGTCCACGCCGCTTCCAACTGCATTCATTACAGGCAGAGGCCTGCCGGCCGCCCGGCTATCCGCCGGGGGTCTGCGCCGGGGCAATCTCGCGCGTGCCTGGCGTCGTCATCCAGGCATCCTTCTGCTGCCCGAGGGCTCGCCCCCGAAGGCAGCAATCCTGCGGATGAGGCAGAGCCGGGACGCCGGGGACATCTCATTCCCTCAAACAAAATATATACCGTCCCCGGACCAATCGGGCCTCCGCCCCATCCGCAGGACCTCTCCCGCCAAGCGGCACCCGGACAGGATACTCCTTGTCCGGTTGATTTTGTTGCGTTTTTCATAGAAGCCTCACAATCATTCCACAGGCGCAACGAAACCTGTGAGATTCTTCCCCGGCAGCGTGAAAAATTCTGGACAGCCTCTCGACTCAGGCGAGGCCTTGTGAGATCGTTTCGGTAAGCCAACGGAACTCCCCGCAGGAGCAAACCTGCCAGAGGAGCCAGAGGCCAAGTCCATCGCCCCCGGACGAAACCGGGTCAGGAGCAAAGCCGGGAGACCGGCCGCGCAAAGGGCCCAGGTGGAGATGAAGGGACAAAGCAGGCGATGGCCGGGAGGCGGGAGCTAGACCCAGCCAAACGGGGCCGTATGCCGTAACGGGGCGCGATCCGTAGACGGTGACCAAGAAGTGAGTGCCAGCAATGGCAAGCGCAGGCGGTCAGCCGCGTGCCTGCAACCCCCCGGTTGTGCACGGCGGCGACGGAAACGGAAGCCGTGCGCCTGAAAAGGCGAACGTCCGGGTCCGGAGGGTGATGTAAGGTAATCCGCTCGAACGGATTGTCTCCAGAGCCTGATGTCGATCGAAGACCGATATCGAGTGCTAGCACAGTGTCTCGGTAGACCGATTCGAAACACACGGGAAGGCACGAAGTCCGCAAGGGGTTCGTGCCTTCTTGTGTTGGGGACCAAGGCCCTCACCTCCCACGCCCTGCGGGCGCGGGCCCCTCCTCTCCCGGAGGGAGAGGGGTTCAGGTAGCGTTTGAGGCGGCGCGGTGAAAGCCCCTCTCCCTTTGGGAGAGGAGGGGCCCATCGCGACGCGATGGGAGGTGAGGGCCGCGCGAAGCGCGGAAATGCCCTCTCTCACCCCATTTGCACTCCGCCCCCAAACCCCCTATATCCCCCGCCAGACCAGATGGCCGGGCAGCCGCTGGTATGGGGGTAACCCCATACTGGAGGAAAGTCCGGGCTCCAGGTGGACAGGGCGACGGCTAACAGCCGCCCGGCGTGAGCCGAGGGAAAGTGCCACAGAAAGCAAACCGCCCTGCGGCTTCGGCCAAAGGGTAAGGGTGAAAGGGTGGGGTAAGAGCCCACCGCAGCGCTGGCAACAGGGCTGGCATGGTAAACCCCGCCCGGAGCAAGACCAAGTAGGGGGCACATACGGGCTGTCCGCCGCTCGTGCCCCGGGTGCGTCGCGCCGAGGCGTTCAGTAATGAGCGCCCCAGAGGAATGGCTGCCAGATCCCGCAAGGGACGAACAGAACCCGGCTTATTGGCCATCTGGTCTGATTTTTCCCGTCCCGCGCCCCGCGCGTTGACGGATATATCCACCGGTGTGATGTAGAAAATCGGGCGCGCCGAATCCCGGTGCCTGATGGAGACGTGTTCGAATGCCGAGGCCAGCAGGCGCCCGCAATCATGACTTTGACGAGAAACGCGCCGCCCTGCTCGATGCGTTGACCGATTTTGCCCTCTCCGCAGACCTGCGCCGCCCCTCGCTGCGCCAGTTTGCCCAGGCCATGAACGCGTCCGAGCCGACCCTGCGCCATTATTTCGGAGACCGGCGCGGCCTCATCCTCGAGATCCTCGAAAATATCGGCCGCAAGGGCGCGCCCCTCTGGGCCGTCGTCGCCCTGCCCTCGGCCAATCCGGCCACCGCCTTTGAGGAATATTTCCGCATCTCCGAAGCGGGCATGCGTCTTGGCGGTTTCATCCGTGCCCATGCTTTCGGCCTGATCGAAGGCCTCGCCGATGAAGCCA
>NZ_PNMA01000021.1 GCF_013823385.1 Hyphomonas sp.
AGCGCCATGGGGACATCGTTGCAGCCCTCCTGGCGAATGGCGCTGACCCGAACAAGGAAAACCAAAGCACCGGCAACTTCCCCCTGCTGATGACCGCGCAGAATGGCCATCGGGAAATCGTGGCGGCCCTCTTGGCCAAAGGCGCTGACCCAAACAAGATTGACCAAAAAGACGGTATCTTCCCGCTGCTGATGGCCGCGCAGCAGGGCCATGGGGACGTCGTGGCGGCCCTCCTGGCGAATGGCGCTGACCCGAACATGGAAAACGAAAGCACCGGCACCTTCCCGCTGCTGATGGCCTCGCAAAATGGCCATGGGGACATCGTCACGGCCCTCCTGGCCAAAGGCGCAGATCCAAACAAGGAAAGCGAAAACAACGACTTTTTCCCCCTCATAGCCGCTGCAGGAAATGGTCACGTACAATGTGTCGCCCATCTCATTGCCGGTGGCGCTAATATCCACCGCATTTGGAAAGAGGCCGGCCTCAACAGCCTGGAGCTCTGCCTCGGCATGTTCGAGGAAGAAAACGAACCGGGATTCAAGCATGCCTGCTGGCGCGGGGCAAAGGCGCTTCTAGAGGCCGGCGCGACGAGACAGGACGGAACCATCCCGGACCTGCCGCCAGAGCCTGCGCAAACCGGCTGACCCTCAGCGTCCAGCCCCCCCTCAACAGGGGCGCCCCTTCCCCGCAAAATTCCCCCACTCTGCGGGCAGTCACCTCCCCCTCCCCACAACGCAACGCCATCCCCTCCCCCGCACGCGGGGGGTCATGAGGATCAGCAATCGCCCTGCGATTGCCCGAATGACGGGTGGAGACGTCCACCGCAAAAAGATCCCTGAAAAATGTAAGAAATCCCAGTAGGGTGCATTAAGGCCACAGGCCGCAATGCACCAACGCCGCGCGCCTCAAGCGCTCAGCCCCGTAGGGTGGGTTAGCCGAAGGCGTAACCCACCATCCGCGCTCAGCGCTCGATCAACCGCCCACGGATTTCCGCCTGCATCTTCTCGTCCACTTTCAGCGTGTCGACAAGATAGCCATCGATCGATCCGGCGCGCGCATTGATCGTCGCAAACGCCTTCTCCAGATAGCGCAGATGCACGCCCATGAACGGGCGGAACACTTCGGCCGGATATTCCTTGCCCAGCATATCGTTGAAATACGCCGCCGCTTCCGGCAGGCGCGCGGCCACGTCCACGGCCGTGTTCGTCAGGTCATAATCCTCGCGGATATCGGCCTCGCTCACGCCCAGGATATGATGCGTCAGCGCGCAGAGAATGCCCGTGCGGTCCTTGCCCGCCGCGCAGTTCACCAGCCCCGCCGCGTCCCCGTCCAGCGCCGCCAGATGGCCAAACCAGCCGGTGAACATCTCGGTATGATGCTCCTTGAACGGCGCAGCTTCGTAATATTCCACCATCCACTGGTCGGCGTCCTCCGCGCTCACCTCCATCCGGGAGAGAAAGCGGATATGCGGCGCGTCGGTCTCGCGCCCGCCATCATGGGTAATCGTCACCGGCGCGGCAAAGCGCGTCTTGAACTTCTCCCGCTCGTCCGGGCGGCGCAGGTCGGCCTGCACATGGATGCCCAGCGCGGCCATCTTCTGCAGTTCCGCCTCGGAGGCTTCGGCATGGTGGCCGGAGCGGTAGAGCCGCCCCATCTTCACCCGCCCGCCATAGCGGCTGTCATAGCCGCCAAAATCGCGGAAATTGCGGATGGTTTCAAACTTCAGGAGGCGGGGTTTTGTCGTCGTATCAGTCATGCCTCGGGGGTAACCCGCACCCGCGCGCCCGTCCAGTGACAATCCTGTGTCCAACCCCGCTCACGCCGGGGCAAGCGCGCCTCTGTCAGGAGGCTTTCAAAACCGACCTGTTCGCAAGCTTCCAGCGCTCATCGAACTTCTGGCGGATGGCATTTATGCCATCAGTTCTGCCGGTAGAGGTGAAAGAAGCACCATACTCTTTTGCTATGGCCTTTACTTCCTGAGCTCTCGCGGTTTTGTCAGCGCTAAGGCGCGCAATCACCTCTTCAAACACCGGAAGATCAGTCCCGGCAGAACTCAGTTGGTCAGCATACTTGCGAACGAGTTGTTCCCTCAACGGTGTGGCAGGTTTTTTGGGGCTCTTCTTTGGCTTGGATAGCTGAAGCTGTCCTTCAAGCGCCTCCACCGTAAGGGCCGAATATTGTTCAAGAAAGTTGGCAGTCCCCGACAATGCAGAACGTGGCGCTCGGCTAGCAGCACCCGGGGTTACAGCTTCAATCCGCTTGAGGGCCGATATTATGTCTGCAACTTGAAGCTTATCCATAGAACGCCTCCATATAGGCATATATTACCATATCAGGGCCGATTCGGCGAAGACTTTAGCACATCAATTCTATCCAGGATTTGCCGGCTCAACGCATCGAAGGTAGTTCTTACCCACTCGCCATCCCGCCCCCTCAGCATATAGCCAAGCGTAGCGCCTTCAGGGCGCCCGATATCCTTCCTGTCAGGAACCAGTGTTTCAAACACAATCGGCTTGTCAGCGTGCGTCGCAATGGCACTTTGTACCTGCTCGAGATAACTGCCTTCGTTACCAACAGGCTGAGCACCTTCGGTCATATTGCAGACAACGCCGAGTATCGTAAACCTTGCACGGATTATCTTTTTGAAAGTCGCCAGATAATCCAGCATTTTCTGCACAGGACTAACCGCAAGAAACTGAAGCTTTGCAGGTATAAGCACGTAGTCACTTGCCTTGAGGGCATTTGCAGCAGCGAGACTCATCCTGGGCGGCGCATCCATAATGATATAGTCGTATCGCGTCTCGATTTCCAAGCTGGCCCGCTTCAGCCGCCTTAACAGTCGACTCCTGACATCATCCCCCGAAAGCCCCATCAGCCACCTGAGGAGTTCGTTATCCTCAGTCTCTGTTAATCCGTATTCGGCTGATATCAAGGCAACATTTGGAACATTGGTATTGGTTATGATCAGCTCTTCAAAAGCCCGAACAGGAAACTTTGAGTGCAGCCAGGTGGCAGCCAGGTTCTCACCCGTTGCATCGATCGTTGATCGGCGCAAAAGATCGGTCAACGATCCCTGATAGTCCAAATCAACCAACAGGACCCGTTTCTCAAATTTTCCGGCCAACGATGCGGCAAGATTTGCCGCTATGGTGGTCTTTCCGACGCCACCCTTGAAATTCATCACGGTAATGACGGTAGGCCCGTTCAGGTTTTTCTGTTTCCTGCCATTCCCGAACGACCAGAATGGCTTTCGTGAAAGAACGAACCTGTACAATCTCAAGTGGCTCGGCAAGGCGCTGATCGCCGCCCAAAGCCACTTGCAGCTGCCCCACACCATTTTTTCAGCCCAAACCCGAACGGGCTTAAACAGGGCAAGCAGCGCAGTGCCAAATGCAGTTGTCGCAACGCCCAGAAGGTTGGCATTTAGCCATTCAATCAACAAGCCCCACACTATAGTTCCCCTCTACCCGTCATACGGCAAAGAGAACTTAAAGTTGTTCAGAATGCAAGCGTCGTCCTTGGTATCCAGCTATTTCAGCGCAAACGCATGCGGCAACAGTTCCGCCAGCGTGTAGCGCGCCTCCGCCCCCTCCGGCGTGAAGCACAACACTTCCAGCGCGCCGTCCTCAGAAAACTCCGCCAGCACCTGCCGGCAGATGCCACACGGCGTGCCCGCGTCCGCCCCGTGCGTGGCCACCGCAATCGCCCGGAACGAGGTATGCCCCGCCGCCACCGCGCTGAACACCGCCGTGCGCTCGGCGCAGCAGGTGGCGCCATAGGTGGCGTTCTCCACATTGCACCCGGCCACGATCTCGCCCGCAGAAGTCAGCAGCGCCGCCCCGACCCGATACTCCGAATACGGCACATACGCCCGCCCCTGCGCGGCAAGGGCTGCGGCCTTCAGGGCAGGCCAGTTGATGCCGCCCCCGCTCACCGGAACGGCGGCTCGTCAAAGGCGCGCAGCTTGCGGCTGTGCAGCGCCGCGCCGCCGTCTTCGCTGAGGCGCTCCAGCGTTTCGATGCCGATGCGAATATGCTCGCCAATCGCCCGCTCATAGAAACGGTTGGCCGCGCCGGGCAGCTTGATCTCGCCATGCAGCGGCTTGTCGGAAACGCACAGCAGCGTCCCGTAGGGCACCCTGAGCCGAAAGCCATTGGCCGCAATCGTCGCGCTCTCCATGTCGATCGCCACAGCCCGGCTCTTGTTGAAGCGGCGGGCAGAGGCGGTAAACCGCAGCTCCCAGTTCCGGTCGTCCGTGGTCACCACCGTACCTGTGCGCAGGCGTTTTTTCAGCGCCTCGCCCTTTTCCCCGGTCACCTTCGCGGCCGCCTGCTGCAGCGCCACCTGAACCTCCGCAATCGGAGGAACCGGAATTTCTGGCGGCAGAACGGCGTCCAGTACATGATCCTCGCGCATATAGGCATGCGCCAGCACATAATCCCCGATGGACTGGCTGTGCCGCAGGCCCCCGCAATGCCCCACCATCAGCCACACCTGCGGGCGCAGCACGGCGAGGTGATCGGTAATCGTCTTGGCGTTGGATGGCCCCACACCGATATTCACCAGCGTGATGCCTGCGCCATTCGCCGCGCGCAAATGATAGGCCGGCATCTGGAACCGCCGCCAGGGCGAGCCGTCAATCGCCGCCCGGCTATGCTCGTCGGGATGGGAAATCTCCAGCCCTCCGGGTACGGAGAGCGAGGTATACCGCGTCTCCCCGCCGAGCTGCTCCAGCGCCCAGTCGCAGAAGGCGTCCACATAGCGGTGATAGTTCGTGAACAGCACATAATGCTGGAAATGCTCCACCGGCGTACCGGTATAATGCTGCAGGCGCTTCAGCGAGAAATCCACCCGCTGCGCATCGAAAAGCGCCAGCGGCCGCTCCTCGCCCGCCTCGAACGGCTCCCCATCGGCCACCTCGTCGCCAATCAGCGTCAGCTTCGGCGAGGGAAACCAGCGCACCAGCTCGGCCGGGGCAATCTCTTCGAGGCCCGCCGCCTGCGAGGGGTCCCACACATACGCATACGGAATTTCAGAGGCAGACCGCTCGACATACACATCGACATCATAATCCCGCATCAGCGGGGTCAGCACTTCCATCAGATAGTCGCGGAAGAATTCCGGCCGGGTGATGGTGGTGATATAGATGCCGGCCTCGGAGAATTTCCCGAAGGCGCGCGAAATCGGCGGCGGCGGCCCTTCGGGGTCATAAACGATCCGCAGCTGCGGATAGCAGAAGGCGCCCTCGTCCCGCAGACGCGGATCGGGCGGCGTGCCATCATGCAGGAAGGTGTTGAGGGCGTTGGAAAGGGCGTCAACCGCCTGCGCATAAAGCGCCTCGAGCGCTTCGATAACTGTTTCTGGTTTCGTGTGTTTTGACATGGCACCCATTGGCGCGCGTTGCCGGAAAAGTCAACATGCGGCGCCTTTAAGCCCCCTCTCCAACAGCACAACACGTCCCCTCCCCCAGACTTGGGGGGCTGCGAGGATAAGCAATCGCATTGCGATTGCCCGAGCAGCGGGTGGGGGACCTCTCCACAAAACCGCTCCGCTCACCAAGCCGAAAGCCACCCCAACCCATCCCTCCCCATCGTCATGGGGAGGGGGCAGGTCGCCCTGCGCCGAAACGCAACCTCTCCCCAAACGCAACAGGTCCCCTCCCCATGACTATGGGGAGGGATAGGGTGGGGCATCTCTCCACAAACACCCCGCCGCAAACCAAGTCCCGCCCTCAAAGCACCCGCACTCGCGGCCCCTGCCCCTCGCCCATCAGCGCCCACAGCGCCCAGACCAGCGCGTCCACCCGGTCCGGAGAGCCCGCCGCCTCCGCCGTTCCAAACCGGCACATCTGATCCTCCAGCATGTCGAAATGCCCCGCATGGCTCACCCGCCCCTGCGCATACATCGCCGCCACCGGCCCCGCCCGCCCCCGCTTGCCGAGCCGCGCGGTCACCAGCCGCACCGGCACCCCCGTCCCTGTCAGGCGCAGCATCTCGGCCACCATGTCCCCGCCCTGGTTTGCCTCCGCCACGATACAGCTTGCCCCCGCCGCCGCCGCCAGCGCGGCCGCCCGCCCGGCCCACACATGCGGGGCGAGCCCCGGCGCCGAGGCGTCCCCCATCACATAGCCATGCCCGTCCTTCACGCCGGCCAGGATGATGCCGCACGCATCCGCCCCCGGCCTTGCCGAAATGCACGGGTCCACCGCCACGATACAGTCGTCCAGCATCACAGGCGGGGCCGCCACGCGCAGCGCGTCAATCTGTGAGCGGAGGAACAGCGCCCCTTCCGGATCATCAATGAAATGCCCCTCCAGCTCCTGCCGCCCCATCGCCGTGCCGCCATAGGCCGCTGTCATCCAGCCGAGGAAACCGGGCGAGAGATTGGCCGCATTCTCCGCCGTCGCCGTCCGCGTCTCCACCGTGCCGGGGTCAGTCTTCAGCCTGCGGATCAGCGCCGTGGCGCGCGGCGTGGTCGTCACCATGGCCAGCGGGCAGGGGCCAAGCCGCAGGGCCAGCTGAAGATTGTCCCACACCGCCTCGCCCTTCCCCCAGGCGCCCGCCTCATCACACCAGGCAAGGTCAAATTGCGGCCCCCGCAGGCTCTCGGGGTCTTCGGCCGAAAAGGCATAGGCCACCGCGCCATTCTTCCATTCAAGCCGGTGGCGCGAAGGCTGCCACACCGGCCGGTCAATCTCCGAGGAGGTCGCCAGCAGGCCGCTCGGCCCCTCGATCATCACCTCGCGCACCGCCGCAAGGCTCTGCCCCACCAGCGCCACCCGGCGATACCCCGCCGCGAGCACCGCCCAGCGCACCCATTCGGCCCCCGCCCGCGTCTTGCCTGCGCCACGGCCCCCCGAAAGCAACCATGTGCGCTGAAGGCCCAGCGGCGGCGCCTGCGTATCCCGGCGCTCGAGCAGGAAGGGAAACCGGTTCAAGAGATTTCGTTTCGACGGCGAAAGCCCCTCTTTCCCCATCGCCCTCAGGGCTTCCCAATGCCGCTTCTTCCAATGCGAGGTCCATGGCGACCAGCCTGTCGATTGCATCTTCCTTATATTCCTCTTCCTGATATTCCGTCTTCTGACTATCCTGTTCCTTCTCCGCCGCCTGCATCACGCGCGCCGTCCCGGCCATCTTCTGATGCGTCACCACGGCCTCCTTCACCTCGCCGCCCGCCGCCAGCGCGTCGGCCACACAGTCCTGCTGCACCGCCACCAGCAGCCGCGCCATCTCGCCGCGCGCCTCCTCGCCCATCAGGTCAAACGCCGCCAGCCGCCGCCGGATCGTGCGCTCGCCCTCCCCGGTCAGCGCGGCAATCTCCGCCACCCGCCACCCCGCCAGCCACACCAGCCGCAACAGCCGCCGCTCCCGCCCACTCCCCGGCCGCAACCGGCGTTGGGGCTTCAATGTCATCAGATCCTTCATCATGGGGGCAATCTACATCCCCTCCGTACCCAGCCGGATTGGCAAGCCCAAACCGCCTGCGCGCGCGGGCAAAACAGCAGCGAAAACCCCGCCCGAACCCAGCCTATTTTTCCCGCCCCGCCCCACCCCACCCCATCCCTCCCCATAAATGGGGAGGGGGCCTGTCCCACCCCGCCGCAAACCAACCTCTCCAACCGCACACCCTGACCCCCTCCCCATTTATGGGGAGGGATGGGGTGGGGCCCCTCTCCGCTCTTTCCCAAAAACCCCAAAAACCCCCCTTCCCAAACCCACCCGTTCCCTATATGTTCACCCCATGCCAAACCCCCGCAAAATCCACCGCGCCCGCGAGCTGCGCCGCCACATGCCCCCGGCGGAAAAGGCGGTCTGGTGGCATCTGCGCAGCCCCCTGTTCAAACTCTGGCATTTCCGCCGCCAGGCCCCCTGCTGCCCCTGGTTTGCCGATTTCATCAGCCACCGGATGAATCTCGTCCTCGAGATCGACGGCGACACCCACACCCCCGGACAGGACGCCGCCCGCGACGCCTGGTTCGCCGCGCGCGGCTATGAAACCCTCCGCATCCCGAATTCGGACGTGTACGACAATATCGACGGCGTGATGGAAACCATCCTGGCACGGCTGCGCTATATCGAGCAGACCCGGCTTCTGCCGGACGCCGCCCCACCCCATAAATGGGGAGGGGGTCAGATCGTGCAGTTGGAAAGCATACCTATCCCCATGCACAACACGTCCCCTCCCCCAGACATGGGGGAGGGTCAGGGTGGGGGCGCCCTCCGCATGGCGCGACTTACGAAAATTCAGCTACCCAGATACCGCGAGACATAATCCGGCACCGGCACACGAACACAGTTGGCGATCTCGCCTTCAATCCGGCCCGCATCCTGCGTTAACACGAGGCTCAACGGAAAAGTGTCCGAGGCGATCAGCAACTGGCGTCCCTGCGGATCGGTGAACAGCAATCCAACAGCAACCTCCGCCGCATGCAGCATTTCTCCAGAAAGGCCGCACAAGCCTTCGCGCCTGCGCAACACGTCCAGATTCCACGCCGCAAAAGGCCACTCGGTCAGGTCTTCCGGCAAAGCGGTGGCATCGGTTTCTGGCACGGCACCCTCGGCACCGAAGGCTGCTTCCGCCAGCGCCCTTAGCTCATGGTCGCGTGCGCTGCCGCGAAACTTCCGCAAGGCGTCCACGAGATCACTCTGCCGCTCCACGCGGAGCGGGAACACTTCGAATTTCCAGGCAAGATCAACAGACCTGCAGGAAACGCGCAGATATTGCCCATCCGACATTTGAAGCCAGACCGTGCTGTCCCGATCGCTCGCAAAGGCACGAATGCCGCTCTGCAGGCTAAGCAATACATCGGCTCCGCAAGCCAGCTCGACGGACGCATGCTCAATCATGACGGCAGCTTAGCAGCCCCGCACACCAGCCCCAACCCCACCCCAGCCCTCCCCATGAATGGGGAGGGGGTCAAGTTGCGCAGCTGGAAAGCAAACCTCTCCCCACGCACAACACATCCCCTCCCCCAGACATGGGGGAGGGTTAGGGTGGGGGCGCCCTCCGCAAAAACACCACCCCGCCCCCCAAAAAACAAACAATTGACACAACCCGCGCCAAATGATCCAACTCCCCCATAAAATCGCCGGGGAGGCACGCATGAAACTGTGGCATTGGGGCCTGATCGCGCTCGGCGCTCTCCTGCTCGCCCTGCTGGCCGCGCGGCAGGTCTTCGCCGTCCAGATCGGCGAGGCCGCCTTCCGCCGCGCCATCGCTGAAAATGTCGGGCAAGACCCCTCCGCCAGCCTCCCCGATGGCCTCCACCTCTATCTCTGCGGCAGCGGCTCGCCCCTGCCAGACCCCGCCCGCGCCGGGCCCTGTATCGGCGTTCTGGCGGGCGACCGGGCCTTCCTCTTCGATGTCGGCGGCGGCTCCATCCGGCGGCTCACGCGCATGGGTTTCCCCACAGGCCGCACCGAAAAACTCTATCTCAGCCATCTGCACTCGGACCATTTCGATGGCCTCGGCGAGCTCATGGTCGGCGCCTGGGTCGGCGGCAGCCGGTCAACGCCGCTGCCCGTTGCCGGCCCGCCGGGCGTTGCCGAAATCACCGATGGCTTCAACGCCGCCTACCGGATCGACAGCACCTATCGCATGGCCCATCATGGCCCCGCTGTTGCCAATCCGGCCGGTTATGGCCTTGCCCCGGAGGTGATCGATCTGCCCGCCGGCCCCGGCGCCCGCGCCGTGCTGCTGGACGAGGGCGGCCTTCAGATCACCGCCTTCCTCGTCAACCATTCCCCGGTCGAGCCAGCCTATGGCTTCCGCATCGATTACAAGGGCCGCTCTGCCGTCATCAGCGGCGATACGGTGTATTCGGACAATCTCGTCCGCGTGGCCGAAGGCGCCGACATCCTCTTCCACGAAGCGCTGAACCCGGAGATGGTCGCCGCCATGTCGCAGGCCGCCGGCGAGGCGGGCGCCGCCCCGCTGTCAAAGGTGTTTGCCGATATCCTCGACTATCACGCCTCCCCGGTGGACGCGGCCCGCGCCGCTGAAGCCGCCGGGGTGGAGCGTCTGGTGATCTACCATATCGTCCCGCCCCTGCCCTCGAAGCTGCTCTACCCCGTCTTCCTGAAGGGCACCGGCGCGGCCTATGCCGGCAGGATCGATGTCGGCGAGGATGGCACGCTCTACTCCCTTCCCGCTGCGGGCGGGCTGGAACGGAAAACCGTGACGCGGTGACGGCCCTGGGGCGGCGCGGGGGTGGCACGGGGCTGACCGGATTTGTCCGGATCTGTCCGGAACTGTCCTCAAAATGACACGTTACCCGCCCAGTTAAGGCGATACCGGACCGCCTGAAACATAAGGGAAATCACATGACCAGCCTCCGCCTCCTCGCCCTGGCCGCCGCCAGCGGAATTATCCTCGCCGCCTGCACCCCCGCTGCCGATCAGACCACACCGGCGGCAGAGCCCCCGCCGGTTCCGGCTGCAGAAGACGATCTTGCCGTCGCCCCCGAAGCTGCCCCGGCCGCAGACTGCGCGGTTCTGGACTCGCGGGACTGGGAAGCCTGGATCGACCGGATGCCCGGCCCCGACGCCTCGCCCACCGTCCATGTCATCGGAAAAGTTGATGTCAGATCAGGGGGTTACACCTTCACCTGGAACGTCGGCCCGATGGACCGCTCGATGACCCCGGCGCTCAATCTGGAGCTCATTCCGGTTGCCCCCACTGAGCCCGCCACGATGGCCATCGCCACCGAGGAGGTCCACTATACCGGCCCCCTCGCCGGCAGCAGCTACAGCCGCGTCACCATCACCTGCGGCGGCCAGACCCTCGGCGAAATCGCCGAGATCACCGAGGCCCACTGACCCTTCCGGCCCCAGGCCTCGCCGGCTCAGACCAGCGAGGCCTGCCCCGGCGCCGCCTCCCCCAGCGTGAACCCGCTCTCGCCATGCAGCGCCAGCTGATTCAGCCGCGCGCGGTCGAGAATGTCGATCCGGCTGCGCGAGATGCGGATCATGTCCGCCTGTTCCAGATACTGCAGAAGACGGTTGGTCCACTGGCGGGAGGCCATGATCGACATGGCGATCTGATCCTGCGTCACCGGGCTGATGAAGGAGGAGTTCACCCGCCCGCCATGCGGCTCGCTCGTCAGGTCCAGCAGGCGCCGCGCCAGCCGCTGCAGCGGTGTAAAGGCAAGGCTTTCCACAACATGGGTATAGATCGCCCGGATCGACGCCATCTCCGGCAATACGAACCGGCGGAAGTTCTCTGCGTCTGACAGGAACATCCGCTGCACCGCCGCCAGCGGCAGATGCAGCACCTCGCAAGTCTGGCTGGCAATCACCGAAAAGGTGTAGGGGCCCCCGTCAACGCAGGCGAGAAAGCCCGTCCAGTCGCCCGGCCGGTGCACCGCCACCAGGATGTCGAGCCCGGCCCGCGTTGTGCCGATAATCTGGGCTTCCCCGCTCACCAGCCCGAAGATGCCGATGGGCGGATCCCCCTGCCGCGCGAGAGGCTTGCCCCGCCGCAACTTGTGCCGCGTGGAATTTTGAAGAACTTCTTCCTGCAACGCCTCCGGCAATGCCGAAAACCATCGGCCCCGCTGCAGGTCGAGCGATCTGTGTGTCTGCATCGGCGATACCTCCCCAGTATGCGCCAGTCTGTTACCCTCAAGGGGAGATTAGCAGCTTCCACAGGCATGGAAACGGCCTTCCGCATCCGGCTGGGCGTATCGTAAGGTAAGATACCAATATGCCCGCCATAATGCGGCCTTGCTGATGCCATCCCATCCCGGGATCTGCCGCAGCGGCGGGCATGGGAAGCAAGCCGCAGCGCTGGCACATTGATCTGAAGGGAGGCCTGAATGGCACAGAGAAAGTTTTACACCCGCGCGCTTATCCCGCTTTTTCTCATCGCGGCGGCGCCCGTGCTCAGCGCCTGTCAGACGCCGCCCGCCGCCCTGTCGCCCCAGGAGGCGGCCGCCGTGCTGACCGTCACCGGCTCTGCAACCTATCGGGAACGGATGGCCGCCCCGAAAGGCTCCGTCCTCAAGGTGGAGCTGTCCGACACCTCCCGCGCCGATGCCCCGGCCATCTCCCTCGCCGACTGGTCTGACAGCCTGGATGATGGCGGCGTGCCGAAAAAATTTATTCTTCGCGTTAATGACCCCCTCGACCCGCGCTTCACCTACACCCTGCGCGCCACTGTCACCGGGCCGGACGGCAAACTTTTATGGGCCACTGATACCGTCCATCAGGTTGAGGCGGTCAGCGGCGCCGTAGACGCCGGAACGCTGGTGATGGTGAAAGTCGCCCCCGCGCCTGCGCCCGTGCCCCCTGCCCCGCCGCCGGAAGCGCCCGCCGCGCTGAAACTGACCGGCAAGGAGTACCGCGTGACCGCCATTGGCGGCCAGCCGGTCTCCGGCCAGCGCCCGATGACCGTCAAATTCGGCGAAGATGGCCGCGTCGGCGGCTTTGGCGGCTGCAACACCTATGGCGGCAGTTTCGGCGAAACGGACGGCAAGATCACCTTCGGAGACATCATCTCCACCATGATGGCCTGCCTCGATCAGAGGGCCGGCGCGCAGGAAGGCGCGCTTTATGCTGCCCTCAAGGGCACGGCCACCTTTGCCCCCGGCGCAGACGGCAAGGTGGTGCTCACCGCCGGAAACGGCACGCAGATCGAACTCTCCCCAGCTGGCCTCAAGCCGCTGGCGGGCACACGCTGGCAGGTCGAGACAATGGGCGGCACGGCGATCGTGGCGGGCAGCGAACCGCAGATCACCTTCACGCAAGACGGCCAGATCAACGGCACCACGGGCTGCAACCGCTTCTTCGGCGCCTATGTCCAGACCGGCGCGCAGATCGCCTTTTCCGGCGTCGGCATGACCAAGATGGCCTGCATGGCAGACGGCGTGATGGCGCAGGAATCCGCCTTCGGCGCGATCCTTTCGGGCAAGACCGAGGGCCGGATCGACGGCTTCGGAAACCTCGTCATTCGCGGGGAAAAAGGCATCTCCTTCACCGCCCGGCCTCTGCCGGCAGAGGGCGAAGGGATAGAGGGCGACCCCGCCGTGCTCGGCGGCGGCACCTGGACGGTGGAAGACCTCAACCGCGGCGGCGTGATCGACAATACCGTCCTTACCCTGACCTTCACGGAAAACGGCAGGGTCACCGGCTCCACCGGCTGCAACAGCCTCTCGGGCAGCTACACCGCCACTGGCACCACGCTCACCTTCTCGCCGCTGGCGATGACGCGCCGGGCCTGCGTGGCACCAGCGCTGAACGCTCAGGAGGCAAAGTTCAGCAAAGCCCTGCAGGGCGAAATGGCCTGGCGCCTCACCGCCGATGGCGCCCTCGAACTCACGCGCGAGGGCGGCCACCGCGTGCTGCTGCGGCAATAAAACTGAGGGACAGGCGCGGCCTTATCCCCCGATCGGGCCGCCGCCATTCCGTGTAATGACCATCACGCTGGGGCGCGGCGGCATGGCAGGCTGGAAGTCCGGCCAGCGCGTGCCCGGCGCCTCAAAGCTCGCCCCGTCGGTGTCGCCGGGATGCTGAACCGCCAGGAACAGCGCGTCGCCCGCTTCATTGAAACGCGGCCCGCACAGCTCTGCGCCCACGGGACAGCGGAAGAAATGCCGCCCGGTGCCGCGCCGCGCGCCGTCGGTTTCCAGCGCCCAGAGGCCATCGGCGGCGCCGGAATTCTCGTTGCCATCGGTGGAAACCCAGAGACGCCCCTGCGGGTCGATGGCGCAGTTGTCGGGACTCGAAAACCAGCCATTCTCCGTGGTCAGAGGGTTCCACAGCGCGCCCACGGGCGCAACGGACGGGTCCCCGCAGCGCACCAGCATTTCCCAGCGCGAGGTTTCAGAGGTGAAATCCCCCTCCGGCTCGATGATCTCGATGATATGGCCAAACCGGTTTGAGGCGCGCGGGTTGGCTGCGTCCACCTGCGCGTCCGTGCGGCGGTCATTGTTGGTCAGCATCACATACACCCGGCCGGTCTTCGGATCGGGCTCAACGTCCTCCGGCCGGTCCATCGGCGTGGCGCCCAGAACATCAGCCGCGCGCCGCGTTTCAATCAGAACATCGGCCTGCGAAGCAAAGCCGTTTTCCTCCGTCAGCGGACCGGTTCCATGGACCAGCGGCAGCCACGCCACCGTCCCGTCAGCATCAAACCGCGCCACATACAGCGTGCCCTCGTCCAGAAGGTCCATATTCGCCGCCCGGTCTCCGGCCACGAATTTTCCTTTGGTCACAAACTTGTAGACATAATCAAAGCGCTGATCGTCGCCAGTATAGACCACAACCCGGCCATCGGGCGCGATCACGTTTTCGGCGCCCTCATGCTTCACCCGGCCCAGCGCCGTACGCTTCTTCGGCATCGAGGACGGGTCCATCGGGTCCAGCTCGACGATCCAGCCAAAGCGGTTGGGCTCGTTGGGCTCCTTGCCTACATCATACCGGTCAAAGAAGCGGCCCCACTGATACCAGCCAGACGGCACGCCATAGCGCTTGTGGTTCTCCGCCTCGCGGTGGCCTTCCGGCAAGGTTCCGAGGAAGTTGCCGTTGAAGTTTTCCTCCGCCATCAGGAAGGTGCCCCAGGGCGTGATGCCGCCGGCGCAATTGTTCACGGTGCCGGAAACCAGCGTGCCGGTAGGGTCTTCCGTGGTCTGAAGGCGCGCGCTGCCCGCGGCCGGTCCGGTCATCCGCATCGGTGTCGTGTCTGCCGTGATCCGGCGGTTATAGGGCGATCCGACCACCGGCTTCCAGGCGCCGTCTTCCTTGCGGATTTCCACGATCGTGCCGCCATGCGCGGCCATCTCGGTTTCGCACAGCGCCTGGGTCATCGAGGCCGGATAGCCCGCCGTCACGCCCGGCAGCATGATGTTGGTCGAGGTATATTCGTGATTGACGCACAGCAGCGCCCGCTCGGCGCCGCCGGCATCTGCCTCCAGCGGCACCAGGCCGAGGAAGTCGTTATTGTAGCCAAACTGACGGCGCTGGGCCGCGGCGGTCTGGTTCATCGGGTCAAAGGCCGGGCTGTCGGCAAACAGCGGGTCACCCCAGCGGATCAGCAGATCCGCGCGGTAGCCCTCGGCCACATGATGGGTCTCGTCCATCCCGCGCATGATCTCGGCAAAGCGGAAAGCCGGCTCTGTGCCTGCCTCGGCAGGCGCTTCTGCCAGCGCCATCGCCCCCTCGCGCCCGGTGGCGCAGCCCACAAGCGCGAGGCCCGAAACCGCCCCCAGCCCGCCCAGAAAGCCGCGCCGCGACAGGCGCTCGCCGATCACATCGCCAATCGTGGCAGCGCCTGCGGCAATGCGGGGGTTTACGGTCTTGTTCTCGCTGTCGTCCATCATCGCCATCGGGGCGGCCTCCTTCTTCTTCTGCATCTCCCCCCGCCATAGGGCAGTTTTGTAACAGAGGCATGGCACCGGCGTGAAAGGACGGCTGGACTGAGCCTGCGGACGCGCTAAGGGTGCAGAAGGCATTATCATGGGGGCAGCACCATATGTCCGGCAAGGCCATTATCGGCATCGACCTTGGCACAACCAATTCCCTTGTGGCGGTCTTCGAAGCTGATGGCCCAAAGCTGGTTCCCAATGCGCTGGGCGAGGTGATGACGCCTTCAGCGGTCGGCTATGGTGATGATGGCGCCATGCTGGTGGGCCGCGCCGCCCGCGACCGGCTGCTGACCCATCCAGACCTCACCACCGCCCGCTTCAAGCGCTATATGGGCACCAATCATGAGGTGAAGCTGGGCAAGAAATCCTTCCGCCCGGAAGAACTCTCCGCCCTGGTTCTCGGCAGCCTGCGGGCAGATGCCGAAGCCCATCTCGGCCAGAAGGTGGAAGAAGCCGTCATCTCCGTGCCCGCCTATTTCAACGACATCCAGCGCAAGGCCACCATCACGGCTGCCGAATTTGCCGGGCTGAAGGTCAACCGCCTCGTCAACGAGCCGACGGCGGCCGCCCTCGCCTACGGCCTGCAGGACCGCGAAGCCGAATCGACCTTCCTCGTGGTCGATCTCGGCGGGGGCACATTCGACGTGTCGATCCTGGAGATGTTCTCCGGCGTGATGGAAGTGCGCGCCTCTGCCGGCGACGCCTTCCTCGGCGGGGAGGATTTCACCGACGCGCTGGCCGCAGAACTCGGCCGCCAGCTTGGCATCCAGCCCAAGGATGTCAGCCGCGAGGAAGGCGCCCGCCTGCGCGCCCTCGCCAACCGGCTGAAACACCAGCTCTCGGAAAAGGCCGAGGCCACCGGCGACTACATCATCAAGGGCGAGGCCCGCCCTGTCTCCATCACGCGCGAGAAGTTTGACGAGATCACAGATGAGCTGCTGAAGCGGTTGCGCATGCCCATCCAGCGCGCCATTTCCGATGCGAGCCTGCGGGCCGACGACCTGCACCGCATCATCACCGTGGGCGGCGCCACCCGGATGCAGGCCGTGCGCGGGCTGATCACGCGCCTGTTCAAGCGTTTCCCGGAACACTCGATCGATCCCGATCATGTTGTCGCCCTCGGCGCCGCGGTGCAGGCCGGGCTCGCCGCCCGCCATGCCGCGCTGGACGATGTGGTGATGACAGACGTGTGCCCCTTCACGCTCGGCTATGAAGTCTCCGTGCCGCTGGGGCCGAACCAGTGGGAGGCGGGCCATTTCTCGCCACTGATCGAACGCAATACGGTCGTGCCCGCCAGCCGCGCCAATGAAATCAGCCCGCTGGAACAGCACCAGCGCGAGATCAATCTGATGATCTATCAGGGCGAAAGCCCGTTCGTGCGCGATAATGTCCGCATCGGCCAACTGCGCGTGCCCCTGCCGGCAGACCTGAAGGCCGACAAGACGGTGGAGGTGCGCTACACCTATGACACCTCCGGCATCCTGGAGGTGGAGGCCACGCCGGTGGCCACCAAGAAAACCCTCCGCCTCGTGATCGAAGGCACGCCCGGTACGCTGACCCGCGCCGAGATCGACAAGCGGCTCAAGGAACTTGCCGCACTGAAGATCCATCCCCGCGACGAGCAGGAAAACGCCGCCATCATCGCCCGCCTGCGCGCGGCCTATGAAAACAGCCTGGGTGACCAGCGCCAGCATGTCGGCCACATCCTTGCCCAGTTCGAGGCGGTGCTGCACACCCACGACAAGCGCCAGATCCAGGACGCCCGCGCCCAGATCGAGGAAATCCTGAGCCGCTTCGAGGGCGAGGATGTCTTCTGATCCCTTCAGCCTGCTCGGCCTCGACCGGAAAACCGCCACCGATGCCGACATCCGCAAGGCGTATGCGGAGCGCCTGAAGGTCACCCGGCCGGAGGATGACCGGGCGGCGTTCATGGCGCTGCGCGAAGCCTTCGAGCGCGCGCGGCAGGAGGCGCGGTGGCGGGCGGAATATCCGGGCGAGTATGAAGAATATGACGAGGACACAGAAGCTGAACCGGAGGCCCATCCTGCTCCGTCAGAGGGCGGACAAAGTGAAACGCTGACAGAACAGCCGGCGGATACGGACGCCCGCGCGCCCGCGCCGGCCATGAACACTGAAGACGACCCCGACGCCGATTTCGATGAAGAGGAAGAAGAATACGTCCCCTCCGATTTTGACCGGCGCATCGACGCGGCCATGCAGAAGCTGCACGAGGCGCTGGTCTCTCCCTGGGGCCCGCCGTCCCGCGCCGATCTCGATGCCCTCTTCAATGCGCCCGACCTGGAAGGCATCGATGAATACCGCGCCCTGCAATGGCAGGTGCGCAACTATCTCTGCCATGCAACCGGCTATTACGCACAATCGGGAAATGTGCAGCTGCCGGCCTGGCTGACCCTGCGCGTGTTTGACGATCTCGACGCCCAATTCGGCTGGGTGCGCCAGCCCTCCAGCCACCCGGCCGAGCGGCACATGAACGCCTGGCTGCGCCGGGTGCGCGAGGCCGTCGACTGGCATGAAACACCTCAGGAAGTGCGCAAGCAGCGCGAGCTTGATCGCCTTCTGGGCCGCACGCCGGAAAACCCCAAAGGCACATCAGATGGCAGCAATACCTGGCTGTTTATCGGCGCAGGCATCCTGATTTTCGTGGTGCTGCGGGCGCTGACGGGCTTTGGTGGCTGACGCGGGGTGACGGCTGTTAGCGGCTGAAATTCGCGGTTAGATTTCCCGCATTGGACGAGAAATGACGGGCAGAGATCCCGCATCCGTACCTGGGAGGAACTGCACATGGCCGATGACGCCGCCCTTGATCTGGGATTTGACCCCAACCAGCTGCGCGAGCGGTATCGCGCCGAGCGCGACAAGCGCCTGCGCAAGGACGGGAATGAGCAATATGTGAATGTTGCCGGCCAGTTCGCCCATTATCTGGAAGACCCGTATACGGAGCGGGTGGCGCGCGCGCCGGCGACAGATCATGTCGAGATCGCCGTGATCGGCGGGGGCTTTGGCGGGCTCCTGTCTGCGGCGCGGCTGCGCAAGGCGGGGTTCAAGGACATCCGCATGATCGAGAAAGGCGGAGACTTCGGCGGCACCTGGTACTGGAACCGCTATCCCGGCGCGGCCTGCGATATCGAGAGCTATATCTACCTGCCGCTTCTGGAAGAAACCGGCTACATGCCGAAGGAGAAATACACCAAGGCGCCGGAAATCCTCGAACACTCAGCGCGCATTGCCAAGCATTTCAATCTCTATGAAAACGCCCTCCTCGGCACCGGCATCACCGGCATGGAATGGGACGAGGACCGCAAGGCCTGGATCATCCTGACCGACCGGGATGACCGCTTCACCGCGCAGTTCGTCATCATGTCGAACGGCCCGCTCAACCGGCCGAAGCTGCCCGGCATTCCGGGCGTGGAAAGCTTCAAGGGCCACAGCTTCCACACCAGTCGCTGGGATTATCAGTATACGGGCGGAGACAGCACGGGCGGCCTGACGAAGCTGAAAGACAAGGTGGTCGGCATCATCGGCACCGGGGCAACCGCCGTGCAATGCGTGCCGCATCTGGCCGAAGGCGCCAAGCATCTCTACGTGTTCCAGCGCACGCCCTCTTCCATCGATGTGCGCAATGACCGGCCGACCGATCCGGACTGGGCGGGGAGCCTTCAGCCCGGCTGGCAGCGCCGCCGCATGGAGAATTTCAACACCCTCGTCTCCGGCGGCTACGAGCCTGAAGACCTGGTGCAGGATGGGTGGACGGACATTATCCGCAACATCCTCTTCATCGCCAGTTCCGGCGACAAGAAGGGTCTCTCGCCCGAACGCCTGGCAGAGCTCGCCGAGCTGGCGGATTTCAAGAAGATGGAACAGGTGCGCGCCCGCGTCGATGAGGTGATCAAGGACCCGGAAACCGCCGCCAAGCTGAAGCCCTGGTATCGCCAGTTCTGCAAGCGGCCCTGCTTCCACGACGCGTATCTCAATGCCTTCAACCGCCCGAATGTGACGCTGGTGGACACCGGCGGCCGGGGCGTTGAGCGGATCACGGAAGATTCGATTATTGTCGATGGCGTCGAATACAAGGTCGATTGCCTCGTCTATGCCACCGGCTTTGAAGTGGGCACGGATTACACCCGCCGCGCGGGCTATGATCCTGTCGGCAAGGGCGGTGTGCATCTGAAAGATCATTGGGCTGACGGTATGCGCAGCCTGCATGGCCTCGCCGTCAATGGCTTCCCCAACATGTTCCTGATGGGCCCCGGCCAGGCGGGCTTCACCGCCAACTATCCCCACCTTCTGGACGAGCAGGCCGAGCAGATCGCCTATATCCTCTCGGAAGTCTCCGCCCGGCAGGCCGGCACCTTCGAGGCGAGCCCCGAGGGCGAAGCCGCCTGGGTGCAGCAGATCGTCGAGAAGGCCGTGATGCGCCAGCAATTCCTGGAGGAATGCACGCCGGGCTATTACAACAATGAAGGCAAGCCGAGCGACCGCGCCGCGCAGAACAATTCCTATGGCGAAGGCCCCAACGCCTATTTCCGTATCCTGAAGGCCTGGCGGGAAAAAGGCGCGCTGGAAGGGCTGGAACTGAGCTAGGCTCTATTCCTCCACCAGCGAAACCAGTAGGTCACCCTCCGCCACCTGCTGGCCCGCTGCCGCATGGACCGCCTCGATCACGCCGTCACGCGGCGCGGCGAGGGCGTGTTCCATCTTCATCGCTTCGAGCACTGCCAGCGTATCGCCGCGTGTCACCGCATCCCCTGCCTTCGCCGTCAGCGTCAGCACCTTGCCCGGCATCGGCGCCTTGACGGCATTGCCGCCCAGCGCCGCGTCCGCGTCCGCGCTGTATTCGGGGATGGTCACGAGGAACGTATCTCCCCCGCAGGTAACGGCGTAACGGCGAGGAGAAAGATCCGTCACCAGAGGGAATGGCACATCCTCCGGCATCGGAATGCCCGCCTCCACCATCTCGGCCTCGCCATCGGCGGCCAGGATGACCGTGCGGCGCGGCGCGGCGTTGAGGCGGAAGCCATCCCGGATCGACCAGGGCGACAGCCCCGGCGCTTCATCCAGCACAAGGCTGGCGACCGCATTCAGAGAGGCCTCCAGATGCTCCGGCGGCACCGCTGTCAGCGCGTCCATATTCTCGCCGATCCAGTTCACATGATGTGTGCCCGTCTGGAACTCTTCTGACAGCGCGCAGCGGCGCAGGAAGCCGGCATTCGACGGAACGCCCGCCAGTTGCGTATGCGCGAGCGTATCCGTCAGACGCTCAAGCGCCTCTTCCCGGTCCTCTCCGTACACGATCAGCTTGGCGATCATGGAATCGTAATTGGACGGCACCCGGTCGCCGGTTTCAAAGCCGGTATCCCAGCGGATGATCTCGCCATCGGGCTCTTCCAGAAGGCCGAATTCCAGGATCACGCCTGCGCCGGGGCGGAAGCCTTCGGCCGGGTCTTCGGCGCAGATGCGCGCCTCGATGGCGTGGCCGTTAAGCTCGATCTCATCCTGCGCCAGCGGCAGCGTGCCGCCGGAGGCGACGATGAGTTGCCACTCCACCAGATCCTGCCCCGTCACCATCTCCGTGACCGGATGCTCCACCTGCAGCCGCGTGTTCATCTCCAGGAACCAGAATGTATCGAGCGCCAGGGGCCTTGATCCGTCCACGATGAATTCCACCGTCCCGGCGCCCTGATAGCCAACCGCCCTGGCGAGCTTTACCGACGCCTCCGTCATCGCCTTGCGGACATCCTCGGGCATGTCCGGCGCGGGCGCTTCTTCGAGCACCTTCTGCCGCCGCCGCTGCAGTGAGCAATCGCGCTCGAACAGGTGGACGACATTGCCATGCGCGTCGCCAAACACCTGCACCTCGATATGGCGCGGTTGCTGGACCAGCTTCTCCAGCATCACGCGGCCATCGCCAAAGGCGCTCTCGGCTTCGCGCACGGCGCTGACGAGTTCAGCTTCCAGCTCGGCCTCTTTCGACACCTGCCGGATGCCGCGCCCGCCGCCGCCGGCCACCGCCTTGATGAGCAGCGGATAGCCGATCTTCGCGGCGGCTTTCTTCAGTGTGCCGATATCCTGCGCCTCGCCGCGATAGCCAGGCAGCACGGGCACGCCGGCCTCCTCGGCAAGGCGCTTGGCCTCATCCTTCGGCCCCATCGCGCGGATGGCGGCCGCCGGCGGGCCAACCCAGATCAGCCCGGCGGCAACCACCGCCTCGGCAAAGGCCGCGTTCTCGGAGAGGAAGCCATAGCCCGGATGGATGGCGTCGGCGCCTGTATCTTTGGCGGCCGCGATGATGGCATCGCCGCGCAGATAGCTCTCAGGCGCGGGCGCAGGTCCGATACAGACAGCCTCATCGGCTTCGCGCACATGCTTGGCGGCGCGGTCAGCCTCGGAGAAGACGGCGACGGTCTCGATGCCGATCTCCCGGCAGGTGCGGAAAATCCGGGCAGCAATCTCGCCCCGGTTAGCGACGAGAAGTTTTGTAATGGTCACTTCCGTTTCTCCAACTGCGATAACATCGCATTTATTTCGGGCACAATTTGGCGCACAAAGTTTTCTGAAACCCAACTCGGGTCCCAATCTCGTTGAAGCGCGCGCCGGATGGCATCATGATAGCGCGGATACTCCTTGAGCATCCAAACTGCCAGAATTTGATCTACAGTCCTTGCTTTGCTGCCATCAGGATATTGGCCTGTTATGATCATCACCAAGCGTGATACCCGCTCAAATTCTTTATCGGCAATTTCTCTTTGGCGGACGTCTAGCCATTTCATAAATGCAAAAAAGCCTGCGAGTATGGTGGCCAGCAACGGCAGTACTTTAATTAGTTCCTCTAGCATCGCTGTTCCCCCGGCCCCGGTGCACGCTGGCAACCAGGACGAAACTGATGATCATCAGCAGATACCATGATCCGAGCTTCGATAAAGACACCATTTCCCAGCCATTTTCTTGCCCCGGATAGGCCCATGCGCGGGCAAATGTTCCAAGGTTCTCCGCAAACCAGATGAACACTGCCACCAGGAAAAAGCCGATCAGCAGCGGCATCGGCCTGTGGATTTCATCCGGCCGGAACCAGACCAGCGTGCGCAGATAGATCAGCGCCGTGGCGGCGAAGAGGCCGTAGCGGATGTCCACCGTCCAGTGATGGGCAAAAAAGTTCACATAGATCGCCAGCGCCAACAGCCCCTGCAGCCAGAGCGGGGGAAAGCGCGTGAAACGGAACTCGAAGATGCGCCAGACGCGCGCCAGATAGGAGCCAACCGCCGCATACATGAAGCCGGAAAACAGCGGCACCGCGCCAATCCGCAGGAAGCTCTCCTCAGGATAGATCCAGCTGCCGGCGCTGGTCTTGAACAGCTCCACGATGGTGCCGACCACATGGAACACGAAGATCACCCGCGCCTCTTCCCATGTCTCCAGGCCGCTGAGCAACAGCCCCGCCTGCAGGACGACGGCCGCGATCACCAGGAAATCATAGCGCGAGAGCGCCGCGCCTTCGGGATAGAAGAAATGTGTCGCCAGCAGCAGTGCCAGCATCGCCCCGCCGAACAGGCACGCCCAGGCCTGCTTGATGCCGAAACTGACAAATTCGAAGACGCCCAGGCTCCATGGCCCCTTCACATACCGGGCCCGCAGGCCCTCCCGCGCCGCATGAAGGCGGGCGCGAAGCCGCGCGGCATGGGAAGTTCCATCTGGGATCATGACAACTCCCTTCGCCGCCAACCGGGGCGGCAACATGGCCGGCGGGGTGCCGGACGGCGGTAAATTTCAGGCTTTGTGAGGCCCGCGCAATCGCGTAATGCTTAATCAGTCTGAAACCAAAGGGGACCCCATGGCCTACAATTCCGGAACCGGGCTCGCCAGCCTGGCAGGCGTCATCGGCGGCGGCATCGGCGCTTATCTCGGCTATAATCAGGGCCTCGTCACGGAAGGCATTTCGCCCGTCCAGGGCGCGCTGATCATGGGCGCCATCGGCCTCGTCGTCGGCAGTGCCGGCGCTTTCATTCTGAAATCGGTGATGCAGTTTATCGTCTACATCATCATGTTCGCGCTGCTGGCGTATATATTCCGAGGGCAGATAGAAGCATTAACCGGGGTCAATCCGGTCACGGCGGTAGAAGTCACCCTGGGCAATTTCGGCCTCAATGTAGACCTCTCTCCGGACTGACGCGGCCACCCCGTCAGCTTTTCCAGGAGGGCGTGCGCTTTTCAAGGAAAGCGGCAATGCCCTCTTTCCCCTCTTCGGAAACACGGCGCGCGGCAATCCGCTTGGCGGTGGTGTGCATCAGGGCGTTGTCGATTTCCATGCCCGTCACATCCACTACAAGGCGCTTGGCATCGGCCACCGCGCCCGGCGCCGCCGAGAAGACCAGCCGGGCGATATGCTCCTGCAGCTCGGCCATCTTCACGTCGTCTTCGGCCACATAATGCACCAGGCCGATTTTCTCCGCATACGCCGCATCAAAACCATCGGCCGTGACAAACAGCGCCTTCGCCCAGCGCGGGCCGATGGCCTGCACCACGAAGGGGCTGATGGTGGCCGGGGTAAGGCCGAGGCGCACTTCGGAAAAACGGAACTGCGTGCCCGCCTTGGCAATCGCCACATCGCACGCCGCCACAAGGCCCGCGCCCCCGCCCATGGCCGCGCCATGCACCAGCGCCAGCGTCATCTGCGGCATCTCATAGAGGCGGCGCAGCATTTCAGCCAAACGGATGGCATCGGTCTCGTTATCCTCGCGCGAATGCAGCGCCGCGCGCTTCATCCAGTTGAGGTCTGCCCCGGCCGAAAATGAAGGCCCTTCGCCGCGCAGGATCATCATGCGAATGCTCGGCTGTTCCGAGATCATCGTGAACACATCCGTCAGCTCGGCAATCAGCTCGGCATTGAAGGCATTGTGCACATCAGGCCGGTTCAGCGTGACGACCGCCAGGCCCTCTTCCGTCGCTTCAAACCGGATCAGATCATATTCTGCGTCACGCATGGGGTATTCCCTGTTTCAATTATCTTTGGCCACCCTGCGATAGTGGCTTGTCGGGCGCAAGGCGGGCTTCTCCACAAGGTGCCACAGCGCAAAGCTCACCGCGAGGGTCAGCGCTGTCGCAAGGGCGAGATAGGCAGCCAGCCCGAGGCTCGCCGCCAGCCCGGCTGCGGCGAGGGCCTGAAGGATCGGAAAATGGGTGATATAGAGGCCATAGCTGACATCCCCATACCGGGCGGCGTTGAGCTTCGGCCCCGGCGCCCAGGCGACCGCGCCAATGACGCCCGCCAGCGCGAAGGCCCTCAGCGGTTCGAGAAGCGGATAGAGAATGCTCGCCCCCAGCAGAGCCGTACCGCAGAGCGCCAGCGCCGCCCAGCGCCGCTGTATGCCGGGCGATGCCTTCCAAAGCGCGATACCCATGGCGAAAAAGGCCATCTGGCCGGGCAGCTGCCGCCCCAGCTCAGGCCCATACCCACCCGGCGCCAGCTGCGGCACATAATACGCCCAGGCCTCGCCCGCCGCATACAGTGCCAAGATCAGAACCCACCAGAAGGCGCCAAATCTCTTCAGCACAAGGAGGATAACCGGCAAGGCGATATAGAACATCACTTCTATCTTCAGCGTCCACAGCGCCCCGTTCACTTCCGGAAACCGGTTCCCCTCGAACAGTCCCGGAAGCGTCGGCGAGAGGAAATTCAGGAAGACCAGATTGGCGCCGAGATAACTGCCTACGCCCTGAACATCCTGCGTCATCGCCAGGCTGATCACAGCCGGCACCAGGATCACCGCCGCATAGGCCGGATAGAGACGGCGGGCCCGCTTGCCGGCATAGTCGCGCAGGCTGGAGGAACGCTCAAGCGATCCGGCCACCAGCAGGCCAGAGACGATGAAAAACCCCTGGATCGACAGCTCGGCGAAATGGGAAAGGGCGCGCTCCAGCGGCCCGAAGGGCAGCGCCGCGCCTATGGCGACCCCATGATAGACAAAAACCCCGGCGGCGAAGGCCAGCCGGATCAAATCAAATCGGTTCGCCGTCTCTGGCATATTCAACAAACTCTTGCGCAGCATACCGGCGGCGCAGGAGGCCGCTGCCCCCATCGACTTCAGACAATGGGAAATGTCCAGTGCCTGCCGGGAACAACCAGTGTTTTACTGGGGAGAATCTGCGCCCCGCCCACGCCGAAGGCCTGCCTCGCGGAGGAGGCAGGCCCTGTCATGACGCGGAAAGGTCATGCCTGGCCTGAAGATCGAGACGGATGGGATCTTCAGACTGGTCCGGAGTTACCAGCTGGTATCGCCGGTGGTGTCGGTTTTCTCAGCCTTGCGCTCAGCCTTCATGGCTTCCCAGTCGGCTTCGGTGATCTGGCCATCCATGCCGGCGGCTTCTTCAAACTTCGCAGCAGCTTCAACTTCAGTGTATTTGCCATCAGCGGTCTTGTGAGCGATGAACTCCGAAGCGCTGATCACGCCGTCGGCATTGGTGTCGACATCAGCAAATGTCGACTTTTCACCGGCATAGGCGCCCATGGCACCAACAAGAGCGGCAGCGGAAATCAGGGTTACGCGGATCATGTGTTGCACTCCTTTGACTGACGCCGGGTTGGCCGGCGCCTTGTCTGAAGGACGCGTGAACGGGGATATCGATCCGTTAAAAGCCTGTCAGTCTCAAGGCCATTTTGTGGCAGGCTTAACACATGTGCGGCCTAGGCGGCCGAATGGCCCAGTTCCCACATCTGGCTTTTCCAGGCGTGAAAGCGTTCGGACGAGATATCGCCTGCCCCGCCCAGGATCGTATGGTGCACCGGGCGGAAGCCGGAAAGGCCGAGAATGCCACGTTCCAGCGCTTTCAGGCTGCCGGCATCCATGAGCACGCGGTAGACCGATCCCGGCATCCCCATGGTGATCACCACGCGCGCCGATTTGCCTGCCATCATCTTGCGCGGCCAGCTACCCTCCTTCTCCGGATCCGCCACGAAAAACCCGCCGCGCGCAGCCTGCTCGAAGAAAGAGCGCAGCTTTGACGGCATCCCGCCCAGCCAGAGCGGAAACAGGATGACAATATGATCGGCGGCCGTGATCTTCTGCCGCTCGCTCAGGATGGGCTCAGAAGGCGGGGTGCGGAAATCCTCGTTCTTTTCCAGATGCGGGATCTTCAGTTCCCAGATGTTGATCCGGGTCACATCATATCCTGCCGAAATGGCGCCTTCGGCATAGGAGTCCGCCAGCGCGCGGCAAAGGCGGGCCGGGTCTGGATCAGGATGTCCGTCGATGATGCAGATGGTCTGGGTCATGACTGCGCCTCCTCTGGTCTCCATGGCTACCCTCAAAATCCGCGCAGGTTGATAGGTAGGTGTCCCTATACGGGTTTCCGGAGCCCGGCGCATTCGCCCCCGCCGCACGCCCAAGGGAACATGCGCCCCCGCTCCGCGTTGGGCTGGCAGACCCCAAGGAGAATGACATGGCCAATCTGAAAAAATTCGAACAGAACCCGCAGCGCCAGCTGCTGGAAGAGATCAAGGGCTCGCGTTGTGTCATGCTCGGCTCGCCCGAACACGATCAGCACATGCAGCCCATGGCGCCGCAGGTGGATGAAGAAGCCGGCATCATCTACTTCTATTCGGACAACACCAGCGAGCTTGGTCAAACCGTGCTGAAATCGCCCGGCATCGTCCATATGTGCCACATCGACAGCGACTATCAGGCCTGCGTACGCGGTGAACTTCTTCCGCACCATGACAAAGCCACCATCGAAAAATTCTGGGGGCCGATGGTCGACGCCTGGTATCCCGGTGGCATGGAAGACCCCAAACTCATGATGCTGAAATTCGTGCCGCATGACGCCGCCCTCTGGGCATCGGACAAGTCCGCCCTCGGCGTATTCTTCGAAGTCGCCAAGGCAAATATCAAGGACGAGCAGCCCGATCTCGGCAAGAGCAAGCACGTACAGCTCTGAGCCCAGCAGACACCCGCCCCATCCCAAGCGCCCCTCCCGCAGCCATGCGGCGAGGGGTTTGCTTACATCCGGAACACGCCAAACCCGCGCTCGCCAAACGGCGCATTGAGGCTCGCCGATAGCGCCAGGCCCAGCACGCGGCGTGTGTCGGCCGGGTCGATGATGCCATCATCCCAGAGGCGCGCGGTGGAGAAATACGGGTTCCCTTCGGCCTCATAGAGATCGCGGATCGGCTGTTTGAAGCCCTGCTCTTCCTCCGCGCTCCACTGGCCGCCGCGCCGCTCGATGCCGTCGCGCTTGACGGTGGCGAGCACGCTGGCTGCCTGCTCGCCGCCCATGACGGAAATGCGCGCATTCGGCCACATGAAGAGGAAGCGCGGGGAATAGGCCCGCCCGCACATGCCATAATTGCCCGCGCCAAAGCTGCCGCCAGTCACCACGGTGAATTTCGGCACACTCGCGGTCGCCACCGCCGTCACCATCTTGGCGCCGTCCTTGGCGATGCCGCCTGCCTCGTATTTGGAGCCGACCATGAAGCCGGTGATATTCTGCAGGAAGACGAGCGGAATGCGGCGCTGGTCGGCCAGCTCGATGAAATGGGCTGCCTTCTGCGCACTCTCCGAGAACAGGATGCCGTTATTGGCCAGGATCGCCACCGGCATGCCATAGATATGCGCAAAGCCGCAGACGAGGGTTTCCCCATAGAGCTTCTTGAACTCGTGAAACTCCGACCCGTCCACCGTGCGCGCAATCACCTCGCGCGCGTCATAGGGCTCGCGCACATCCTGCGGCACAAGGCCATGCATCTCGCGCGGATCATACAGCGGCTCTGCGGGAGCCTGAATTTCAAACGGCTGCGGCTTCGGCTTTGCCAGTGTGCGGACAATCGAGCGCACGATCGACAGCGCATGGGCGTCGTGCGCCGCGTAATGGTCCGCCACGCCGGAGCGGCGGGCGTGCACATCGGCCCCGCCCAGATCTTCGGCTGAAATCTCCTCCCCCGTCGCCGCCTTCACCAGGGGCGGGCCGCCCAGGAAGATCGTCCCCTGCTTGCGCACGATCACGGTTTCATCGCTCATCGCGGGCACATAAGCGCCCCCCGCCGTGCAGCTGCCCATCACGGCGGCGATCTGGGGAATGCCCTTCGCGCTCATCTGCGCCTGATTGTAGAAGATGCGGCCGAAATGCTCCCGGTCCGGAAACACTTCAGACTGGTGGGGCAGGTTCGCCCCGCCGCTATCAACGAGGTAGATGCAGGGCAGATGGTTTTCCATTGCCACTTCCTGCGCCCGCAGGTGTTTCTTCACGGTGATGGGGAAATAGGCCCCGCCCTTCACGGTCGCGTCATTGCAGACGATCAGGCATTCCCACCCTTCGACCCGGCCAATGCCCGTGATCAGGCCCGCGCCCGGCGCCTCGCCCTCATACATCCCATTGGCCGCCAGCGCGCCGATCTCCAGAAACGCGCTGCCGGGGTCGATCAGCCGCTCCACCCGTTCCCGGGGCAGCAGCTTGCCACGCTCGGTGTGGCGCCGGCGGCTCTCTTCCGGGCCGCCCAGGGCAGCCTCTGCCGTCTTTGCCCGCAATTCGGCGACCAGTTTTTCCATGGCGGCGCGATTTGCAGCGAATTTGGCGCCGGAAACATCCAGCGCAGACTTTAGGACCGGCATGGGCCCTCCCTTACTTTTCGTTGCGGCAGGATTAACCGCCCGGCTTCCGGCTGTCACCCGTTGGTAAACTCTTTTGTGCTAGAGGTCTTGCAGCTCACCTCTCGAGGGATCAGGTAACACCGGCATGTTCGGCCTCCTACGCAAGGAAATCACCCCCGATCTGAAGACGATCCCTCTTCTGAAGGACGTCTCCCAGCGGGCTATGCGCTCTGCCGGCAAGGAGGCCCGCTGGTTTGCCCTGCCCGCCGGCCAGCCCCTGTTCCTGGCGGGGGAACCGGCTGATTCCATCTATTTCGTGCTTTCCGGCGCGCTCGGCGCCTTCGGGGCGAAGGGCGAGTTCGTCGGCCATATCCGCCCCGGCGAGCCTGTCGGCGAGATGGCGCTGTTCCTCGGCGGAGTCGGGACCAATGGAGACGGCGAAGGCCATGACAAGCCCCATTCGGGCTCAGTCTATGCCCTGCGCGATTCTGAAGTCATCGCCCTGTCGCGGGCGGGCTGGAAGCTGCTGGTAAAGTCCGAGCCCGAACTGCTGGAAGGCATGATCCGCATCATCCTGCGCCGTCTTGGCCGGGGCGATCAGCGCACCGGAGAGGCCGCGCCGAAAGTCTACACCCTCCTCTCCACCTCGCCGACCATCGACCTTGGCCTGCGCGCCCGCGCGCTGAAAACCGCCCTCGCCCGGTTCGGCAAACGCGCCGTGATCGTGGACGAGGCCCAGGGCAGTGAAAAACCCGCAGCCTTCTTCGACAATCTCGAAATCGAGTATGACGCCGTCATCCTGACCGCCGCCATCGGCGACACGCCCTGGTTCCGCCTGTCCACGCGCCAGGCAGACCGGATCTGGGTGCTCGCCCGCTCCGATGCGCGCCCGTCTACCCCGCTGATGCCGGAGGACACCTCCCCCGCCCAGCGCCTCAAACTGATTGACGTGGTCCTGATCCATCCGGGCGCCGAGCGCCGCGCCTCCCGTCCGCAGGAATGGCTGCAGGCGGCCGGCGCCAAGCGCCTCTTCCACTGGCAGGGCGACAATGGCGCCGATGCCATGCGCCTGGCCCGCATCATGACGGGCCGCTCTGTCGGCCTTGTCCTCTCCGGCGGCGGCGCCCGCGCCTACAGCCATATCGGCGCCATCCGCGCCATCCGTGAACTGGGCATTCCGATCGACTTTGCCGGCGGGGCCTCCATGGGCGCCGTGGTCGCCGCCTGCGTGGCCATCGGCTGGAGCGACGAGGAGATCGACTGGCGCATCCGCAAGGCCTTCGTGGAAACCAATCCGCTGGGTGACTACACCCTGCCGGTGGTCGGCATGGTGAAGGGCAAGCGCGTCAACCAGCGCCTGCAGGAACATTTCGGCGAGATCGACATCGGCGATCTGCAGATCCCCTTCTTCGCCCTCTCCACCAACCTAACCGATGGCCAGGCCAAGCTGCACCGCTGCGGCCTGCTGCGCACGGCCCTGCGCGCCACCATCTCCCTGCCCGGCATCCTGCCGCCTCTGGTCGATGGGGAAGACATCCTTGTCGACGGCGCCGTGCTCGACAATTTCCCGGTCGAACCGATGCGGGAACTGCACCAGGGCTTCGTCATCGGCTCGGATGTCTCGGCCATCCGCGATGGCCTGAACCGGGAAGAATTCGTCCACCCCGAAAGCTTCTGGCAGTGGGTGTTCAAGCGCGGCTTCTCGTCTCCGCCCCCGATTGCCGGCCTCCTGATGCGCGCCGCCACCATCCGCGACGACCGCCTCACCCCGCGCGACAAGGCCGACATCCTGATCCTGCCCGAACTGCCCGACATCGAATTGCGGGACTGGAAAGCCTATGACGCCTCCGTCGAGGCGGGCTACAAGGCGGCGATGGAGGCCCTGAAGGGCCACGAAATTCTCAACCTGTGCTGTCCTGCCTGAGGCAAACAACGCGGCCCAAAAGCGTGAAATATCAACGCTCCGTTAAGCTTGTGGGCGGATCGTCCTCCAACAAAATGGATGGTTCAAGGATTCGCTCAATGGATGCACGTCTGTTCGACCTGCTGCCAGTTGTCGTCTGTGAAATTGCTCCCGTGCGGGACGAGAATGGCGCAATCGTTGATCTGGAATGGATCGACGCCAACCGCCTCATGAACGAGTCGATCCTGCCCGGTGGCGGCAGCATCGTGGGCATGCGCGTCTTCGAGTTCGACCCCGCCTATCGGGAGTCGGAAATGTCGAAGAACGTCATCAAGGTCATCGAGACCGGCGAGCCGATCACCTACATGACAGGTCTGGGCCGGGCCGCGAAGATGCTCGGCAAGGTGATGAAAACCGTCATCACCCCGACGGAAAACGGCGCCCTCGCCTGCTCCCATGAAGTGACCGACCTCGCCGAGGAGCGCGACGCCGCACAGAAGCGTTTCGAACTCGCCCGCGCCGCCTGTGACTATGCCATCCATGGCATCGTCATCACGGACCGCGTCAGCCGCATTCATTATGTCAACCGCGCCATCTGCGAACTGCTCGGCTATACCGAGGAAGAACTGCTCGGCAAGGATGTCGGCATCCTGTTCGGCGTGAAGTCATTCGAGCCGCAGAAATCCCTTGGCAACAAGGTCGTCACCGACATCGAAAACGGCAAGCTGATCCGCCATGTGTCCGATGCCGAAGCCTTCACGCAGAGCGGCGAAAAGATCCGTGTCCAGGCCTCCACATCCAGCGCCCGTTGGGGCAGCGAAGATACGATGGTGTTCATCACCTATATCCGCGATGTGCGCGAGGAACGCCGCCGGGCCCATGAGCTGCGCGATGCCCTCCACCGCGCCGAACAGGCCACGCGCCTCAAATCCGAATTCCTCGCCAATATGAGCCATGAGATCCGTACACCGCTGAACGGTGTTCTGGGCATGGCGCAGGTGCTCGCCCACAGCAAGCTGACCACCACACAGGCCGAACAGGTCGGGGTCATCCTCGACAGTGGCAACACGCTGATGGTGCTGCTGAACGACATTCTCGACCTCTCCAAGATCGAAGCCGGCCGGATGGACCTCTCCCCCGTGCCCGGCGATCTGCGCCACAAGCTCAGCGGCCTGTTCAAGCTGCACGAAGCCACCGCGCAGGAAAAAGGCATCACTATCCGCCTCTTCGTCGACCCCAGCGTACCCTCGCGCCTGATCTTCGATCCGGTGCGTGTGCGCCAATGTGTCGGCAATCTCATTTCCAACGCGGTGAAGTTCACCAGCGAAGGCGAAGTGATGGTCGTGGTCACGACCGAGCCGCAGGAAGAGGGCGCCCACCGCGTCGTCATCCACGTCTCCGATACCGGCGTCGGCATTGCGGCCGACAAGCTCGACCGCATCTTTGAAAGCTTCGCCCAGGAAGACGGCTCCACCACCCGCAAGTTCGGCGGCACGGGCCTCGGCCTCTCGATCACCCGCCGCCTTGCCCGCATGATGGGCGGGGATGTCACCGCCGTCAGCCAGGTCGGCCGCGGGTCCGTCTTTACACTGAAATTCATGGCGCAGGCCTCCACCATGAGCGTCGGCGACACCACCAACATGGTCCACATGCCCGTGCGCACCCCGCGCACCGGGCTGACGGGCTGCCGCGCGCTGGTGGTCGACGATAACGGCATCAACCGCCGCGTCGCCCGCTCCTTCCTGGAGTATTATGGCATCGTCATCCGCGAAGCCTGCGACGGCAATGAAGCCCTCGAGATCATGAACCGCGAAACCTTCGACATCGTGCTGATGGACATCCATATGCCGGGCCTCGATGGCGACGAAGCCCTGAAACGGCTGCGCACCTCGGGCAGCCTCAACCGCCTCGTGCCGGTCATCGCCCTGACCGCTGACTCGATGCATGGCGACCGCGAGAAATACCTCTCCAAGGGCTTTGACGGCTATGTCTCCAAGCCGATCGATGAGCGCACGATGATCACTGTCATCAGCCAGATCCTTTCTGTCCCGGCGGAGGAGACAGAGGCGCTCCTGGCGGCAGGCTGACGCTGCGGCGTGACGCGGCGTGACCCTGCCAAACGGCCCGCCCGTCCGTAGACGGCCAGACCAGCGCGCCTATACTCATCCCGGCAACACCCGGAGAGCAAGCCATGGCCAAGCCGCTGAAAGTCCATAAATCCGTCGGCGAGGAATACCTCGCCACTGCCAAACAGGGCAGCGCGGTGCACCGCTATCCCTTCCCGCCGGAAATGGTCTGGAACGCCCTGCTCGATGCCGAGACATGGACACTCTGGCTGCCCATCACAAAAGTTACCTGGACCAGCCCCAAACCCTGGGGCCCCGGCACCACCCGCACGGTCGAGATCGGCCCGCAAAAGGTGGAGGAAACCTTCTTCGCCTGGGAAGAAGGCCGCCGCATGGCCTTCCGGTTTGAGCGCTCCACCCTGCCCGTCTCCGCCGCTGTGGAGGATTACCGCATCGTGCCCGCCGAAGGCGGCTGCGAAATGCGCTGGTCCGGCAAGGCCAGCGCGCCGCTTTTCCTGGGCGGCGTCATCACCGGACAGCTCACCAAGGGCATCGTCGAAGGACAGCCCAAGCTGGAACAGATCATCGCCGCCAATCCGGACAAATACAAATAGGGCTTCAAGGCGCCGCCGCTGCCGGCCGCCGGTTACACTCCGGCGCGCCGTAAGCCTCCTTATAGCTGCGCCCGAAACAGGCGATCAGCCCATCCAGCACGCCCAGATTTATGTCGCCATAGCCGGGCGCCACCTTGCCCGCCATCGTCTCGCGTGCCGCCATAAGCGCCTGCAGATCACCGCGCAGGAAGGCTATGCTGCCGCGCACATACTCATCCCATCCAGAATGGCTCACCTCAGGCGTTTTCAGCGACTGCTCGAACAGCGAAGCTGCGCCTGCCGCATCCCCCGCAAACGCCCTCAGCTGGCCCTCATGCCAGTAAAGAATGGACATCTCCCCGGTCTCACTCATCGGCCATTCCTCGCCATTCGGCAGGGTGATCATCACAGGCGCGCCCCTGGCACGCAGCGCCGCGTGATAGTCCCGGTAAAGATCAGCCGCCGCAAGCTCACACCCCGGCTTTGCCAAAACCGCCCGGATACCGTCTGCCCCCTGATCGAATTCCCAATAGTCCAGCGCCATCAACGCGGCGCGATCTGTCACACATTGGGGGTCTCCTTCGGCAATGGGTAGAGCCTCCGCCGGATGGGCGCAGCCCGCCAGCAGAAGGCCCAGAAATGCCGCCAGGTAGTTCATCCCCGCCCCCTCCATGGCCGCCCCCTCATTCCCCGGCGGCCCCCGCCAGAAATTCCGGAATCGCCTCCCGCAGATCGCCATGATGGCCAAGCAGCAGATGCCCGCCGGTGTCGTAGCGGATGAACTCCGCGCCGCTGATGCGCGCCGCAATCGTCTCGCTGATGGCCACAGGGTTGAGCCGGTCATCGGCCGCATGCACCACCAGCACCGGCGCGCGAATCGTTTCCAGATCATACGCCGCCTGCGGATCGACGGCGGCTATCTCGTTGCGCAGCCCTGCCAGCCTGCCGGACGCAGGCTGAAACCCTTCGACCAGCCGGCCAACGAAACCGGTATCCTCCGGCGCCGCCTCCAGCAGCTCGGGCCGCGCATCGAAGGCAGATCGCAGCATGCCCGGCGCCAGCCGCTTCATCACCCAGAATCCAACATCGCTGCCCGCAATCGCGGTATAGACAGCCGCCGGAACAGGCCGCCCCTCCACATCACCGCCAAAGGGCGTAAACGGCGCAGGCGACAGCAGCACCATAGCGCCCACTCGTTCGGGATGCCGCGCCGCCAGTTGCAGCGCCGGCGGCGCCCCGCCCGACATTGCCAGCACGTCCACCCGCTCAATCTTCAGCTCTGTCAGCAGGGCTGCCAACGCATCGGCCTGCGCCGCAGTCGAAGCATCCTCCGGCAACGGACTTCTCAGATACCCAAAGCGCGACACGGAAATCCAGCGACGCCCCGGCCCGCCCACGGCCTCTGCCAAGAGCAGCCCCTGATCAAACCCGCCGCCCGCGCCATGGATCACCAGCACCGGCGGCCCCTCGCCCCGGATGGCATATTCCACCGCGCCCTGCGGCGTGCGCGCCAGCTCGCTCTGCCCGGCCAGCTCGCCGGCCCGCTCCATCGCCTCGGTCCGCGCCAGCGTCAGCGCCGCGCCCATCAGGACAACAAGAATGGCGGCGGCAATGCCCGCCACGCTGAACGCGCCAGGGCGCGCGCGCCTCACGCCGTCTCCGAAAAGAGCTCCCGGCCGATCAGCCAGCGGCGGATCTCGCTGGTGCCCGCGCCGATCTCGTAGAGCTTGGCATCGCGCAGGAGGCGGCCGGTCGGGTATTCGTTGATATAGCCGTTCCCGCCAAGCAGCTGGATCGCGTCGAGCGCCAGCTTCGTTGCGGTTTCCGCCGCATACAGAATAGCGCCGGCCGCGTCCTTCCGCGCCGTCTCGCCCCGGTCACACGCCTTGGCGACGGCATAGACATAAGCCTTGGCCGCATTCATCTGCACATACATGTCCGCCAGCTTGCCCTGCACCAGCTGGAACTCACCGATCGACTGGCCAAACTGTTTGCGATCGTGAATGTAGGGGATCACGACATCCAGGCACGCCTGCATGATGCCCGTCGGCCCGGCCGAGAGCACCGCGCGCTCATAGTCGAGCCCGCTCATCAGGATGCGCGCCCCGGCGCCCACCGGCCCCATCACATTCTCTTCGGGCACTTCGCAATCTTCAAACACCAGCTCACCGGTTTCCGAGCCGCGCATGCCCAGCTTGTCGAGCTTCTGCGCCACCGAAAATCCCTTGAAGCCGCGCTCGATCAGGAACGCCGTGATGCCCTTCGAGCCGCCATTGGGATCGGTCTTGGCATAGACCACCAGAGTGTCCGCATCCGGAGCATTGGTGATCCACATCTTGGTGCCGTTGAGCACATAGCGGTCACCCTTCTTGTCGGCGCGCAGCTTCATCGAGACGACATCCGATCCCGCCCCGCTCTCGCTCATCGCGAGGCTGCCGAGATGCTCGCCGGAGATCAGCTTGGGCAGGTAGCGGGCCTTCTGGCTGTCATTGCCCCAGCGGCGCAGCTGGTTGACGCAGAGGTTTGAGTGCGCCCCATAGGAGAGCCCCACCGAGGCCGAGGCGCGGGAGATTTCCTCCATCGCCACGACATGCTCGAGATAGCCAAGCCCAGTGCCGCCCCATTCCTCCTCCACCGTGATGCCGAGGAGGCCAAGCTCCCCCATCTTCGGCAGAAGGTCGCGCGGAAACTTGTCCGTCCGGTCGATTTCGGCGGCGCGCGGCGCGATTTCATTCTGGGCAAAGTTTTTCACGGTCTCGCGGATCATGTCCGCAGTTTCACCGAGATCGAAGTTCAGAGTGGGATATGTGTTCGTCAGCATGGCCCTTTCCTAGCAAGGGCCTGCCCGCCTGTCACCGGTTCAGTCGTCCTGCGTCATCGCCCGGTAAAGGTAATACGTGGCCACCACGAACAGGAACCCGCCGCCCAGCGAGAGCAGCGGCCCCAGCCAGGTCTCGCCTTCATACAGCGCCGGCTCGGCGGCCATATCCACCAGCTCCCGCACGCCCAGCACCAGGCTCACCAGGCCGAGGCCCGACAGCAGCGCATACGGCACCCACCGGCCCAGCGCCTCGGCGCCGGTCCGGCGGGGCGCGCCGCCATTCTCTTCCAGCGCCCGCTGGATGCCATTCGGATCGATTTCCACAGGCGCCAGATCGTCGACGATCACGCCCTCCGCCGGGGGCAGCGGCGACTCCGGCGCGGGTGGCGGTGGCGGCGGAATGACGGGCGGCGGGCTCGCGGGCACCTCTGGCAGAGGCGCGGCAGGCGCAGGCCGCGCCGCGCGCCGCCGCTCGATGCCATCCGGCGGTCCTTTGACCACGCCGGGCGGCTGCGGCAGCGGCTCGTCCTCCGCCGGCCCTGCCAGATCGGCAATGGCACGGGTAATCTCTTCCACGCTCGGGCCTTCTTCGCCTGGCTCCAGCGGCCGGGTTGGCCGCGAGGGCGGTGGCAGCGGGCTCTCGCCCAGGATCCGCGCAATCCGCTCGCTCACCGCCCGCGCGGCGGCTTGCGGCCCGGACTGCGTTCCGCGCGCCCGCGCGGGCGCGCGCTCATCCTCTGCCCGCGCTTCGATGATCACGGCCCGCTCCGGCGGATGGGGGAAAGGCTGCCCACCATCTTCCGGTATCGGCCGGATCAGCGCGCCCGGCACCGCTGCCGGCCCGGAAGGATGTGTCAGGAACAGCGAAATCTCCGCCGCCCGCCGGCGTACCAGCGCGTCGATGGTCTTCACCTCGCCGTTCACCCGCCCCCGGCGCCACAGCCACATGTCGGAGGCCGCTGCCAGCCGGTCGCCCTCATTGAGGTTTGACAGGACGCTGGACGACTGGAACGCCCCCGGCCCGATATTCCAGGCAAAGGACACCAGCGCGTCGAATTCATTCTGGGTCAGCGGGGCGAGCACTTCATCCTGGATAAGCTGCTCGATGGGCGGCAGATCGAAATGGGCCAGCACCAGTTCGGCGTCCCTCGGGCTCACGGTCAGGCCAGGCCGCGCCGTGCGCGTGTGGCCATAGCCCACGATCCAGCGCCCATCCGGCAGCCGGCTGGCGCGCGGCCGGAAGCCCTCGAAGCCCTTGATCAGCCCGAGTCCTCTGGCAGATGTGCGAAGCGGACCACCCAAAGTCCGTTGCTCCCATTCTGGTACAACTGGCAAAATGCCTACAGGGGCGCCCTGCAAAAGGCGCGCCTTTTCGCCTGAAAGGTGAGATTCGGCGTGATTATGGCCAATTTACAGGAGGACGATGCTGGCAAGGCCCAGGAAGGTGAAGAAAGCCATCACATCCGTCGTGGTCAGCACGAAGACGGACGACGCCACCGCCGGATCTGCCCCCAACCGTTTCAGCGTCAGCGGCACCAGCGTCCCCGCCAGCCCCGACCACAGGAAGGTGCCCAGCATCGCGGTGGCAATCACAATGCCCAGCTGCACGTCCCGGAACCAGATGAACGAGATCAGCCCGACACTGCTGCCGATCATCAACCCGTTGAAGATCGCCGTCAGCACTTCGCGCAGCACCGCCCGCCGGGCCGCGTCGCCTTCCAGCTGGCGGGTCGCAATGGCACGCACCGCCACGGCCAGCCCCTGGCTGCCGGCATTACCGGCAGTCGACGCCACAACCGGCATCAGGATGGCAAGGGCGACGATCTCCTCGATGGTCGCCTCGAACACCGAGATGACAGACGCAGACACAAAGGCCGTGGCAAGGTTCACCCCCAGCCAGGGCAAGCGCGCGCGCACCGTATCGAACACGGTATCGGAGGAGTCCGCCGACGACACGTTGGACAGCGCCAGCAGGTCTTCGGCATGTTCTTCCTGAATGACATCCACCATGTCATCCACGGTGATCATGCCCACCAGCCGCCCGGCACTATCGGTCACCGGCGCAGACGCCAGCGAGTATTTCTGGAAGCGGAACGCTACTTCTTCCTGGTCAAGGTCCGGCGTCAGGGTCGTCATGGGGTCATCCATGATGTCTTCCATCGCCGTCTCGCGCGGCTGGCGCAGCAGCGCGGCGAGCTGCACGATCCCCAGAAGCCGGTGCGCCGGGTCGATCACATAGATTTCGTAGAAGGTTTCGGGCAATTCCTCGCCGCGCCCGCGGGCATAATCGATGGTCTCGCCCACGGTCCAGAATTCGGGCACCGCCACGAATTCGGTCTGCATCAGGCGCCCGGCCGACTCCTCCTCATAGGCAAGGCTGCGCTCCAGTTCGGCCCGGTCCACCGGCGCCAGGTCTTCCAGAATGCGCTCGCGGCGGTCTTCCTCAAGGTCCTCAAGGATGGTCGTCGCGTCATCGGAATCGAGTTCATCCAGCGCCTGCGCCACCGCCTCGTCGGGCAGCACGTCGACGGCGCCCTCACGATAGGCATCGCGCAGCTCGATCAGGATTTCAGACGGCAGATCCTCGCCGAGCAGGCCCACGGCCTCCTCGAACGTGTCATAGGGCAGCGTTTCCAGCGCGTCGGCGGCGTCCGCCGGGTGCATCCGCTTGAGCGTGCGCGACAGCCAGCGCGTATCGCGCTCATCGATGGCATCGATGAGATCCTTGAGCAGCACGGGATCAAGCCCGTCAGACTCCTGCTGGGAAGGGACGCTGGTATCGGTCATTTGCGCCTGTCATGCCGGGGTTGGCGCTCCCCGGCAAGAGCAGGTGTGCTCAGAGGTGGTGTCGGACTGGTTCAAGGTCCTTCTGTCTGCAACGCTCGCTGCAAAGCGCGCACTGGCACCGTTAAATTGGTTTGGGATTTAAAGCATTGGAAGGTGATCTGCCTTTCCAGATGTGGAGGGTAGCCGCTCAAGCGAAAATCGCTGGCGACCGGTACACCGCTCGTGCAATCTTCTGGACAGGGATTTCGTACGTTTGCGCCGCTGGAGTACCAATCGGTTGTCCAAATCCCGCAACTCCGCGAGAGTGGTAGACTGACTGAGCCCGTTTCTGTTGATTGGAATTTCCCGAAGCGGCCCTGCAATTCGGAATCCAGAAAAGAGCTCAATGTGCCCCCCATCTCTCCCCGGCTGAGCACATTAGCGGACACGGGGAAGTTGGCTATTTCGTCAGGCAATGCCCAGAATGCATCAATGACGAGGGAGGGATTGATATCCCCTGCATCCCCTTCTCCTGGTGTGAACTCAGACAGTTCATAAGTTTCTTTGTCGGAGACAAAGAGCTGCGGGTTCAAATGCGGCGGCACGATCAGAACGAATATACCCGCGACCAATATCATCGAGGATGCGGGCGCGCTCATCTCCCCGAGCCACGGAACCTTTGCCGAGAATCTTCCGGCAATTCCCATCTTGTTCAGAATGGCAAAGGCACCGACGATACAGAGGAACGCCCCCAGCCCGATACACGCCAGCGCGTAGTAGTCGCCCACAGTCATAGCGTCCCTCCCACCGGAAGGATCATTACCTTAAGTTAAAGGTAATTTCTACTCTGAATCGATCAGGCTGGCCGGTCGCGGTTTCATCCCTGCACTGACTTCAACTGTAACGGAATTCTTCTCCGTCGAGGTCGATCTTGGGAAACTCGTCCTTCTCGCGCCAGTAGTCCTGCGTGTGCTGCCACTCGCGCGCGGTGCCGCGTTTCGGCATCAGATGCATCGAGCGGGTCAGATAGCCGGGGTTGAAGTTGTCACCGTCGATCCAGGGCAGGATTTCCATATTATGGTCCTGCGGCCGCAGGGCCACCTCCACCTGCTTCACCTTCTTCTCGTCCATATGCTTCAGCAGGCGGCAGACAAGATCGCCCATCATGTCCACCCGCAGCGTCCAGCTCGCCCGGAAATAGCCGAACACCCACACAAGGTTGGGCACGCCGGTAAACATCATCCCGCGATAGGTGATCGTGTCAGACCAGTTCACCGGCTTGCCGTCCACCTCGAACGGAATGTTGCCCAGAACGGAAAGATCAAAGCCCGTCGCCGTGATGATGACATCCGCTTCCAGCTCCGTGCCGGATTTCAGCAGGATGCCCTTCTCGGTGAACCGGTCGATATGGTCGGTCACTACGCTCGCCTTGCCCGCCTTGATCCCTTCAAAAAGGTCCGCCTCCGGAACGAACGCGATGCGCTGCTGCCAGGGCCGGTAGGCCGGGGTGAAATGGCTCATGTCGAAGTCTTCCGGCAGGCACGCCTTCACCCCGTCCAGCAATTCCTGGCGCAGCGCTTCGGCGTCCTCGAAGGAGCGGCGGGTAAACTCGGCCTGATCGTGATTGTATTTCCGGCGCACGATCTCATGGATCCATGCCTCGTCCACGCCCAGCATCCGCAGCTCGTCGGCCAGCACGTTTTCATTCCGTGCCGGGATGAAATAGGTGGGCGAGCGCTGCAGCAGCGTCACATGCTCACACTGGCCCGCAATCGCCGGCACCACGGTCGCCGCCGTCGCGCCAGAGCCGATGCAGATCACCTTCTTGCCCGTCAGGTCCAGGTCTTCCGGCCAGGTCTGCGGGTGAATGATCTGCCCCTTGAAATCGGCCATGCCCGGCCATTCGGGCGTATAGCCCTGCGCGTGGTTGTAATAGCCCTGGCACATCCACAGGAAGTTTGCCGTGAAGGTCAGCACGTCCCCGGTCTCGAGATTCTCCGCCTTCACCGTCCACTTTTTCTTCGCGGTCGACCAGCTGGCCGAGCGGATCTTGTGGCGATAGCGGATATGCTGGGCCAGATCGTTCTCTTCGATCACTTCCTGCATGTATTTCAGGATCTCTTCCCGGCTGGCAATCGGCGGGCCCACCCAGGGCTTGAAGCGGTAGCCGAAGGTATAAAGATCCGAGTCCGAACGAATGCCGGGATAGCGGTGCATATGCCAGGTGCCGCCAAAGGTCTCATACGCTTCGAGCACCACGAACTTCTTCTTCGGCATCTGCGTTTTGAGATGGTACGCCGCCCCGACGCCGGAAATCCCCGCGCCGACGATCAGCACATCGAAATGTTCGGTCTTAGCCTTGGGTTTGCGTTCTTTGACTGCCGCCGTATCCGCCATGCATTCCTCCCTGGGCCCCGTCCACTTGCCGCGGAGCCATCAAATCACGTGCAAATTTTGCCCTGGGAGGAAGGCAGGTGAATACGTAATCGGCCCTAGATGACCCAGAGGCAAGCAAGCAAAATCAACCGCTGGGCTGCTTCCGCCGCCGCCTCGGCAGAAGCGCCAGGCCGAGGCCCGCCGTCAGGAAAATCACCCCCACCGCCGCCATCAGCAGATAGTCCCGGTTGCGCGTGCCGATCGGCCGCAGGAATTCCCATTTGTGCAGCGTGTCGAAACTCCAGCCCTCGGCCTTCTGCAGCGCGCTCCTGCGCGGCGCCGCCGCCACCAGCCCCTCGCGCACATCCACAAACACCGGCCCGTCTGCGCCCTCCACCCGCATCACCGGCAGGCGCTTGTTGGCAAAGCTGTAGTCCCGGCCAAACCGCGTCACCAGAGACACCGCCGCCTCCGGCCCCGCCCCGGCAATCGCCCGTGCCCGGTCCGCGTCGGTATAGCCTTCCGCCTGCCCCTGATACGCAATGCCCCCGCCCGTCTCGATCCGCCAGAGCGGCTTGCCATCCGCCCCCGCCGTCGCCGTCAGCCCGTAGAGCGATCCCGCCCCCGGCCTTGGCGCTTCCAGTTCGGCCAGGCTGAACACCCCCGGCGGCGGCAGCGCCTGACCTGGCCCCATCGTCACCAGCAGGTGAAACATCCCCGACAGCGTGAACATGAGGATCAGCGGCAGCGCCGCCCAGGCCGCCAGCGTGTGCGCCTTGCGCAGGCCCCGCCCCTTCGCCTTCAGCAGCAGCGCCGCCCCGATCAGGCTCGTCGCGATCACGCTGAGGATCAGGCCTGCCAGCACCGCCACCCGCAACGGCTCGGCAAAGCTCAGGAACTTCAGCGTATGCACATTCTGGAACACAAAGAGCAGGGCCCGCCGCCGCCCATCGGTCACCGCCGCCAGCCGGTCGGCCCCGGTGTCGACATACACCGCCAGCCCCTCGGGCGTATCAAACGCCACCCGCCACACCGGCAGCAGCCGGTTGATCTGCGGATACTCGGTGTTGAACCGGTCGATGATCTCCACGGACCGGACCCCCGCCTCCGGCAAGGCAGCATAGTGCCGGGCCAGGGCAATCGCATGGGCCTCCTCGGCCTCCGGGGCCGGATCTCCCGTGACGGCATCAGCCACCATCTTGCGCGCCACCTCAGGGTCGGTCGCCATCCAGTAGGGGCGTCCGCCAATGGTCACCAACCTGACCTGAACTGTCCGGATCTGTCCGGATTTGTCCAGGAACTGTCCGGGAATGTCCGGAAGTGTCCGGATTTGTCCGCCGCTGGGCGGGGTCTGCACGGCCGGGCGCGGCGCCGTCCAGCTCATCACAGGATGCAGAAAGCCGGTCAGCGCCCAGGCCATCGCCACAAAGGCCGCCACCCAGCCAATCTGCCGGTGGCGCATCCGCGCCGTCGCCGGGCGCTTTGTTTTCATTTCAGTTTTCACTTGGTTTGTCTCTGAAGTCAGGCCGCGCGCAGGCACGCGCGCAAGGTCTTGCTGCGCCGCCAGCGGGAGCGCGCGCAGCTGCGGATCAGCTCAGAGAAAAACCGGTGGCCCGGTCGGATAAGGCGGCGGCGCCGCCAGCCGGCTCGCCAGCTCAAACGCTGCCGGATGATGCAGCCCCGCCTGGCGGATCACCCGCAGCTGCTGCAGGTCCGGCATGTCTACCGCCGGCACGGCGATCTGCGCCCCGGCGGCAAAAACGCAGGCCTTCGGCCCGTTCTGCGCGTCATCTGAGGGAGTGTCCTCGCCGGGCTCCACATAGTTTCCAGTGGCCAGGTCCAGCGTGCGGCTCACCACACCCTGCTCCGTGCAAAGCTCGATGCGGATCTGCCCGGAGGCGTCCTCCGCCAGCATGTACCCCGCCGGCACCGCCACGCGCATGGCCACCGCCAGCACCAGCAGCATCCCCGCCAGTGCCCGCAATCCGCCCGAGAGAAACCCCATGCCGCGCATGGCGCCTGTCTCTCAGAGCCCGGCACCTGCGTCAAATCCGGGAATCGGAAACAGCCCCTGCGCGCTGAACTGACGCGCCCTTATCCCACCCCTCGCTGCGAAAAACCTGCGGAGCCAAGGGTCCGAGAGAGGCGTCCCCCAAGCCCCGCAGAAGGCAGAGTGTCATCTGAAGCAGGCGTCAACTCGGGCCACGTGCGTCCCCCCGGACCTGTGGACCAGGATAAGGTCTAGGCAGCGCTGGGTTTTCCGTCTTCCCCCTGTTCGGGGGGAGGACCATGCGGCTCACCTGCAAATCCGCGCATCCGGTCCAGTTCCTCCGGCGCAAATGGGCGCCCCCGGCCAGGCCCGCATGTCAGCGCCACAGCCGCATTGGCCTTCCGCGCCCGCCTTGCCAGCGCCGCCACAAGCCCCAGAAAACTCCCCCGCCGGTGCTCCCGTGTGCCCCAGCGATGGCGCTCCACCCTGTTCCAGCCAAACCAGTAATCATCCGAGAAGCGATGCCAGGCACCCTCCGCCGTGCGAAGGATGCAGCGCGCCGTGCCCTGCCCCGCCGGCGGCAGGATCAGCTGCACACTGGCCACCTCGCTCAGGTTCAGCGCCCCGCTCTCCACGCCGCTGCGCCAGCGCAGCACATGCCCGTCCAGCCAACAGGCCCGGTCGCGGCTGAAGGGGCTTGACCGGAAAAGGTGCCCCAGACGGCTGTTTTCTCTCACATCGGTCATGCCCGGCTTTCCTGTTACCAGATGCCGGGAAATGCCACGCTTCGGCGGGAAATGTCCGCCCCCCTGTTCCGGTGGGTCGGCAACGCGGCGTATTGAAGATAATATGACACTATCTCCTCAGCGCCCCATAACAGAACGAATGCCCCACACGGCGAGGAAAGGACGAACCCTTGAAAAGCCTCCTGATCCTTGAAGACGTTGCGGAGACCCGCACCTGGCTTTGCGAGATCGCGCGCGAGGCCTTTCCCGGCTGCTCCCTGCATGAGGAAGGCAGCGTGCGCGGCGGCATCACCGCCGCCACCGGGGCACGGTTTGACCTTGCGATGCTGGACCTGGGCCTCCCCGATGGTTCCGGCCTCGATGTGCTGCGCAAGGTGAAGCAGGAAAGCCCCGAGACGATCTGCGTGGTCACCACCGTCATGGGCGATGACGCCTGGATTGTCGGCGCGCTGTCTGCCGGGGCAAACGGTTATCTCCTCAAAGACCAGCCGCAGGATACGCTGGTGCGTCAGCTTCGTCAGATTGCAGATGGGGTCCCGGCGCTGTCGCCGTCGATTGCCCGGCGCATCATGGATCATTTCCGCCTTACCGGCCCGGCCGCCCCCGATGATGATCTCACCGCCCGCGAGCGCGATGTGCTGGCCCTGATCGGGCGCGGCATGCGCAATGGCGAAGTCGCCCGCGCGCTGGACCTCAGCGAGAATACGGTGGCCAGCTATATCAAGGGCATCTACCGCAAGCTCGGCATATCCTCCCGCGCCGAAGCCTCCTGGCATGCCACCCGCATGGGCCTGACGACCGACCGGAGCTGACTGCCTACTCCGCCACCATCTCGAACACCGGAATGCGCGCCGCCAGGCAAGTTCCCGTCTCGCTCTCCAGCGTCATTTCGCCCCCGAAGCTCTCCACACGGATCTTCATGTTGCCAAGGCCATTGCCCAGCGAGGCTGTCTGCGTGGGCAGGCCCTTGCCGTCATCGGCCACCTTCAGGTGCAACCAGTCCGCATCCAGCCGGATCGTCACATCCACAGCGCGCGCCCCGGCATGCTTGATCGTGTTGCTCACTGCCTCGCGGATCAGCGCCCGCAGGGCGTGAACCTTCTGCCGCGAAAGCAGCGCGCCCGGCGCCGCCTGCAGCGTCCAGCCAAGCGTGATGCCATGCGGCTCCAGCCGGTCTGCCGTTTCTGCCCGCAGGTCGGCCAGCACATCTTCCATCGGTGCCTCGGCGCCCTGGGCATTGTTGATCACGTCGCGAATGTCGGTCAGCGTCTCGCGGATCATCGCGTCCTTGCGCCCGGTCTCGCGCGAGTGCAGCGCCCGCAGCAGCTGCGCGCCAATATTGTCATGAATGTCCCGCGCAATCCGCGCGCGTTCCTCCGAAACGCCGCGGTCATAGGCGTTCCGGTTCTCCTCGGCATAGCGCATCAGCTTCACGATCTGCGCCGCCAGCGTCACATCCTTGGGCGAATAAAGCCCGCGCCCGCCATTCTTGTAGCGCAGGCTCAGGGGCGGAGAGTCGGCAACACCCGGCAACACCATCAGCGTGCCCTCATCCTCCACCCGCACGCGCGCCACTGCCTCTTCCACCGGCTTCACTTCCAGAGGCCCGAAAATGTCCCGCATCAGCTTGCGCCAGCGCCCGGCCCGCTCCTCACCGCTCGGGCGCAGCGCAATGTCGATCACCGCGCGGAAAAGCTCGGCCTCATCCGGGCGTGCCTGCCCGGTCAGCTTGCGCCAGGCAAGGCTGCGCATCGGCAGATACACCGCCGCCGCCGCCAGCAGCGCCACGGAGAACGCCGCCCCCGGCTCGAAGGAAAGGATGCCGATCAGCGCCAGATCCAGCGCCAGCACCGCCAGCGCGGCCAGGAAGTGGAACATCAGCTGGAACGCCCAGCCGCCCAGCCCGAACACGCGGAACCGCATCAGCCCCACCGTCAGCGCCACATAGATCAGCAGGAAAAAGCCAAAGGCGATGTTCTCGTCCAGCAGCGGCGTAAACCCGAACGTATGCGGAAACGCCACGGTCGAGATAAACCCGCCCGCCCCCAGCACCACCGCCGCGCCCAGCCACAGCGCAATCGAGCGCTGCACCGGATCATCCCGCGTCGCAAAGATCTGCCAGCCCACGAGCGCGAAGATGCCCACCATCTCCCAGAAGGTGATCGGATGCACCAGCATGAAATCCGGCGAGGGCCCGAACATCACCCAATAGGTCACCCCGCCAAAGCCCAGCACGGTGGCCGCCATCATCCAGCGCCAGCCCGGCAGCTTCACCGGATAGATCATGAACAGGCACATCATCACGATGCCAAAGCCCGATGCGCCGATACAGTTGATGATCCCCGCCAGCAGATAGCCCGCATCACTCAGGGGCATCGCAAACAGCCACACCACCGCCGCCGCCGAGAACATCAGCGTCGTCAGCCCGCTCACCGCAAAGAGGATCGCCGCAGGGTCTGCCGGCTTCAGCGCCCACACCCAGGCCGACACCATGCACGCGCCAAAGCCCACCAGCAGCGACACCCAGACCCCGGCCCCCACCGCGAAGGGGGATCGCCACTGCTGCACATGGTCACTCCAGCCGGTGGCCGGTTGCAGCGCCGCCACCGCCATCATCCCCGTCACCACCACCACCAGCACCGCCGGCACGGCAAACCGCACCAGCGGCGTATTCAGATCCTGCACTCTCATGCCTGGACGCGTCCCTCTTCCACCCCTGCCATAGAGGCTGCCCTGCTGCCGAAGTAAACCGCTCCCCCACCAGCCGATGCGCGCCTTGCCGTCTCCCCCCGGAACAGGGGGGCCTTCCGCGCGCGCCTCAGGCGAGTGTGAGGTCCCTGCCACACTATCACTTTCGATAGCTTGTATCCCGCCCCGCCTTACGGGAACCGTGCAGCATTACAGAAGTCTGCCGCCCTCCCAGAGCAGACGTTGCGGAGGAAATCCATGAAACGTCAAAAACCCTTTAGTCGTATTGTATTCGGCGGTGCCTCGGCGCTGGCGATCACCCTGTCGGCCCCTGCCCTTGCCCAGGAAGCCACGCCCGAGGCCGCGCCTCCGGCCGCTGCCCAGCCGGCAAGCTCGGACTCCGACCTGAAACTCGGCTCCATCACCGTCACGGCCACCCGCCGCGAAGAGTCCGCCCAGGACGTTCCGATGGCGATCCAGGCCTTCAGCGAAGACACGCTGAACCAGCTCAACATCAATTCGGTGGAAGACCTCACCACCGTCGTGCCCGGCTTCTCGGTATCCCAGTCCTATCAGGGCGTGCCGACCTACACGCTGCGCGGCATCGGCTTCAACACGATCAACCTCTCGGCCACCTCCACCGTCGGCACCTATGTCGATGAGGTCGCCTACCCCTACCCGTTCATGAACTCCGGCCCGGTGTTTGACGTTTCCCGCGTCGAAGTCCTGAAAGGCCCGCAGGGCACCCTCTTCGGCCGCAACACCACCGCCGGCCTGATCAACGTCGTCACCAACAAGCCGGTCGACGAATTCCAGGCCATGGCGAAAGCCGAAATCGGCAATTACGACACCTGGAACCTCGAAGGCATGGTCAACCTGCCGATCTCCGAGACCGTCCAGGCCCGCTTTGCCATCCGCAGCGAGAACAGCGACAAGGGCTGGCAGCGCTCGATGTCCCGCCCGGATGAAGACCGCGGCACCGTCGACAAGCTCGGCTTCCGCGCGGCTCTCGCCCTTCAGCCGACGGACAAGCTGGACGTGAACCTCAGCTACAATGGCTGGATCAACAAGTCCGACACGATTGCCGCTCAGGGCATCGGCCTCACCCCCAGCACCAACCCGACCTTCATCGTGCCGGGCACAACCGGCCCATCGGCCACTTCGGCCTTCAACGCGCCGGGCCTGATCGCCTTCCTCCAGAACAACCGCCCCAGCAGCTCCAGGGATGCGGACTGGGTGCCTTACAATGTCCGTGCAGCAACCATTGCCGGCGTTCCGGGTATGACGGATGACAACAAGGAAGACTCCACCTTCCACGCCTTCCGGGCCGGCATCAACTACACCTTCGACAACGACCTGACGCTGGTCTCGCTCACCGGCTACAACAAGCTGGAGCGGGAAGCGATCCTCGACTTCTCCGGCGCGCCCTATCAGATCCTGAACCAGGATATCGATGGCGAAATCAAGTCGTTCAGCCAGGAACTGCGCCTTGAAGGCCAGACCGACCGCATCAACTGGCTCGTCGGCGCCTATTACGGCAAGGACGAGACGCTCGACACCAACCGCACGATGCTGCGCGATAACGCCAACTCGAACTTCATTTCGACGGCGGCCTATCTCCTCACCGTCAACCCCGCCGCGCTCGGCTTTGATCCGGCCACTGTTGGTCCGCTCGTTGCCTTCGTGAACCGCGATCCGGAAACCGGCCTGCCCTACACGGCCGCCGAACTGCTCAACTCGTTCCAGACCTACCGCGACAGCGGCGACTTTGAAACGACCACGCAGAGCATCTTCGCCAATATCGACTGGGAAATTTCGCCCGAATTCTCGCTCACCACGGGCCTGCGCTACACAGAAGACAAGCAGAACTATACCGGCTGCTCGGCAGACGTGAACGGCTCCATGCAGCCCAACGTCAACGTGTTCAACCGCGTCTTCTTCACCGGCATCTACGGCCTTGCGGCTCCGCCGGCAGCGCTGCAGGAAAATGGCTGCAACACCTATGACGTTGCCTCCAACACCTTCGGTCCGGTCACCTCCAGCACCAAGGAAGATAATGTCAGCTGGCGGATCGTCGGCAACTGGACGCCGCGCGACAACATGCTGCTGTTCGCCTCGGTCACCCAGGGCTACAAGTCGGCCTCCACGCCGGTGAACGCCGCCTCCAAATCAGAGCAGAACGCCCCGGCCACCCAGGAAGGCCTGCTGGCCTATGAAGTCGGCATGAAGGCCCAGTTCTTCAACCAGCGCCTCCAGGCCAACAGCTCGTTCTTCTTCTATGACTATGAAGACAAGCAGGTAGCCTCCTTCTTCCCGGACCCGATTTACCGCGCCCTCTCGCGTCTGCAGAACGTGCCCAAATCGGAAGCCTATGGTTTCGAGACGGAGCTGACCTGGCTCATCAACGAAAACCTCACCGCAATGGGCGGCCTCACGCTGCTGCAAACCGAGATCAAGGAATTCGACACCTCCGACAGCTTCGGTCTGCCGACCAGCCGCGCGGGCGATCCCTTCCTCTACAGCCCGGAGACGAGCCTCAGCCTGGCCCTGCTGTACAACCGTCCGGTTACGGATCGCTATGGCGTGCGCGGCTCGCTCAGCGGCCGCTGGCAGAGCGAGTCCACAGCCGGCGATCCGGATGATCCGCTCTATGACATCGACTCCTACGGCGTCCTCAATGGTTCGATAGGCCTCTACACGCTGAACGATACCTGGGAATTCTCCATCTGGGGTCAGAACCTCACGGACGAGTATTACACCCAGCAGGTCACGACGAACGCCAACGTCGTCGTGCGCTATGGCAGCAAGCCGCGCACCTATGGCGCGGCCCTGACCTACCGCTTCTAACGGGGTTTCTTCCTGTAAACCGGCCGCAGCTTCACACCGCTGCGGCCGGTTCTTTTTTTGTCTGCAGTCTGCGCCGGGGTCATCAGCCTGCGGAAAGTGTCAGCTCGCCGGCCCGCCCGTCTTCGCCGCGCTCTGCGCGCGCCACCACCAGGGTGCGTGCTTCAAAGTCGCGCGAGCGCACCGTGCTCATCCCGATATAGTCGGCCTGCGCGCGCTCCCGCGTCAGCGTCAGCAGCACGAAGCCCTTGTCCTTCACATTGGCAAAGCGCACGCCCCGGTTCTTCTCGGGGATGGCGCGCGCCGCGATCTCGAAGATGCGCGGATCGCTGGTGATATTCTCATATCCCCCCGGTGAGGTGATGCTGCCGGTGGCAAACTCAACGCCCGCCAACGCCCCGTCGCTCTGCCGGTAGAGGTCGCTTGCCCAGAACATATGGCTGTCCCCCGACAGCACCACCAGATTGGCCTGCGCCGCGATGGCGCAGGAGAGCAGCCGCTCGCGCGCCGCCGGATACCCGTCCCAGGAATCCAGGTTCACCGGCAGGCCGAGCTTCGAGCGCTCCACCCAGCGGGCCGAATAGCCGCCCTTCTCGCGCACGGCCTCCAGAATGTCCTCCGGCAGGAGCGCGGTGTAGTCGGGTGTCCGCATCGGCGCCATCACGGTCTGATTGCCCAGCACCTGCCAGGCCGTGCCGGCAGCGGCCGAGCGCTTCAGCTCGCCAGCCAGCCACGCTTCCTGCGGCGCCCCCAGCATCGTGCGGGCCGGGTCTGCCAGCGGCCCGGCCTCGAAGGCCTCCGGATCGCTCACCCCGCTGAGGCTCAGCGCCTCGCCCCGGCCCGTCAGCCGCGACTCGATCAGGATCAGCGAGGCGATCTCGCCAAACTCATAGGTCCGCGTCAGCGACCTGGCCGCCTCGCCGGGCGTTGGATCGCGCATCGGCATCCACTCGAAGTAGGCCTGCAGCGCCGCCTCGCAGCGCGCCGCCCAGCTCCCCTGCGTGTCTTCCTTGTGATTGGCCGCCCCGCCCATCCAGCTGTTGTTGGCCGTCTCGTGATCGTCCCAGATGGTGATGAACGCGGCGGCGGCATGGGCGGCCTGAAGGTCGGGGTCGCGCCGGTAGGCGGCAAAGCGTGCGCGGTAGTCCTCCAGCGTCACGGCGTCATGCGCGGGCTCGGCAAACCGCCCCAGCGCGCGGCCGGTCTCCCCGTCATACCCATCCGGCCCGTATTCGTAGATGTAGTCCCCCAGATGGATCACGGCGTCGATGCCGGGCGTCTCCGCGATGGTCCGGTAGGCGTTGTAGAAGCCGGAGCCGAAATTGGCGCAGGAGGCGACCGCCAGGTGCACTTTCTGTCCGGATTTGTCCGGAAGTGTCCGGAATTGTCCAATGCCTGACACCGCCTGTCCGGCGCGGAAGCGGTAAAAGTAGCGATTGCCGGGCGCGAGTGATTCGACATCCACCTTCAGCGTGTAGTCCCGTGCTGTGGTCGCCAGCCCCGTTCCCTTGCGCACTATCCGGCGGAATCCGGTGTCTTCGGCCACCTCAAATCCCACCGGAATCGCCGCCACATCCGGGTTGTAGGCCCGCGTCCAGATCACCATCGAGGTCGCCGTGGGGTCGCCGCTCGCCACGCCGGAGGTGAACACTGCATCAATATCAGGCGCCTTCCGCGTCGCCGCGCAGCCGCCCAGAAGCGTAAACCCACCCCCCAGCCCCAGCAGCGCCTCGCGCCGGCTGATCCCTGTATTGCTTCTGTTTTTTGTCGGGGTTTGTGTCATCAGGTCGCTCCGGCGCGTGAGGTTTCAGGCAGCAGGCTGCAAGCCTTACACGGGATACGCAACACTGAGATGTTAGCTGATATGTTTGACTTTTGCCCCCTGTGCGCCAAGTTGCCATCAGGCGAAGTCTCTGCGCAGCAGCTAGGCATCTCCCCAGAATAAGACACGCCCAAACCGCTCAATTTGAGGATGGGCTTGCCACAACCAATGCGATAACAAAGCCTGCCAACATAAATAATGCGCAGGCACCAGGGAGCAGACGACATGGGCACACAAACAAAAACAAGGCCCAGGGAAGATATGGTTCCGTTTCACCAGCAGGGATTCAGCGACGTCCGCCACACTGAGGACTGGGCGCCGGACCTTCAGAAGTCGAAAGCGTATGAACAGATCCTGCTGGATATCATCCTCGGTGTCCTCCCCCCCAGCGCGCGGCTGGACGAACTCGGTCTCGCCAAACAATACAATCTCGGCGTCGCCGGTGTGCGCGACGCGCTCGCCCGGCTGTCCCTGGAAGGCATGGTGCTGCGCCGCCCCCGTTCAGGCACCATCGTTGCCTCCATTGATGTGCAGGAAGTGCAGCAGGCCTACGAAGTCCGCTGCCTGCTGGAGCCCCAGGCCGCCTTCCTCGCCGCCCAGCACGCCTCCCGCGCCGAAATCGAGGAGATCCTCACCGCCTTTGACGGCGCCGAGGCCGCCGCCAAGCGCCGGGATTTTCGCGCCATCATCGCCATGGACCAGAAATTCCACCGCGCCGTCGCCATTGCCAGCCACAATCTCAGCCTCGCGCGGATCGTCATCAACCTCCACAACAAGGCCGCCCGCTACTGGTACTACTCAATGACCACGCGGCCGGATGAAGACCGGCTGGAAGACATCGCCAACCACCGCATCGCCGCCAAAGCCATTGCCAAGGGCGATGGCTCGGCCGCCATGAAGGCGATGCTCGTGGTGATGGGCGACAAGACCGCCGACTGATCCTTCCGCAATTCGGGCGCCCGCCTGCAGAAACCGCACAGGTTTCGGGCAGTCACTTACTTGATTGATATCCAATCAGGTGAAGCGCTTTTGCCGTGCGCAGAGCATTGCCCTTTATAAGTATGTCTCCGGAGGGAGGCTTTGCGGGCTCCTGCAGCGCCGCCAGGCCTTGTGCTTTGCCGGAAACCATAGTCCCGCAGATTGCTGCACCGCACGATTGCTGGGCGACGCCGCGCCGGACGTGCCGATATTTTGAACATGTTAACTGAAATGTTAGTTCAAATATCAGATGCGGCTGTTTTTCCGCCCCCGCCTCCCTGAACTGACCTCATAGCCAACCCGCCGCAGCCTATGAGGGGTCCAAGACATGCGAGCACTGTATTACCTGACAAGCGTTCTGACTGCCATTGCCCTTGCCAACAGTGCCTGGGCTGAAGATGGACCTGCTCCGGCTACGGAGGATGTGGGCGACGAAACCGCTGTTCTCGACACGGTTGTCGTCGTCAGCGACCGTGTAGGTCTCCTGGAGAAATCCAATAGCGAAAGCGTCTTCGGCATGGGCAAGTCCCTCCTGGAAACGCCGCGCTCGGCCACGCTTGTCAGCGATCTGACGCTGGAACGCTATGGCATCGAGGAGGTCGACGACCTGATCGCCATCGCGCCGGGCACCTTCACCGGCAGCTATTACGGCGTCAAAGGCGCTGTGAACGCGCGCGGCACACTGGCAGAAAGCTATTTCAATGGCTTCAAGCGGATCGAGAACCGGGGCACCTATCCGACGCTTCTGGGCGCGGCGTCCCAGGTAGACATCGTCCGTGGACCGCCCACGCCCGCTTTCGGCCCCGGCAAGGTCGGCGGCCTGATCAACATCATTCCCAAAACTGGCCGCGCCAATGGCAGCGATGAAGTCACCGGCCAGGCTGAAGTCACCGTCGGTTCGTATGGAAAGTTCAATGCCAATGGCCAGGTCGGTATTCCTGTTGGCACGCGCGGCGGGGTCTATGGCTATGTCGAATACGAAGATTCAGACTCCTATTATAAAGGCATTTCCCCCGAACACCTGATGATCCAGCTGTCGGGCGAATATGATGTCACCGACACGCTCACCGTCACCATGAGCGGCCAGTATTTCGACTCGGACGGCTACGTCCAGACGCCGGGCTGGAACCGTGTCACCCAGGATCTGATCGACAACCAGACCTATATCACCGGCCGCAACACGACTGTCGTTGATACCGATGGAAACGGCCGGATCACGCCCGACGAGGCCGGCGGCAGCTTCGTGGTCGGCTATTTCGGCTTCACGCCTTCCGTCAATCCCCGCTTCCAGCTCACCGAAGGCGTCGGCACGGCAAAGCTCAGCCCCCGCACGGTTTTCATCTCGGACGCCGACTTCTCGAAGACGACGACCAACACGCTCTATTTCAAGGCCAAACAGGAAATCGGCGAGAGCGCGCTGAATGTCGAGCTGTTCTATGACGACATGGAAAACCAGCGCTTCGTCAGCTACGGCTTCCCGGCCGATTATGACGCCTGGGCCGCAGAAGGCCGCATCAGCTATGACTTCTCCACCGGCACGGAAGACAGCTTCATCCGCTCCACCAACAAGGTCGGCTTCGGATATCGCCGCCAGGACGCGGTCAAGAAGGAAACCTACAACTCCGGCTACATCTCCCTTGACCGCCGCGACATCATCTATGGCGCCACACCCAACGACATCATGGATGATCCGTTCTCGGTAGAGCCCGGCAATATCGGTATCGGCTGGGACATGACCGTCGACTCCAGCTGGACCGACAAGAGCCTCTTTGGCCTCACCGACATCAGCTTCGGCAAACATGTGAACCTTCTGCTGGGCGGCCGCTATGACTGGTATGATGTCACCACCATCGACACCGGCGCCCTCTGCTATTGCCCTGCCAACATTGAGTTCGATGCGACGCAGGAAGAGTTCAGCTACAGCGCAAGTCTCAGCCTGAACGCGCCCTTCGGCCTCTTCCCCTATGTCACCTATGCCGAAACCGCCGCCCTTGAAATTGGCCAGGCCGGTGACATCGCCCCCGGCCTTGTCAGCAGCAATCAGTGGATCTCCGACTCCGAGTTGACCGAGGCCGGCGTCAAGTTCGAGCTTCTGAACGGAACGCTCGTCGGCAGCCTCTCCGGCTACGAACAATCGCGCACCCGCCTCTCGATGTTCAACAATGTCGTCGCCACAGAGGCCAAGGGCATTGAGCTCGAAGCCCGCTGGCTCGCCACCGACAATCTCTCCTTCACCTTCGCCGGCAACACCCAGAAAACCACCGTAAAAGGCCCCGATGCCAGCTTCGGCTATGTCCCCGTCTGGGCCACCGGCCTCAACCCCATCGATGGCTATGGCGCAGCCTATGCCGTCTACAACCTAGCCACCTCGCCCATCGGCCAGCCCGGCGATTACGAATACCGCCTCGTCCCGCAAACCGTGGTCAGCCTCTTTGGCTCCTATGTGTCGGACGCTTATGAGTGGGGCCAGTTCGGCGTCACCGGCGGCATCACCAGCGTCTCCGAAACCGCCGGCAAGCTGCGCGATCCGATCATCCTGCCAGCCTATGAAACCGTAAACCTCTCTGCCTTCTATGCATTCGACGGCTATGAAGTCGCCTTCAATGTCGACAACGTCTTTGACGAACTCTACTTCCAGCCGGTTACCGACAGCTATTCCGATATGGCTGTCCTGCCGGGGCGCGGCCGGGAATACCGCGTCACCTTCAAGAAGAAGTTCTGAGAACGGATAAATTGAGCTCCCTGCCGGGAACCGGTCCTGCTGCCTCCCCCAATGCCCTCCCGCTGGGCTTGCAGGACCGGTACTCGGCAGAGGAGAAGAAAAGGGAGTGTTTGCGATGAGGAATGCCTGTGAAACCGAAACCCGCCTATCCTGACACCCTCGCTGGCTGGATCGCGCCCGAACGCACGGCGGTCCTCGTGGTGGACATGCAGGTCGATTTCGCCTCGCCCGAGGGCGTGCTCGGCCAGGCGGGGCTGGACATGAGCGTCACTGCGCCCGCCGTCGGCGCTGCCACGCGGCTGGTGGATGCCGCCCGCGCCGCCGGCACGCCGGTGATCTTTGTGGGCCTGGCCACCACGCCCGCCACAGACTCCCCGGTCTGGGGCGAGTGGCGCCGCCGCCGCGACGGCGAAGACAGCGGCGGGGCGATCTGCCGGGCCGGAGCGCCGGGCTCGGCTTTCGTCGGCCCGACGCCTCAGCCAGGCGAAACCGTCATCTGGAAACTGCGTTACAGTGGCTTCTTCGGCACAAGCCTTGACGCCGCCCTGCGTGCCCGCGGCATTGATACCGTGATCGTCTGCGGCCTGACCACCGAATGCTGCGTCGATTGCAGCGTGCGCGACGCGTTCCATCTCGATTATTTCGTCTACGTGCCCACAGACGCCTGCGCGGCCTACGATCCCGGCATCCATGAAAGCGCGCTGCAATCGCTGGCACTGAACTGCGCCACGCTCGTCTCCACTGACGAAATCTGCGCCGCCTGGGCCGAATAAAAACAAGAAAGTATCCCAATGAGTAACGTGTTCCCGAATCTGCCAGAGGCGAACTATCTCGTCACGGAGGAAGACGCCACTGCCCTCGCCGCCGCCATCGACAAGGAAGAGATGACCCGGGTGGCGCTGGAGCTGGGCAACATCCCCAGCCCCGCGCGCGGAGAGGCGCAGGCCGCCGAATATGTCTATCAGTGGATGGCAAAGGAAGGCTTCCGGCCCCGCAAGGTCGGCGCCACGCCCGAGCGCCCGAACATCATCGCCACCTATGGCGGCAAGGGCGATGGAAAAAGCCTTCTCTACACGGCGCATCTGGATACCGAAAGCCCGACCTGGAACCCGGACGAAGACGCCTACAAATTCCGGCCGGAAACCCTGGACGTGCGCGAATGGAACGAATGCTGGCTGGAAGACGGCGCCTTCCACGGCTTCCCCATCGCGAATGATCGCGGCCCCATGACGTGCTTCCTCTTTGCGGCCAAGGCGCTGAAACAATGCGGCTTCGACCTTGCCGGCCGGCTCTATCTCACCGCTTCCCCCGGCGAAATCGGCCCCGAGCCGATTGAGGAAGCGCGCGGCATCGACTTCATGGGCAAGGATATCGGCACGCATTACGTGTTCAACCATGGCGGCGTCTCGCCCGATTATGCCATCGCCGCCGAAGGCTGCGATTATGGGCTCACCTGGGTCGGCTGCGGCTACGCCGTCTTCCGTATACGCCTCTACGGCGAGGCGATCTTCACGCCCCTCCTCACATCTCCGAAGAAAGCCGCCCAGCATCCCAACCCCATCTATCGCATGGGCGCGGCTATCCAGCCGATCCTTGACTGGAGCCTCAAATTCGAGGCCGAGAGCCGCTACGAGACCGCAGGCGGCGCCGCCCATCCCAAGGCACAGATCTCCGCCGTGCGCGGCGGGGTGCCCCATGCCTTTGGTGCGGGCACGGAAGTCTGCGCGCTCTATCTGGAAGTCGGCCTCGCCCCCAATCAGGAAATCGGCGCCGTCCACCGCAGCCTGGAACAATACCTGCGCGCGGCAAAGATCGGCGAGTTCGATGTCGAACCCGTCGTCGTCCGCCATGGTTTCGAGGCCGATGCCGGCAAAGTCGCCCCGCTGGTCAGCGCGGTCGACGCCGCCACGCGCCTCACCCTGGGAAAACCGGTCGAGCGCGCCGCGCCCGTCTATTCCAGCATGTGGCGCGATCATAACGTGTTCAACATGAACCGCGTGCCGGCCATCACCACAGGCTTCAAACGCTGGCGTCCGACCCCGGATGATCTGGCCAAAAGCGCGCTGATCTACGCCCTCACCGCTCTCGCCCTTTGCGGCAAGGCTGGCAGCGAGGCCAAGACAAAGCGCACCAAGCCGGTCTATGGCGACAACCCGTTCGGCTGAGAGGAGACGGCAGACATGTCCCACCCCATCGACGCATCCCTCTGGCGCGAAGCCATGGGCGGCTTCCTCACCGGCGTCACCGTCGTCACGACACTGAGCGGTGACCGGATCGCCGGCACCGCTGTCAACGCCTTCTCCGCCGTTTCGCAGGCCCCGCCCCTGCTGCTCGTCTGCCTCGACCGGTCAAGCCGCTCGCTGGAAGCCATCCGCAGCGCGGGCTTCTTCGCCGTCAACATCCTTTCCGAAACGCATATGGAAGTTGTGCGCCGCTTTTCCTCCAAGAGCGCGGAAGACCGCTTCCAGGGCGTCGCTCACGCCCCCGCGACCACCGGCGCGCCTATACTCGCAGGCTCCGTCGCCTGGTTCGATTGCGAGGTTCACGCCATCCATGAGGGCGGTGATCATGAGATCGTCGTCGGCCGTGTGCTGGAGCTCGGCTCCAACAAGGCCGCCGCGCCGCTCGCCTATCATCGCGGCAATATCTGGTGTCTCGATCCGCGCGAACCCGTTCCCGAAGGGCGCTCATGAGCCCTCCCGAAAAAGGCGGCGCCCCCCACCTGACCGGCACGGCCGCGCTCGTTCGCGTCATGGCCGACACCGCCTATCGCAGCCTCTTCCTCGCCTCCACCGCCATGATGGCCAGCCAGTGGATGCAGCGCATCGCGCTCGGCTGGATCATGTGGGAACTGACGGGCTCAACCACCTGGCTCGGCCTCCTGGCCAGCGCCGAACTTCTCCCCGGCCTCTTCTTCGGCCCGCTTGGCGGCGTCCTGGCAGACCGGATGAACCGTAAGCGGATCGTCCTCCTCTGCCAGATGGCCGCGCTGCTGATCTCCGTCGCCACCGGTCTCGCCGTCTTCCTCGGCCTCTCCACGCCGCTGCTGCTGATGGCGCTCACAGCCGCCGGCGGCATCGCTGCCGCCCTCCAGGAATCCGCGCGCACGCTGCTGCTGCGCGACGCCACCCCGCGTGACTGCCTGCCCACTGGCATGTCGATGACCGCCATCTCCGTCAACGTCACCCGCTTCCTCGGCCCGGCGCTCGCCGGTCCGCTCGTCATCTGGCCCGGTCCCGCCTCGATCTTCTGGATCAATGCCGCCGTCTCCCTCGTGATGATCGCCACGGTCCTCAGCCTGCGGCACCTCCACGCCTCCGGCACAGGCTTCCCCCCGCGCGAAGCCTTCCTCCGCCAGCTCTGGACCGGCATGAAGGCCGCCTCCAGCCACAGCGTCGTCACGCCGGTTCTCCTGATCTTCGCCGCCACCGCCTTCCTCGTGCGCCCCGTCTACGAGCTGATGCCCGCCTTCGCAGACCGCCTCTTCGGCGGCAATGTGCAGGATTATTCCTACCTGATCATGGGCGTCGGCGCGGGCGCCGTCATCGGCGCGGTCATCGTCACGCTGAACGCGCCGGCCCGGCCCGCGATAATGTTCTTCTGGTCGTCGCTCGCCGCCTGCCTCTCGCTCATCGCCTTTTCGGCCACGCCGGGCATCCTCTCGGCCACGCTGGCCGCCACCATCCTCGGCTTCTTCATGTGTATCAGCGCGGCCACCTCCCAGCTGGTCATGGTTCTGGATACGGAGGAATCGGTTTCCGGCCGCGTGCTCAGCCTCTGGGGCGCGCTGATGCGCGGCGCCCCCGCCCTCGGCGCGCTGGCCACCGGCGCGGTACTGGACGGGATGGGATACCGCCTCCCCCTCGCCCTCTCCGGCCTCGCCGCCGCCCTGCTCACAGGCGCGGCCCTCGTCCTCTTCACCCGCAGCCCCGGCGCCCGGCCGGGCGCTGCCTGATCCGGAGCGCCCGTCATGCCCGCCCGATGGTCAATTGATAGGCAACACCAACCATATCTGACGCAGTTTCTGACATTTTGTCTGAAATGTCAGATTTCGAAACCCTGGCCCGCGATCTGCAACGCGGCCCCCGCTAAAAAGAATTGAAGCGCAAGAGAGAGACAGATGCTGACTTCCGGAATCTTCAAATCCGTCCGCTCCGTGTCTCCGCTGGCCGGAGGCCATCTGGCAACGCTCAGCACGCTGGACCTGCTGATCAGCGCGGCCACCTTCTCTTCCCTCGGCATCGTCCTGCCCCATATGGTGTCAGAGCTTGAGTGGAGCTGGTCCCAGGCCGGCCTCGGCTTTACCATCCTCGGCGCGGCTTGCGGCGGCTCCTCCCTCCTGCCCACCCTGCTCATCCGCAAGTTCGGCGTCCGCCTCGCGCTCATCTGCGGCGCCCTGCTGATGGCGCTTGGCCTCTACACGATGAGTTCGGTGAGCAGCCTGCTGCAATATTTCGTCGCCGCGGCCATCTGCGGCGTCGCCTATCAGATGCTGGGCACCATCCCGTCCACCTTCGTCATCAGCCGCCATTTCAAGAACCGCTCCACCGCGCTCGGCCTCTATTTCACCATCGGCGGCTTTGGAAACGTCTTCGGCCCTTGGATGGTCATGGCCGTCCTCTCGGTCGAAGGCCAGGTCTGGCGCGACTATTGGGTCTACCAGTCCCTCCTCCTCCTCGCCACAGGCATCGCCGGCGGCCTCATCATCGGCCTCGACAAACGCTTTGCTCAGCCTGCGGAGCGTGAACTCGAAGAACCGGCCATCGAGAAGAAGATCGAGCCTGCGCCCGCCCCCGGCACCACCTGCGAACCAGCCGCCGCCGCCAAGCCGTCCCGCGTCTACATCACGCCCGTCGACTGGGGCGTGAAGGAAGCCATGCGCACCCCGCAATACATGATCCTGGTGGCCGCCTATTTCGCAAATCTGATGGCCCTGGTCACCGTCACCAGCCTCTCGGTCGGCCATCTCGTGGAGCGCGGCGTCTCGAATGAAACCGCGGGCGCCATGCTCAGCCTGGAGGCCTTCATCGCCGTGCTCACGCGCATCGGCGGCGGCTTCCTCGGCGAGCGGGTTGATCCGCGCTATCTGATGATCGTGTCCCTCGCCGCCACCTCCATCGGCTGCGCCGTGCTGGCCACGTCAAACTCCCATTCCATCCTGCTGATCTACGCCATCGGCACAGGCATCGGTTTCGGCCTCACGGCCCTCTCCTGCACCGTTCTGATGATGAACTATTTCGGCCAGCGCCATAATCTGGAGCTTTTCTCCTCCATGTGCCTCGTCGGCGCGGCCTCTGCTCTCGGTCCAACGATTGGCGGTGTCATCCGTGATCTGACGGGAAACTTCATCCTGATGTTCCTGATCCTCTCTGCCGTGGCCGCCATCGTCTGGGTCGCCGTGGTGATGATGCGCGCGCCAAAGCGGGGCGAAAGCCCGGAAGCGGAGACCGCCGCCCCCGCCCTCGATACCCCGGCCATCGCCGAAAGAACCGCCTGAAATCCAATACGTGGAGCGAAAAACCATGTTGCCCAGTCACAAACTGTTCGGTGTCTTCCTGCCCATCGCCAATGGCGGGTGGATCATCTCGAAGAACACGCCCCCGCTCGACGGCCTCTACCAGACCAACCGGGAAGCGGCGATCATCGCGGATCGCATCGGCCTGGATTTCATCATGTCGATGTCGAAATTCCGCGGCTTTGGCGGCGAGACGAACCATTGGGCCACATCCATGGAATCCATGACCATGATGGCCGGCCTCGCCGAGGTCACGAAGAATGTGAAGGTATGGGCCACCGTTCACGCCCTTCTTTCCAATCCCGGCGTCGTCGCCAAGATGGTCACCACGCTGGACCACATCTCCAATGGCCGCGCCGGCCTCAACATCGTCGCCGGCGCCTACCGCGAGGAATTCTCCCAGATGGGCGCCTGGGATGACACCCTCACCCATGCCGACCGTTATCAGCTTACGGAAGAATGGATCACCATCATCAAGCGCCTCTGGACCGAGCCGAGCGTCACCTTCAAGGGCCGCTTCTTTGATATGGAAGATTGCCAGTCCGATCCCAAACCTATCTCAAAGCCGCGTCCGGATCTCATCGCCGCCGGCCAATCCGATCGCGGTTTTGATTTCTCCACCTCCCATGCCGATGCCTGTTTCATCGGCGGGCGCAGCGTGGAGGAACGCCGGGGCTTCAGCAAGCGGGCCCGCGAGATCGCCGCTGAAAAAGGCAAGACCATCCGCGTCTGCTCCATGTGTACCGTCATCCATGACGACAGCGACGCCAAGGCTGAAGCCATGCTGCAACGCTTTGAAGATGGCAAGGATCTCGGCGCCATCATGGCCCAGATGAAAAGCTGGGGCCTCGCGCCAGACAGCCTCGCCGCTGCGGCCCGCAAGATGGGCGCCAGCCAGAACCACACCGTTGTCGGCTCGCCCGAAACCTGCCGCGAGAAGATCGAGGCCTATATTGAAGCCTGCGATCTTGATGGCGTCATGCTGATCTTCCCCGACTACAAGACCGGCCTCGAAATGTTCGGCAGCATCCTGCCCAAACTGCGCCAGACCTTTCCGGCAGCAAGCCACGAACCCGCATAATCAGACAACAGACTAACGGAGAGGGAACCCCTCATGGCCGACGGACTGCTCGATACCGCGCTGGGCGCCGGGGTCTCCCCGGAAGACGTACAGGCAATTTCCGATGCCATAGACATCGAGGAGCTGAAAACGCTCATCCTCGACCTGGCAAACATCTACAGCCCGTCAACCGGCGAAGCGGAAGCCTCCGCCTTTGTCCATGACTGGATGGAGCGCGAGGGCTTCCGCCCGCTCAGCGTGGGCGCCGTACCCCACCGCCAGAATGTCATCGGCAGCTATGGCGGCAACGGGCCGGGAAAAAACCTTCTGTTCACGGCGCATCTGGATACCGAGAGCGAGCCTGCCGACCCCGTGATCCTCGCCAAGACAAGGCGGCCTGAAAGCGTGAAAAACCGCGAATGGCGCGAATGCTGGCTGGAAGATGGCAAGTTCTATGGCTATGCTGTCGCCAATGATCGCGGCCCCATGTCCTGCATGCTGATGGCCGCCAAGGCGCTCAGAAAGGCCGGCTACGATCTCGCCGGCCGCATGTATCTCACCGCCTGCCCCGGCGAATGCGGCCCCGAGCCCATCGAGGAACATGGCGGCATCGACCATATGGGCAAGGAAATCGGCGCCCACTACATGTTCCATCATGGCGGCGTCGCGCCCGATTTTGCCATCGCCGCCGAGGGCACCGATTTCGGCGTCACCTGGCTCGGCTGCGGCAGCGCAATGTTCCGTATACGCCTCTACGGACAGTCCATCTTTCGTCCGCTCCTGAACGCGCCCAGGGCCACCGCTGATCATCCCAGCTCCATCTACCATCTCGGGCCCGTCATCGAAGCGCTCCACGCCTGGTCGCTCGAATACGAAGCCGGCAACGTCTACCGCGCCAGGGGCGGCACCTCCATCCCCAAGGCTACGATCAGCTGCGTCCAGGCCGGCTCCCCCCATAGCGGGGGAACCGAAATCGCCGCCCTCTATGTCTGCTGCGATCTTACGCCAAAGCAGAAGGCTGCCCAGGTATTGCACGAGCTGGAAGCGGTGATGCGTTCCCTGCCGGGCATCGAGTTCGAGGTAGAGCCTGTCAATGTCAGCCATGGCTACGAGGCCGATGACGCCGAAGTCGCGCCGCTGGTGGCCGGCGTCGACGCCGCCGTCCAGTCCGTACTCGGACAGCCCGTTGAAATCGCCAAGCCGGTCTATTCCAGCATGTGGCGCGACCATAACGTGTTCAACATGCACCGCGTCCCCGCCATCACATTCGGCCCGGTCCGCTGGCGCCCTTCGCCGGAAGATTTCTTCAAATGCACGCTGATGTATGCCCTCACCGCCCTGTCCATCTGCGGCCGCGCTGAGGGGGACGTGCACCGGCGCGCGGGCAAGACCGTCTATGGCGACAATCCCTTCGGTTAGGCCGCAGCGCCGGGCTGTCGATCATCGAGCGCCAGATACTTCATCAGCATATCCTGGAAAACCTGCTTCATTTCTTCAATATAGGCAGGATCGCGGGAGACACTTTCGATATACACGCCCCTGTAGAACGCCGCCATCACGGCGATCACCACACCGGGCACCCGCAGCCCGGAAAGCTCCGGAAAGAATTCATCATAGCCCGTGATGACTTCTTCAATGCGGGTCTTCGCAGAGCGCTTGTAGAGCGCCAGCAATTCCTTGTCCGATCGCAGGGCAACGATCAGCTCGAACATGATCGGAAAGATCTCCTGGAACTCGCCCCACAGCACATCCAGGCGCCCGCGCAGATCCAGATCCGTCTTGCCCTCAAAGGCGCGGTGAACCTTCTCATAGCGCCAGTGTACAAAATGTTGGATGGCAGATGAAGTCAGCTCGATCTTGCTGGAATAGTGATGGGTAATCGCGCCCCTGGAAACGCCTGCCGCATCAGCAATGTCCTGCAGCGATACACCGATATATCCCCGCTCCCCGATACAGCGCAGCGTTGCATCCAGAACTTTGCGCTGCATGCTTTCGCTGCGGTCTTTCTGGGATCTTCTTTCGCGCTTTTCAGGCTTTTGGTCCGCCATCGGATTATCTCCGGATGAGAGTTGGAGTTAAATCCAAGTGATCCGGAGAACCGGCTTGGTCACTCAGGGAATCTACGTAACATTATAGAAGTGGCGCGCGAAATTTCAAACGGAAAGCGACGCTAATGCTCCGCATCCTGTTGCAACAGCAACAGAGTCAGGGATTCGGCGTGCTGGCCGTGCGCCATCCCCAGGGCCGGCACATGCCTGAACCGGAGCACCTCTTCGAGGAAAGCGAGGGGCTCTCCTCCGCAGGGGGAAGGTTGCGAAACCACCAGCGCCGCAATCTCCAGCCCCCGCGCGCGCAGGGCATCCATCGCGGTCAGCGTATGGCTGATGGAGCCGAGATAGGGCGCAGTGACGAGAATAACTTTCAGTCGCAGGTCCGCCATCAGGTCGATCTGCAGCGTGTCATCCGTCAGCGGCGACATCACCCCGCCAGCCCCCTCCACCAGATGCACATCCGCCGCGCCAACCGCCAGCCGCCGGTCCACAAATCCCCTGATTTCACTATAGCTCTGCGCAATCCCCGCCTGCCGCATGGCGACATTCGGCGCCAGCGGCGGGGCCAGCCGGTGCAGGCAGATTTCCGAAACCGATGCGGGTGTTACCCCCCTACCCATCGCAACCAGCAATCGTCCGGCATCGGACTGTTCCAGCGCGTCTTCAGCAAAGCCGCTCATCAGGGGTTTGGTCGCCTCGGCTCGCATGCCCCGGTTGCGCCATGCCTCGATCAGCCGGGTACTGACATATGTCTTGCCAATATCCGTGCCGGTGGCTGTTACGAAATAGCCGCGCATGCCTGCTCCATGATGTCCCTCAGCGCGCCGGCAAAGGCGCGAACGTCCGCTTCCTCATGCCCCGCCGCAAAGGTCACGCGCAGGCGCGCCGTCCCCGCCGGCACGGTGGGCGGGCGGATGGCCGTCACAAGGTATCCCCGCTCAAGCAGCGCGGCCGACACCCGCATCGCTTCAGCTTCCGGCCCGATGATGATCGGCACGATCACGCTTTCGGGCGCCGGCAGGCCCATCAGCGCGCAGAACAGGGCGGCATGCCGCCGCGCCTTCGCCGCCCGTTCTGGTTCCGCCTTGAGGATGTCCAGCGCCGTGATCGCGGCTGCCAGCACCGGCGGCGGCAGGCCGGTCGTATACACAAAGCTGCGCGCCCGGCTGGTCAGCAGGTCCATCAGCGCCGCCGGCCCGCAGACATAACCGCCATACCCGCCCACCGCCTTGGAAAGCGTGCCCATCTGGATCTGCGCGGGGTTCTCCTGCGCCGAGATGCCCAGCCCATGCGCGTCATCGGTCATCAGCCAGGCCCCGGCCGCCTCCGCCAGCGCCCCAAGCTCTGCCAGCGGCGCCACATCCCCATCCATCGAAAACACGGTCTCGGTCAGCACCAGCACCTGCCCCGGCGCCCCCTGCATCAGCCGCGCCGCATCGGCCACATCATTGTGCCGGAAGAGGCGTATTTCTGCCCCCGAAAGCTTCGCCCCGCCATGCATGCAGGCATGGGCCAGCTCATCCATGACAATCGTATCGCCCTTGCCCACCAGCGCCGGGATGGTCCCCAGATTGGCGAGGAAGCCCGAACCGAACACCCGCGCCCCTTCGGTGCCCTTGAGCGCCGCCAGCCGCGCCTCCAGCGCGCTGTTGAGCGGGTGATTGCCGGTAATCAGCCTCGATCCCCCGCTGCCTGCGCCATGGGCCAGCGCCGCCTCGGCGGCGGCCTGCGTCACGCGCGGATCATGCGAGAGGGAAAGGTAATCATTGTCGCAGAAGGAAATCACGCGCCTGCCCGCCCGCGCGGCCCGCCCGCCCGCTTCCCGCGCCGTTTCGGTGAGGCTGCGGCGCTGCCCGCTGGCCTCAAGCTGGGCGAGCTTCTGCTCGGCATGGGCTTTCAGCCGTTCAAAAGATGTCATCGGGCTTACAATCCTCTGGCCGTTCTGCCGCGCCTGTCCTAGGGGATGCACGCGGGCCGTGCCAAGAGGCGAATGCCCGCAGCAACGGACCCTTTAGGAGCGCTGAAGATGGCAGACCCGAAAGACTGGTTCACCGAAGGGCTGGAACATATCTGGCTGCCCTACGCCCAGATGCGGACCCTGCCCGCCCCGGTTGCGATTTCGCGCACCGAAGGCGCCCGCCTTTACCTGGCCGATGGCCGCGAGCTGGTCGATGGCGTCGGCAGCTGGTGGACCGCCGTGCACGGCTATAACCGCGCCGAGCTGCTGGAGGCTGCCCGCGCCCAGATGGCGAAGATGCCCCATATCATGCTCGGCGGCCTCGCCCATGAGCCCGCCTACCGTCTCGCCAGCCGCCTCGCCGCCCTCACGCCGGGCGACCTCTCCCGCGTCTTCTTCACCGAATCCGGCTCCGTCGCCGTCGAAGTCGCGATGAAGATCGCCATCCAGTATTTCCGCAACACCGCCGGCGTCTCGCGCACCAAATTCGTCTCCTTCCTTGGCGGCTATCATGGCGACACGCTGGCCACGATGTCGGTCTGCGACCCTGATGAGGGCATGCACCACATGTTCCGCGGCGCGCTGGCCGAGCAATATGTCGTCGCCCTGCCCGAAACGCGCGACCAGATCCGCGCCCTCGAAACCCTGCTGGCCACCGACAAGAAGATCGCTGCCATCCTGATCGAACCGCTGATCCAGGGCGCCGGCGGCATGCGGATGCACAGCCTGCAAGTGCTGAAAACCCTCCGCCGCCTGTGTGATCAGGCGGGCGTCCTGCTGATCTTCGACGAGATTTTCACCGGCTTTGGCCGCACCGGCGAAATGTTTGCCGCCAATCGCGCCGGCGTCACGCCGGATATCATGTGCCTCGGCAAGGCCATCACCGGCGGCATCACGCCGCTGGCCGCCACGATCGCCTCATCGAAAGTGTATTCGGCCTTCCATTCGGAAAATCCGGACCACGCCCTGATGCATGGCCCCACCTATACCGGCCACGCCATCGCCTGCGCGGTCGCCAATGCGGGCCTCGATCTCTTTGCCGATGGCAGCCTCGTCAAGCGCGTCAAGAAACTCGAAACCACGCTCACCGCCGCCCTCGCCCCCGCAAAGGAAATGGACAGCGTCGCCGATGTCCGCGTCCTCGGCGCCGTCGCCGCGGTGGAAATGGCAGAGCCCTTCCCTCTGGAGGCCGCCCGCAAATGGTTCATCGACCAGGGCACCTTCATCCGCCCCCTCGGCCGCACGGTCTACCTCTCCCCTGCCTACGGCATCAGCGAAGAAGACCTCACCCGCCTCACCGCCGCCATCCTGAAATTCGCCACCACCGGACGATCCGAGATCGGATAATCAGGCGGCCCGTTGGAGCGCCGTTGGAGTTTTTTGGAGTTTTCCGGCAAAAACTCCAACGGCATTTGAAGCGGACAGCGCCCCCACCCTATCCCTCCCCATTTTCATGGGGAGGGGACCT
>NZ_PNMA01000022.1 GCF_013823385.1 Hyphomonas sp.
TTCGATCCGTGCAAAGAAGGCATCGGCATCCACCTTCGTGACCCAGCGATGGGGGCCTTTCTTCGACGGTTTGACACGCGTGCGGCCAAACTCCTTGCCGGGTTTTACATTGACGCTGATGCGGGCGGGGACGGTTTCGAACATCTCCGGCGCGATCAGCCAGGCAATGGTGGAGGGATCATGCATCGGCACCTTGGTGCCGGGGCGGGCGCGGGCCTCCAGATTGTTGGCGGCGTTGAGCAGGGAGACCATCATGGCGGCGCGCTGGCCGGGGATGGCGGCGAGGCGCGCGATGCGATCCTCTGTGGCGCGGACCTGATGGGTGGCGTCGAGGCTGAGGATCGTGGCCGGGATGCCGGTGTCCAGCACGATGGCGGCGGCGTGGGGGTCTGCGAAGACATTGAATTCGGCAAAGCGCGTGATGTTGCCGCCTTCGGTATCGGCCCCGCCCATGATGACGATTTCGGCGATGGCGCGGGCGATCTCCGGCGCCATGACGAGGGCGCAGGCGATGTTGGTCATCGGGCCGGTGACGACCAGCGTGAGGCTGGCGTCGGGCATGAATTTCAGCTGGCGGATGATCTCGTCAACGGCATGGTCTGGTTTCAGCGGGACGTTTGGCTCGGTAATTTCGATGCCGTAGATGCCGCTTTCGCCGTGGAAGTCTTCGGCGGTGACGGGCGCGCGCAGCAGGGGGCGGGGGCAGCCGGCGAAGACCGGGATGTCCGGCCGGCCGAGCCGCTCGCAGACGAGGCGCGCATTGCGGCTGGTGAGGCGCAGGGGGACATTGCCGGCGACGGTGGTGATGGCGCGGACGTCTAGGCTGGGCGAGCCGAGGGCCATGATCAGCATGACGGCGTCGTCGATGCCGGGATCACAGTCGATCAGGAGGGGGCGGGGGCTGGTCACGCGGCGCGAGCTTTCAGGTCTTCAAGAATGGCCTGGACCTGGGGGGAGAGCGGGGGGCTTTCCAGGCTGACGCCGAGGGCTTCCATCGCCATGTCGGCGGTGACGCGGAGTTTCTTGCGGCCGGTGAGGCGGGCGACCATCGTGCTTTCGGCATGAACGCGGCCATCGGCGGCGATGAAGCTGTGCTGGAAGACGAGGCGGGTGCCCTCCCAGCCGGTGAGGCGGGTGTGGACCTCGAACTTCTGCGGATAGCGCAGCATGCGCAGATAGGCGAAGGATTCGTATTGGATCACGGGCAGCCAGCCGCGCTTGCGGAAGGCCTTCAGGGCGCCGGTGCGGCCCATATAGTTCATGATCGCCAGGTCAGTGAAGGAAGAGTAGCGCGAATTGGTCATGTGGCCCATCGGGTCCTGATCGCCCAGCCAGACGGCCGAGCGGATGATGTGCAGGTCCATCAGGTGCGTGTGGGCGCGGCTGAAGAAAGCCGGCAGGAAAATCCGAAGGAACCGGAAAAAGAGGTTCATGACCGAAGAACTCTACGCAAGACGATGTTCACAAGCCCCTAACAGCGCGCAAGGGGCGGGCATGTCTATGCGAAGCCTGTGCCGGAAAGGCAAGGCGCAGCGCGGCAGGGCCGGCGGGGCGGGGTGTTTACTCTGCCGGATGCGGCGCTGGCGCGGGCGCGGCGAGTTCTTCCTCGAGCTTGCGGGTCACATCGCCCGGCGAGCCTGTGCGGCGGGCGAGCAGCGTGTACGCCGTTGGCACAACGATCAGGGCCACGGTGACGGCAGCGAGTGAGCCGAAGAGGATCACGATGCCGATGGCGATGCGCGTTTCGGCGCCCGCGCCGCTGGTGATGATCAGCGGGACGGCGCCGGCCGCCGTGGTGAGGCCGGTCATCAGGATGGGGCGCAGGCGCGCGAGGGCGGCTTCCTTCAGGGCGGTATCGAAATCCTTGCCCTCGTCGCGCAGCTGGTTGGCGAACTCGACGATCAGAATGCCGTTCTTGGCCGCGATCCCAATCAGCATGATGAGGCCGATCTGGGTGTAGATGTTGAGGGTCTGCCCTGTCAGCCAGAGGCCGAAGAGGCCGCCGGCAAGGGTGGCGGGCACCGACAGCATGATCACCAGCGGATGGATCCAGCTTTCAAACTGGGCGGCGAGGACCAGGAAGACGATCAGGAGGCCAATGACGAAGACGAAGGCGATGGAGGCGCCGGCTGAGCGGAACTCCAGTGACTGGCCTTTGAAATCGATCGTGGCTTCGGTGGGCAGAACCTCGCGGGCAATACGCTCCATGCCGTCGAGCGCCGTGCCGAGGGTGACGCCGGGGGCGAGATCGGCATCGATGGTGATGGCGCGCACGCGGTTGTAGCGGTTAAGCGTCGGGCTGTCGGCAAAGGGCTGAAGCGTGATGACGCTGGAGAGGGGGATCAGCTCGCCGGAGCGGGCCGAGCGGACATAGATGTTCTGCACATCGGTGGGCGTGTTCTGCTCCGAGCGGATACCTTCGACGATGACATCATATTCCTCGCCATTGTCGAGATAGGTGGTCACGCGCCGCGAGCCGAGCATGGTTTCCAGCGTGGTGCCGATTTCGGCGACCGTGACGCCGAGGTCTGCGGCGCGCTCGTAATTGATCTGGATACGGTATTGCGGCTGGGTTTCCTTGTAATCCCAGTCGATGTCGACGATGCCGGGATTATCCGCTTCGATGGCGGCGAGGAAGATATCGCGCCAGACGACGAGATCCTCATAAGAGGGGCCGCCGATGACGAACTGGACAGGCTTGCCGCCGCCCCCGGCGAGGCCCTGGCGCATCATGGCGAAGCCGCGGATGCCGGGAAGGTCGGACAGTTTGCCGTTGATCTCGTTGATGATCTCGTCAGCCGGGCGGCGCTCGTCCCAGTCTGCCAGAACGGCCACGACGTTGCCCTGGTTATAGGCGGCGGCGGAACCAAAGCCTGGGGCACGGATGAGAAGGCGGCTGATTTCCCCCGATTCGGTGTAGGGCAGGAGCCGGCGCTCAATCTCGTCGAAATAGCGCTCCATATATTCGAAAGAGGCGCCTTCAGGACCACGGATCGACATGAAGAAGCTGCCGCGGTCTTCGCGGGGGGCATATTCGCTGTCCAGATCCTGGAAGAGGAACCAGCTGCCAGCCATGATGGCGAGCGTGGCGAGCGCGATGGCAATCGGCCGGCGGACCAAAAAGTCAAAGATGCGGGAATAGACGCTGCGGACCTTGTCAACGAAGCGGTCGATGCCCTGGATGAAGCCGGAGAGGGGGCCGGAGCGGGACTCGGCGTGGGGCTTCAGGATCTTGGACGCCAGCATCGGCGACATGGTGAGCGCCACGAGACTCGAGAATGCGACAGCAGCGGCAATCGTGACGGCAAATTCCGTGAACAGACGGCCGGTATTGCCCTCCATCAGCGTGATGGGAATGAACACGGCCATCAGGACCATGGTGGTGGCAATGACCGCGAAGCCGACCTGGCGGGCCCCATTGAAGGCCGCGACGAGGGGAGATTCGTTTTCTTCCTGCATCCGCCGGTGGATGTTCTCGAGCACGACGATGGCATCATCCACGAGCAGGCCGATGGCGAGCACGAGCGCGAGCAGGGTGAGCAGGTTCAACGTGAAGCCGAGACTGTAGAGCACGATGAAGGTGGCGATCACCGAAACCGGGACTGTGATGGCCGGAATGATTGTCGTGCGGAAGCTGCCGAGGAAGAGGAAGATGACGAGGGTGACAAGCACCACGGCGATGCCGAGCGTAGTCCATACCTCGCGGATGGAGGCCTCAATGAAGACAGAGCTGTCAAAGGCGCGGTAGAGTTGCATGCCATTTGGCAGGGTGGCGTTGAGTTCGTCGGCGAGCGCCTTGGCGCCGTTGGCAACTTCAACGGTGTTTGCAGTCGACTGTTTGACGATCCCGAGGCCGACCATCGGTTCGCCATTGCCCCGGAACATCGTGCGGTCGTCCACGGTGCCGCGTTCCACCCGGGCAACATCCCCGAGGCGGACGAGATAGCCTTCGCCCTGGGCGATCACGAGGCTGGCAAAATCCTCAGCGGTCCGGAAGGAGCGGTCAATGCGGAGCGTGTAGCTGACGGCGCCCGATTCCAGCGTGCCGGCCGGGGCTTCGACATTTTCTGCGCGCAGGGCCCGCTCGACGTCTCCGGCGGTCAGGCCACGCGCAGCCAGGGCCCGCCGGTCAAGCCAGACGCGCATGGCATAGTCACGGGCGCCGCCGACCTGGATACGGGCAACGCCGTCAATTGCCGAGAAGCGGTCGATCAAAAACCGGTTGGCATAGTCGGTGAGTTCCGGCGTGCTCATCTGCTCACTGGCGAAGTTCAGCCAGAGAATGACATCATCGTCAGCGTCGGCCTTTTGGACGTCGGGCGCATCCGCTTCGGGGGGTAGCCGGTTGGCTATGCTGGAGACGCGGTCGCGGACATCATTGGCGGCAGCGTCAATGTCGCGGTTGACGTCAAACTCGATCGAGATGTTGGCGCGGCCATCGCGCGAGCGCGAATTGATGAAGCGGACGCCGCCGATACCCGCGATGCGCTCTTCGATGACCTGGGTGATGCGGGTTTCAACAACCGAAGCCGAGGCGCCGGGATAATTGACACTGATCGAGACGACCGGCGGGTCGATGTCGGGAAACTCCCGCAGCGGCAGCCGCGAAAAGGACACGAGGCCAAAGACGATCAGGAGGATCGACAGGACAGAAGCGAAGACCGGCCGCTTTACCGAAGTGTCCGAAAGAATCATCGCCCTAATCCAGGTTTACGGCGGGGCCGTTCACGGCGCCGCTGCGGGCCGCAGGGGAGGGCTGAAGGATTTTTTCATCGAGGATGACAACCGGGGCGCCTTCCCGGACGCGGAGCGCGCCTTCGGTGATGACCATCTGGCCGGGGGTCAAGCCGGAGACGACCTCTACCCGGCCGTTATGGCGCAGGCCGGGTTCGATCTTCACCCGGCGGGCAACGGTTTGCGGGCCGCTGGAATCGGCGACCCAGACGAAGGTATCGGGGCCGCGCGGCTGAAGGGCGACTTCGGGAACGGACATGGCGCGGCGCGGCTCGGTCTGCAGGCCGACGGACATGTACATGCCCGACTTCAGGATGCCTGAGGGATTGGGCACCTTGGCACGTACACGGACGGAACGGGTGACCGGGTCGATGGCGTTGTCGATGGAGTCGACGGTGCCGGCGAAGACCTGGCCGGGCAGGTCGCCGGTATAGGCTTCAATCTCGAGGCCGGGACGCAGGACGCGGATGAAGGTGGAGGGGACGGCGAATTCCAGCCGCATGACGCTGTCGTCGATCAGGGTGGCGACGACATCGCCGGGGCGGATGAGCGAGCCAACACTGACACGGCGGAAGCCGAGCACGCCATCAAAGGGCGCCACCAGGACGCGGTCATTCTGGCGCGATTGCACGGCGCGCAGCTGGGAACTGGCGGTGCTGACATTGCGCCGGGCCATATCCAGCTCGGAGGAAGAAACAGCGCCCCGCTCGGCCAAAGGTTCGATGCGGGCAAGATCCTGACGGGCCTTGGCAAGGTCTGCCTCGGCCGTCTCGACAAGGGCAACCTGTTCGCGCTGGGCGAGCGAGAGGAGGGTCTTGCCCTTGGTCACGCGGTCGCCGTCCTCGAAATAGAGGGCCGTCACGCGGTCAGACGCGGTGAGGGTGAGGTCTACCCGCTCGTTGGGCTCGAGCGTGCCGATGGCTTCGACACGGTTGGTGAAGACCTGCTCGCGGGCCGGTTCGGCAAAGACGCTGCTCGGCGGGGGGCCGCCTTCCCGGCCGCCGGGGCCACCGCCGCGCTGCTGGGTGAGGGCGGGGGCCGCGATCAGCAGCACGGCCGCCAGGGCAGCGCCTGCGGTCTTGAACGGGTTCTTGCGGACGAGTTTCAGCATCGGGTTATCCTAATCCCGCCCGGAAGGCGGCGAGTTCTTCGTCGGTCCAGATGCCGCCCAGGCTTCGATAAGCGCGGACGGCGCGCCGGGCGGTTTCTGCCCGGTTGACCGCAAGGCGGTCTTCCGCGTCGAGCAGCGAGCGCTGCGCGTCGAGGACATTGAGGTAGCTGTCGAGCCCTTCCTGATATCTCAGGCGGGCCAGGTCATGGGCGCGGCGGGCCGAGGCGAGCGCGGCTTCAAGATCGGCCGTGCGGCGGTTTTCGGCGGCAAGATTGGTGAGCGCGGTCTCGGCATCAGCCAGGGCATCGAGCACCGTAGACTGATAATTCGCAACCAGGCGGCCCGTGCGGGCGTCAGCGGCATCAATATTGGCATAGACGCCGCGCAGGTCCGGTCCGGCCCAGCTGATGGCAGGGCCGAAATCGAAGCCGATGCTTTCATCGCTGAGCGCAACGCCGGTATTGCGCACCAGGCCCAGGAGGTTTGCGTTGAGCGTGATGCGCGGGAAGAGGTTGGCGCGGGCGGCTTCCCCGAGCGCCAGGGCAGCGCCGATCTGCGCCTCAGCCACGCGGATGTCGGGGCGGCGGCGGAGCAGCTCTTCGGGGGTGCCGGCGGCCAGGGGCGTGCTGAGGGCTGGGATAAGGCCGGGCGTGGCGGCGAGCTGCTCTACCAGCGGGTCGGCTGCGCTGGCCGGCGCGGCCGTCAGCGCGGCCAGGCGGCTGATGGCGGCTTCGCGGTCTGCCTCATAGACGGGCAGGGATGCCAGCGTTGTGCGATATTGGGATTCGGCCTGTTCAAGGTCCAGCTGGGTGGCGCGGCCATTGTCAACGAGGGTGCGGACAAGGTCGAGACCTTCCTCCTGGGTCCGAGCATTGCGGCGGCCGACTTCCAGCCGGGCTTCGGCGCCGCGGAGGTTTATGTAGGCCAGCGCAGTTTCCGAGGCGAGGGTAACGGCGATGTCCCGGCGCAGCTCGCGGGAGGCGGCGGTGTCGAACCGGGCAGCTTCTACAAGGGCGGCGATGCGGCCGAACGCGTCAAATTCCCAGCTGGCGGCGAGGGTGCCGGTGGCGCTGACATTGATCCGGTCGGCGGCGCTGCCGGTGGGGCGGGCGGCGGTGACGCCGGCGCGGCTGGTGGCGGTCGGGCTGGTGCCAAGCAGGGCAAGGCGCAGGGCGGCTTCCGCCTCGGCGACGGAAAAATCAGCCGCGCGCAGAGCCGGGGAGGCCTCAAGGGCGGCGTCCACCAGACTGGCCAGGATGGGATCGTTAAAGCCTGTCCACCAATCGGCGCTGACCGCTTCGGCGCTGGCGCCGGCCCGGAAGGCGTCTCCGGCCGCCGGGAGCGCTTCGGCAATGGGCCGCTCCGGCACAGAGGCGCAGCCCGCCATAATGAGCGCGAGCGCCGCCGCGCCAGACAGGCGCGCGTACCGGGAAACCATTCTTTCAGCCATCTTATTCCGAACTAGACGAACAACATTACCAATCAAGCCAACGGCCTGCAGTTTGCAGTTAACCTGCTGCGCGCTTCCTTAAACGAAAGAAGCCAAAGATTCCGTCTAAGCAGCTCTCACGTTTTCGTGATGTTTTTGCATGGGCGAGCCGCGAAATACGCTCTGGCGCGCGGAAATTCCGCTTCGCCTCTAGCGTATTAGCTGCCCAAACCTTAGCTACGGGGCAGCCCGTCTACAATGAGATTTTGCCCGCCGTGACGCAGAAGAGGAGATCCGGACGCTGTTTGAGTCTGTGAACATTGCCATCCTGATCGGCGCAGCGCTGGTGTCGCTGGCCGCTCTGACGAGCCTGGTGTCGCAGCGCTTCGGCGCGCCCCTGCTGCTCGTCTTCCTCGGGATCGGCCTGCTTGCGGGCGAAGACGGACTTCTGGGCATCGAGTTCGACAGCGGATCGGTGGCCTATTTCATTGGCTCGCTGGCGCTGGCGATCATTCTCTTCGACAGCGGTTTCGAGACACCGATGCGCAGCTACCGGGTGGCGGCGGCGCCGGCGCTGAGCCTGGCGACGTTCGGGGTGCTCCTGACCGCCGGCGTAACCGGGGGGGCAGCGCATTTCCTGTTCGGGATCGGCTGGCTTGAAGCGTTCCTGCTGGGATCGATCGTGGCGTCCACGGATGCGGCGGCGGTGTTCTTCCTGCTCAGGGCAGGGGGCATACGCCTGCGCGAGAAGGTCGGCTCGACCCTCGAGATCGAATCCGGGGCCAACGACCCGATGGCGATCTTCCTCACCATCCTGCTGATCGAGCTGATCGCGGCCAATGCGGGCGCCGGCGCGCTGTTCGGCTTTGAAGTCCTGACCACCTTCATCCAGCAGATGGGCCTCGGCATCCTGTTCGGCATCGTCGGCGGCTTCGGGATTGCCTGGCTGCTCAACCAGCTGGTGAACCTGGATCCCGGCCTCTACCCGATTTCGGGGCTGGCTGCGGCGCTGGTCGTGTTTGCCGTCTGCGCCCTGTTTGGCGGCAGCGGATTTCTGGCGGCCTATGTGGCGGGGGTAGTGGCCGGAAATCGCAAGGTGCGGTTTGCCCAGAGGCTGCGGCGCTTTCAGGTGGGCATGACCTGGCTGGCGCAGATCGGCATGTTCCTGGCGCTTGGCCTCCTGGCCACCCCGTCGGAGTTCCCGCAGATCCTGATTCCGGCGCTGGTGCTTTCGGCGGTCCTGATCTTTGTGGCCCGGCCGGTGGCGGTATGGCTCTGCCTGCTGCCGTTTGAGTTCAAGTCGCGTGAGACCGCCTTTACCAGCTGGGTCGGCCTGCGGGGGGCTGTCTCCATCCTGCTGGCGATCCTGCCGGGGCTGGCGGGCCTCGAGAATGGCAGCTTCTATTTCAACGTCGTGTTCGTGATGGTGCTGGTCTCGCTGCTGGTACAGGGGTGGACCCTGCAGCCGGTGGCGAAGCTTCTGAAGATGAGCCTGCCGTCCGAGCAGGGGCTGGTAGACCGGGTGGAGCTGGAACTGCGCGGGGCGACCGAGATGGAACTCGTCGGCTACAAGATCCACCCCGACAGCGCCATCGCCAGAGGCGAACGCGTGCCCCGCTGGGCAAGGCCGGTGATGGTGATCCGGGACGGGCTTTCCTATTCGGTCCACACAATCGGGCCGCTTCAGGCCAATGACCAGGTCTATCTCTTTGCCTCGGCCCGCCGCATCCGTCTGCTGGACCAGATCTATGCCAGCCCCTGGGATGAAATGACGACGGAGTCCGACATACAGTTTCGCGTCAAGGGCGCCACCCGGATGGCTGACCTTGTGCGCCAGTATGGGCTGGAGGACATTGATGCCAGCGAGGGCGTCACGGCCGGACAGTTTCTGGAACGGTCTTTCAGCGGCAATCCCGTGGTGGGCGACCGGGTGTCGGCGGGGGCGGTGGATATTGTCGTCTGCGCGCTTGACGATGCCGGCGGGGTGGCCACGGTCGGCATCGTGATCGACGAGGAAGACCCCGGCGCGGCGGCGCTGGCCGCCGATTTGCTGCGGCGGGCAGGGGCACGGCTTGGCGCCTTTTTCCGCCGTCCGAAGATCGCGGCCCCCGGCTCCGGCGAGAGCCGTCCGTCAAAGGATGTTAGTGGCCATTCCTGAGGCTCCTTGAACGTGTAGCACGCCTTGGCGGAAGCCATATATTTTCGCCTCAAATCTACACAAAAATTAGTAGGTATACGGATGTTAACTCCTGAGTAAGAGTTCTGCCGATGCGCTCTTCGATCGCACTCTCTTTACTCCGAGCGGTTGAGTGCGGCGACGGATTGGGTCAAAAGTATATTATTTTCAGAGGATTGGCCTTCGCATAGGTAGGTTCCCTTAGGCAGCGGGAACAAAGGTGAGGCGGGCGCCCGCCCGGCGAGGCTGTTGCTGATCCATTATTCGGCGAGGGGTGTTGCAGCGGCGCTACGTCTCAAAACCCTGACAATAATGTAATAAAAGCGTCGCGCACCCTCACTAATCGGCGCCTCGTTAACTGGGGCAATTTCCCGCCCCAGGTTCATCGCCTTGAGGGGGCATTCATGTCAGTGCGCAATTCGGTTTCGTTTCTAGCTTTGTCAGGTCTGCTGGCCGCAGGCGCAATTGCTCTGCCGGCTTCGGCGCAGGAAGTTCTTGGCGGCCGCGTCGTGGATGCCAATGGCGCGCCTCTGCCTGGGGCCCGCGTCACCGTTGCCGAAACGGGAACGTCAACCTCCACCAATCGCCAGGGTGAATTCACCCTGCCGTCGGTTCCGGCAGGCCCGCTGACCGTGCGCGTCGAATACATGGGTTTTCCGAATGCGGACAAGGCCGTGGATGTCGTTGCCGGCACGCCGTCGATGATCATCGTGACGCTGGGCGATGACGCCCGCGAGCTGGAGCGCGTGGTTGTCCAGGGCGCCATTCTTGACGGTCAGGCGCGCGCGCTCAACCAGCAACGCACCGCTTCCAACACGACCTCCATCGTTTCTTCCGATGCCATCGGCCGCTTCCCCGACTACAACGTCGCCGAAGCGCTGCAGCGGGTTCCGGGTTTCGCAATTTCACGCGATCAGGGCGAGGGCCGCACGATCAACCTGCGCGGGGCCCCTTCCGATTTCACGGCCATCACGGTGGACGGGGTTGCCATCGCTTCCCCCAACGCGACGACCCGCGCTGTGGACCTCGACACGGTCCCGTCCGATATCGTCAGCGCAATCGAAGTTTCCAAGACGCTGCTGCCCAATCAGGACGCCGACTCCATCGCCGGATCGGTCAATCTCGTGACGCGGTCCGCCTTTGACCGCCGGGGCCCGCACGCCTCGCTCGATATCGGCGTGAGCCAGAACGAAATCGACAGCAAGGCAGACTATAAAGGCTCGGCCCGCGTTTCAAATACCTTCGGCCGTGACGAGCAGTTTGGCTTCCTCGCCTCTGCCAGCTACTCGGTTGCCGACCGCTCGCTTGACAATATCGAGAACGCATGGGTCCGCCTGGATGATGGCAGCTTTGCCGTCGAGCAGGTTCTGTTCAAGGATTATGATACCAAGCGCACCCGCCAGTCCTACACCGGTGCCTTCGATTTCCGCCCTTCCGATCTTGCGAAATACTATGTGCGCGGATCATACTCCAAGTTTGAAGACGACGAGTACCGCAACCAGCTGCTGCTGCAGTTGAGCGAAGGCACGCTTCAGCCGGGCAATACTGATCTGACCGGTACCTGGGTGAACCCGCGCATCGAGAAAGAGCTGCGTCACCGCACCGTTGAAAATGAAATTTCCACCGTCTCGGCGGGCGGGGAGAACATTTTCTCCGGCATGACGGTTGACTACCAGCTGAGCTTCAACACCTCGGAATCGTCCTATCCTCAGCGTGATCAGCTGCTTTTCCGCTCCAGCCAGCGGCCAACGATCAGCTATGATTATACCGATGCGAAGAACCCGCAGATCTCCCTGTTCGACACCAACCAGCACCTGAATTTCGGCGCGTTCGCATTCCGCCAGCTGGATACTCGCGCAGAAGCTCAGAAGACGGATGAATGGGCCGCGCGTGTCAACTTCACCGTGCCGTCGGAACTGTTTGGCAACGCTGCCGAATACCGGTTTGGCGCTGCATATCGCGACCGGGAAGTGACCCGCGATGACAACCGCTGGCGGTCGCGCGACGCCGGCCTGGCTCCTACCCAGACACTGGCGCAGCTTCAGTCGGCCGAACAGTCGAAGAATTTTGACTACAACCTCGGTTTCAAACTGGATCGCCAGGCGGTTGACTCCTATCTCGCCAGCATCAAGGCGAGACTCCTGACGGACGGCAACCGCCGCGTTTCCCAGTCTATCGAGACCGACTTTACTGCCGAGGAAACGATTACGGCCGTTTACGGCATGGCTGACTTTGCCTATGGCAACACGGACATCATTGCCGGCCTGCGCGTTGAGCAGACCGACTTCTCCTCGACGGCCTTCCGCTTCAATACGGCCACGGAGACGGCCACGCCGCTGGAAAATTCCAACGACTATACGACGGTCTTCCCGAACCTGACGCTTCGCCACGAATTCGGCGAAAACCTGGTCGGCCGCCTCGCTCTGACGCGCGGCATCAATCGTCCGTCCTACCCGGATGTGGTGGCGCGCATTTCGGCAGGCGACACGCCTCCGCTGACGGTCGACCGTGGCAATCCGGACCTGAAGCCGACGCTTTCGAACAATTTCGATGCTGGCCTTGAATACTACCTGCCCAATCTCGGCATCATCGCCGTGAACGGCTTCTACAAGCAGCTGGAAGACTTTGCCTACACCAACCGGATCACCGGCGCCGTGTTCGAAGGGGCGCCTGCGACGATCATCGAAGTGCGCAACTCGGATGAGGGCTATATTGCCGGGGTCGAGTTCAACTGGGCACAGAACTTCAATTTCTCCGGTGTTCCGGGTACGTTCGGTATCATTGCCAACGTCACACTGACCGATTCGGAAGTGAAGCTCGGTTCTGCGGCGACGAGCGGCCGGTCGAAGGCCCCGCTGGAAGGCCAGTCGGACTATGTCGGCAACCTTGCCGTCTTCTGGGAGAATGAGCGCGCCAACATCCGTCTCTCCTACAATGATCGCGGCGACTATGTGGACGCGCTCAATCTGGACGACCCGGCGCTGGATCTCTACTGGCAGGGCCGCGATCAGCTCGACCTGTCGGCGTCCTATGAGTTCACGCCGCAATTCGAGATGTATCTTGAGGCGAAGAACCTGACGGATACCGAAGGTCTGCGCTATTTCGGTTCCACCAGCCGCGTATATGAGCGTGAACGGTTCGGCCGCACGGCCTTCCTGGGCGCCCGTCTCAAATACTGAGACGTGACATGGTCAGCCAGCTGACCATGACCCAATGCAGGACGCCGCAGGAACGGCGCTCTTGATTCAGTGAGCTGGCCCCGGCAGAAAGCCGGGGCCAATTGCTTTCAAAGAGGGTGAAGCACCCGGACACTCAAACAGGATGAAACTCATGTATAAACACCTTGTAACGGCGCTTGGCGCGCTGAGCCTGGCAGCCTGCGCCCATTCGGGCCCGGCCAGTGCAGAGGGGCGCAGCGCCGGTTTCGCGGTGGTGGGGGATACGGGCTATATTCCGTCCTATGAGCGTCTTGACGAAGATGAGGCGCCGCATCGGACCTTGAGCGAATATCTCGCCGCGCAGGCGGAGGATTGGCTGAAGCGCAATCCCGACATGACCGGCTTCCGGCCGACACCCTGGGTGTTTGAATCGGCGATTGGCGGCTATATTGATGCCAGCGGCATGTATCCGGTGGCCTATGCGGCCGATGAGGTCTGCCGCACGCTCGGCTGTGATTTTGCCGCGATGGTGGGCGACAACATCTATCCCGATGGCGCGACGCTCGGCGCCGACGGCATTTCCGATGAGCGGCGCTTCCAGGATATGCTCGACCGGCCTTATGGGAAGCTGGGGGAGGGCGTGGAGAATTTCACGATCTACGCCATGATGGGCAATCATGACTGGCGCGTCTCGCGCGAGGCGACCGTGGCGCAGATGGCGTATTTCCAGCAGCATCCGAATTTCACGATGCCGGATTTCTTCTACCGGGCCGTGCCGGCCGGGATGGAAGGCTTTGTCGAGATTTTCGTAATCGATACCGAGATGCTGCTGGCAAGCACGCAGGTGCACAAGAACAATCTGGATGCTGAGGGCCGTGAAGTCCGCACCGGCAAGATGGAAGCGTGGGATGATTTCGTAAAGCCCGCCACCGAGGGCGAGAAACGCATGGTCGAATGGCTGGAGGAGTCTCTGGCCGCGTCAAAGGCGCACTGGAAGATCGTGATCGGGCATCATGCGGTATGGTCGGGCGGGGGCACCAAGTTCGAAAAGGCCCATTCGCTGCGCGCGCTCTACATGAACTCTGTCTGCAAGTATGCTGACGCCTATATCTCGGGCGATGATCACATGATGGAAGTGTATACGGATGATTGCCGCAGCGAAGGGGTTTCGGGCGCTCCGGTGCTGCCGGCGCTGGTTTCAGGCGCAGGGTCCAAATACCGCCCGCTGCATCCCAAGTTTATGGCCAATCAGCTGGCCGCCAATCCGGGGCTTGCCAATCCCTTCTCGAAGGGCGCGCTGTGGGGCTTCATGCATATCGGTCTGGATGAAGAAGACATGACGGTGCGGGTCTATTCGACACCGGAGGATATGTCCGGGCGGCCGATTCAGGAGACGGCGCTGACGTTCAAACGCCGGTCTCATCTGGCAGGCAAATGAGGCGGACATGAAATAAGCCCCCGGAGATCATCCGGGGGCTTTTTTCAGGCCGGGAGACGTTCGAAGCGGCCATTGTTGAAATCGTCAATGGCCTGGTGGATTTCGGCCTCCGTGTTCATCACGAAGGGGCCATGGCCCACGATCGGTTCCCCCAGAGGCTCGCCTGTCAGGACAAGGAGCGTGGTGTCGCCATCGGCATGGATTTTGACGTCCGTGCCTTCCCGCCTGAGCAGCAGCACTTCGGCCTCTCCGGCCTGCTGACTGCCGTTCACCGTGATGTGGCCGTTCAGCACGACCAGCATCGATGTGTGGCTTTCGGGCAGGGGGAGGGAAAACTCCGCATCCCGGTCAAGACGCACATCCCAGACATTCACGGGCGTGAAGGTTCTGGCCGGCCCCCTGGCGCCGTAGAGCTCTCCGGCAATGATCCGCGCCCTGGCCATATGGCCGGGAAGGTCCACAACCGGAATATCGGACGAGACGATACCCTGATAGCCAGCCGGCGCCATCTTGTCCCTGGACGGAAGATTGACCCAGAGCTGGACCATCTTGAACGGGCCGCCTGTCTTGGCAAAGCTCGGCGAGTGATACTCCTCGTGAATGATCCCGCCTGCGGCCGTCATCCATTGGACATCGCCGGGCCCGATGACGCCGCCATTGCCGGCGGAGTCGCGGTGTTCCACTTCGCCGTCATAGACGATGGTGACGGTTTCAAAGCCGCGATGGGGGTGCTGGCCAACGCCGCGCCGCTGCATGGTCGGAGCGAACACATAGGGGCCGCCATAGTCCAGCAGAAGGAACGGGCTCGCATGCTCGCCGAGCGAGTGATACGAAAAGAGCGAGCGGACGGGAAAACCATCGCCGACCCAGTGGCCCTGATTGTTGCCGAAGCGGCCGAGAACTGTCTTGCTCATGAGCTGGCCTCCTTGTGATTGCGCCAGCCTGAAGGGTCAGGTTGGCCTGCGCAGCATGTTGGCCTGAAGATAGGGATGCAGGCGCCTCATGAAAGGGCTCTCAGGCCCGCAGAATAATGCGGTTCCTGCATAACACTTCTCTGAAGGTGCGCATTTTCCGGGACGTGGCGGCGGCAGATCAGAAATTCACGCGATTGGAGACTGCTCCGTCCACGATCAGGTTGGCGCCGGTGGTGTAGGAGGAGGCCGGGCTGGCGAGAAAGACCGCAGCGTTGGCGATTTCCTGCGGGGTGGCGCAGCGGCCGGTGGGGTTGCGGGCGTTCGCCTGGGCAAAGAAATCCGGCGCATTGGTTTTCACCGTGTGCCAGACGCCGCCCTCGAAGAAGACCATGCCGGGCGAGACGACGTTGACCCGGATGCCGGCCTTTGCGTGTTGGCGGGCGAGGCCCTTGGCCATGTGGATCAGGGCGGCCTTGATCGGGCCGTAGGAGTCGCCCCGGTCGGCCATGGCGGCGGAGATCGACGAGATGATGACGAAGGCTGCGTCGCCAGAAGCTTTTGCGGACGCAGCAAGCAGGGGCTCAGCCGTCTCGAAGGCGTTGACGGCGGCGAGCACGTCCAGCTTGAAGTTGGATTCCCAGGCGGCGACATCATTGCCCTGTGCCATGGCGCCGGCGTTCGAGATGAGAATGTCGAGCCCGCCGAGCTCGCTGGCTGCTGCCGCAATCCAGGCCTTGAGGGCGGCCCCGTCAGTGACATCCACCGACGCGCCGGTGGCATTGACGCCGAGGGCCTTGAGCTCGGCTACGGCAGCGGTGACCTGATCGGCATTGCGCGCGCAGACGGCGACATTGGCGCCTTCCTTTGCCAGTGTATCGGCAATCGCCCGGCCAATGCCGCGCGTGCCGCCCAGAATGATGGCATTCTTCCCCTTGAGGCCGAGATCCATGATATTTCCTTCCCTTGAGTGTCTGCAGGCGACCCTAGGAGGGAAACGCGCAGCGGCCAATGGGCGGGGTGGATCTGCAGAAGGGGGGAAACTGGCGCACCCAAGAGGATTTGAACCTCTGACCTTTGCCTTCGGAGGGCAACGCTCTATCCAGCTGAGCTATGGGTGCAGGCCGAGGCCGGTGTTTAGGCGAAGCCGGGGGGCTGTGCAACCGGCTTTGCCTGATGCCGGGCATAGACGGGCAGGGCAGGGGCTCTCTATGGTGCCGGGAAATTATAGATGACCTCACTGGAAAGGTTTCCATGGCCATGAAGCTGCCTTTTGCCCGATCCCTGCTTGCCGGCTGCGCCGCGCTTTTTCTGGTGGCCTGCCAGCCCGCCGACACTGAGGCCAAGGCAACAGTGGAAGGCGGCGCGCCGGGGGCGGAAGCCTGTGATGTGTCCAGGCGGGCCGAGCTGCGCCAGGTCCGGCCGGAGCTGGAAGCTGCCGCCCTGGAGGCTGCCAGGGCGAGCCGGGGCAGCGGGGCGCCTGCGCTCTGGACGCTGCGCGACGAAGACACGACCATCCATTTCCTGGGCACGGTTCACTTGCTGCGCCCGGAGCTCAACTGGATGTCGCCCGAGATAGAGGCGGCGGTCGCGAGTGCCGACACTATTGTGTTTGAGGCCGACACGACCAGCCCCGAGGCGCAGCGGGAGCTGATGAAGTTCTACACTACGCAGGGCTTTTTCACTGACGGGACACAGCTGACCCATTTTCTCTCGGAAAGCGAGACGGCCGACCTGAAGGCCGCGCTGGAAACGGTGGGCCTGCCGGTTGAAGCCCTGCTGCCTCACCGGCCCTGGATGGCGGCGGTCAATATCTCGGTGACCCAGATGCTGGATGAAGGATTTGATCCGGAATCGGGGGTGGAGAAGGTGATCGAGCGGGCGGCGCTGGCGCATGGGGCCGGTTTTGCCTTCCTGGAGACAGTGGAGCAGCAACTCGGCGGCCTGGCAGGTCTTGGCTATTGCGAACAGGTCGACTTCCTGATGGCCACAGTCGATGGCATTGGGGAAGGCGCGGGCGCGCTGGACCTGCTGGTCGAGGAGTGGGCCGATGGCGATGTGCATGGCATCGGTGTGCTGATGGCCAATCCGGAGATGCTGGGCTCCCAGCCGATCTATGATGTGATGATGACCGACCGGAACGCCCGCTGGGTGCCCCAGATCACGGCGATGCTGGACGAGCCGGGAACGGTTCTGGTCGCCGTCGGCGCCGGGCACCTTGCCGGCAAGGACAGCGTGATCGAGATGCTCCGCGCCGAGGGGTATGAGGTGACTGGCCCCTGAGCAGCGGCGACCTGCGCCGTTTCACGCCTTGCGCATCAGCTTGCCGGTCTTTGACACGGTGCTACCGCATGCGCTGCATGTCCAACCGCCCCAGAGAGCCTGGCCGACTGTCTTTGGGGCGCGGATTGCGGGGAGCGGATGGGCGCAGACAGGGCAGGACTGGGCGCTCAGATCGATGGCCCATGGGTCGGGCGCCGAAAGGCTGACCCCGATCGTTGCGCCGCCCTTGAAGCGCACGCCATGCCGGGTGAGGCCGTTATAGATCTCTTCGCGGCTTGATCCGCTGATATCCTTGCCGCTTTCAAAATTGCGCAGGGTTGCGACGCCGATGTCGAGCACTTTGGCGAGTTCTTCGGCGGTAACGCCGAGCAGGGCGCGGGCGGCCTTTACATGGTTCGGTGTGAGCTGTTCGGATTTGAAGCGTGACATGCGGCGACCTCTTGTTTATATTTTTTATATGGACTCCGGCGGAGGGCGCACAAGGATTTCTGATATAAAAAATATAAGTTTGGGTCTCGGCTGCCGGCCACTCAGTCGGCCGCGCGCCTCAGGGCGAGGAGCGCCTGCTCCAGAATCCCTTCGCTGGCGGCGCAGACGATCTGCCCGCCAAGGGCCGGAGCTTCGCCCCGCCAGTTGGTAGCGATGCCGCCAGCGCCGCGGACGACCGGTATCAGGGCGGCCACATCCCACGCCTTGAGGCCCGACTCGGCGACAAGATCCAGCGTGCCGCCGGCGATGCGGGCATAGGCATAGGCATCGAGTCCATAGCGGGTGATGCGGGCGGTGGCGCGCAGATGGTTCCAGGCGCCCTGTTCCGGCGGCGTGAAAATGAAGGGGTCGGTGGTGGCGATGGTGGCCGTGCGCAGGTCGGGATTACCCGAGACGCGGATGGGCATGGCGCCCGTTGCGGTTTCCATCTCCGCCCCGCCCGGCCAGCCGATATAGCGCTCGCCCACGACGGGCTGATCAATGACGCCGATGACCGGAACGCCTTCGGGATCTACCAGGGCGATGAGGGTGGTCCAGACCGGCAGGCCGCCGACGAAGGCGCGGGTGCCGTCGATGGGGTCGAAATACCAGCGCCAGCCGCTTTGGGAAGCGGTGTCTGGAAATTCTTCCCCGGTGACGCCGTCTGCCGGGCGTTCCTGCGCAATGATGGCGCGCATCGCCAGTTCGGCGGCGCGGTCAGCCTCGGTAACGGGATCAAAGCCGGATTTCGCGGTGCCGGATTTATGGTCGACACCGTTCAGGTTCCGGAAATGCGGGCGGATCGCAGCCCAGGCCGCATCGGCTAGCCGGCGGGCGAGGGCGATGTCGTCAGCGATATTGCGGGTATCGGTCATGGGCGAGGCGATGCCCCGCCCATGAGATGAGGTCAAGCGGCGCCGGTGCTGGAGGTGTCCTGCTCAAGGGCTTTGGCAAGCTCAAGCAGGCGGCGGCGGGGGCGTTCGCTGAGGCGGTAATAGGCCCGCACCAGTTCCAGGGTCTCTTTCTGGGAGAGAATGTCGCCTTCCATCTGTTCGGCATCATTGGCGGCGTTGGGCACAGCGCCCTGCACGGCCATACCGTCAAAGAAATACTGGACGGAGACGTTCATCGCCCGCGCCAGATCATAGAGCCGCGAGGCGGTGATGCGGTTTGCGCCGCATTCATATTTCTGGATTTGCTGGAAGCGCACGCCCACCTGGGACGCCAGTTCCTGCTGTGTCATGCCCAGCAGTCGGCGGCGGCGGCGCAGGCGTTTGCCAACGTGCAGGTCTGTTTCGTCAGCCATGATCCCTCTCCATATTGGTGCGGGACCGCCAATCAGTCCCAAAACAGGATATTCGCGCAGTTTCTACGCAAATGCCGTGCCGGAGCGGGGAAACTGCCCGAAGATTGGGCATATGCAGGGGGCGGGGCAGGGTGCGGCGAATAGGTTCTTGGCCGTTTGTGCATCGCAACATAGTTTGGTCTTGCACTTCGGTGCAGACGCCTCTGGCGTTTCCTCCCTTTGACTTCGGCCGCGCCCTTTGGCGCGGCCTTTTTTCTTTCAAAACAGGGATTTGTCAGCGGCTGGGGAGCTGCCGGATGGCCTCGACCATCTCCATGATGGCTGCTTCCATGACTGGCCGGAGCCGGGCAAAGCCGCTGGACCGGGTGATTGCCTGCTCATCCATGTAGAGGCCGCGATTGATTTCGATCTGGATGGCGTGAATGCCGCGCTTCGGGCGGCCATAGCGGCGGGTGGTGTAGCCGCCGGCATAAGGGGCGTTGCGGGCCACGGTGAGGCCGTGATTGCGGAATACCCGCTCCAGCCGGTTCACCAGACGGGGATCGCTGCTCGATCCGAACCGGTCGCCCAGGACAATATCGGTCAGATTGCGCCGCCCCGGTTGCACGGACGGCATGGAATGGCAGTCGACCAGCAGCGCCCGGCCATGCAGGGCGCGCTGCGCATCCAGCAGGGCGGCGAGCTGGCCGTGATAGACATCATGCACGCCGGCGAGGCGCTGTTCGCCCTCGGCCTTTGACAGAAGGCGGCCATAGATCGCCTCTCCCCTGGCGCCGACCTTGGGAAGACAGCCAAGACCTGCTTCGACGCGCGGTGTCGGCAGGGCGCAGGCGCGGGGCGGGCCGTCATGGAACATGGCGGGATCCAGCTCGTGCGGGTCGCGGTTGAGATCCACAACCGATCGCCCAAACCGGGCCGCAAGCAGGTGGGCGCCATGCCGGGGCGCGCTGGCAAACAGCTCGTCGACAAAGGCATCTTCGGTCCGGCGCACATCCATCAGGGGGACGCAGAGCGCTGAAACCATGGCCTCGGGATAGAAATTGCCCGAATGCGGGCTGGCAAAGACGATGGGCGCAGCCCCCGTTTCCGGCGCCGAGAGCAGGAAGGGCACATCAAGCCCATCCGGGCTGGCGGGCATTCCTTCATAGATCCTTAAGGCGGGCGACGTATCCGGCATCAACGCAATGGTTTGACAATCGTTCGCAAGGTCAAGGCCTTTCAGCGCTTGCGTGTGGCGTCAGTCTTGCAAGCCTTTGTGTTCATCGCCGATTTACCATCGGTGGGCTTAATGTCTTAATTATGTGAGTCGCATCACAGGGGACCCTGCGTGACAAAAATCCTGCTTGCTGAAGACGATGATTCGATGCGCACTTTCCTGGCTTCAGCGCTGCGCCGCGCCGGGCATGATGTGCAGGACTATGCGGACGGAGAAACGGCGCTTCAGGCGCTTGAGCGCGAAGTGTTCGATCTGCTGCTCACCGACATCGTGATGCCGGGGCTTGACGGGATCGAGCTTGCCCGCCGGGGCGCAGAACTCGATCCGGCCATGAAGATTGTCTTCATCACCGGCTTTGCCGCCGTGGCCCTCTCCTCGGGTTCGCCGACGCCGGCCGGCGCCAAGGTTCTTTCCAAGCCATTCCACCTGCGCGAAATCGTCGAAGAGGTGGACAAGGTGATGGCGGCCTGAGGCAGACCGTGCCTTCAGCTGTACATCTCGCATAAAGGCCGCTTGACGCGCCAGCGCGGATTGTTCATTACGCCTCTTCTTCAGGCTTGGCCCGGTCGGGTCATCGCCGTGAAGGGCGGTTAGCTCAGCGGTAGAGCACTACGTTGACATCGTAGGGGTCACAAGTTCGAACCTTGTACCGCCCACCATTCCTTCCCTTGTGAAGTTCTCACCCTGCGCTATCGTTTTCCCTGCAGGAGCTGCCGGGGGATGGGCATGTCGAAGTTTGCAGTGAGATCATCAGCGGCGCTTATCGTCGGCATTTGCCTCACAGCCTGCATTACTCAGCGCGAGCAGGTCCTGGCCCCCGATGCCAGCGGCATAGTGATCTTTGCCGGAGATGATCAGCCGGTCGACGGCGCTCAGGTGCGCTATGTGGGTGCCGAGGGCCTTGCGTCGGCGGTAACCAGACCGGACGGAAGCTTCAAGCTGCAGGGGCTCACCGAAAAGCGCACGATCGTTGCCATGCCGATGGGAGGCGTTTTCCGGGATAGCACACTGGTGAAGGTGTCTGCGCCGGGGTTGGCGGATGCCTATGCCAGCGCGGCCTTCATAAATGGCGGACAAGCTGCGCAAGCCCTGTACCGGGTTGTCGTCCTGATGTTCCCTGCTGATGCGCCGGATACGCCCCTCCACAGCCTGATGAGGGACTGTATAGCGGTGCCCGAACAGGACCATGCTCTGCATCTTGCCGGCTATGTGGCTGCGATTGATCCGGAAAACCCGCCAGACTGGTTCGACGAAAACACTGCGGAGGCGATTTCCGAGCATTTGCGGCTCGCATTGCCCTCGTCCGCTTTTCTGCCATGCGAGCAGATGAGCGAAGCCTATGAGATGTTCAGGGCCCAGACTGAACCCCTTAGGACGCTAGAGAACGCAGCCTTTTATCAGGCAATGCCGATAGAGTTCCGACCCTCGGCTGAAGCAGGCAGCCAATAGCGACGCCTCGTTGGGGGTATTGCGACAATCGCAACGCTTTCTGGCAGGCGGAGGCCATGCTAGCCGCGGCGGGATGCTGCTCCAATTCAGATCTGGTGCCGCCTGCTTTCTGGCAGTGCTGGCGATCAGCCTGCAGATTTTTCTGCCGGGAGCTGTGTCTGTTGCCCAGGCGAATGGCGTCGATACCGGGCGTTTTCTCTGCACGACGCCCGGTTTTGAGCCGAGCGCGGAAGCGGTTGAAACAGCGCGCCAGCTTGCGGCCCTTCTCGGGGACGAGGCACCCGATGAAACGCCTATGGCGGATGATTGCCCGCTGTGCATGCTGGGCCAGGCCGCGACGCTTCCTAGCCCGGTTCTGATTGTCGGGCCGGCGGGGTTTCCCGCTGCAGTGCCCGCCCCCCAATATGATCCGGGATTTGCGCACCCGCCCCGGGGGCCGCCGCTGGGGCCCAGAGCGCCGCCCGCACACATCTGATCGCAGACTTTTCTCCGGCCCGGTCAGATCGGGCTTCCGGGGGCGCTTCAGGGCGCCCTGCTTTCAGTTATGAGATACTTCCTATGCCTGCAAAATTATTCTCCCGCCTCCTGACGGGGGCGGCGCTTGCCGCGTTTGCCGCGCCCGCGATGGCTCAGGATTCCGAGCCCGCGCTTCAAGACGTGATCGTTGTCACCGGTTCGCGCCTTTATACGGCGACCCAGCAAAGCGTTACCCCGGATGTCGCGCCGCTGCAGGGCGGTGATATCACCTACCTCACGGCCCGCACGCCGGGCGGCGCCCGCATCGGGAACGGCGAACTCTCCGGTCAGATGCAGTATCGCGGCCTCTTCGGCGAGCGGCTGAACCTGCGGGTTGATGGCCAGCGGTTTGCTTCGGGCGGGCCCAACCTTATGGACCCGGTTTTCCACTATGCCCCGGCGCCCCTGATTGCCGCAGTTGTCATTGACCGGGGTGTGAGCCCTGTTTCCAAAGGCCCTGGCCTCGCCGGGGGCGCGGACGCTGTGTTCAAACGGATTGGTTTTGCAGACAGCCCGGACGTCAGCTTCGGCTATGACCTGACCTTCGGGGCAAGAAGCATCAATGAAAGCACCTCTGCGGGCGGCGTGGCCGGCGCCGCAAACGACACCTGGCGGTTCAATCTTCTCGGCACCTGGGAAGAGGGCGGGGACACCGAGTTTGCCGTCGGCACGATCGGTGGGACTGGTTTGGAGCGCGAGGTATTCGGCGCGTCCGCCGGGGTGAGAACGGCCCTTGGCGAGTTCTCGATCGATATGCGGCGGCAGAATACCGGGCCTTCGGGCAATCCGCCTTTTCCAATGGATATCGTGTATTTCGACACGGATTTTGCCCGGATCGGTTATTCCAAGGCGTTCGGCGGCGTGCGGGTAGCGGCAAATGTTCATTATACGGATGTCGCCCACCTTATGGACAATTTCTCGCTGCGGCCTGCGCCGGCGGCGATGATGCAACGCGCCACCTTTGCGGATGCAAGGACACAGGGCGGTGATCTTTCGCTCGCCTTTGCCGCATTTGGCGGTGAGCTGGAACTTGGCATAGATGGCGAGCGCGTCGAACATGACGTGACCATCACCAATCCGAACAATTCCGCCTTCTTTGTGACGCCGTTCCGCAAGGCTGAAGCAGAGCGCTTCGGCGGTTTTGCCGAATGGAGCGGCGCGGCCGGGATATTCCAGTCCCAGCTTGGCCTGCGCATTGATCAGAACAGCTATGATGTGGGCGAGCCGGTGGTCGGCCCGGCGCTGGCCATGGGGCCGCGCATGCTGGCAGCGGCCTTCAGCGGCGCTGACCTTTCCGGCGAGGAGACGACCGTCGATGCCGTCGCCCGCTTCTGGACGACAGTGCAGAATGGTCTTTCCTGGCGGGCGACGTTCGCGCGCAAGCAGCAGATGCCCGGCTATGTCCAGCGGTATGGCTGGCTGCCGCTGGATGCCAGTGGCGGGTTGGCCGATGGCAATATCTATGTCGGGGATCCCGGCCTTGAGCCGGAGACGGCCTGGATTGCCGAGTTTGGGGCCGATTATGCCAGCGCGCGCGCCTATCTGCGCCCGACGGTCTTCCTGCGCCAGGTGGACAACTACATCCAGGGGGTGCCCTACGACGCCACAATCGGGGTGGCCGATACGCTGGTGGAGACGGTGGCCGCTTCGAGCGGCGACCCGACACCGCTGCGCTGGGATAATGTTGATGCGCGTCTTTACGGGTTTGACCTTGATGCGGGGTATGATTTCGGCGGCCCCCTGCGGGTCGATGGTGTGCTGAATTATGTCCGGGGCGAGCGGCGCGATGTGGACGACAATCTCTACCGTGTTGCCCCGCCCAGCCTTACGGTGGGCCTGAGCTGGGAGGCGGCCAGCTGGTCGGCAACCTTCGAGACGCGGGCCGTCGCCGATCAGGAGAACGTTTCGGTGACCAACAGCGAAGCGGCGTCGAAGGGGTATGTCGTGCTCAGCGCCTATGGCCAATGGGCGATCCGCGAGGGCGTGAAGGTCTCTGCGGGTGTCGAGAACCTGCTTGATCAGGTCTATAAGGACCATCTGTCCGGATACAACCGCAACGGCTTCGGGGATGTCCCTGTCGGAGAACGTATTCCGGGGGCAGGCCGGGGGGTGTTCATCCGCCTCAGTGTGGCCGGCTGATCCCGAGCGAAAGGCAAATGACAGCCGCTGGCAGGTTGCGCCTGGCAGCGTCTGTCATCCTGCCGCCGGCAGGCCGGCCCGCCAATGGGTATTCCGGCTGGCAATTCAATGGCCATTTGTTGCCGTTTTTCGATAAATACTTCTTGCGTGGCAAAACCGCTTTGCTACCTTTCCGCCACGTCCGCAGTCCTGCGGGAAACATCGGAGGCGTGAGCAGAATGGCGCAGACAACAAGCCCCTCGGCACTTCAGTATCTCGACAAGGCCATGGGCGGGCTGAAACAGCTCGGGCTTGTGCCGGACAATTCCAGGAATGGGGCGGCGCCGATTGTGGCGCTGCTGGAACAGATTGCCCATCTGGAACCGGAGAAGGTGGCCGCCATTGCCCGCACGCTGGACCAGGCGAGCCTTTTCAATGATGTGGTGCGCGAGCAGGTGGCGGGCATCACCATCGGCGAGCGGTATCAGGCCATCACCACCGCCTTCAACACCATCCGGGACGACGCCAAGTCTCTCGTGGACCAGTATGCTGACGGCAAGATCTCCACCATGGAGCGCGTCTCGAATGTCTGGATGAAGATGACGCGCGGCGACATCGCCGCTCGCTTCGGCAAGATCAAGGACATCTACCTCGAGGTTCAAAGCGAGTCGGCCAACCAGATCGACCGGGAACGGAAGATACTTGAGGCTTATCTCGATTTCCGCGGCGCGATGAAACAGTCCGAAGTGCTGGCGCTGGAGGTGCTGAAGGCAGCTGAGGCGGAGTTGGAAGCTGCAAGACTGAAAGTGGGTGAGGCGGTGGCCGCTGTCGCTGCCTATTCCGGTGAGGACGCGGCCGAGCGCGCGCGCCTCGAGCTTGCCCGTGATGAGCAGCTGCGCCTGCTGCAGGCAGAGGAGAAGCGGTATCAGGTTTCCAAGGACCTCTCCGACAATATCACCATCGGCTATAATACCTCCGAAGTGATCATGGCGCGGCTCGTTCAGACTACGAGCGCAAAGGAGCGGGTTTATGCTCAGTCTGTCAGCTTCTTCTCCACCAATGAGATCGTGCTGACGGCGCTGACAGCGAGCTTCACCGGCATGCACGGCCTGCACGAATCCACCCAGACGCTGGAAGCGATGAAGAAGGGGGTGGACCAGAGCCTGGAAGTGCTGGCCGATATTGGCGGGCAGATCCAGGAAGCGGCAGTGAAGGCGGGTTATGGCCCGACGGTTTCGGCGGCTTCGGTGAAAATGCTGGTGGAAAGCGTCGTCTCCTATCAGGAGCGTACACAGACGATCATCGCCGAGATGCGCAAGCTTGCCACCGTGAACTCTGAGGAAATCCGGGAAGCGGTGGAGGATGGCAAGCGCCGCCTGACGAAGCTGGTTGAGGAGGGCGCGACCCTCGCGCTGCTTCCCAAGCCGTGAGCACGCCCGCCGTCCCGCAGGCAAAAGATACGAGCAAGCTCGACGATGTCCTTCTTGCGATGGATGTCGTCGACACGCTGCGCCACCGGGAACAGCTTGTCCTCAGCGAGCTGGATGCCGGGGCGCGGGAAGCGGCGCTGCTTGTGCGGCTGAAGGAAATCTATGCGGCCCAGGGCATCGATGTGCCCGAACATATCCTGAAGGAAGGCGTCAAGGCGCTGGAGGAACGCCGGTTTCAATATGAGCCGCCCAAGCCATCCCTCTCCGTGACACTGGCGAAAATCTATATCGCGCGCAGCCGGTGGATGATGCCTGCTGCGCTGGCGGTGATTGCGGCGGGCTCGCTGGGCGCGGCCTGGCATCTGGGCGTGGCAGTGCCCGAGCGGCAGAGGGCAGAAGCAGCGCGGATCGAGATTGCCGATACGCTTCCCTCCGAGATCGGACGATTGCACGCGGCGGTGACGGGCGCGGCGCTGGAAGATGCTGCGCGGCTCAAGGCCGATGCCCTTAAGGCAGAGGGCGAGCGGGCGATTGCCGCGGGAGAGGTAAAGGCTGCCCGCGCAGCGCGGGACGCTCTGGCGGTGCTGCAGAAAGACGTGTTGGCGGTCTATGAGGTGCGGGTGGTCTATGGGCCGGGTGAGGCGCGGTCCGGCGTTTTCCGTATTCCCGAAGATGTGCCCGGCGGGCGCAATTATTATCTCATCGTGGAGGCCGTCGATCCGAATGGCGTGCTGGTTCAGGTGCCGGTGACGAGTGAGGAGGATCGCCGGTCGGCCCGGGTGACACGCTGGGGCCAGCGTGTTTCGGAGGCCGTGTTCCAGTCGGTGGCGGATGACAAAGGCGATGACCAGATCATCCAGAATTCCGTCATCGGACGGAAAACGGCCGGGTATCTCTCGCCGGAGTTCACCGTAGAGACGCCTGGCGGGGCCATTCTGAAATGGTGACGGAATGAGCAATACCTTTAATGGCCGCGACGCGCTCGCCGCAATCGATACGCTGGTCGCCCGCACGCGCCAGTCGCTGGCAGAGGCCTTGTCAGCTGCCGATGCTGCAGAGGCGCGCCGGGCGGCGATTCAGAAGGAACAGGCGGGCGCCTATGCCGCCCTGGCGCAGCTGAGGCTGAGCTATGCGCAGGCCGGGAATGGGGGCGTCTCCTCCCTTCAGAAGATAGCCGCGTCCACGAGCGACATTGCCGAGCGCCATGCCGCGTTCGTGGCGCGGGAGCGTGTCATGCTGGAAGCGGCAGCGGCGGCGCTGAATGCAAAAGAAACTGCGCGCGCCCAACTGGCAGCGGCGTATGACGAGGCCATCGCGGCCTTTGAGGCGCGGGTGGCCGAGGCTGAGGCGCAACTGAAACAGAGCAACGAATATGCCGTACTGACAGGCGCTGCCGAAGAGGCGCGCGCAATGACGGGGCGCGCGGCCGAGAAGCTGGAAATCGCGCGGGCAGACCGGGAAGAGAAGGGACGCTCCTACCGGGAAGACAAGCTGTTCAGCTATCTCTGGACACGGAAGTTCCGCTCGCCAGAGTACGAGGCCTCGCCGCTGATCCGGATGCTGGATGGCTGGGTGGCAAGGCTCTGCCGGTATGATCAGGCCTTTCTCAATTATCAGCGCCTGACGGAGTTGCCCGAGCGCATTGCAGAACATGCCGCCTATATGGCCCGGCTCGCGGAAGAGGCCGAGGCAAAGCTGGTTGAGGCGGAAGCGGCCGCGATGGCTGCAGCAGGCACGGGCGCGCTGAAGGCAGAGGCGGAGACTGTTCGCGCCGCCATCGAGGCCTGCGACGCAGAGATCGCCGAGGCCGAAGCACGCTACCGGGAGACGGCAGAGCGACACGAAGCGGCCTTGCGGCAGGAGGTTGGTCCTGCGGTGGAAGCACGTCAGATGCTGGAAGCGGAGTTGCGCAAGGCGAGCTTTCCGGATCTGCGCGTGCTGGCGGCGGAAACGGCTGAGCTGGATGATGACCGGCTGGTGGATAAGCTCGTGCGGTTGCGGGCCGAAGAGATGAACCTGGAGCTGGAGGCGGGCCGGGTAGCGGCCCGGCCGGGCGCCCTGCGGGATGAGCTGGGGCGGGTGGAGGCGCTGCGCCGGCAGTTCAAGCAGGCGCGGTTTGACAGTCCTTATGCCGTTGTTTCCAAAGCCGCTTTTGACGAAGTGATGGCCGATCTGATGCGGGACAAGGTTGATGTGCGCGGCGCATTGCAGCGGCTGAGCCGGGCGGTGCGGCGGGCGGAGGCGCCGGCCCAGGCCCACCCCGATTTCGGGGGACAGGGCCGCAGCCAGACGATTGGCCTGCCCGATGTGCTGGGGGGTATGATCGGCGGCGTCCTGGGCGAAGTGCTGGAGGAAGTGATCCGCGAGACGACGCGTGGCGGGGGTGGATACGGGTCGGGCCCGATCTTTCCGGGGCCGCCGAAGCGCCCCTCGCGGCCGTCCCGCAGCGGCGGGCGATCCTTCCCCTCAGGCGGGGGAAGGAAGGGCGGTGGCGGGTTCAAGACCGGCGGGGGTTTCTGAATTAAATCAGAGCCCCAGCTGCCCCTTGGCGAGGATGCCGCGTTGGATTTCGTTGGAGCCGGCATAGATGGAACCGGCCCGGTCATTGAGGTATTTTGCCGGGACAGTGACGGCACTTTCCGGACCCACAACCGGGACATTTCCGGACAGATCCGGACAATTCGGGACAAGAACCGGACCGCCGGGGGACGTATGCTGCGGCTGGAAGGGCGCGGCATAGACCCCGGCAAGCTCGATCGCGAGCTCGGTGAGATGCTGGCTGAGCTCGGTGCCGCGGATCTTCATCATCGAGGCCTTGAGGCCCGGTGTGCCGCCCCCGGCGAGGTCTGACATCTGCTGGAGTTCGGCGGCCTCAAGCGCGAGGATCTCTGCTTCGGCCAGCGACAGCTTGCGGGCAAAGCCAGGCTCGAGCAGACCCTCTGCGGCGGCGGTGGCGCGCAGCGCCCGGAGGCGGGCGAGGAGGCGGGGCCCGTAGGAAGAGCCGCCCCGCTCAAACTCCAGCAGGTATTTGGCGACGGTCCAGCCATGGTTCACCTGGCCGACGACATTCGCCCTGGGCACGCGCACATCAGAGAAGAAGACCGCGTTCTGGATATGCTCGCCCGAGAGCATGAGGATCGGATCGACGCGCACGCCGGGGGCGTTCATGTCTATCAGCAGGAAGGTGATGCCCTGCTGCAGCTTTCCGGAGCTGTCCGTCCGGACCAGGCAGAACATCATGTTCGCCTCATGGGCGTGGGTGGTCCAGATCTTGGAGCCGTTGCAGATGAAATCATCGCCCTCTTCGACGGCCGACATGGTGAGGGCGGCGAGGTCTGAGCCGGCATGGGGCTCTGAATAGCCCTGGCACCAGAAATCCTCGCCCGAAAGGATGCGGGGCAGATAGTAATCCTTCTGCGCCTTCGAGCCATGGCCGATGAGGGCGGGGCCGCACATGCCGATGCCCATGGGCGAAAGCGGCGGGGCGCCGGCGCGGGCCATCTCGACGTCGTAGATGTAGCGCTGGGCGGGCGTCCAGTCCGTGCCGCCATACTCGACCGGCCAGGAGGGCGCCGCCCAGCCCTGCTTGACCAGGATCGCCTGCCATTCCAGCGCGACCTCCTTCGTCGCATACACGCTGGTCATCCGCTGGGCATAGGCGCGCAGCGAGGGGGTCAGATGATCGGCGAGGAAATCACGCACTTCCTCACGGAAGGCTTCTTCTTCAGGGGTGAAGGACAGGTTCATGGGATGGCTTCCCTGGGTGTTGAGGAGATGCGGGCGGCCTCGACGAGACGGCGGCGTTCAGGTTCGGATTTCCAGACAAAGCTGCGGGGCAGGCCCAGGCGTTCGGCGGCCTGAGCGGCGGGGCCATTGAGATCAGGCGTGCGTTCGGCGATCGCCGCCATGCCTTTGACAGTGAGCCGTCCGGGGACGGAGAGATCATACTCCTTGCCGAGTTCCAGCTTCTGGCGGACCGGGCGCGGCAGGATATCGACAGCGGCATGCACCAGCGCGCTCTGCAGGCCTCTGGGCACGCCGGGTGCGGCGCGGCCCGACTTCATGATGGCGAGAAATTCGGTATTGATCGGGTGAGGCTCGAAGCGGGGGAGGAGGTGGGCCATCATGCAGTTGAAATGTTCCACCGAGCGCAGGGGGTGTTGCGCGCCGTAAAGGCGGGCCACAGCGGCGCCTTCGGCAAAGAAGCGGTTCATCTCGTCATCCGTCAGGGGCCGGACAAAGCGGTGATAGGCGATCAGGAAGCCATAGGAGGCTGTGGCGCTGACCCAGTCCAGCAGCTCCGGATCGAGCGCGAGGTACGCCTCTCCCGAAGGCGTTTCGCCCCTGACGCGGGCGTGCATGTTGGTAACGCCCTGAATCACACGCCGGGCCGCGCTGGCGGGCCCATACGTGCCGACCATGGCGGCAATGCCGGTGCGTTTGGAGCGGCCGATGGGATCTGTCTTGAAGACCGAATGATCCCAGACCCCTGAGCGGATCCGGGCGTCGGCAAATTCCAGCAGCACGGCGCAGACGCCGCCAATGGCCAGGGCCACGGGATTCTTGAACACCTGCCAGGTGACCGAATCAGGCGGGACAAGACCGGCTTCGCCGGGCGGCGCCGTATAATCGACTTTCCAGCCGAGATAGGATTTTGCGTCGCTCATGGTCTCCTCCCCAGGAGTTGGCCATGAAACATATCGCAGGGCGTATGGCCTCAACAGACGCGACGTGGCGTCACCCGGCAAGTCAGATGGTGCGGGCGCCGGGGTTCCGCGTCATCGACGCCAGGCGGGCAAGCGCCCGATCTGCGTCAGGCTCAGGGCCGTTCGAGCGCGCGGACATCGTTGTTCATCGTCGCAAGCTTGATGCTGACGAGATAGGCCTTCTCGGCTTCCATATTGGCCAGCACAAGCCCCGCCTGGTCGGGCACCATGAGGCGCAGGAAGCCGGCGGCAAAGCCAGCGTCCATCTTGTTGAAGATCTGGGCGGCCTGATCGGCCTTCATCGCGCCATACATGCGGGAGAGGTGTTCGATGTCCTGGTCGGAGCTTGCCTGCATCTGCTCCCAGCGCGCTTCCAGGGTCTGCTGCAGGAGTTTGAGCTCGGCCGTCTGCTGAGCCAGCTGGTTTTCCCAGGCCTGGAGTTCCAGCTGCTGCTTTTTGAGCTCCGCGCGTTCAGAATCGAAGAGCCACTGGTCTTCCTGCAGCAGGGACGCGGATTCTGAGGAGAAGCAGACCTGCGCCAGGCCATCGGTGCGGGCGGCGGCCGGGACCGGGCCGGGCGTAGCCGGGGGCGCGCCTACGGTGCTGGTGGCTGCCGCAGGGGTTGCTGCGGCATTTGCCGCTGTGTCTGCAGGGGCTTCGGCAAAGGCCAGCGCGTCCGGCAGGAAGCGGGTTGCGCCCCCGATCGTGAACAGGACACCGAGGGTCAGGAGGACGTTTGAGCGGTTGTGCATGGGCATAACTCTTTTCGATCAGGCCGATTTTGCACGGGAAGGGGGGGCGGTGATGTCTGCCTGGCTGGCTTCGGAGACGGCTCGCATCTGGCGCATCAGGGCGGTCATCTCAACGATGCGGGCGCGGGACTGGTCGAGCACATCGCGCATCATGACGTTGAGTTCTGTCTGGGCGGCATGAACCTGGTTGGTTACGCCCGTTTGCGAGCGTTCCATGGTCATGATGGTGTCTTCGAGGCGTTTGCACATCTTCTCCCCATCATTGATCAGATGGGCGAGACGGGTGGCCATGCTTTCAACGCGGGTGCGGGTGTCATGGGTGGCCTGCGACATGGCGGAGACCGAATTGGTCATCGCGGTGATGGTCGCGCCGAGGCCATCCTTCGTGTCCTGAAGGGCCCGCAGGCGCTTGGACAGGACGAAGCAGTACACACAGGCGGCGGAGGACACGAGGAAAATCGCGACGTCGGTGGGCTGTATGGTGTTGATGAGGTTTGAGATGTCCATGGCGCTACCTCAGCAAGAATTCTGTGATCAGGACGCCGTTTGAAGCTGCGCTGCCGACCACCAGTTCGGAGCGGCGCGCCAGCTGTTCGCGCAGGTGCGGATAAAAGCCGGGATCTTCGAGATCCTTGAGCTCGATCGAGCGGAGATAATTGTTGAACGCATCGACCAGCATCGGCTCGGCCTCTTTGACCTTGGCGGCGTTGTCCTTGCTGGTGACGATGGACAGGTTGAGCTTCAGATAGCGGTCGGCCGGCGCGCTGCCGATGGTGATGATGATTTCCTTGATCTCGACATAGGCCTGATCCTGCGCAAGCGGCTTGAGGGCCGGCGCAGCCGATTCCGTACCCGCCGGCGGGCACGCCGCAGCAGGAGGTTGGGCAGGCGGAGTCAGGAAGTAGAACAAGCCGAAGGAGCTCGCCAGGGAGGCGGCAGCAACTATCAGCAGCCCGGCGATCCCGCCGCCGGACTTCTTCCCGGATTCTGTCTGCCCCGATTCGTTCTTGTCGGGTTTCTTCGCCATCTAGCCCCTCATTCAATCTCGTGAGGCACCTTCCTAATGACTGATCCGGGGTAAAGATAACCTTAACGATTTGGCGCCAAATATTAATCATTACAGCTGACTCGTATGCAGCCTGGGGCGACCGCATTTATGAAATTCATCGATACTCTGAAGGCTCTGCCGGTTTCACGGCAGCTTATGCTGGCCGCGGCCGTGGCCGGGATCATCGCCGCAATGAGCTTCCTGGTTCAGGGGGTGACGCGCGAGCCAATGACTTTGCTCTATTCGGGCCTTGAGCCCGCCCATGCCGGCGACATCATCAAGGAACTGGAACAGTCCGGAACCCCTTATGAAATCAAGGGCGAAGCGATTTTCGTGCCGCAGGGAAAGCGGGACGCGATCCGCTTTACGCTGGCCCAGCAGGGCCTGCCGCGCCCCTCGGTACAGGGCTATGAATTGCTGGACGAGGTGAACGGCTTTTCGGTCACTTCGGAGATGTATAACGCCGCCTACTGGCGCGCCAAGGAAGGCGAGCTGACGCGGACGATCCTGGCGATTCCCGGTGTCACGGCGGCGCGGGTTCATATCGGCGCGAATCTGCGGTCTGGTTTCTCGCGCTCGCAGCCTACTCAGACCGCTTCGGTAACCCTGACGACGGTGCGCCCCATGACGTCCGGCCAGGCAGAAGCCATTCAATACATGGTGGCGCTTGCCGTGGCCGGCCTCAATGCCGAGGATGTTGCGGTGATCGATCCGGCCAAGGGCATCCTTGCCGGGCCAAAGGCCAACCGGACAGAAGAACCGGCCATCGCGGCGGCCACCCAGGCGAGCCTGCTGGAGCAGAAGATCCTCAGCCTGCTGGAGCCTCGCGTGGGGGCGGGCAATGCGCGGGTGTCGGCCACCGTCGATGTGAGCCGGCATCGCCAGCTGACGTCAGCGGTCACGTATGACCCCAATTCCCGGGTCATCCGTAACCGGACGACCAATGATTCCAGCGGCGCAAGCGCCGGGGCAGGCGGCGGGATGACCGTTGCGAGCAATCTGCCGCAGGGCGCGGAGGGCGGCGGCAACACGGCCACCAACAAGAATTCGGTTGAAACGGTCTCCTACGAGATCAACGAAACCCGCACCGAAGTCGAAACCCTGCCGGGTGAGATACAGCGGATTACCATTGCCGTGCTGCTGAACGAGCAGGCGCTGGGGATTGATCCGGCCGCCGCGGATGCCGCTGAGCGCGCAAAGCAGATGGCGGCGGGCTTTGAACAGTTGATTGCGTCGGCAGCCGGGATCGATGTTGCCCGGGGTGATACGATTTCGATTGAGCTGATGCCGTTTCAAGCCTTGCCGGTGGAAGACCTCGTCGAGGCGCCTGGCCTGTTTGCACAGCTGATGGAGCGGTATTTCTGGTCTGGCCTGCAGGCCTTGCTGCTGGGGCTTGTGGTGATCGTGCTGGGGGTCGGCGTGGTGCGCCCGATGCTTGTCCAGAAGCCGAAGAAGGCTCTGTCTCCGGATGGAGCGGCTGGCCTGGGCGCGCTCGGCGGGGAAGACGCAGAAAACGATCCGTTTGCCTATCTCAAGAATTATGCAAGCGAGCGGCAGGATGAAACGGCTGCCCTGTTGCAGCGCTGGCTTGCCGAAGACCAGCAGCCAGCTCAGGCCGATCCCATGGCGTCTGCCTTCGAGAACCGGAAGGTGGCCGTAAATGAGTGAGGCCATCTTTTCCAATCTGCCGCGGTTTGATGTCGTGGCAGGGCCGCGCCCGGCCGAGTGGCTGCGCGCCATGATCGCCGGCGAGGAGACGCACGCCCCCGCCCAGCTTCCGGAGATGGAGGAGCCCGAGCCGCTGTTTGCAGACGAGCCAATGCCGGCTCAGCCTGCTGTTGTGCATCCGGTGCCGCGGGAAACGGTCGCGCTGCAGGCAGCTGTTTCCGGCCTTGCGGGCCTTATGGAACGGATCGATCAGGAATCCCGTCAGTATGCTGTGGAAACCGCGCAGGCCGTTGCCGCTCAGCTTTTTCCCGAACTCTCCCGGCGATTTCTGGCGGAAGAGATCGGCCGTAACCTGCCGGGACTTCTTCCGTCGGCTGCGCCTGTGGTGGACATATACGCCGAACCCGAGCTTGCGGCGCAGATGGTGGAGATGGTCAGCCGCCATCCTTCTCTGGAAGGGCGCTGCAACATCATCCCGAGCGAAGATCAGGGCTTCGGGCGCGCCGAAGTATCCTGGCGCACGGGCGGCGTGACATTTGACTTCGAAGGCCTGCTGACGGCCTGCCTCAACGACATTGGATCAACATATAAAACGACTACGGAGCACAAGTGATGGCAAATCCTGAAATGTCCCTGCCGGAGTTCGACGGTCAGGATCGCCGTGATCCCTCCGGGCGCAACTCCTACCGCCGGCTGATTTACAGCGTACCGGTCACGGTCTCGGTCTCGATTGGCCAGAAGCGGCTCAGCGTTCAGGAGATCCTTGAGCTGCAGCCTGATTCGGTAATCGCGCTGAATTCCAAAATAGACGATCCGGTTGACCTCTTCATTGATGATAAGCTGATCGCCAAGGGCGAGCTGGTCGAGACAGAAGATGGCCAGATCGCCGTCAAGATCGTTGAGATCATTGAAAAACCTGTGGAACCGGAATGATCCGAACACCGGCCATTTTCCGCATCCTGCTTCTCGCCGCGTTCGCGGCGTGCCTTGCCTTTTCCGGGCATGCGCAGGAAGCGCCTGCAGCGCTGGAAGGGTTGCTGAACCCGTCCGGTGACGGACAGCTTTCCAGTTCCGTTGTCCAGCTGGTCCTGCTGGTTACAGTGTTGAGCCTTGTGCCCGGCATTGCGATGATGGTGACCTGCCTGCCTTTCATGGTCATCGTTTTCTCCTTCATGCGCCAGGCGATTGGCGTTCAGCAGGCGCCGCCGAACATGATGATCATGGCGCTTGCCATGTTTCTCACATTTTTCATCATGGAACCGGTTTTCATGTCGGCCTGGGCGAACGGTATCTCGCCCTATATGGACGGCACTTTGAACGAGCAGCAGGCTTGGGCGCAGTCGACCGAACCCTTCCGGGCCTTCATGACCCAGCGGACCGATCCGGAAGCGCTGCTGACCCTTGCCGATGCGGTCAACCGCCCGGTTGTGGAGGGCCAGCCGCCGCCTTTCTCATTGCTGGCCACGGCCTTCATGCTCAGCGAGATAAAGCACGCATTCCAGATCGGATTTGTGATCTTCCTGCCGTTCATGGTGATCGATCTTGTCGTTGCCTCCGTTCTCATGGCGGTGGGCATGATGATGGTGCCGCCTACGGTTGTGTCCTTGCCGTTCAAGCTCGGATTCTTCGTGCTTGCAGACGGATGGCTTAAGATAACGGAAGCAATTCTTAGGGGTTATGCGGCATGAGTCGTCGCAGAAATTGCGCGCGGGTACCCTTATGAGCAGACGGCCAGAACTAGTATCCGCCAATGAGCGCAGGACAAAAAACATTACCTCGGCCCAGCGGGCGGCGGTCATCGTTGCGTTGCTTGGAGAGGGCGCTGCCCGTCCGATTGCCAGCAAGATGGATGACGCTGCGCTTTCAAAGGTCGCGGCGGCACTGGAAAGCATCAGCTATCTTTCCCGCGATGATGTGATCGAGATTGTGATCGATTTCCTGCAGCAGCTGCGCGGGGCGAAGGGGTCTCTGATGGGCGGTCCGGCCCGCGCAAGAGAGGTTCTCTCGAGCATCGTTGATTCGGGCCGGTTAGGCGCCTTGTTTGGCGACGACGCAGGCGGCTTTGGCGACGCTGGCGGTTTCATGGAAATGGACTGGCAATCCATCGCCCAAGGAGACGACAATGCGGGCGACGGCGATACTTGGCTGCGCCTGAGCCAGCGCGAACCGCAAAAGATTGCAGAATATCTCAATCGCCTGTCGCCCAATCTCATTGCCATGATCCTGAGCAAGCTCGATGCGGCCGTGGCCTCCAGCGTGCTTTGCTTCATCAATGAAGAAAAGCTCAGCCCGATTCTCAGCAAGATGATTGAGCCGCCGAAGGCCGACCCTGAAATCGACGCAGTGATCAGCCGGATGGTCGACATGGAGTTCCTGAACCTGCCGCAGGCTGTCGCCGGTGGCGATGACGGGCATCTGGAAACCATCGGAGAGATGCTGAGCCTTATCCCGAACGAAAAACGGGAAAACCTCCTGAGTGTGCTGCAGACGAAGTATGAGAGCAAAATGCCGATCATACAGAGGGGGCTGTTCACCATTGTCAGCCTGCCAGACATTCTGCCGCGCGTGGCTGTGCCGGTCGTGATGAAGGAAGTCGACCCCGATCTCATGATGAAGGTGCTGACTACCTTCAAGAACGATTATCCAGCCGTGCTGGAATATATCCTCGGCAACATATCCTCCCGTATGGCAGATCAGATCCGGGAAGATCTGAAAGGGGCGCCCTCGATCCCGGACACTGAGGCAGAGGTTCTGCACCGCGATTTCCTGACGCAACTCATGGACATGCGCCGCAAGGGCCTGATCACCATCACAAAGCCCAGCTGAAAACAGAGCGCATCGGTTCTGTCAGGCAAATGAGGGCTGCGCGGCTAAGGGTTCCTGAGCCCATGCCTGCCTGGGCGCAATTCCCAAAGACTGTGTATGGACTGGTATCAGACCAGTGTCAGCGGATCACAAGATCTGCATGGATCGCGCCGGCAGCCTTCATGGCACGGATGATATCTGCCATTTCCTGAGGCGACACGCCCAGCGTATTGAGACCGGCGATCAACTGCGACAGTGTCACATTGGGATCGAGCATGGCGATATTGTTGCTGCCGGTCTGGCCGATGATGATTTCCGAACGGGGCAGGACCATCGTTTCGCCGCGCGCAAACGGGTTTGGCTGGGAGGCCACCGGCGTTTCGCGCACTTTGATGGAGATATTGCCCTGGGCAATGGCCACGCGGGAGATGGTGACGTCCTCTCCCAGAACAATTGTTCCGGATTTCTCGTCGATGACGATACGGGCAGGGGAGGCGACCTTGATGGGCAGGTTCTCGATGCTGGCCAGAAGGCGCGACGGCGAGTCGGAAATGCCGCGCAGGTCCAGTTCAATTGTGCCAGGGTCACGCATGGTGGCGAGCGGGAAACCAAAGGAGGCATTGATGGTGTCTTCGATCCGCGCCGCGGTCGTAAAATCAGGTGAGCGCAGGGCGAGCGATATTTGCTGATTGCGATTGAAATCGTAATTCACTTCGCGCTCGATCTTGGCGCCATTCGGGATGGCACCGGTCGTGGGGGAGCCACGGGTCTCGCGGGCGCCCTGGGCTTGCACATCGATGCCGCTGACAATGATAGACCCTTGCGCGACGGCGTAGATTTCGTTGTCGCCGGCCTTCAGAGGCGTGAGGATCAGCGTACCGCCTTTGAGGTTAGTTGCATCTCCGATCGAGGCGACGTTAACGTCAATGCTCGACCCGTTGCGGGCAAAGGGGGGAAGGGTGGCAGTAACCAGAACGGCCGCGACGTTCTTCGGTTTGATCTGCTCGCCCTGTACGTTGACGCCGAGGCGTTCCAACATGTGCGTGAGGGAATCTTCCGTGAACGGCGAGTTACGGACTGTGTCTCCTGTCCCGTTGAGGCCGACCACGATGCCATACCCGACAAGATCGTTTTCGCGCACGCCCTGAACGTCCACCACATCCCGGATGCGTGCCTGCGCATCGGCAGGGAAGGGGAGGAGCAGGGGCGCGAGTGCGAAGACGGCGATCAGCCAGGAAGACAGTTTCATCAGGCTACCTCAGAAAATTCAGGAGGGTAAGGTTCGAGAGGCGGGAGGTCAGCAGATAGGCCGCCTCCAGACCTGCCTCAAGCTGTTTGAGTTCAGAAGCGGCGTCATACTGATCGCGCCCGACCATGCTGTTGAAAACGGTGTTGAGGATGGCCTCCTCGGTGTCGAGGGACTCCCTGGATTTGGCGATGCGCTCCTGAGAGATGCCGATATCTGCCCGCAGGTTCACGAGCGCGGTGGAGCCTGTTCCGATGCGCTCTGCGCTGGCCGCTACGATGTCCGGGTTCTGATCGAACAGGGCTATGTTGTTGGACGTGGTGCTGATGGCCATTACGGCAAGCGCGGAAATCACTTCGACGATGGCGGGGTCTGTCGCGGTGACGGCGTCCGGATCGCTGGAGGTTGCGCTGCCGGCATAGATCGAGGTGAGCCATCCGCCCGTTGGCGATTGAAAGTATTCGTCGAGCTGGAGCTCGAAATCTGCTGCGCTGGTGGCCGTATTGGCGATCTGGCGAATATCGGCGAGCAGCTGGTCAGGGCTGGTGAGGGGCTGGGTCGCTGTCTGGTCGCCAGCGAACAGAAACCGGTCGCCATGCCGGCTGTTGAGCGCATTGAATGTGTCTCTGAGGGCCGCCTCAGCGTCGCGGGCGACAAGATCCTGGCCGGGCCGGTCGCCCATGCTCAGCGCGCTGAGCATCCGGACTTCCAGGCCGGCGATGCGTTCCTGAACGCCGCCAAGGCTCTGTTGGGCAAGGTCGAGACGGCCGGCGCGGATGCTGAGCAGGCCGCGCTGATTTGCGATATCAGCAAGTGCCTTGTGGCTGGTCATCGCGGAGCCGATGCGGCCGCCAAGATGTTTTGTCAGGTCGGTATGCTGGCCGGTGACCGACTCCTGGGCGGCGCTCGTGGCACGGGCTTTCATGTCCGCGATGCTCTGGGAGAAGGAGGCTGAAATGATGCTGTTGGGAGGGATGACGCGCATGGGGATCAGAGCTCCATCAGAATGTCGAGCATGTCGCGGGCAACCTGGATCACGCGTGCATTGGCAGCATACGCCTGTTCGATCAGCATGAGTGTTTCCATTTCCAGATCGACATCAACGCCGGTCAGGGCCTGCTCCGCCTCAACAAGTGACAGATGCTGAGCCTGTGTGGAGGCGAGCACGGAGTCCTGAAAGACCCGCTTCTGTCCGACGACTGAAGATAGTTGTGCAGCCAGATCGCTGGCAGAGAATGCCCCCTGGAAGCCGTTCGAGTTGAGTGACTTTATTTGCGTAAAGGCATTGAACATGGCGGACAGGGTGGCCGAGTTGCCGGGCGGTCCGGAGATGGTTGCGCCCAAGCCGTCGCGCAGGCGCCAGATTTCACCGCCCTGGGCCGGGTCAACCGCAGCATTGACGGAAATGCGTGATGCGAGGCCAAGCGTGCCCGCGCCGGCGGGATCAACGAACAGGCCTTGCTCGCCCGGTGTCTTGGTTGGATCGATCGCATCGTCTGACAGGCGGGTAATGATGTCATTGGCCACCATGTCCAGCTGGGCCATGAAGGCGGGCATGTCCTGATCGCGGAGCGTGAACAACGCCCCGAACAGACCCCCTGAAACGGCACCGAAGGAGGAGGAGCCCGGGGTCAGATTGATGCCATCGATGGAAATTCCCGAGAGCTGCCCACCCGCCAGAGTTTGGGTAGATGCGAAGCTGGCAGCAGGGGTAAACTCGATCTGGCGCAGGGTGCTGCCATTGATCAGATAGACCCCTTGCGTGGTGAGGACGTCAATTGTGCCCCCCTCGCGCTGCACGGTCTGGATAGGGAGGTGTTCGGCGATCGTATCGAGAACGCGCTGGCGTTCGTCCATCAGCGACGCGGCCTGAGCGGAATAGGTGTCGATAGCGGAGATCCGCTTGTTCAGGTCTCTAATCTGTTCCAGGGCCTGGTTGACCGTCTTTACGCCTTGCAGGATTTCACTGTCGGCCTCTCCGCGCGCCTGCGCGGCGTATGCGGACAGACTGTTAAGTTCCTGGGCAACGGATTTGGCCGCATTGAGCAGGGAAGAGGCGGTAGCGGAAGACTCCGGGGAGGTGATCGCAGCGGAAAGGGCTGCTTCAAACTTCGCGAAAGTGCTGAACAATCCGCTTCCTGAAGCCGTGTCACCCACGCGCTTTGAAATCGACTGCCAGGTCGATGCGAGCACAGTTGCCTGCGCGACATCGCTCGTCAGTTCCCGTCTCTGCGCTTTTATCGCTTCGTCGGGAGCCCGCGCGACGCCGTAAGACGTGACGCCAGTAGTCTGCTCGCCCTTGACCAGCTCGCCAATTACCAGCGACCGCCGGACATAGCCCGGCGTGCTGGCATTGGCTACGTTGTTGGCAACGACTTCGGCCTTCTGGCTAACTACCTGAAGGCCGGATCGTGCGGCAATGATGGCGGCTGAGATGCTCACTTAAGCAGGCCTCCTAACGGCGCCGTCAGCGTTTCAGGTTCGTCGTTTCCTGGAGCATCTCGTCCACCGTCTGCACGATCTTCGCATTGGATGTGTAAGCTCTCTGGGTCTCGATCAGATCAGTAAGTTCGGCCGCGACATCCGTAGTGGACTCCATCAGCGAATAGCCTGAAACGCTGCCGACTGGACCACTGCCAGCATCCCAGAGGTACAAGTTTCCGCTTGAGTTGGAAGACGTGTAAGCTTGGGAGTCGAGTGCCCGGAGACCGTTCATGTTGGGAACGTCAGCAATCGGGATCTGGAACAGGGTCCTGCGGAAGCCCTTGTCATAGATCGCCTGGAGGTATCCTTTGGCGTCAATCTCCACAGACTGAAGATCGCCGATGGGTGAACCGTTCTTGGTCACTGCCGTTGGTGCAAAGGAGCCAGCGAGCTGGGTGATCCCGGTGCTGTCATTCAGCCGGCCGATGAAGGTTTCTACGGGTCCATGGGCGAGATTGAGAGAGACGCGGCCTGTTGCCGGGTCATAGACGGCACCATTGCTCGCTGTTGCGCTTGCAATCCGGCCACCCGAAGCGGGCGTATCGCTGAATGTGATTGCGAGATCACCAATCGATACGGCAGGATCACCGGCACTGTCGAATATCTGGACGGTCCAGGAGTTACTTGAGCCGGTCGCGGGAACGACGGGGGTGAATACGTAGGTCACGTTCTGAGCGCGCCCGAGATTGTCGAAGTATTCAACGGGCAGGCTGTAAGGCTCACCTGTTCCACCAGCGCGGGTCGCGTCTGCTGGCACGTTGATGCCCAGATCGATGCTGGATGTCGGGGTTGCGTTGAAGACCGAGGTCGAAATGTTCACCGGCACGAGGTTGGCGCCGCTGTTGCGGCTGACATTGCCCACTTCACCCTGAGCATTGGCAGCCCAGCCGAGCAGGAACAATCCGCTCTGCGTGCGCAGGAAGCCATTCTCGTCCGCGAAGAATGAGCCTGTCGGAGTCAGCATCAGATCGCGGTTTGCTGCGAGATCTGTGATGCCATCCAGGTTGGTTACGGGGAGAAGGCCGCGCCCGGCAACAGCCACGTCCGTCGCTCGCCCGGTGCTGATCAATGAGCCCGTCTCGGCAATGTTCTTGTAGGTATCAACGCGCACGCCGCCTGCGGCATAGGCCGCAGAGGACTGCTGCAAGACCATGCTGGAAAAATCGACGGCGCTACGTTTGTAGCCGTACGTTCCGGAGTTTGCGATGTTGTCGGAAATGGTGGCGAGACGAGTGGCGTTTACACTCAGCCCCATAACCCCCGCGTTCAGGGAGGATGAGATGCTCATATCTGGTTGCTCCTGCGTCAGATAATCACGCAAATTGGAGGCAACTGGTAAATAACCTGATAACTCTACAATCGAACTGATTTACCTGCTGGAGGCCGGTTTTGCCAATACACGGATCAGTTCGTCAGTATCGTGATCGATATGCGGCGGTTCTGAGCGGCTTCAGGGTCGTTGGGGATGAGGGGATCAGCATCCGCCTTGCCTGAAACTTCGCGAATACGGTGAGCTGGAACACCCGCCGCGGCCAGGAGGCGGCGCGCGGTATTGGCGCGGTCGGCCGACAGGTTCCAGTTGTCGTAGACAGCGTCATTCCGGTACCGGCGGCTGTCGGTATGGCCTACGATCTTGATTTCATTGTCAAACTCACCAAACACCTCGGCCACAATACCCATGATCTGGGTCATTGTTTCAGACGGCGCGCTCTGGCCGATAGGGAAGAGGGGGGTGCTTTCGGAGTCGGTGATCTCCAGAACGATGCCTTCGGGGGACATCTTGATCATAAGATGCTCCGAGAGCTTGCGGCTCTCGCCACTGAGGGATTGCTTGAGGCTCTGCAGGTCGTCCGCGATCTTCTGTTCTTCTGCCTTCGTGGTTTGATCATCCTTCGCCTTGTGCCCGTGGGCCTGCATCTCCTGCTGGGCTCGGCGGTTCGCGCCCGTTCCCGTATTGGCGTAGGTTTCCTCGGCAAATACTGAGGAGCCTTGCAGGGCATCGGCGCCACCTCCGGAAATCCGGCTGATGGGGATCGAGGGATTGAAATAGTCGGCGAGGCCCTTGCGCTGCTCTTCGGTGGTGGCGTTGAGCAGCCACATGAGAAGGAAGAAAGCCATCATGGCGGTCACGAAATCCGCGTAAGCGACCTTCCAGGCGCCGCCGTGATGGCCGCCACCCTTGTAGACCTTCTTACGCTTTATAATGGTCGGTCCTTGTGCTGAGGAGTCCGTAGCCATTTTTGCCACCATTTTTGCTTCTGCTTGGGTGGTAGTATCATTGTACAGTCAATTAAGAGCGTAAGGCGGGGCCGAGGATCTGCCCATCTTGATAACCTTTCCTCAACCAATTGGGCGCCACAAAGAATCGCTGGATTCGCTTGCATCCAGAAGGGGTGGGGTATGTCATCGGTTCTCAGGAAGAAGTTGGAGTCCAGGTCGGGATTGCCCCCGACGATCCTTGGCTATCATGAGTTCTGGGAAACTCTCCATCAAGCAGTCTGTGCTTGGGCGGATGAGGCGATGGATGGCACCGTCCCGGAAGAACCCGACGTCCGCCGGATGTACAATGGCGGTGGGCTTCTCGAAATCCTGGAGCATCAGACAGCCTTCTTCTTCCATTCCATGCATTCGCCGGGAATCTGCGCCATTGCGACCAACGAAGCCGGGGCTGCGCGGGTCGTAGCCAAGCGGCTCGGTCAGGATTTCGAAAGCGCGCAGGAAACGTCCGCTCTTTTCATGAAGTTGATGTTCGAGGCGCCCGCCGTGTCATTATGGCGCGGGGCTGCGCGTTTGCTTGAAGGGCATGATGCCGACACAGCAGCATCACCGATCTCCGATCCGGCTCAGGCCGCCGGGCATGTCAACGCTGACAGCCGCTATCTTGCCGTTGCCTACCGGGTTATGCCGGCAGCCCTGCAATCCCAGATATGGATTATTTTCGACCTTGAATTTATAATGAGCTGTGCGCACGGCGCTCAGAGGCGCGCCGCCGAGCATCGCAGCCTGTCGCCGTCCAAGGTGCTGCGCGAGAGTGCACTGCGATCTTCTATAAATGTTGAAGCGGTTCTTGACAAAATATCAATGACAATCGGCGAATGTTCGCGGTTGGAGGTGGGCGATCTCATTCCGCTGCCAGACACCGATCCGGGATCGGTCCGTCTGAATGCTGAGACCGTCAACGGACAAATTGAGATCGGGCAATGTGAAATGGGAGTGTGGAAGCGCCAGCGAGCGCTGAAGCTGAAACAGCCCGTGCTCGAACCCTTCACGCAGGAAGTCGCGAAGATGTAGCAAGGAAAGGTCACCCGCAGCCGCCGGTATAAAAGAGTGGCGCGGTTTATAGGTACACGGAGATAGGCAGTTGAACGCGATACTCGGCCTGGCAATTACCATGGTGATGGTCTTCGGTGGCTATATGCTCGCCGGGGGCAAATTAGGTATTATCCTACACTCACTTCCTTTTGAGATGATGATGATCGGCGGCGCCGCCACGGGCGCATTCCTGGCCTCCAACGATTTCACGACGGTCAAGCATACTGGCGGGGATGTCGTTGCTGCGTTCACAGGCCCGAAGTGGAAGAAGACCGACTATCAGGATATTCTGCTGCTGATGCACGAACTGCTTCACATCATGAAGCAGAATCCGGTCGATATCGAACCCCACATCGAAGCGCCCAATGACTCGGCGATCTTCACCAAATATCCCCGTATCCTGAAGGATCACGAGGCGATTGAGATGATCTGCGACACGATCCGCTCAATGATCATGAACTTCGACAATGTGCACCAGGTCGAAGAGCTGCTCGACAAGCACCTGGAAGGCCTTCTGGAAGAGAAGCTGCACGGCTCGCACGCGCTGCAGCAGACGGCTGACGCGCTGCCGGCGCTCGGGATCGTCGCGGCTGTTCTGGGCGTCATCAAGACAATGGCTTCCATCGACAAACCACCCGAAGTGCTGGGCGGCATGATTGGCGGCGCGCTGGTGGGTACGTTCCTGGGTGTGTTTCTTGCCTATGGCATGGTGGGCCCTTTTGCGGCGCGCGTGAAATCGATCCGGACTGAAGAGCACCTTTTCTATTCGATGATTGGCCAAGTGCTCGTGTCGAGCCTGTACAAGAACCCAGTTAACATCTGCGTTGAAGTGGCTCGCCGCCAGGCGCCCGCGCGGGTTCGCCCGACTTTTGATGAGGTCGAGCAGGCGGTAAGGGGGCTCAAGCAGGCAGCATGAGGCGATACCTCTGGCTTCTCCTTTGCGGCGTCCTTCTGGCTCCGCCCGTCCTTGCTGCCAAACCGGCAGAAACGGCGGCGGGGCCAGACGCGCGTAAGCAGGCCCTGTCCACAGAGCTCAACCAGTTTGTCCGGGATGCGATTGACGAAGGTCTGCTGGCCCCCTCCGGATCTGGCGGGGATGCTGGGGCCGCGCAGCCGCAGGCCGGGGAAACGGCCGCAGGTTCGGGTGAGCGCTTCATTTCTGCGCCGTCTGATGTCTGGGCACTGGCCGGCCGGATGGATTGCAGCGCGCCTTATCCGCTGGATTTCTCTGAATTCGCAACCGCCTCAAGCTATTCTGATATACTGAACTATCGCTCCCAATTGATGGCCGGGGGCGCTTCGCATACTGACGATCACCGGCTGGCAAAGGCATACATCGCGCTCGATATGGGCTCAGAAGCGCTGATGAACCTCAATGATCCTCGCGACCCGAATCAGCAGGCCCTGCGCCAGGTTGCCTTGATGCTGGACGGCCGGGTTCGTCCGGATATTGCATATTTTCAAGAACTTGCACGCTGCCACGAGCAGGCGGGGTTCTGGCTGGGGATGGCCTTGCTGAGCGATGGCCAGGGTGTTGGCGCGGCGCATGTCGAGAAGAGTTTCAGCGAGTTCCGCAATCTGCCGCTGCAGCTGCGCACGAGTGTGACTGCGATTGCTGTGCCCGAACTCGACCGCACAGACGGGCGGTTCCTGTCCCAGAAAATGATGGCTGCCTTTGCAGAGGCAGAGCTGCGCGATTCGGCCCAGCTGCAGTTTGCCAATGCGATCCTCCAGATGGGGCAGGGCAGCACTGAGGCGGAGATCATTATCCGGACTTTCCTTCTGCAGGGTCGCTTTCAGGACGAGGCCCTCTCGGCCCTCCTGAGGCATAAACGCGTGATCGATGCGCCGCTAAAAGCGCTGCTGCTCGATGGGATGCTGGTCAAGATCGCCCAGTCTCAGCGAGATGATGACATCCGTGCCAGCATGAAATTTGTACTCGAGGAACTCAGCGCCGAGTCCCGCTATCTGACGATGATGGAGATGGCCGGGCGGGAGAACATGCAGAGCGCGGCGGTGCAGAGCGAGATCCGCAGTCATTTCTTCAGCGCCCTTGAGCGGGATCTGGCAAGCGATGACCCCCTGCACAATCTGGCCGCTATCGAGGCCCTTTCTATTGAAACAGGCCTGCTCGATCATCACGAGCAGCGCACGGCGCTGTATGAAGCTGCGACCCTCAAAGCGGTGCGCCTCGGCTTTGCGTCGCTGGCAGACAAGCTATCGCAGAAGACGCAGGCCGGAGAATCAGTTGCCGAACAACGCGCAAACCTTGCTTATCGGCTGAAGGACTATGCGTCTGTATTCAAACTGGCTGAGGCAAATCCGTCCAACGCACAAATCGGTCTGATCGCGGCATTGAGCGCCATCGATGCCAATGATGCGTCCCAGGCTCAGTTGTTTACTTCCCGCCTCAAGCTTGATGACACAACGGTCCTGATACTGATTGAACAGGATGCCGCCATGCGGCGCTGGATTGTGCCCGCCAAGGTCTATCAGGCGGCGGAGACGATCTCCGATGCAGCGCTCAAGGCGCGTGTCGACCGTGTGCTGAGCCTGAGGCAGGCCGCCACCAGCGGGCCTGCCCAACCTGCGCCGGCCAGTATCGCTGTCATTCCGGACCGGCTGATGTCGACTAGAATGGCGTTGGAAACACTCGAAGGAGGCGGTAACTGATGTCGAGCGCAGTTTATAGCACGCTGGCCCGCCAGCAGGGCCTGATGCACGAGATGCAGGTCGTGGCCAACAATCTCGCCAATTCCAGCACCACGGGGTACAAGTCAGACCGCGCGATCTTCACGGAGTTCCTGGTATCAACTGGGAATGGCGCCGATCAGTCGCTCTCGATGGGCGCTCTTGGCGGTCACGCTTTTCAGATGGAGCAGGGGGGGCTGAATTTCACCGGCGGCCGGTTCGATCTGGCGATCCAGGGGGAAGGCTTCTTCATGGTGGATACTCCGCAGGGGGAGCGCCTCACGCGCGCGGGACATTTCCAGCTATCGGCGGAGGGCCAACTTGTCGATATGCAGGGTAACCCCGTACTTAATGCGGGTGGTAATCCCATCAATATACCGCAGGACGCGCTGGACGTTACGATCGGTGCAGACGGCACGATTTCGGGCAACGGACAGATCATCGATCAGGTCGGGATCATGGTTGCAGACGGAGAGCTCCAGCGGGATTCCAATACCTATTTCTCGACCGACGGCGAGGTCGCGCCAACTCAGGACGCAAAACTGCTCCAGGGCGCGCTGGAACAATCGAATGTTTCAACAGTGCTGGAAGTGTCGCGTATGATTGAAGTGCACCGCGCCTATGAGGCGGGGCAGGCACTTCTTGAAAAAGAGGACCAACGCATCAGTCAGCTGATCACAGCTGTTCGGGAGCGCTGAACTGTTTAGCAGGTGTAGGAGACGCCTATGAAGTCATTGCAGATTGCCGCGTCCGGGATGGCCGCCCAACAGTTACGGGTGGAAGTGATCTCGAACAACATCGCCAACATGAGCACCACGGCCTATCGTCCGAGGACGGCAGAGTTTTCAGACCTCATGTACCAGCAATACCTGACCCCGGGCACGATTACCTCGCAGGTCGGCACGGTTGTGCCCTCCGGTATCCAGCTCGGTACAGGTGTCCGCCCCTCTACTGTTTCAATGGCGCTTACTCAGGGTTCTCTGCGCGAAACGCAGGCTGAACTCGATATCGCCATCGACGGAAACGGGTATTTCGAGGTGACGCTTCCCTCCGGCGAACCTGCTTTCACGCGCGATGGCAAGCTCAGCCGCAGCCCGGACGGCGAGATCGTGACATCGGATGGTTATCCGCTGGCAGACGGGATCGTGATCCCGGCTGATGCGCGGCGCATATCGATCAGCCGGGACGGCGAAGTGGTCGCTTATTTCGCCAATGAAACGGATGGTCAGGCCATCGGGAACATCTCTCTCGTCCGGTTTGTGAACGAGAAGGGGCTTGAAGCCATGGGCGACAACATGTTCCGGGAAACGCAGGCCTCCGGCCCTGCCAACCGGCTCATTCCGGGAACGGAAGGCATGGGTTTCCTGCGCCAGGGCTATATCGAAGATTCGGCTGTGGATGTCGTTAAAGAGATTTCCGACCTGATCGAAGCCCAGCGCGGGTATGAACTGAACTCCAAGGTGATCACGGCATCTGATGAGATGCTGTCGGCCACAACGCGGTTGAGGTAGCGCCGATGAGCACTCTGTTTGCCCTCAGTTTCAGCGCGTATGTCGCTCTGACCGGTGCGTCTTCGGTTGTCGCATCAGAAGTGATCCGGGCAGGGGATCTCGTAACGCCGGTCAACGCCGCATGGGAGACGGGCGACGCACCGTCCATGGAAGAGCCGATCATCGGGCGCGAAGCCAAGCGCACGATCTATGCCGGCCAGCCTGTTACGATGGACAATACGCGTCCTGCGCGGCTCGTCACCCGCAATCAGATTGTCACCGTGAAGTACATTCAGGGCGGCCTCGAAATCTCCACCACTGGCCGCGCGCTGGGAGAAGCCTCCCTGAATGAGCCGGTTACCGTTCTGAACCTGCAGTCTCGCCAGATGGTTCAGGGAATTGTTCAGGAAAGCGGATGGGTCCTCGCACAATGAAAATCTTGTTCTCAATGCCTCTCGCCGCGCTCGCAGCCGCTGCCTGCGCCAGCTCCGCCCAGCCAGCGCCGGAGTTCACGCCGCCTTCGCCGTACGCAGGGTATCCCGGGGCGGTTCCGGAACCGGCAGATCCCAATATTCAGAACGCGTCGCTTTGGGAAACCGCGCCAACAGCACTGCTCAGTATGCGGCGCGCCAAGGAAGTCGGCGACCTGCTTACAGTGGTCGTTGAGATGAACGACCAGGCAAGCCTTCAGAGCTCGCTGACGCGCAAGCGGGCTTCCAGTGATGACATGAGTGTCGAGGCCATGTTCGGCCTTCCCGAATGGGCAAATGGCGTGTTGCCGGGCGGGGCGAGCCTGTCGCCCGGTCTCGATGTTTCCCGCAACTCCAGCCAGAACGGATCTGGCGCCGTGAACCGCGCCGAGAAGGTGACATTCACGCTCGCCGCGCGTGTGGTCGGCGTGGAGCCCAACGGCAATCTGATCATTCAAGGATATCAGCAGACGCGCGTCAGCAATGAAGTTCGTTATCTGACGGTCTCGGGTGTCGTGCGTGCGCAGGATATTACGCGGATGAACGCTGTTACCTATGACAAGATTGCCGATGCAAAGCTGGCCTATGTCAGCAATGGTGACGCGTCTTCCGCCACTGACCGAAAAGTTGGTACCAAGATTATTGACCGCATTGTTCCGTTTTAGAGCCCCATGATGAAAAACCTTGTCACCGCCCTCGTTGCTGTTGTCTGCGTCATTATTGGCGGAGTGATCGGGCATATGCTGCGCGGCGGTGCTGGGGACGCGTCTGCGGCCACCCATGCGGAGGGCGAGGAGCATGGGAAGAAGGAAGAGAGCGGCGACCACGCGCCGAAAGAAAAAGACTCTCACGGCAGTGAAAAGAAAGCCAAAAAGGACGATCACGGAAAGGCCAGTGCCAGTTCTGGGTCGTCCTATTTCAGGTTCACCCGGGAATTCGTGGTGCCGATTATTCAGAATGAACGGGTCGCAAGCCTCGTCATTCTCAATATCAATATTGAGGCGGACGCCTCCGCTTCCGACAGGATGCTGACACAGGAGCCAATGCTCCGCGATGTCGTGATGACAACACTTGTCGAAATCAGCGGAGACGGCAGGACGTTCCAATCGATGACCACGATCGAGAATTACGAAACCCTGCGCTCCCTGCTTCTCGGGGCACTGCAGAAAAAGTTTCCCGATATGGGGATCAAGAATGTTCTGATCCTCGACATCGCCCGGCAGGACCTCTGACGCGGGCAGGGCAGTCCGAGGCAAGCGCGCGAGAGCCGGATATCAGAGCTTACGTATCTTTGCCAGGTCAACAGTCAGACCCGCAGCCGTGCCGAGTTGCAGTGTGCCGCCCGTGCTGAGAATATCCGTGACTTTGGAGATCACCTCCGGAATGGCGGTTCCCATGAACGTATTGTCTTGGTAATAGTCGATCACGAACTCGTACATCTTGTCCTTGGCAGCCGTTCCGCCATCCGTGAGCTGACCATTCCACTTGAAGACGGTTTCGTTCGGGTCAAGCGTTTCGGTCCATACCGCCTTGCCATCTGCATCCTTGACGGTCAGCGTGCTCCTGGTCGTGCCCGCAGGCGCTTCATAAGAGAAGGTTGCGGGGTTGCCGGTATAAGGCATATAGGCAGAAGGGAAGGCCACATCCTGGCCCAGCCATTGGCTGGCCATCAGCCCGTTCAGGTCACTGAGCATTGAAGCAATATTGCTGAGGGCAGTATTTGAGTTCACCAGCTGCTCAAGGCTGGAGAAGGTTGCCAGCTGCTCGACAAACTGGGTGGAGTCCATGGGAGCCAGGGGGTCCTGGTTTTTCACCTGAGCTGTCAACAGTTTGATGAAGCTGTAGTACTCCTTGCCGATATTGCCGCTGCTCGAAGATGCTGATGTCTGAGCGGAGGTAGCCACGTTGCTGGTTATTGTGGTCATGGTAGGGGCTCCTAAAGGCGGATATCAAGCCGGCCGCTCGAAGCGCTCTGGCGACTGGGTGTATTGTCGGCGGCCATGATCAGACCACTGCCGGTCAGGGCAGGGGTATCGGGACGGGCGCCGGCAAGCTTTGCGGCTTGGCCCCACCCCTCATTCTGCTGCGGGTTCTGATGCTGGAAACTCATGTCCTGGCCGGACAGTCCGTTGCGCTCAAGCGCCTGCACAAGCTCAAAATGCATCTGGCGCAGCTGCCGCATGGCTTCCGGGGTTTCCGCCGTGATCGTTACATGCTGCAATCCCTGCCCATCAAACTTGAAATCAATCGAGATGCGGCCGAGTTCGGGGGGATCCAGCTGGACGGTGATGCGGTCGTCCTGTCCACCATCGCGTGTGGCGCGGGCAACAATATCAGGCAGTTGGGAGGGGGCGGCGATCAGTACGGCGTGGGTAGGGGTCAATGGCGTAGAGGCGGGCAAAGAAGCAATTTGGCCAGCAGGCTGCCCTGGGAGAAAGCCGCCAGTAGACAGAGGCGCGACCGGAGGGCCTGAAGCGGCATCGCCGACAGTCCCGCCTTGAGGCTGAGCTGCGAAATCAGAAACGCCTGCGGGGGGCGCTACAGTTTCAATTACGTCAACGAATGAGCCGTCCGCCGGGGTGGGCTGCATTTCGGGTTCGGTGGAAACCGGGCGGCTTTGCCGGGTGTCTGCTGCCGGTGCGGCCGTAGCAGGGACCGGTGGTGTGATGGGGGGTGGGCTGACAATCGTGTCCGGTGTGGCGGCAGGTGTGACCATCATCACTTCGGCGGGCCGCTCAGCAGCGCGCGCGCTGGCTTCTGTGGGCGCGGCTACGTCAGATAAAGCTGCGGGGCTCTGAGATTGGATGGGGTGAGCGGTGGCTGCCCCTTCAGTGCCGGATGGTGTAACAATCTCCACCGGAGCGGGCAGGGGAGCGGCGGCAGGTATGGCCGGAGCCGCTTGGGGTAAGGCAGAGGTATCGTGCAGCGGATCGGTGTCTGCTTCCGCCGCTGGTTCCGGTGCCGGCGGCGTGCGCTCGGGCAGCATGGCGGGTCTAGCATCTGATGCTTCGGGGGAAGCCTCGCTGAGGGTCACGATTGCGGTTAGCTCAGCTGCCGGCAGAGCAAGGGGAGGCGGGTCTGCAGGTATTGTTTCCGCCGGGGGGGCGTCTACGGGCACATCAGTATCGGCAAAAAAGAGGGCTTCGGCGGACATATTGCCATCGAGGAGAGCACTCTGCGAAAGCATTGACGTAGTCCAGCCGTCGGCTGGTTGCGCCTCAGCCGGATGGCTGGCCTTGAGATCCACCACTTCAGGCGGCACAGTTAGAACTTGGCCCAGAGGGAAATCTGTGTCTGGTAGCGGCGCCTCAGACGGGGGAGGGACTTGCTCCAAGCTATCGTCACCGCTGGCCGGGACGATAGAGGCCCGCGCCAGATTCAGTGAGGCGAGCATGAGCCCATCGCCTTCCGCGCGCGGATCGATGCCGGGCGCTTCCGGATTTTCTGAAACGCCAAAAAGGCTGCTGGCAAATGCCTTGCCGCGCCCCTCGCTCGCCTCAGCGCGAGTCAGTCCATCTTGCCGAGGACCTGACTGAAAAAGCCAGAAATCCGGGTCTACGGAGAAAGTCATCCTGCCTTCCACCTATGTATTGTTAACCTTACTACAACCAACTGCCGTAAAATATGCGTTAACTGCCGGGCTATTGATGTTCCCTGGGCGGAATAAATTTTCGGAGTTGTTCATGGTCTCATCCATAATGCCGAGCGCCACGCCCCCTTCCATGGGGCCAGCGGGCGAAGGGAAGGGGGGGGCTGCGGCCAGCCCGGAGCGTTCCGAGATCGGAAAAAGATTCGAACAGATGTTGTGGGCTGAGATGCTCAGCCATGCGGGCCTGGAGAAATCTCTCACCCTGGGCGGCGGTGAGGCGGCGTCTGCGTTCTCCAGATATGTGGTGGAATCCATTGCCGCAGATCTCGCAGAAACCCATCCGCTCGGTCTCGCCCGCCGGGTGGACGACCTGACAGCGGGCCAGGGGGCGGCACAAGTTAGTCAGAAAGGCGCGCCAGAATGACTGAAGAAAAAATCCAGACGGCAGCCCTGGATCTGGAAGACATTCTGATCACCGAGAGAGAGCTCCTCCTGGCTGGCCGGGCAAGGGATGCGGCGGAGCTGAGTGGCGAGAAGCTGGTTGCGCTGGAAGCTTTCGAGAATGCGTTTGGCGGGCGCACCCCGGTCGCCGTATCTCCGCAGACGCGCCAGCTCATTCTGGATGTCATTCAGCTCTCGGAAGAAAATGCGCTTCTGCTGAACGCGGTCCGGAACGGTGTACGCAGCCTGATCGGGAGATTTGAAGGTCCGGCAGACGACGCTTTCGTCGGTTCCTATCGGATGGGGGGACGCCAGGTCGCCTTTTCGCACGCCACGGGACAATATTTCAAAAGGGTGTGAACCGATTAACTGTACATTTATCGCTCGGCCTTATGAGTGGCATTGTGGAACTACGAAAGTTCGGGGCTTCAGCTCCAACGTCAGGACGACGCGTTTCAACAAACAGCCGCAGATACAAAAAGCGGCACTCAAGAATGGATAAGATAGATGTCTAGCATCCTGACCAATAACGCTTCGATGGTTGCGTTGGAAACCCTCCGCAACATCAACCGTAACCTCGAAACCGTCCAGAACGAGATCGCCACGGGCAAGAAAATCTCGAGCGCAAAAGACAACGCTGCTGTCTGGGCCGTCGCGACTGTCATGTCGAGCGACGTTGAAAGCTTCAAGGCAATTTCCGACTCGCTGAGCCTCGGCTCCTCTACCGTCGGCGTGGCTCGTTCGGCTTCGGAAAAAGTCGTCGAAACCCTCAAAGAGATCAAGACGCTGATCGTCGGCGCTCAGGGCGAAAACGTTGATCGCGCCAAGTACCAGACGGACATTGAAGAGAAAATGGGTCTGATCGAGGGCTACGTGGCTGCGGCCCAGTTCAACGGCCTGAACCTGCTCAACGGTTCGGCAAGCGGAGACGTCAACGTCCTGGCTTCGCTCGACCGCTCTTCTTCGGGCTCTGTCTCGGCCTCCTACATCGCCGTTGCACGCCAGGATCTCTCCATCGCCAACACGGGCTCGGCAGCAACCTTCGGCGGTACGGCTGTTACCAACACCACGATCATGGACAACGCCGGCACGGCCGCTGGCACTGCCGCTACGGTTGCAGGCTCCGCGACCCGCACCGTCTCGATCGCATCGGTTGCCGACGGCAACAGCTATCGCATCACCCTGAGCGACACGACCACGAACAATTCGCTCGGTACACGCAGCTTTGAATATGTTGCATCTGCCGCTGACAGCCTCGAATCGGTTGCTGCAAACCTGACGACCCAGATGTCGAACTTCTTCGCTGCCACCGGTGAGACGAACTACTCGGTAACCCGGAACGGAGAAGACATTGTTATCGCGAACGCTTCGGCTCAGGCTCTGTCTGTTACGACGGTCACGGCAACCGGTGGTACGGCTGGCGTCTCGTCGGGCGGCCTGGGTAACCTCGCCAATATCGATGTGACCTCGACAACGGGCGCAGCGGCTGCTCTCACCACGATTGAAGGCCTGCTCAACACGGCCATCGACGCGACTGCCGCCTTCGGTTCTTCGCAGAACCGCATCTCCGGCCAGTCGGAATTTGTCCGCACCATCGTCGACTCGATGACGGCTGGTATCGGCGGCCTCACCGACACCGACATGGAAGCTGCTTCGGCAAAACTGCAGGCCCTGCAGGTTCAGCAACAGCTCGGCGTCCAGGCGCTGTCGATTGCGAATCAGGCGCCGCAGGCCCTGCTGTCGCTCTTCCGCTAACGGACCTTTTAATCCCGGGCGCTAAAGTGCCCGGGATACCCAATTAAACCGATTGTCCCGGGTGTTTCGGCGCCCGGGGCAACTCATAGGATGCCCAGGAGGGGAATCGTGCAGGCTTTGGCATATAAGGCCTATGGCCAGGTGATGCAGCGGACTGCGACCGGCCGAGCGCTTGAATACGCGGTGTTCGAACAGATCACGCGGGATCTACAAAGCGCACTTGACGATGGCGGGATAAATTTTGGCGCTTGGGGCGACGCAATTTACCGCAACTTGCAGCTATGGACCATCATTGCGACGGATCTTCTGGGTCCGGATAACGCGCTTCCTGATGAGACCAAGGCAGGCCTGATATCCCTTTCCGAATTTGTACGGCGCACCAGCATGAAAGTTCTCTCCGGATCGGAGGGGCTTGCTGACATCATCGAGGTGAACCGCACAATCATGGCCGGCCTGGATGGCTCGGCCTCATCAGTAGAGCAGGAGGTTATCTGATGTCTGGACTGGTTCTGAAAATTGCACCTGGCGAGCGTTTCATCATCAATGGCGCAACACTGGAAAATGGCGACAAGCCCGCCCGTATCCGCGTGGTCGAGGGGGATGCCCGTGTGCTGCGGCTGCGCGATGCCATGCATCCCACAGAGGTCAACACGCCGGTAAAGCGTGTCTATTATGCGATACAGCTTCTGATCACCGGCGACCTGAAGGAAGCCGATACGCTGCCAGCGCTGGATGAAGCCTGCATCCAGCTGCTTGATATCTTCAAGCCAGTTGACGCCGAACTTATCCCGACGCTGCGATCGATGGTCAGCCGCGGGAATTATTACTCCGCCCTCTGCCATCTTCGCCAGATACTTGCTGTGGAAGAAGAGCTTCTGGCCATGCGTGGCGCAACTCCGCCCGAAAGCAAGGTTGCCTGACATGGCTTTCCAGCCGGTCATTCCTTTGTCGGGGATCGGGGGATGGAAGTACCTCCAGGCGACCTATGACAAACAGCTGCAGACTCACGCGAACTCGCCGCAGATCCGGAGAGACCGGGACTATATGATTGAGAAGTTCTCCCAGCCGATCGCTGTGGAGGACTTTCTCAAAGACGCCCGTCTCGTGCGCGTGACCATGACTGCCTTCGACCTTTCGGGCGAGGAATGGAAAAAAGGCTTTATCAATAAGGTCTTGACGGAAGTCTCTAATCCCGAGAGCACGTTTCTCAAACGTCTGAACAATTCCAAATACACAGCTTTCGCCGAGGCCCTGAAGCCGCAGAATGGCAAGATTACTCTGTCTGAGGATGATCTGGCCGCGATTGCGGTTCGTTTCGAAGCGAGTTCTTTCGAACTGGCTGTCGGCAACGTTGACGACAACATGCGTCTCGCCCTGAACTATAAGGATGAGATCAAATCTCTTGCAGCAGAAGGGGTAAGCGATATGGCAATCGCTTACAGGATACTGGGGGATGTTCCGGTTTCCACACTTCTGAAAACCGCCCTCAACCTGCCCTCGGACATGAAGGGCCTTTCAATTGAGCGGCAGGCTGAAATTCTGCAAAACAGCTTGAAGAAGACGCTTGGGGTGTCCAAGCTGAGCGACATGGCGTCGCCTGAGATCGTGGACAAGGCGATCGTGCGCTATCATGCCATGAAGTCGATCACGGAAGGCTCCTCGATGTATACTCCGGCATCGGCGGCGCTGACACTTCTTGGGGGTAGCAGCTATGGGTATGGCAATAATGCCAGCCAGAATCTCTTTCTATCCATCTTTCTCTGAAGCCGCTTGACTCCTGGGGCGTGGCGGCGGTCTGAGACCGGTTTGCGGTTCCGATGGCAGCGAGCCTTCTGTGGACTGAGCGCTGCTTCCCAGAAGGCCTGACAGCGCCGCAAAGGCTGCGTCTATTCCCATAGTGTTCCTTGTAGAGACGAAGGCATCGAGTGCCGGGTAAAGCCTGATGGCCCGGTCCGCATCGGCGTCACGGCCGAACTCGAACAGGCTTGCGCGAAGCATTGGCGCAACCTCGTCGTAAAGCGCGATCATGCGGCGATAGTCCCGCAGAAGATCGTTCTCCCAGTCCGTCGCCGCGCCGGGCAGGGCCCGGGACACACTCCTCAGGACGTCAATCGCCGGATATCGTCCGCGCTCGGCAATGTTCCGGGAAAGGATGATGTGGCCATCAAGAATTCCGCGGATCATGTCCGCCACGGGTTCTTCAAGGTCGGAGCCCGCTACAAGAACCGAGAAGATGCCCGTGATATCGCCCTTGGTGCCGGTGCCCGGGCCGGCACGCTCGGCCAACTCGGCAATCACGCGGACGGTGGACGGCGGGAAGGCATTAAGAGCGGGGGTTTCACCGGCAAGGAGGGCCACTTCGCGGTGAGCCTCGGCAAACCGCGTAATTGAATCAAACAGGAAGAGAACGCTGTGGCCCTGGTCGCGGAAATGCTCGGCCGCTGCCATGGCGCAATAGGCGGCACGCTTTTTTGCCCCGGGCGATTCGCTCGCCGTGGCTGAAACAACAACCGTCTTGGGGCGGACGGCCTGAGGCAGGTTCACTTCGACAAACTCGCCCACTTCGCGGGATCGTTCGCCGATCAGGGCGATGACGACCCGGTCGGCTTCAAGCCCGCCGGCGAGGGAGCCGAGAAAGGTTGATTTACCCACTCCCGAGCCGGCAAAGAGACCCAGCCGCTGCCCCCGGCAGATTGGCAGCAGCGTATCCGTAACCATCCAGCCGGTCGACAGACGGGGCCCTAACCGGTGGCGCAGATGGGCGGGAAGGGCAGGGGCCCGCAGCGCACGGCTCACACCCTTCTGAGTGAGCCCCGACCCGGCCGGGAGGCCGCTGGCAACCTCGCCGCGATAGTTAATGATCTGGCCGAGCCAGTGATCGCCCGGCTCGATCCTGGCTTCCTGCTCGATATGCACGACATCGCCAATTCGGATGATGTCGCTGGCCGAATAGAGGACTGCGGTAACGCTGTCGCCGGAGACGCTAAGAATCTCTCCGTGGATCTTTTGTCCTTGTTTTTCAATGACTATTTCATTTCCGACACCCGCAAGCTCACTGACGCCAGCGATGCCGAGCATGCCAGCGGCCACGTCCGTGACGGTGCCCCAGAGCCGATAGAGCCGGTGTGACGGCGATGCCATGGATGCCTGCAAGTAAATAAATCCCGCATTTCTGTTAACCTATTCTTCAGTTAATGCGAACATTTTCCCAAAGGGTTAACCTTGGCGAATTTCCCATGATTTCTGATCTCAAACTTTTTCAGGTCTACAGCGCGATGGCGCGGCATGCCGCCGAGAGCCAGAAGGTCAGCGCAACCAATGTGGCCAATGCAGACGCGCCGGGCTTCAAGGCTGGCGAGATTGAAAGTTTCGAGGCTTTCCTGGCCCGCACAATGCAGTCTGGCGGCGCGCAGAGCATGAAATCTGATTTCAAGGTCGGCATATCTGCGGCGCCCGCTGATCCTAACGGGAACAATGTCAGCCTTGAGCGTGAAGTATTCAATTCCGCCGAAGCGATGGGGCAGCACAATATGGCGCTCACCGTCTATTCCAAATCCCTTGATCTCCTGCGCACAGCGCTGGGCAAGCCACGCTGAAGGAGGGCTGAGACATGAATCCCCTGAAAGCGACCCTGCAACAGGCAGTCTCGGGAATGGAGCTCCAGTCCCGCCGGATGGGTCTGACGGCTGAGAATATCTCGAATGCCGACACGCCCGGTTACAAGCGCAAGATACTGATGGTTGAGCAGACCCAGCAGACCAGCGGCGAGCAGTTCCTGGCCTCCCGGGTCAAGCTTGATGAAGCTGAAGGCCAGCGTGAATTCAATCCGGCTCATCCGATGGCGGACGGGGACGGCTATGTGACCATGTCGAATGTCTCTCTCGTGACCGAACTTGCCGATATGCGGGAAGCCAACCGGTCCTATGAGGCCAATCTCAATTCCTTCCAGCAGGCGCGGTCGATGTACCGCTCGCTGCTGGATATTCTGCGCCGATAAGGAGGGGAGCAGATGTCAACTCTGGGGTTCAATCCGTATACCGCTCTGAGTACGCCGCGTCCGACGGATACGGTCAAAACGACCGGTCAGGCGCCGGAAGCGGCCGGCAGCAAGTTTGCCGAGAGCATTTCCGATTTTCGCGCAACAATGCAGGAGGCTGAAAAGACAGCCATGCAGAGCGCTGTTTCAGGCGCTGACCCCCATGCGATGGTCGAGGCCCTGACGAATGCCGAGCTGATGCTAGATGCCGTGGTCACCATTCGGGACAAGGTTGTGGAAGCCTATCAGGAACTCCTGAGGATGCCGGTCTGATCGCTGGCGGGGGCACACAATGTCTGAGGGGGAAATTTTCGAGGTCTTGCGCGCCCACATCTGGGGCGCCGCGATGATGGGACTACCGATCCTGGCGGTGACGCTGGTGGTCGGCTTCGTCATCGGTCTCATCCAGGCCCTCACCTCCATCCAGGAAATGACACTTACGTTCATTCCGAAGGTGCTGGCAGTCATCATCGTTTTCTTTCTTTCACTCGGTTACATGACCAAGGTCGTCCTTGATCTGTTCAATAACTGGGTTTTGCCGATCATAGCCGGGTAGCGACCCTTTCATGCCGATGCAGAGTCTTCTGAACTTCACCAAGCCGACAGCGCTTCTTGCCATTGGTCTCATGGCCATCATCCTGGTGATGGTGCTGCCCATGCCCGCCTGGGTTCTGGATGTCGGGCTGACGCTTTCCTTCGCCCTGTCGATCCTGATCTTCACGACCGTGATCTTTGTCGAAAAGCCGCTCGACTTCTCGTCCTTTCCTTCGATCCTCCTGGCGTCGCTGGTCTTGCGGCTGGCGCTCAACGTCTCCTCTACAAAGCTGATCATCGGGGAAGGGCATACCGGCACCAATGCCGCCGGCGGGGTGATCGAGGGGTTCGCCATGTTCATCATGGGAGGCAACCTTTTTGTAGGGCTGGTCGTGTTTGGCGTTTTGGTGATCGTCAACTTCATGGTCATCACCAAGGGCGCTGGCCGGATGGCCGAGGTCGGCGCGCGCTTTGCCCTTGATGCGATGCCAGGCAAACAGCTGGCCATCGACTCCGACCTCGCCGTCGGAGCGATCACACATGAAGAAGCAAAGATGCGCCGGCAGAGGGAGCAGGAAGAAGCCGGTTTCCTCGGCTCGCTGGATGGTGCCTCCAAATTTGTGAAGGGCGATGCCATTGCGGGCCTGCTGATCACCGCGCTGAACCTTGTGGCCGGTATCGGGTTCGGCGTTGTGGCCCATCAGTTGAGCATTGTTGAAGCGCTGAGCAACTATTCCATTCTGACGGTGGGCGATGGCCTTGTCTCCCAGATCCCGGCCGTGATCGTCTCGGTTGCTGCCGCGCTCCTGCTCTCCAAGGGCCGTGAGGAGGGCGCCATTGACCGTGCCCTGGGGCTTCAACTCGCCGGGAATGCCACGGCGCTTTACATCGTAGCCGGTATTCTGGCGGCTTTCGCGCTTCTGCCGGGCCTGCCTTTTATCCCGTTCATGGCAGGTGCTGCCGGCTTTGCGGCGGTGGCCTATTTCACCAAGAAGGCGGCCGACCAAAAGGCCGCGACCGAAACGGCCAAGCCGGAAGACACTGCGCCCAAGGCGGCCAAGATCGGCGATTCGATCTATGCGGACGAAATCCATCTCGAAGTTGCGCCCGATCTCGTCAATATGGTGCTGATCGGCGATAACGGCTTTGAAAGCCGGATCGACAAGATCCGCCGCTACATTGCCGAAGAGTACGGCTTTGTTCTGCCGCCGATCCGGATGACGGACAATCCGACCCTGAAGAAGAACGAATACCGTATCCGTATTCAGGGCGTGCGGGTGGATTCAGGTTTCCTGCGGCCGGGCCAGGTGTTGGCTCTGATTGAAGACAACCAGCTGCCACACCTTGCGGGTGAAAAGGTCCGTGAGCCTGTGTACAAAGCTGCCGCACGTTGGCTGCCGTCCTCCAAGAAGCAGGAGCTGGCCGCCGCCGCCGTTCCGGTGGTCGAGCCGATCGAGGTTCTGGCGACCCATATGCTGGAAGTGATTCAATCGAACTTCTCGCTCGTCTTCACACGGATGGTAATGCTGGACACGCTCGACGCACTGACGGCCATTTCGGATGTGGATCGCGCTGGTGCCAACAAGCGCTTCCTGGATGAATACATTCCGGGCAAGGTGACACCGGAGATTCTGCTGTCGGTGCTGCGTATGCTGCTGACTGAGCGCGTCGCGATCCGCAATCTCTTCCTGATTATCGAGACGGTTGCTGAAGCCAAGCCCCAAGGCCTTCCCCTCCCGCGAGTCATCGAGCTGGTACGTCAGCGCCTGGCGTTCCAGATCGTTGACCGGTTGCAGGATGACCAGGGCCGCCTGCCGCTGATCCAGCTGTCGACGAGTTGGGAGCAGAAGTTTGCCGAATATGAAGTGACCAATGAGAGCGGTGGATCCGACATTGCGCTGCCTCCGGAAATATTTGGGGAGCTGATCAATGCCGTTCAGTCAAAGCTCAACGAGACGGCTCAGAAAGGCATCATCGCTGCGGTGGCGACATCCTCGCGCCGGCGCCGGTTCCTGCAGACGGTGCTCGCCAGCAAAGGCATCCGCAATGCGGTGATTGCTTACGAAGAGATCAACTCCAAGAGCAAGCCTTACATCATCGGCGTGGCCTGATGGACTTGATCGCCCCTTATCTGGGGCAGGCGAGCCCGTGGATGGTTCTGTTCATGACCGTCATCGCACGCCTCTCCTTTGTCGTGTTCATGATGCCGGGCATCGGGGACCAGGTGATTTCAGCGCGGGTTCGTCTGTTCGTTCTTCTGGGCATAGCTGCGGCGATCGCCTCGACGGGCGTGGTGCCTGTGCCATCGGCGGACAAGCCTGCTGAACTTCTTCTGCTGCTGGGCAGTGAGGTCGTGATCGGGTTCGGGCTCGGCGCGCTTCTGCGGCTTTCGGTCTGGATGCTGACCATTGCCGGCTCGGTGATTGCCCAGTCCATCGGTCTCGCGCAATTTCTCGGCGTCGCGCTTGAGCATGAAGCTCAGACGGTTACCTCCAACATGCTGTCGCTGGCCGGAACAACAGTGCTATTGACGGCGAACTATCATGTGGCGGTCGTAGATGGGCTGATGCGGCTGTACACCGAGATTCCGCTTGGACAACTGGCGCAGGTGAGTTGGCCAATGATCTTTAGCAGCTTTTATTCAGCCCTAAGTTTTGCATTGATGCTGGCCTGGCCATTTGTAGCGGCAAACCTTCTTTACAATATCTGCCTCGGCTTCATCAACAAGGCGCTGCCGTCGCTGATGGTGGCGTTTGTCGGCGCGCCCTTCATGGTTGGGGCAGGGGTGATGCTGCTGGCGATCTCGATTGCGGGGATGCTGATCATCTGGAAAGATCGCGCGCTTCAGGTTATCGGTTGGCTGTGAGGAAAATCCATGGCCGAGCAAGATCAGGACAGCGGCGAAAAGGAATTTGAAGCCACCGAGCAGCGCCTCAGTGAGGCACGCAAAGAAGGCAATGTGGCCCAGTCGAAGGAGGCGAACGCCTTTGCCCTGGTCCTAGGCATCCTGCTCGCCGCGCTGTTGTTGAATGCGGTGGTCGGCCCCCGCCTTTTCGATGACTTCTCCCGGATGCTGTATCATGGCGACTCATTTGCCGCAGACATCTTCAACGGTGATGGTGGCGCGACCTGGATGTGGCTTGCGACGGTTCTGCTGGCCCTTTCGCCGATACTGTTGGTGATGGCGGCCCTGGTTCTGCTGGCGCTGATCATTCAGCGGGCGATTGCCTTCTCGGCAAAGAAGATCATGCCGGACATGAAGAAAATCAATCCGGTCGAAAATATCAAAAACAAATATGGCACCAAGGGGCTCACCGACTTCCTGAAAGATACGGCAAAGATGCTGTTTGCGGCTGGGCTGGGCGCGCTGTTTCTTGTTCAGTTCACGCGCGATTATTATGGCGCCGCGTCGGTGGAAACGGCTGATTTTTATCAGTTCACGTTCAATCAAGCGCTCCGGCTGATCCTCTATTTCTTTGCCTTTCAGTTTGTGCTGGCCGTGCTCGACCTGCCGCTTCAGCAGCGCATTCATGCCCAGAAACTGCGGATGACGCGCGAGGACATGAAGAAAGAGATGAAGCAGAGCGAGGGCGATCCGCAAATGAAACAGCAGCGCCGCGAGAAGGCCACGAAAGTCTCCCGCGGGCAGATGTTACAGAATGTGAAGACGGCAACTGTCGTTATGGTGAACCCGACCCATTATGCGGTAGCGCTGAAATGGGACCCGGCCAGCAAGCTTGCCCCCGTCTGTGTTGCCAAGGGTACAGACCATCTGGCGCTTAGGATTCGTGAGCTGGCGATCCAGAACAATGTGCCGATCTATAGCGATCCGCCGGCTACACGGTCGATCTATGCAATGGTCGACATTGACGAGGAAATTCAGGCCGAGCATTTTGCCGCTGTGGCCGCCGCGATCCAGTTCGTTGACCGGTTGAGGAACAGCGCATGAGCCTTATGCCCCGGAAGCAGGCAGCGCAACTTCAGACCCTTGTTGGCATCAAGCGGCAGAAAGCCGAGCAGGACATGCTGATCCTGCAGCAGGATGTGCGCCGTATCGAAGCCGAGATTGCGCAGATTGGCGAGAACCTCAAAGCGCTCGACTGCACGGCTGAGGAGTTTGATGGATCAAGCCTGGCGCGCCGGCATGGGACGGTGGAGCGGATGATTGCCGAACTCGGCGCCCGGAAGGCGGCCCTGGCGACGCGCAGACTGGAACTTGAAGCAGCGCGCGACGCGCTGAAGCGCGTGATGCATTCGGAAGACCGCACCAGCGATCTTTAGACCCCGCGGCGTTCGCGCGGCCCAAATGCCCGCCTTTTCCAGAACGCGGACTTCCATAGCTGAGAAATACTCAGATAACAGACTATATTGCGCGGTATGGATGTGCTTGGGGCGATCGCCTGCAACGCATAGCTGTGACCGTGAGTGTGAAGTTGCGTCAATGTTCGCAGCGCGGCCATCAGTATCAGAGTTTTCTTACGCGCGGGCCTTGGGCAGGGGAGGGGGCGCCTGAGGAATGGTCACCGGCACTGAGCGTGTCCGTGGGTGCCGGTATACCACCCCGGGAATGGCGGCGCATCCTGAGTTTGCCGGGTGCGGGGGCTGGAGGTTGTAGAAGGCGGCCATCAGCACAAGGAAGATATGGCGTTATCCTTCATTCGCCGCGCGGCGCCTTTGACTTTGCGAGTGAGATGCAACTTTGACCATACTACCAAGGATGGGGCGATTAACGCCTAGGCGGATTGGAATGCTCGCATTTGCTACAGTCCCAGAGTTGAGTTCGTAGAAAAGGCACATTCTTCTCATCAATCTATCCGCGACAGTAGTGCTCAGTGGTGGTGCTCGGCGGTGAACAGTTTGGATGTCGTCTTCCGTATACTGTGTAACGAACTGCAGGCCATTACGCAGAATCAACGAATTATTAGGGTAATTATAAGAGTAGTTCAGTGGGACGCATGACATTCTCAAGGGAACGCAGGGGGGTCGATTTGGAAAATATATCTGCACAGGCACAACCTGAAGAAGGCGAACCTGTCATTTTTCTTCCGTCAAAATTGACCAGCGACGCAGCGCGCAACCTGCATGCTCAGGTTTCTGCAGCAACCGGTCCAGTGCTGCAGTTGGACGCTTCGAAGGTCGATTTTCTGGGCGCGGCCGCTCTTCAAGTCTTAATTTCCATCAAGAAATCTTCAACGCAGGACTACCGCACCATAGTCCTCCAGCATCCTTCTGAAGCCTTTTTGACAGGCCTTTCCCGGTTGGGTGCAAACCTCGGCGATGTACAGAACAGCGAACAACTTCCATGTCTCTAACGATCTTGGCCATAGACGATTCCGCGACGATGCGCGACATGCTGAGGCTTGCGCTCAGCAGCGCGGGTTTCAATGTTCACCTCGCTGAGGATGGCATCGACGCCCTGGAAAAATTCCCCGGTATGGAGCCCGATGTCATCATCACCGACATCAATATGCCCCGGATGGATGGCTTTGGCGTGATTGATGCCGTGCGCAACGGCACAGAGCGCCCCACCACCCCGATTCTTGTCCTGACCACTGAAAGTGCGCAGGAGCTGAAAGACCGCGCCCGGCGCGCAGGCGCGACGGGCTGGATCGTGAAGCCGTTTGATCATGAAAAGCTGGTTGCCGCGATACACCGTGTCGCCTCGCCTGGATCTTGAGGGGTAGGGGGGGCATCATGGCTGATCCAATGGAAGAAATCCGGCAGACATTCTTCGTCGAATGCGGCGAGCTGCTGGAAGCAATGGAAGCTGGCCTTTTGGCCATGCAGGACGGCGATGATGATCCTGAGACGGTGAATGCTGTCTTCCGCGCCGCCCATTCGATCAAGGGCGGCGCAGGCGCTTTTGCCTATACCGACCTGGTCCGCTTCGCGCACAAGTTTGAATCCATTCTCGATGAAATCCGCTCCAACCGGCTGGAAGCTTCGCGCCCGGTGGTGGATGTCATGTTGCGAGCCTCTGATGTTCTCGGAGACCTCGTCCGCGTGGCCCAGTCTGGCGCCCCGTTCGATCAGGAGAACTGTGACGCGCTGATCGCCGAGTTTGACACGCTCTCGACTAAAACCCCAGAAGAAGACATCACTCTGAGCGAGGACGATTTCGAGCCGCTCGTGCTGAGTTTCGACTTTGGCGCGATTGGCGGCGACGAGTCAGACGAACCGGGAGAGCTGGCGGAACCGGCAGCGCCCAGCGGATATGTCGTGACATTCCATCCGATGCCAAGCCTGCTGCGCCATGGCAGCGAACCGGCACTGATTTTCAGAGAACTTGAGCGGCTTGGTCCGACAACGGTCAACCTGGATGCTTCCGCCGTACCGGCACTGGATGAACTTGATCCGCTCGGAAACTACTGCCGCTGGAAAATTGACGTCGAGTGCGACGATGAAGCAGCCATCCGGGCTGTATTCGAATTTGTCGATTCCGACTGCGAGTTGGAGATCGCGCCGCGGGTTGTTCTCGCGGATATTAATCAGAATGCGGAAGATGATTCGGCCGAGCTGCAGTTTCCGGCTGCGGCAGCATTCGAGGCAGTCGCCGAGGCCGCTGCCGAAGCCGTAGAGAGTGAACCTGCAATTGCCGCACCGCTGGCCGAAGTTGTGCCTCTGGACACTGCGCGCGAGGCTGGTCCTGCGAAGGCGCCTGCAGCTCTTGCTGCGGCAGGCGATAGCGGCGCGCGCAGTAGTGGCGGGGGAGGGGCGACGGTCCGCGTTGACCTCGACAAGGTCGACCGGCTGATCAACCTGATCGGTGAGCTTGTGGTCAATCAGGCGATGCTGTCTCAATCACTGATCGATGCTGGGCTGACAGCCGGCACCGCGGCGGCTGCGGGTCTAGATGAGTTCAAGCAGCTCACCCGGGAAGTGCAGGACAGCGTGATGGCCATCCGCGCCCAGCCGGTAAAATCCTTGTTCCAGAGGATGTCCCGGATCGTGCGGGAAGCTGCGGCGGCGACTGGCAAGGATGCCCGTCTCAAGATCGAAGGCGAGATGACCGAAGTCGACAAGACCGTGGTCGAACAACTTGCTGATCCGCTCACCCACATGATCCGCAATGCGGTCGATCATGGCCTTGAGACCCCTGAAGAGCGCGTGAAGAATGGCAAGACGCCCGAAGGCGCCATCCGTCTGAGTGCAGCGCACCGGTCGGGCCGTGTGATCATCGAAGTGGCTGATGACGGCGCCGGTATCAATCGCGAACGTGTCCGGCAGATTGCCATTGATAAGGGGCTGATTGCCGCCGACGCCAACCTGACGGCGGCTGAGATTGACAATATTCTTTTTCTTCCCGGGTTTTCCACCGCAAAGACACTCTCAGACCTCTCCGGCCGGGGTGTTGGCATGGACGTGGTCAAACGATCGATCCAGGCGCTGGGCGGCAAGATATCCATCCGCTCGACCCCGGGGCAGGGCTCTACCTTCGTCATCTCGCTGCCGCTGACCCTCGCCGTTCTCGACGGCATGGTGGTGCAGGTTGCCGGCGAGACGCTGGTGATCCCGATCACTTCGATCGTCGAGACCATCAAGCCTGACCCGGCGATGATCCATCCCCTCGGCAGCGATGGCCAGGTCGTGTTGGTGCGCGGCGCGTTCGTCCCAGTCGTTGATGTGGGCGTCACGCTGGGTATGCGTGCGCCACTTCGGCAACTCGATGGACAGGTTCTCGTGCTGGTCGAGT
>NZ_PNMA01000023.1 GCF_013823385.1 Hyphomonas sp.
AGCGTCCTGAGTTCCTTGTCCTGACGTTTGAAGATCCAGCGCAGCTGCAGCCAGAGGTATGGCCAGAAGACTGGCAATACGTGAGCATAGAGACGGGCGGCGATCTGGGGTGACATGGGAGGGAGTATAGCTCCGTTCCCGGAGGGGGTGGGAAAAGAAAGTTTTTTCTGCCTGTTTGCTGCAGGTTTGGGCGGAATTTTGTTGGACAAGCGCGCTGCGCGCGGCCCTCACCTCCCATTGCTGCGCAATGGGCCCCTCCTCTCCCGGAGGGAGAGGGGTTTAGCGTTGCGCGTGAGGTGAAGTCCCAGCCCCTCTCCCCCTGGGAGAGGAGGGGCCCGCGCCCAAAGGGCGTGGGAGGTGAGGGCTGCGGGGTTGGAGTTTATGCCGGAAAACTCCAAAAGAACTCCAACCGCGCTCCAACGGCGCGGGCGTTCAGCCGGGGCGGGTGAGGGGGAGGTCTTCAAGGCCGAAGAGGGCGTATTGGAGGCTTTGGGCGATGCGATTGGCGCGTTCCAGGAAGAAGGTGGCCGCTTCCGGGGTGGCGGCGGTGTCGCGCAGGGTTTGTTCGAAGAGGGCGAGCCAGAGGTTGAAGTGGACTTGCTGGATGTGGCGGTGCCGGGCGTGGGCGGGGACCGGGCGGCCGGAATAGCGGCCCGTGCCGAGGGCGACCGAGGACCAGAAATCCTTCATGGTTTCAAGGTGTGGGGCCCAGTCGGAGATGGCCACATCGAAGACCGGGCCGAGGACGGGATGGGCGCGGACGCGGGTGTAGAAGGTTTCCACCAGCGTGGAGATATAGGCCTCATTGATGCCGAGGGCGGCGGCGTGGCCGCGCAATTCCTCACGGCGTTCCTCAGCGCTGCGGACGCGGTATCCGGTCATGTCAGGGCTTCCTTTGGACAGATCCGGACATATCCGGACAGTTTCGGACAAATCGGGACACTAGCGGGACACCGCGAGCCCCTTCGATACGTACTTCCCCGGACGGGCTGCGTCAGAGGGGCCTCGCCAGCACGATGTCATCATAAATCTTCTCGCCGACCTGGAACTGGCGGGTGCCGGCGAGGGTGAAGCCGGCTTTGCGGTAGAAGGCGATGGCGCGGTGATTGTCTTCATAGGTGCCCAGCAGCAGGCGGCGCGCGCCGCGCTGGCGGGCGTCGTCGATGGCTGCTTGCATCAGGCGCGGGCCGGTGCCTGAGCCATGGAAGCGGGAGAGGACGTAGAGGCGTTTGAGCTCCACGTCGCCCGGCTGGAGCGGGATGGGCAGGTCTGGCGGGCAGTTGACGGCGTAGCCGATGGGGGCGCCGGTGGCGGCGTATTCGGCGAGCCAGACACTGCAGGCCGGATCGGCGAGATACTTTGCATAGACTTCGCGCGAATGCTGGCGGGTGCAATGGGCGATGATGGCGTCGCCGTCGATGTCGCAGACATAGCTGTCAATGAAGGTGGCGACGCCGATATGGGCGAGGCGCTCGTCGTCTTCGGGCAGCGCGCGGCGGAGGGTGATGTCGCTCACAGGGTTGGCGCGTCCGCGCAGCGGGCGAGGAGGGCGTCGATGGCGGCGATGGCCTGATCGACGCGGCCTTCCCATGGGCCGGTTATGAGCGTGTACGGAGTACCTTGCGCCTCGATCAGCTCGACGAAGCGGGCGTGCATCCAGCCGCGGATCTTTTCGCCGTCGCGCACGCCGTCCTGGACGAAGGGGACTTCGGGGGTGGGGATGAGGTAGAGGTCTACCTGGTCGCGGTTGCCGATGGCGTCCACTGCCGGGTGGCGCTTGCCGGCATAGCGTTCATACCAGGTGGCGGTGGCAAAGGCGTTGGTATCAGCCAGCAGGAGGCGATTGGCGCGGGTGGCGGCTTCGTTCTCGCGGCGCTGCTGTTCCTGCGCGATGTGGATGAAGTCTTCGTCCGTCCATTCGGGAATGTCGCCGCCTTTGAGCGACTGGGCGGCGAGTTTTTCTTCCCAGAGCTCGCGGCCATATTCGGCGACCCAGACGGTGTTGTAATGCGTGGCAAGCTCGATGCAGAGCGTGGTCTTGCCGGTGGATTCGGCGCCGATCAGGACGACGCGCAGGGGTGTGTGGCAGGTCATGCGGTGGCCGCCTTGCGCCATGACAGGAGGCCCATGATCGCCAGGACGAGGAAGACGCCATAGAGCAGGGCTGTCAGGTAAAGGCCGTTGAAGAGGCAGAAGGGGATGTAGAGGATGTCGGCCACGATCCACAGCCACCAGCATTCCAGGATCTTGCGGCTCTGCGCCCATTGGGCGGCGAGGCTGATCGAGGTGATGAGCGCGTCCCAGAAGGTGGCGGCGCCGCCCGCTTCATTCAGCAGGCGGTAGAGCAGGGCTGTGGCGCCGGTGATGCCGAGGGCGGTGAGCGCCCATTCAAGGCGCGGGGCGCGGCGGACTTTGAGCTCGCTGCGGGCTTCCCCGCCATAGAGCCAGAGATACCAGCCGATGAGGTTGAGCGCGAAGAAGACAAGCTGGAGGCCGGCGGTGGCGAAAAGCTGGGACTGGTAGAAGACGTAAGCGTAGAGGCCGACGGTGATCAGGCCGAGGGGGAAGTTCCAGATGTTCTGGCGGGTGACCAGCCAGACGCAGAAGACGCCGGTGACGAAGGCGATGGCTTCCAGCGGATGGGCCGCGCCGGTGTGCCAGGCGGCGAAGGCGATGGCGGAGGTAAGGAGGACGAGGCCGGCGAGGAGGGCGGCGGCGCCTCGGGAAGGGGCTGATGCGGTCATCTAAAGCGCCTTCCCTGGGTGCCTGGAGGAGAGGTGCCCCACCCTAGCCCTCCCCATAGTCATGGGGAGGGGACAGGTTGCGTCCGGGGAGGGGCACGCTCCAGTTTTCGTATCAGGCTTTGCCCATCTCGATTTCGAGGTTCTGGGCGACTTTTTCGATGAAGCCTTCGGTCGTCAGGTAGCCCTGGTCGGGGCCGACGAGGAGGGCGAGGTCCTTGGTCATGAAGCCGGCTTCGACGGTCTTGATGATGGTCTTCTCGAGCGTCTGGGCGAACTTGCGCACTTCGGGGGTCTCGTCCATGCGGCCGCGATGGTCGAGGCCCTGCGTCCAGGCGTAGATCGAGGCGATCGAGTTGGTCGAGGTCGCTTCGCCCTTCTGGTGGGCGCGGTAGTGGCGGGTGACGGTGCCGTGGGCGGCTTCGGCTTCGACGGTCTTGCCATCGGGGCTGAGCAGCACCGACGTCATCAGGCCGAGCGAGCCGTAGCCCTGGGCCACCGTGTCGGACTGGACGTCGCCGTCATAGTTCTTGCAGGCCCAGACATAACCGCCCGACCATTTCATGGCTGCGGCGACCATGTCGTCAATGAGGCGGTGCTCGTAGGTGCCTTTGAATTCGGCGAACTTGTCCTTGAACTCGGTGTCCCACAGCTCCTGGAAGATGTCCTTGAAGCGGCCGTCATAGGCTTTGAGGATCGTGTTCTTGGTGGAGAGGTAGACCGGGAGCTTGCGCTGGAGGCCATAGTTGAACGAGGCGCGAGCGAAGTCGCGGATCGACTCGTCGAGGTTGTACATGCCCATGGCGATGCCGGCGCCGGGGAAGTCGTAGACCTCCTTCTCGATGACCTGGCCGTCCTCGCCTTCGAATTTCATCGTCAGCTTGCCCTTGCCGGGGACGAGGAAGTCGGTGGCGCGGTACTGGTCGCCGAACGCGTGGCGGCCGATGATGACGGGCTTGGTCCAGCCGGGCACCAGGCGCGGGATGTTGGAGATGACGATCGGCTCGCGGAAGACGACGCCGCCGAGGATGTTGCGGATGGTGCCGTTGGGCGACTTCCACATCTTCTTGAGGCCGAATTCCTCAACCCGGGCTTCGTCCGGCGTGATCGTGGCGCATTTGACGGCGACGCCATACTGCTTGGTGGCTTCGGCCGCGTCGATGGTGATCTGGTCGTCGGTTTCGTCGCGTTTCTGGATCGAAAGATCGTAATATTTCAGGTCGATATCGAGATACGGGTAGATCAGCTTGTCCTTGATGATCTGCCAGATGATCCGGGTCATCTCATCGCCGTCCATCTCGACTACGGGGTTTTTGACCTTGATCTTCGCCATTTTTTAGAATCCTTGCGCTGCGTACGGTTTGCGGGGGCTATAGCAGACCCACAGGCCGCGTCAAAACCCGGAAAGATCGCCAATTATGCAAGGCAATCCTGCAATCATCCTCCATGCCCCCCAGCTGGGCGAAAACATCGGCGCGGCGGCCCGTGTGATGCTGAATTTCGGCCTGACGGACCTGCGGCTGGTGAGCCCGCGGGACGGCTGGCCGAGCGCGGCGGCCGAGGCGATGTCTGCCGGGGCGCTGGGCCAGGGCGTGGAGGTGACCGTGTTCGACACGCTGGAAGCGGCGATGGCGGGGCTGACCTACATGATTGCCACCACGGCGCGGCCGCGGGGGATGGAGAAGGCTGTGTTCGGGGCGCCGGAGGCTGTTGCCGAGCTCAAGGGCCGGGCAGGGCAGGGCGCGGTGCTGTTCGGGGGGGAGAAATCCGGCCTGCCGAATGAGGCGGTGGCCTTGTGTGATGCGATCCTCACCTATCCGGTGAACCCGGAATTTTCCTCGCTGAACCTGGCGCAGGCGGTTGGCGTGTTCTGCCACCAATGGGGGGCGAGCGCGGGGCTGGCGGGCAAGTTTGGCGGCAAGGGCGAGGGCGTGGACGCGCCGGCGACGCGCGAGAACCTGATCGGCATGTTCGAGCATTTCGAGGCGGAGCTGGAGCGGGCAGGCTATTTCTATCCGCCGGAAAAGACGCCGGTGATGGTGACCAACCTGCGCAACGCGCTGGTGCGTGCTCAGTGGACGGAGCAGGAGGTGCGCACGTTCCGCGGGGCGATCAAGGCGCTGAGCCTGGGGCGCGGGAAGGCGCGGGTGGTTAGGGAGGAGTGAGGCGCTGGGCGATTGACCGGTAGACGAACTAAAATCAGTCTATCAGTCTATCAGTCTATCAGTCTATCAGTCTATCAGTCTGACCTAGTCGGTTAACTCAGCCAACTCCACAAACTTCAATCCCATCTGTTCCACGGTTAACTCGCTTGAACTGCGATGGACCATCTGATACCGATCACCCTTGCGAACCTCGATAATCCAATAGTCACCGTCATAGATGCTATAGTCTTTGATATCAGAGGGTATTCCCCAAAGATGCGCTGTCTCTATAGCCATCGAAAGTTCTTTCCACTGGCTTGTCGAAAGGCGTTTGTTGATGCGTTGAGAACCCGTTTTGGTGCCAAGGCGCACCGGCGGGTTCAGCATGACTGCCTCCAAGCGCACATTTTTATGATTGCGGAAAATACTGACCGTAAGCGGAGTGTCAAAGTGCCTGATCCAGAGAACCCTGTAGCTCTCCTGATAGTCCCATTGCCCACAGGACAATGGGGGTTGTTGCATTGCACGTAGGTGGTTGGAGTAGAGGCTCCGACTTAGATTTTGGTCCGGATCAGGATCGTCGAATGCAAACATGCCAACTGGGAAGAACAGGGCGTTCGGATTATCCGGGCAAGTTTCGGCAACTTCAACGCCGCCTGTTTCGTGGTGTGGTTCGGAGAAACAACCGCTTATCACCACGCAGGCTAAAACTACTCGAATCCACATAGCCCTCAACATAAGCGAATGTTAGACGATTAGATCTGTCAATCCAAGCCAGCATGTGGGTCGGGTTCTGCGTGAGGGGCCTGCGTGTCGGATTTCGGCCTTTGGCCTCTATCCGACCTACGGGTTGTGAAGTGACTCGATACTCCGCTCATTCCCGCGAACGCGGGAATCTGGACAGGGCAGATACAGCCTCACGAGATCCCCGCCTTCGCGGGGATGAGCGGGAGTGTTTGGGCGCAGTTGGTGCGGAGGATAGGGCGGAGGCCCTCACCTCCCACCGCCTCTGGCGGCGGGCCCCTCCTCTCCCGGAGGGAGAGGGGTTGGGACATCGCCGCAAGCGCAACGCAAAACCCCTCTCCCTTGGGAGAGGGGCAGGGGTGAGGGGGAGCGGCATTTCAGATGAAGCGCTTCGTTGAGGTGTTGTGCTCCCTCACCCCCAACCCCCTCTCCCAGGGGAGAGGGGGCTTTGAGGCAACCCAAACGGTTAGCGAGTTCTTAAGAAACTCGTGGGAGTTTTCTCTTCAATCATGAAGCAAAGAATTTGCGGGAACGGGCGGTCTGGTGGGGCGCGTCTGGCTGTTTCTGTGTTTGGTGCTTCCTGATGCTGCTGCCCTTGCGAACAATGATGGAGATGACCTGTGTCGCAAACTGCTTATCTGGTTTCCTGCGAAATTCTGTGCGGCGAGGGGAGCGATGGCGCCCTTGAAGGCATGGACAGCGCATATGTGATCGTTGGCGTCTATGCCGCCAATGACGAAGAAGCGATGACCAAGATCGAAGCCTCGCTCGAGGAAGAAGGTTATGGCCTGGTGGAGGCCGACTGGATTGCCCCCGCCGCCGACATGGAATGGGAAGACGCCGAAGCCGCCGCCGAGGCCGCTGACCTCGTGGCGCGTCTGGCGACCATTCCGGACGAGGTGGTCTATGGGCCGCTCTACCCGATGATCGAGGAAGACGAGGACGAAGAAGTGGACGAGGCCGCCTGATCGGCGCGTCCTGATTGGTTAGACTGGGAAAAGGAACGGCCACTCCGGGGAGTGGCCGTTTTTTCATGCGCGCTTTGGGCGCTGGCGGTCCAATTGCGATGCTGCGGGCCGGGGCAAAATATGCTTTGTTTCCCTTCAGTGACTTGTGGAGGGAAATCATGACGGCGAAGAAGATCTGGCTGGCGGCATCTGCGGCGGTGCTGGTGCTGGCGGCCTGCGGGCAGCGTGTGGAGACTAAAAACGGCGAGACGGCGCCTGTGGCGGCGGGCGTGACGGTCAATGAGGGCGAGCCCATTGACGGGGACGTGACGTTGAGCGTGCCGGCAACGGCGATGGCGGGCACTGAAATCGCCCTCACATTCACCGGCCCGGCCAACAAGGGCGACTATATCGACCTCGTGCCGCGCGGATATGAGCAGACGTCCGGCGAGCTCGCCTACATCTATGTTCCGGCGGCGGTGGCGAGCGGCACGCTGCGCGCGGTTACGACGCCGGGAGAGTATGATGTGCGCTATGTGCTCGACCTGAATGGCGCCCGGTCGGTCAAGGCGGTGCAGCCGCTGACCGTGACGGCGGCAGAGGCGACGCTTGATGCGCCGGCCAGCGCATCGGGCGGTGAAACGCTGAGCGTTGCCTGGACCGGGCCGGCGGGAGAGGGGGATTACATTGATCTCGTTCGCCAGGGCCATGGCGCAACTTCGGGCGAGATTGCCTATGCCTATGCGGCCAATGGAAATCCGGCGAGCCTGACCGCGCCGGGCGCGGCGGGCGAATATGAACTGCGCTATATCCTTGAAGGGCCGGGCGGGCGGAAGGTGCTTGCCGCCTCGCCGCTGACCGTGACCCTGCCGGAAGCGCAGCTGACAGCCCCGGACACGGCGCGCCCCGGGGAGCGCGTGATTGTGGAATATGAAGGGCCGATGCGCTCTGGCGACTATGTCGACCTGGTGCGGCGGGGCTATGTCGCCACCTCGGGCGAGATCACCTATTTCTATGCGGACGGGCGCAGCGCGAATGAGCTGGTGATGCCGGACGAGGCGGGGGAATATGACATCCGCTATCTGATGGAAGCGCCCGGCGGGCGCGCTGTGCTGGCGAAGCAGACGATCAAGGTCGAGTAGGGCGGGGATTGGGCCGGCGGCGCGCCGGTTCCTGAGAGTTGTCAAAAAAGGAAACGGCCACTCCGGGGAGTGGCCGTTTTTTTTTGTTGCGCTGTTTCTTGAGCCTATTTGTTTGCTTGAATGAATTGAGTGGCAAACTTGACGTTGTAGGCGTGAAAATCACCCTCAGGTGTTAAAACCAGTTCCGTGATATTTTCGCGTTGAAATGAATCCAGTTTCGCCGTGTCATTTACGCTCAGGCTTACAGTAAGCGCACCATCAATCTCCTCAATCGTTTTGAAATCATACTCCACAAGACGACCGAAACATGTGATTTCACCGCCTGAGATTGCCAACTCTGTGGATGCGTCATCAATATCCACCCAGCGCCCCTGCATTTCGTCTGGCAATGATGCAGCCCTGTCGATCTTCGTCACCCGGTGGCCTCCGTAAATTCAAACATGCGCAAGATATTAGAGAAATCTAGCAAAAGAGCGAAGGTATGATTTGTGTGCCTGCGATTGCTTTTTCTGGAAGTGAATCGAGAAAGAGAAACGGCCACTCCGGGGAGTGGCCGTTTTTGTTTTTAGCGGGTCTGGGGCACTTACTTGCCCTTCCAGACGGGGGCGCGTTTTTCGATGAAGGCTTTGGGGCCTTCTTTATAGTCTTCGGTGTTGATGATGCTGGCGAAGGCGACGCCGGAGTCTTTCCAGAGTTCTTCGTCGGTTTTGGCTGTCGCGCTGATCGCGACGGCGCGGCTGGCGGCGACGGCGAGGGGGGCGTTGGCGGTGATGCGGGCGGCGAGCTTTTCGGCCTCCATCATCACTTCGGCTTCCGGGACGACCTTGTTGACCATGCCGAGCTCGTAAGCGCGCTGGGAGGAGAGTGGGTCACCCGTCAGGATGGCTTCCAGGGCGACGGCCTTGCCGATCTGGCGGGGCAGGCGGAAGAGGCCGCCGGCGCCGGCGACGAGCGAGCGTTTGACTTCCGGCAGGCCGAAATTGGTGTCGTCGGCGGCGATGATCATGTCGCAGGAGAGGGCGATCTCGGTGCCGCCTGCGAGGGCCGAACCGGTGATCGCGGCGATGAGCGGCTTGGTGCGCTCGCGGCGGGCGATGCCGGCGAAACCGCCTTTCTTGGTGGAGAGGGCGCCGCCATTGCCGGCGGAGATTTCTTTGAGGTCAGCGCCTGCGCAGAAGGCCTTGCCGACGGCGGTGAGGATGCCGACCCAGACTTCGGGGTCTGCTTCCATCTGGTCGAGCGCGGCTTCCATTGTGGCGGCCATTTCGCCGTTGATGGCATTGCGGGCTTCCGGGCGGTTCATCGTGATGATCGCGACGTGGCCTTTTTTGACGTATTCGACGGGCATTGGTTCGTGTCTCCCTTAAACTGAGTGGCGCCCAGCTAAGAGGGTTTCCGCAACGTCGCGCAAGAACCCCTCTTGCGCGACGTTGGGGCAAGGCGCCACAGAGTTGTGTCATGAAGCTGACACTCGACCCCCAATATGAAGCCTTTCGCGCAGAGGTCTCCCAGACCCTTGCGAAGAACGCCCACCTTGCGCCGACGGCGGATGACAAGGGGTATAAGAACCCCAAGCGCCTCGCCTGGCAGAAATTCCTGATCGAGAATGGCCTCGCGGCCCGCACGATCCCGAAGGAATATGGCGGATACGGCGCCGAGCCGGACATCCTGAAAGCGCGCATCATTGCCGAGGAGTTTGCCCGATCCGGCCTGCCGGGGCCGATGGCGGGGCAGGGCATTTCGATGTTCGTGCCGACGCTGCTGGAGCTGGGCACCGAAGCGCAGAAGCAGGCCTATATCCGCCCGACGATCCATGGCGAGATGATCTGGTGCCAGGGCTATTCCGAACCAGGCGCAGGCTCTGACCTCGCCGCGCTGCGCACCTCGGCTGTGGAAGACGGCGACCATTACATCATCAACGGCTCGAAGATCTGGACCTCGACGGCGAAACAGGCCGACATGATCTTCTGCCTTGTACGGACTGATCCCAATGCCAAGAAGCATGAGGGGATCACCTATATCACCTTCCCGATGAGCACGCCGGGCATCGAGGTGCGCCCGCTGGTCGACATGACGGGCACGGCGAACTTCAACGAGGTGTTCTTCACCGATGTGCGCGTGCCCAAGAGCGGCGTGATTTTTGCGCCCAACAAGGGCTGGCAGGTGGCGAATGCCACGCTGACGCATGAGCGCGGGATGCTGGGCGACCCGAACGCGACCAAGGCGCGTCTGCTGGAACTCATTGCGCTGATGAAGACCGAGACGGTGAACGGTGAGCGGCTGATCGACAATCCGATGCTGCGCGACCGGCTGATGAAGCTGCAGGCGGAAGTGTATGCGATGCAGGCGAACGGCCTGCGCATCACGACGAGCCGCCTGCAGGGGCAGCCGGCGGGGCTGGCGGGGCTGGTGGTGAAACTGCAGGGGTGTGATCTCAATCATGAGATTGCGCGCCTGGCGATCGATGCGCTGGGGGAACTCGGCATCCTCTATGAGGAGGGCGAGCATCTGCGCAGCGGGGGCACCTGGCAGTGGCGCTATATGTACGATCTCGGACTGATCATCGGGGGCGGGACCGCCCAGATCCAGAAGAACATCATTGCGGAACGCGGCCTCGACATGCCGCGTGAGCCGAAGCTCGCAAAGGCGTAAGGCACATGGAATTTGCACTTTCTGAAGACCAGCGCATGCTGCAGGACAGCCTGAAGGGCGTCCTCAATGAGACCGCTTCCCTTGACCGTATCCGGAAGATCGCCGTGGGCGATGCTGGAGAAGCCGCTATTCTGGACGGGGCGCTGACGGAGTTTGGCCTGGCCGCGCTGATGGTGCCGGAGGCGGCCGGCGGGCTGGGCCTCGGCGCGCTGGATGCCTGCCTTGTGCAGGAGGCGCTGGGCTATAATGTGGCGCCCTCGCGCTTCCTGGCGACGGCCGTGGCGGCCAAGGCGCTGGCGGGGAAGGCAGACCTTCTGATCGCCAGCGGCGAGGCGAAGTTTGCGCTGGCGCTGACGGAGGTTTCCTCCCGGCGCGATGGGGCGGGCGTGGAGCTGAAGGGCGGCAAGCTGAGCGGCAAGTCCCTGCTGGCACAATCAGTGGACGGGGCAACGCATATCCTGGTGGCCGATACCGCCGGGGCGTGGCATTCGGTTTCCGCGATGGATGCAGGCGTGACCGTGATGCAGACAATTGACCGGACACGGACGTTCCATGAAGTGACGCTGGATGGGGCAGAGCCGCTGGCGAGCGTGACACCCGCCGCGGAAGTGCTGGCGCTGGCGCGGCTGCTGGTGGCGGCTGATACCCTCGGCGCGGCGCAGGCGATGATCGACAAGGCGGTGGCCTATGCCAAGGAACGCCAGCAGTTTGGCCGGGTGATCGGTTCGTTCCAGGCGGTGAAGCATATGTGCGCCGAGATGGCGGCAAAGCTGGAGCCGGCGCGCGCGCTGATCTGGCACGCGGCCCATGCGCTGGACATTGCCGACGAGGAAGGCCCGATGATGGCCAACCTTGCCAAGGCGCATCTGGCGGAGGTGGGCACCTTCGTGGCGCGCACCGCTACCGAGGTGCATGGCGGGATGGGCTTCACCGATCTTGTTGGCCTCCACTACTGGTACAAGCGCATCGGCGTGAACCGGCAATTGCTGGGCAGCCCGGAGCAGGCGCGCCAGGCGGCGGCCGAGTTGCAAGGACTGGTTGTGTAATTCCGCCAGGCCTCAAAAAAACACAATCAAGCCGCGAGTTTTGGCTTGCGATTAACCATGGGTTGTGTAATCAACTCTGCAGAATGCACGCACTGGTCGTATTCTGCAGGGGTGATTTATGTCTGAAATCTTGATCGACTATGCGCGGCTGGCAAAGCGCGCGGATGAGTTTGGTTTTCGCCGGGGGGAATTCCTGGAGCTGAAGGCGGGCCTGCGCCTTGCCGAGGAGCTGACCGGGCAAACAATGGCGACGCCGGAATCGATCACCTGGATCGACAGCCTGACGGGCATGACCGGCTGGGTGACGGGCGATCCGGTGGACGGGATTTTCATTTCCGTGCCGCTGTCCAGCGCGGGGGTGGCGGCGGTGCGCGATGGCAGCTTTGTGCCCGCCTGGCCCTCGCTGGGCCATATCTGCTGTGAGGGAGAGCCCTGCGGCGGCATCTATATCGGCGTCTATGCCGGGGCTAACAAGGAGGCGCGCCGCCGGGTGATGATGGCGGCGGCGGTGATCCGGGTGGACGGCTTTGCTTCGGTGCCCTGTTTTGCGCGCGGGGCGACGGAGGATGGCAAGCGGTCGATGGCGTCGCTGGGCTTTCAGCCGATTGAGGGGGGGCTCAGCGATCTCTGGGGGCAGGAGCCGTTGCCGCAATCGCGGGAGGACGCTGCTTGAGCCGCTATCCGTCGATTGGAGAGCTGGTGCTGGCGCGGCCCTTGCCGGAAGGGGCGCTGGAGGCGTTTTCGGCGCGCCCGGCGCGGACGCTGGAAGAGTATCAGCAGGCGATGGCGATCCGCGCGGCGGTCTATATGGCCGAGCAGGATTGCCCGTATGAGGAAGAGTATGACGGCAATGACTTTACCGCCACGCATATGGTGGTCTATGCCGGGGCGCGGCCGATCGGCACGATCCGTGTACGGTGGTTTGCGGGATTTGCCAAGGTGGAGCGGACCTCGATTCTGCCGCCCTTCCGGGGAACGCCGGCGCTGAAAGTGTTGCTGGCGGAGACGTTCGAGATCATTGCGCGCAAGGGATACCGGCTGGCGCTGGCACAGATACAGGCGCGGCTGTGGCCGACCTGGAGCCGGGTGTTCCGCTGCCGGCTTGTGAACGGGCGGCCGGGGTTTGCCTTTTCGGGATATGAGTATGCCGAGATGGAGATCCCCGTGCCGCGCCATCCGGAGACGTTGGGCGTGCGCGCTGATCCGCTGCAGGTGATCCGGCCGGAGGGGGCCTGGGACGAGCCGGGGGTGCTGGACAAGTCTGCCGGGCGGCCGACGGATGGGGCGCAGGCGGCGTAGGGCGGGATGTTGTCCCGGAGGGCGCGCCCGTGACACCGGGGGCATTTTGCGGGTTGGGTGCTTGTCATCCCGGGCGGCGCGGGCCACAACAACGTTGACATTCGCCCGATGCGGATGTGCGTGTTTTGGTCTGCGAGGGATTGCTCATGTCCGACATGATTCAGAGGCTGGATGCGGCGGCGAAGGCGGCGCCGGTTGTGCCGGTGCTGGTGGTGGATGCGGCGGCGTCGGCAGCGTCTCTGGCGATGGCGCTGGAAGAGGCGGGCGTGACGATTGCCGAGGTGACCCTGCGCACGGCGGACGGACTGAAGGTAATCGAGGCGATGCGCAAGGCGGCGCCGGGGCTGATCGTCGGGGCGGGCACGGTGCTGTCCGGGCGGGATGTTGAGGCGGCGCTGAATGCGGGGGCGGAGTTCCTTGTATCGCCGGGCATGTCACCCGGCTTGCGCGCGGCGCTGGGCGGGCGGGAGCATCTGATGATCCCCGGCGTGGCGACGGCGAGCGAGGCGATGGCGCGCTCCGAAGAAGGATTTCAGCGGCTGAAGCTGTTTCCGGCGGCGATCGCGGGCGGGGTTCCAGCGCTGAAGGCGCTGGCCGGGCCGCTGCCGCATCTGAAATTCATGCCCACGGGTGGCATTACGGAAGGCGAAGTGCCGTCTTATCTGGCCCTGCCGAATGTGTTTGCGGTGGGCGGTTCCTGGATTGCGGGGCAGGCCGATATCGCGGCGGGCAATTGGGCGAAGATCACGGCCACAGCGCGGCGCCTGCTGACGCCGGCCTGACGGCCGGGGCCCGTCAGCGGATGCCGAAGCGCGCGAGTTTCGGTTTGATCTTCCCGGCGACATTCATGACCGACCGCTCGATACCTTCGGGGCGGCCGCTGACGATCCAGAGCAGCGTGTGGGCCGCAGCATAGGCGAGCGCGCCGGTGAGCGACAGGACGCCGACCGTGAGCACATCTCCGAAGAAGGTGCCGGAAGACTCTGCCATCGGGCGCACGGCGAGGACCACGCCGATCATGATGGCGGTGGCCAGGATCGACCGGCTGAAATTCTTTACCTGGTCGACGATGCTGATCTGGATCAGCCCCTTGAGGAAATAGAGATTGATGACCGTGGCGATGAAGGTGGAGACCGCATAGGCGGCCAGGAAGCCGATGAAGTCGTAAAGCCAGGTGCCCAGAAGCAGCAAGCTCACCTGGAGCACCAGCACGACCACATCGCGCTTCAGCATCAGATTTGTGCGGCTCAGCGCCATGGCGACCGAGCGGATCGGGCCGGTGGCGAGCAGCAGGCCGGTGCAGGGCGCATAGAACTGGACGATGACGATCGCCAGCTCCCAGCCGGGGCCCAGCAGCAGCGGGATCAGCGGATCGGCCACCAGCGCGAGGCCGAAGCCTACCGGCATGGCGAGGGCGACCGTGGCTGACTGCGCCTTCAGATAGGCATGGCGGAAGCGGTAGATATCGTCGGAGAGCCGGCTGAAAGCGGAGAACAGGGACCGCATGATCGGCACGAGGATAAGGTAGGAGATGTCGGAGGACAGCTTGTTGCCGATATGGACCTGACCGAGCGTGCCCTGGCCAAACCGGCGGCCGGCGATCAGGTTTACGCTTTCGGCCGTCAGGCGGCTGACGATCATGCTGAGGCCAAGCCAGATGGAATAGTCGAACAGCCGTTTGGGTGACCTCAGGGAGAGGCGCGGCAGCTTTCGATAGGTGAGGTAGGTCAGGATCATCGCGGCCAAGGTGCCGGCGATCAGGCCGATGACGAAGGCCCAGTAGGATTTCCAGATCAGCGCCACCGAAACGCTGACGATCACCTGAACCGTCTTGGAGATGATTTCGGTGATCACATCCCAGGTGAAGTTCAATGAACGGGCGAAATTCTCAAAATACGGATTTCTCAGCCCAAAGAGCATCACGTTCAGGGTGAGCGCGATGATGACGCCGGAAACTTCCGGCATGTTGAATATCATCGCCATGGGCTGGGCGATGGCGATAAGCAGCAGGGCTACCAGAATGGAACGGATGATCGAGATGGTCCAGGCGGTATCGAACTCGTCATCGGTGGGCGACTGGAGGGCAATCAGGGCCTGGGTCACGGGCAGATCGAGCAGGCCGGCGAGAATGCCCATGATCGCCATGGCGAGCGCGATGACCCCGAAATCTTCCGGCACCAGGATCCGCGCCAGAATGATTGTTCCAGCAAAACCAAGGCCATAGCTGGATATCTTCGCAAGGCCGAGCCAGGCAGCAGCCCGCAGCACCTGCCGGGAGGATACCTCTTGTTCGGGGGCCGGGGCCGCCGGGCTCTGATCACTGGTCATGCGCGTATCTTTGTGTGTTTCACTTCGAAACGTAATCCGGAAGGCAGGGTCAGTATGAGATTCTTGTGCCAAGGCTCATGCCTGCTTCCTGCGAGGTTGAGTAGAGGCGAGCCAAGTGTTTCGGAAGTCTGAAGATTTTGGGCGTTTGGGCGCTCTGGCGGCGCAGGCGGGAGACGGGCGCCATCCTCTGGTTTAAATCCTGCATGGTGTATCCCCGTGCCGGCCGGGGAGGAGAGGCAGGCAGAAATCTGCCGGTATGCGCAACATTCCGGAGTGCGGCCGGGCAGAAAGTGTGAAGGCATATCATCCTCTGTTGATACCCGGCCGGAGGGGCCGGGCAGGCAGGACGATGAGGGATCAGGCGAAGGGGAAACCATCTGCTGGGAGGAAAGCGGGAGGCGCATTCGGCCTCTTTCGATCAAATTTCAGCTTATAATTTTTACCAAACCTGACCGAATGTCGACTAGGGAGAAATACCGCTGGCTTGATCGATGCTTAACGTCGAGGTAGCCTCGCGGAGGGGAAAATGTTTTTAGTAAAAACACGTATAGTGGGTGGTTCGTGAACAATATTCGTGCGCTTTTCGTCGGCGATGGTCCGCTATTGCTGCAATGTCTTGATGCTTATGTGGCGTCAGGTGGCCAGGTGGCGGCAATCGTTACTCAGGACGCGGCCATTGCCAGCCATGGCGGAACCGCCGGCCTGCGTGTGCTGGACAAGAGTTCGGTCAATACAGGCGAGCTTGAAGCGCTCGACTTCGATTATCTTCTCAGTATTGCCAATCTCGACATGCTGCCCGAGGCGTTGCTGAAGCGCGCCGGCAAGATGGCGATCAACTTTCATGATGGCCCCCTGCCGCGTTATGCGGGCCTGAATGCCACCTCCTGGGCCATTCTGGGCGGCGAGACGAGCCATGGCGTGACCTGGCACGAGATGACGGCCGAGGCGGACATGGGCGGCATCGTGCAGGCAGCGCCTGTGGTGATGGATCCGAACGATACCGCCTTCAGCCTCAACGCCAAATGTTTCGAGGCGGGCCTTGCTGCCTTCAAGGCGATGATCCCTGCGCTGCTGACCGGGAATGTGGCCCTGCGCGCGCAGGAAGGCGAGCGGACTTATTTCGGCCGCTACAAGCGCCCCAAGGCGGCGGCCACGCTACGCCTTGATGTGCCGGCCGATCAGACGCTGGCGCTGTCGCGCGCGATGTCGTTCGGTCCGTACACCAACACGCTGTCTTTCCTGAAGCTGTGGACCGGGCAGCGCGTGCTGCTGGTGGGCGATGTTGAGGCGGCTGGAACGCCGGCTTCCCCCGCGCCGCATGGCACCGTGATGGCACATGAAGAGGATGGCATCCTCGTCGCTGCCGAAGGTGGCCGGCAGCTGCGTCTTACGGGGCTGACGGACGGGATGGGCGTTGCAATAAAAGCAGCGCAGGCGGATGATCTGCGCCTGGGCATGCGCCTGCCGGACCTTTCGGCGGAAGAGATTTCCGAACTGGGGCGCCATACGGTGGCGGCGGCCAAGGCTGAGCCCTTCTGGATGGCGCACAGCGCCCGTGCCGTTGCCAGCGAAGCGGCGCCCTATCCGCGCGCGATGAAGCCTGCCGACGGCGCGCACAAATTTGTTCTGGATGCCGGCGGCGATCTGGCGCTTGGCCTGGCGGCGCTGGCCGCCTGGTCTGCGCATGTGGGCGGCGGCGCATCGGCGGCGATCGCGTTCCACGATGCCGCACAATGGGCCGGCCTTGGCCGTTTTGCCGCATGGTTTACGCCCTGGCGGCCGCTGGTGCTGGATGTGGCGGGCGCAACCCGGGGCGGAGAGCTGGTGGCGCGGGCGCGCGCGCTGGCAGACGCCGCGAAGGACAAGGCGCCTTTGGCTTGCGACGCTTATATGCGCCGCACCCGTTCTGAGCGGACACAGGGGCGCGCCGATGATTTCACGCTGGCTGTTGCCGTGGGCAATGAAGCGCCAAAACATCCGAATGCGGATATCATCCTGTGCGCAGGCGATGACGGGCTGACGCTGCATGTGTCTGCCGCCGCGTATGATGCCGATGTGGCCGGGACGATTGCCGGACATATCAAGACGGCGCTGGCCGCGCTGCGTGATGTGCCGGAGCAGACGCTGACGCAAATGGATGTGCGCCCGGTGGCGGAACGTGAGGTTCTGGCGGGCTTTGAGGCTGGGCAGGCGGTGGCCGTGCCGTTTGTTTCGATGCATCAGGGCGTGACCGATCAGGCCGCCCGCACGCCGGACCGGATTGCGCTGCGCACACGCGACGCCTCCATGACGTATGCGGAGCTTGATGCGGCCTCGACCCTTGTGGCCGAGCAGTTGACCGTTCGCGGCGTTCGCCCTGGCGAGACCGTGGGCGTGTGCATGAACCGCTCGATCGAGATGGTGGTCGCGCTTCTGGCGGTCCTGAAGACGGGGTGTGCCTATGTGCCGCTGGACCCGGCCTATCCGGCAGACCGGCTGGACTTCATGCTGGAAGACAGCCAGTCACGTTTCGTGATCATTGACGCGCCGGGCGCGCAGGAGGGTGTACGCGCCCAGCGTCTGGCGTTCGGTGATCTGCGCGGCGGAGTAGCTGGTGGCTGGCGCCCGGTGGATGTTGGCCCGCAGGATCTGGCCTATCTTATCTATACGTCCGGTTCGACCGGCCGCCCGAAAGGCGTGAAGGTTCAGCATGGCGCGCTGGCGAACTTTTTCGCGGCGATGGATGTGCGCCTTCCGTACAAGGAGGGGGATACCTGGCTGGCGGTGACCAGCCCGAACTTCGATATCTCCGTTCTGGAGCTGTTCTGGACGCTGTCGCGCGGGCTGATTGTGGCGCTGCATGGCGCCGAGGCCCGCAAGGCAAAGCCGTTCAGCCTGTTCTATTTCGCGGCCTCTTCCTCGGCCAATGACGATCAGTACAAGCTGCTGTTTGCGGGCGCGCGGTTTGCCGACGAGAATGGCTTTGAGGCCATCTGGACGCCGGAACGCCACTTCCACGACTTTGGCGGCTCCTACCCCAACCCGGCGGTGACGAGCGCGGCGCTGGCTTCTATCACCAAGCGGGTGCATATCCGCGCGGGCAGCTGTGTGTTGCCGCTGCATCATCCGGTCCGCGTGGCCGAAGACTGGTCGGTTGTGGACAATATCTCGGGCGGGCGCATCGGCCTGGCCATTGCGACAGGCTGGCAGCCGAACGACTTTGTTCTGGCTCCGGACAATTTTGCCAATCGCAAGGAAACGCTGAACGAGCGGATTGATACGCTGAAGCGTCTGTGGCGCGGGGAGGCGGTGCCTTTCGTCAATCCCAATGGGGTTGAGGTTCCGACCCGGACGCAGCCGCGCCCGGTTCAGAAAGAGCTGCCGATCTGGCTGACGATTGCCAAGGCGCCCGAAGCATTCGAAAGCGCCGGCCGCCAGGGATACAATGTGCTGACCCACCTTCTGGGGATGTCGGTCGCAGAGCTTGGCGGCAATATCGCCAAGTATCGCGAGGCATGGAAAAAGGCCGGGCATCCGGGCGAAGGCCGCGTGACGCTGATGCTGCATTCCTTCGCGGGCGATACCGATGAGGGAGTTCGTGAAGTCGTCCGTGAGCCGATGAAGAATTATTTGCGGACGGCGGTAGACCTTGTGCGCGACGCGGCCTGGACATTCCCGACGCTGGTGCAGCGCGGGCAGGCGACGGGCCGCACGGCGCAGGAAGTGATGGACGCAGAGCCGCTGACACCGGAAGAAATGGACGCGCTGCTGGATCACGCATTCGAGCGGTATTTCCAGACAAGCGGCCTGTTCGGCTCTGTGGAAACCTGCGCCGAGATGGCCCGCCGTGTGCACGCCATTGGCGTCGACGAGATCGGCTGTCTGGTTGACTTCGGCGTGGATCAGGATCTGGCCATCGACCACCTGCCTTATCTGCGCCGGGTGATGGACCGTGCCGGCGCGATGCCCTCCCATGAAGGGCGCTACACAGTGGCCGAAGATATCGAGTTCTTCGGAGCGTCGCATCTTCAGTGTACGCCGTCCATGGCGATGATGCTGGGCGGAGAACGGGACAGGCTGGCCGGGCTGCAGGTGATCTGCGTGGGCGGCGAGGCATTGCCGATGGAACTCGCCAGGTCACTGCGGGCGAATGCGCCTCAGGCAAAACTGTTCAATATGTACGGCCCCACTGAAACCACGATCTGGTCGACCATGTGTCATATCGAAGAGGTTGGGAATTTCATTCCGCTCGGCGAGGCGCTGCTGAATACCACATTGCGCATCGATTCTGCCTCTGGCCATCCCCAGCCGGCGCTGGCCGCCGGCGAATTGCTGATTGGCGGCGATGGCGTAACGCTGGGCTATTGGAACCGTCCGGAGCTGACGGCGGAGCGTTTCGTGACGCTGGCCGACCGGCCGGGCGAACTGATGTATCGCACCGGCGATCTGGTGCGCCGCCATGCGGACGGGAAACTGGAATTCCTTGGGCGGATCGATCATCAGGTTAAGCTGCGTGGTCACCGGATCGAGCTTGGCGAGATCGAGGCGGCGCTGGTTGCCCAGGAAGGGATCAGCCAGGCGGTTGTGGTCGCGCTGGGCGAGACCAGCGAGAGCAAGCGCCTTGTTGCGTATTGCGTCGTCAAGCCGGGCGTGGATCTGGATACGAAAGCGCTGCGTGCTGAACTTGCCCAAAGCCTGCCGGAGATCATGGTGCCGGCACATATCGTGGTGCTCAGCGTTCTGCCACTGACACCTAACGGCAAGATCGACCGCAAGGCGCTTCCGGCGCCGGAAGCGGTGGTGCAGGGCGCGGTGGAGACGCCGACCGACGAGGTGGAACAGAAGCTGGCGGCCCTTTGGGGTGAACTGCTTGGCCTGCCGGCGGTGGACGTGAATGCCAATTTCTTCGATCTTGGTGGACATTCCCTGCTCGCCTTCCAGATGCTGCGCCGTGTGCAGAGTGAATTCTCCGGCGGCGTGACGATTACGGATGTCTTCCGTTTCCCGACTGTGCGCACGCTTGCGGCCCGTATCCGGGGCGGCGGGGGCGATGATAAGGACAAGCCGAACACGGGCATCGGCCGGGCGCAGGCGCGCCTTGCCGCGCGCCGCCGTGATCCTGCTGGGGCTTGATCGCAATGGCGGATGAGAACAGCATTGCCATCGTTGGCATGGCCGGGCATTTTCCCGGCGCGCGATCGGTGCGGGAATACTGGTCCATGCTGGAAGCCGGGCGGGACGCGACCCGTTGGCTGACACCGGAGGAGTTGCTGGCGGCGGGGGAATCTTTCTCCGCCATCCAGGACCCGCGCTATATCCGGGCGACGATGGCCCTGCCGGACATGGAAATGTTCGATGCCGGTTTCTTCGGGTTCAGCCCTCGGGAAGCGGCGATCCTCGATCCGCAGCACCGCCACTTCCTGGAGTGCTGCTGGGAAGCGCTCGAAGATGCAGGCCATATGCCTGCGGACGAATTTGACGGCGCTGTCGGCGTATTCGGCGGATGCGGGATGCAGGCTTATCTGGCCTTCAACCTGCTGAGCAATCCGGAGCTGGTGGAGAGCGAGGGCATGTTCCTTCTCCGCCATACCGGCAATGACAAGGACTTCCTGACAACGCGGGTGTCTTACCTTTTGAACTTGCATGGCCCCAGCATCGGCATCCAGACGGCGTGTTCCACATCTCTGGTGGCGATCCATATGGCAGTGCAGAGCCTTCTGGCGCGCGAATGTGATATGGCGCTGGCGGGCGGGGCGAGCATCGATCTGCCCCATGGCCGGGGTTATCGGTATGCGGAAGGAGAGATTCTGTCCTCGACAGGCCGTTGCCGCGCCTTTGACGATGAGGCTGATGGCACGCTGTTTGGCAGCGGGGCCGCTGTGGTGGCGCTCCGGCGGCTGGACGACGCCCTGCGCGACGGCGACAATATCCATGCGGTGATCCTTGGCTCAGCCATCAATAATGATGGCGCGCGCAAAGCCGGCTATCTTGCGCCGAGCATTGACGGGCAGGCCATGGCGGCGGCCGAAGCGCTGGCGATTGCCGGCGTTGATCCGGGTAGTGTTGATTACATCGAAGCGCATGGCACCGGCACGCTGGTGGGCGACCCCATCGAGCTGTCTGCACTTCAGCAGGTCTATGGCGATGCTGCGCCCGGGTCTATCGGGATCGGCTCTGTAAAGACGAATATCGGCCACCTGGATACCGCGGCAGGCATTGCCTCCCTGATCAAGGTTGTGCTGGCGATGCGCGGCGAGAAGCTGCCCGCAACGCTCAATTTTTCCAAGCCCAACAGCCGCTTTGACTTCGCGCGCAGCCCGTTCAGGGTGGTGGGGCAGCAGAAGGAATGGCGCCGCAATGCCAGGCCGCGCCGGGCGAGCGTCAACTCTCTGGGCGTTGGCGGAACAAACGCGCATGTTGTGATCGAGGAGCCGCCTGTGCGCGCGCCCGTGATAGCGTCGGGGCCGCAGATCATCACGTTGTCTGCCAAGACGCGGGTTTCGCTTGAGGGGCTGGTCGCCAAATGGCAGGACTTTGCCGAAACGCCGGGTCCGGATTTCTGCATCGCCAACTCGGCGTTTACAGTGCAGACTGGCCGCAAACACTTTGCGCACCGGGCAACCGTTGTGGCTTCCAATGCGCAGGAGCTGGCCGAGCAGCTTTCTCCCAACGGCGCCTGGCGGCGCACGGCAGCCATTGCGAAGGAAACCAAGCCACGGATCGTTTTCATGTTCCCTGGCGGCGGCGCGCAGTATCCCAACGCGGCGCGTTCGCTTTACGAGAACAATCCGGTTTTCCGAAGCGCTGCGGAAGCCTGCTTCAGGGTACTTGATGCGGAACTGGCAAAGGAAATCCGTAGCCTGATGTTTGAATCCACGGATTTCAAACAGGGCTCGATGGCCCTGGAGCGGCCAACCTACTCCCTTCTGGCGGTGTTCATCGTGGAATATGCGCTTTCCAAGCTCTGGGAAAGCTGGGGCGTGACGCCCGATGCCGTGATCGGCCACAGCGCGGGCGAGTATGCCGCAGCGGTGCTTGCCGGCATCATGTCGCTGGAGGACGCAATCGGTATCGTTCTTGTGCGCGGCGAGGTTTTCGAGACCGCGCCAGCCGGCGGCATGATCAGCGTTCAGGATGATGAAGCGCGTGTGCGCGCGCTGATCGGCGAGGAGCTGGATATCGCGGTGCTAAATTCACCGCAGGTGACCGTCGTATCCGGCGCCGACGCGCCGCTCGCGGCGTTTTCAAAACGTCTTGAGGCGGAGGGTATCAAGCATGCCCCGGTTCGCATCAAGGTGGCGGCGCATTCCCGTATGCTGGACAGCGGGCTCGCGCGATTCCGCGCGCGGCTCGACAAGGCAAAACTGTCTGCGCCGAAGATCGAGTTCATCAACAATCTGGTGGGCGCGCCGGGCAATCCGCAGGAGCTTGCGACCTCAGACTACTGGGTAAGCCATCTGCGTGGATGTGTCCGGTTTGCGGATGGCTTGTCGGCCGCGCTGTCAAAGCCTGAGACAATTCTGGTCGAGATCGGTCCCGGACAGGCGCTGTGCGCGCTGGCGGGCCTTGCGCAGGCGGAGCATTCCCCGCGCGGCGTTGTGGCGAGCTTGCCAACAGCGGTTGAGCCGCTGGATGCCGAGGCCTATGCGCTGTCGGCGTTCGGCCATCTCTGGTCGCTGGGTGTGCCGGTCGATTTTGCGCGTGTGCGGAAGGGAGAAGGTCAACGCAAGGCGTCGGTGCCGACTTATGCGTTCGAGCGTCAGCGCCATTGGATCGAGCCGGGCAAGGGCAAGGCGACGGCCGAAGCGGATGGGCCGCAGATTTTCCGGGCGTCGGATGTAAAGGACTGGTTTGAGGCCCGTGTCTATGTTGCGGCGCCGGCGGAAACCGCCACACATGGCGCGCGCACGCATATCGTGTTCAGTGACGGCAGCGATTTTTCTGCTGAGGCTATCAGCCGGTTGCGGGCGCGGGGTGATACCTGTGTTGTCGTGCGTCATGATCCGGGTGCGGCGGAGCCACGGCAGATCGAGGGCGACTTTGCATTTGACGCGAGCGCGCCGGATTATTCCGCGCTGGTCGACGACCTATCCAAAGCCGTTGAGACCCCGGATTCCGTCGTATTCCTGTGGCCGCTTGTCTTCGCGGGTAAGGCGGATTCCTTCGGCGCGTTTGAGGCAAGCTTTGCCCTGGCAAAGGCGCTCCAACTTTCCGGATGGGCCGAGCACGCACATTTCATTGCCGCGACGCAGAATGCCCTCGCCAATGAGGCGGGGGACGCCTGTGACGCGATGCAGGCGGGCGTTCTCGGGCCGTGGCGCATGTTGAGCGCCGAGCAATCGGGCGTGCGGGCGCGCATCGTTGATTTCGATGCCGCCGATGACGATGCCGCGCGAGCTGAAGCACTCGTCAGTGAGCTGAATTCAGATGGGGGATCCGCAGTGACCGCCTGGCGCGATGGCCAGCGATTTGCTCCATCATTGAAGCGTGAGGCTGGGGCGCAGGTGCCTTCGCCGCTGCGGGAGAAGGGCGTTTATCTGATCACGGGTGGTTTGGGCGGCATTGGTCTCGAACTCGCGCGATACCTCGCCGGGGCGGTGAACGCCAGGCTGGTGCTGACCGGGCGGACGCCGGCGCCGCCGCGCGAAAGCTGGAGCCGATTGGCGGCGGGATGGGGAGCGCCTGCGGATGTGGCGCGGGCGCGCGACCTGCTGGCGCTGGAAGAACTCGGCGGGGAAGTGCTGGTTGTGGCCGCTGACGTTGCCGATGAGGCGGCAATGGACGCCGTTATGATGCAAGCGCAGGAGCGGTTCGGCGCGGTGAACGGAGTTTTCCACGCGGCGGGCATGATTGATGACGCGCCAATGGCAATGAAATCTCTGGACGAGGCGCGCCGCGTCCTTTCTGCCAAGGCGGAAGGGGCGCGCGTGCTGGACCGTCTGTTGCCGGATGGAACGCTGGATGTGTTCGCGGTATTCTCCTCGACCAGCGTGCTTATCACGCCGCCCGGGCAGAGCGACTATGTGGCGGGCAATGCAATTGCCGAAGCCGTTGCTGCTTCGCGCAGGGATGGCATGGTCATCACTTGGGGGCTCTGGGCCGATATCGGCATGGCAAAACGCGCGGCCGACGCCAGCGCGGTTGGTAATGCCGGCGGTGTGCACCCGCTGCTGGGCGCCCGGCAGGAAACGAAGGACGGAACGCTGCAGTTTGCCGAAACCTATTCGGAGGCAACCCTCTGGACACTGAGCGAACACAGGATCGGCGACATCGCGGTGCTTCCCGGTGCGGCTTATGTCGAGATTGCGAGTGCGGCCGCGCTGAGCGCGGGTCTGGGGGATGCGATCGAGATCAGCCAGCTGAGCTATGTTGCGCCGCTGGCGATCCGGCCTCGCCAATCCCGGCAGGTGCGCACAACGCTTACGCCGCTGGAAGATGATGGCTTCCGGATCGAGGTGGAGAGCCGGGCGCATGCCGGTGAGACATGGCTGCTGCATTTCGATGCGCAGCTGGCAAAGCGTACATCTGCGGCGAGCCCTGTCGCTGCGGCTTCCTGTGGCACGGTGCTGGGTGCCGACCGCCTGACACTGACCGAGCGCGGGGTGAGCTTTGGGCCACGCTGGAGCAATGTCGCGCGCGCGGCCACAGGCGAGGGCGCCGTCAGCGCGAGTTTCGCCCTGCCGAAAGCGTTCGCGGCCGACCTGAAAACATATCGCATCCACCCGGCCCTGTTCGACACGAGTTTTGCGGCAGGTCTCTTCCTGCTGGATAATGATGTAAAGCGCGGCGTGTTTGCGCCGGTATCGATTGGAGCGGTGCGTGTTTTCGGCGCCCTTTCGGGCGAGTTTTCGGCGGAAAGCCGGATGACTTCGCAGAGCGATGACGCAGCCACCTTTGATGTGGACCTTGTGGACAAGAGTGGCGCAGTGTTGCTTGAAATCCAGGGCGCGTCGTTCAAACGCGTGACTTTTGGCGGAGAAATCCCAGCGGTTCCGGATCTTTCGGCGCCCATACGGGACCGTCTGTTGACGGAAGGTATCCGGGCGGCAGAAGCGCAGGCAATGTTTGCGCAACTCTTCGTTCAGGGCGAGCGGTCATTCGTTGTGTCGCCAGTTTCTGTTGGGCAGATCCTGCTGGCAACCAATGGGCCTGCCACGGCAGCAAAGTCCACATCTTCGGAAAACCGGGTGATGACCGCAGGCGACCCGGTGGAGCAGCGTCTTGCGCAGATGTGCTCGGAAATTCTCGGAGTTGAGACGCTGGGTCTTGATGAGGAGTTCCTGTCTTATGGCGGAGGATCGCTGACGGGTGTGCGTCTGTTTGCGCGTATCCGGCGCGAGATGGGCGTGGAACTGGCCCTGAGCGCGCTGTTGCAGGCGCCGACGATCCGCACGCTGGCTGTGATTGTCCGGGAAAAAATGCCCGAGCAATCCCAAGAAACAGTCGCAAAAGAAGAGCCGGCGGCAGAACCTGCCGCGAACGCGCCCGAGCCAAAGAAGAAATCTGAAGCGGCAAAACCACCCGCCGCCAAACCGCCGGGGAAAAGCCGCTGGACGCCGCTGGTGCGGATGGCGCCGGGGGCGCCGGGCGTGAAGCCGGTTTTCCTCATCCATGGGGCCGGCGGCAACATCCTGTGGTTCAAGCCTCTCGCGGACCGCCTGCGCGGCGATACGCCCATCTACGGGATAGAGGCCCAGGGCATTGATGGATCACTGCCGTTCCTGGAATCGGTGGAAGAGATGGCGGAGCTTTACATTCGCCATATACTGACGGTCGATCCCCAAGGGCCTTACCGGTTGGTCGGCTATTCCGGCGGCGGCGTAATTGCGGTCGAGATGGCGCATCAGCTGCGGCGCAGCGGCCGTAAGGTCGAACTTCTCGCGATGCTGGACACGTTGGCCCCGCAGGAAGCCTCCACGCCGCTCAGCCTTGCCAACAAGATTGGTATGCTGACGAAGCTGGATGGGGCCTATCTGGCGCGGCGGATGGCCCATCATGGCGGGCGTCTGAAGGAAAAGATCCAGGCGAAGCTTGCCGGGAATGGCGAGCATCAGGGAAAATCGCAGATCGAGCTGCTGTCGGAACAATGTGAGACCGTTTATCTTCAGGCGCAGGGGCGTTATTTTCCCGCGCCCTATGATGGCGACGTTCTTCTGTTCCGGGCAGAGCGCACGAGCGCGATGTTTGCAAGGTCCGGTGAGATGCTCGGCTGGCAGGGGCTGATTACTGGAAAACTGGATATCGTCACGCTGGATGCATATCATGATACCTTGCTGGCGGATGGCAGTATCGAGGTGATCGTCAAGGAACTTCAGCGGCGCCTTGCGATGCTGAATGCTCAGAAGATCGAACAATTTGAGGACGCTTGAAGTATGAATGGCTGGTCGTTGGGCGGTATGGGTGCCGCAATTCTGGTGGCACTTATTGTCCTTCTTCTGGCCGGCTTCCTGGCGGTCTGGCTGGAGTCACGGTCGTTGACCAGCCCGCGCGGCTATCATCAGCCTGATCGAAATACGTTCGTCTTCACGCAGACGCCCAAAACCGAAGCCGGGCTTGATTTTGAAGACATCAGCTTTCCGGCCCGCAATGGGCAGACGCTGCGCGGCTGGCTTGTGCCATCAGATCAGCCTACGGATCTGACCATTGTGACTTTGCACGGCGCGGGCGGCAACCGTCAGAGCTATTTTGACCAGCTGCCCATGCTGCAGGGGCTGGGCGCAGACGTTCTGATGTTTGACGCACGCGAAAATGGGCTGAGTGATGGCGCGGGCCGGGGTATTGGCCTGGCAGTCCGCGAGGCGGAAGATGCCCTTGCGGCGGTGGAGGAAATGCGCCGGCGCGGTCACAAGACGGTAATCGCCTATGGGTGTTCCCTTGGCGGTTCTGCCGCGATCATTGCGGCGGCGCGGGATAGCTCCATCGACGGGATCATTGTGGAGGCCTCGCTCTCCAGCTTTGAGGATTTTGTCGCCGACAAGGCGAACCGCCGGCTCGGCAAACTGGGCCTGACGGCTAACTGGGCAACGAGCATCTGGGGACGCGCGGTCGTAGTCATGTCGCGCTGGCGTATGGGTCTGGATGATTATGTCAGGCCGGAGGACGTTATCGATACCATCGCGCCACGCCCCATCCTGCTGATCCATGGTGGCCAGGACCCCTGGGTGGTGGAGGCGCATGCTGACCGGCTGGTTGAGAGAAGCCATCCGGCTACGGATTACTGGTTGATCGAAGAGGCCGACCATTGTCATGGATACAACGCGCGGGAAGCAGAGTATCGCGCGCGCATGAACACGTTCATTGAAGCGCTGAAAGCGGCTGACTGAGCCTGAGTTTCCTGGATTTCGCTAATCGGTGCCAGCTGCAGCTTGGGCAATCACGGAGAGGAGCAAGGATCTTTGCTGCTCCGCGTTCAGCTCCGGGCGATCCGCATATTGGCGGGCAGCATCGGATGCCTGGCGGTAGAGACTGCCGTTGGTCCACAGATCTGACACTGCTTTTGTCCAGTCAGCAATAGGGGCGTCATGGGCCAGGATCATGCCGCCGGGGCCGATAGCCTCGGGCAGGCCGCCGCGGTTGGAGCCGACTACGGGAATACCGCTGCAATGAGCTTCGGAGACAACCCGTCCCCAGGCCTCTTCCCACAGGCTGGGCGCAAGGAGAATTCTCGTCTGGCTGTAGATGTCCCGCATGTTATCCGTCCGTCTACGGAACGTAACGTTGGGGAGTGACGCCAGATCTGCCGACAGATCAGCCAGCTGCTGGCTGGTCAGTGTCCAGCTTTCTACGAGCAGGAAAGGAATTTCAGGCAGGGATCGGGCAATCTCGACGACGGTTGCAAGACCCTTCTTGGCAACGGGATTGATGAAGGTGACGAAATCTCCCGTCGAGGTGACTTCATATTCTCTGCGGTCAATGATTGGGGGGATCACGACGCTTTCGATGCCGAAGGCTTGCCGGTATCTGTCGCGCGTGAAATCCGAGTTGGAGATGAAGTGGCATCCCTTCAACGAAGACGGATCGCCTTCGAGTTCGTCAAACTCGACATTGTGGAAATAGAGGACCACGGGGACACCGTGCTTGTGGAATTCCTCAGCAATCCTGACCGACCCATGGCATTGGGCAACGACCACGTCGGGCCTGTCATGGCGCACGAGATCTGCAATGGCGTCGCATGGCACCCAGGCGCGATAGACCGGATAGCCGTAGATATTGTCCTGGGTAAACCTGGTCCGGCTCAACTTCAGCTTGATTCTGGACCTGAAGCCGAAAAAGCCCTCGGCGAACAGCTCAGCCAGCACGGCTGGCGAATGTCCCGCTTCCTTGAGGGAGCGTGCCAGATAGTCCGTATTCGATTGAACGCCCCCGCTGAACTGGGGCAGGTATCCGTTATTGCTGGCGAATACAATCTTCATTCAGATGAGGCGGTTGGAGGGCTGATCCAGGAAGGGGCGGGAGGCATTCAGAAAAAATGTTCCATTTTCTTACCACTACGAAACCAAAAAAGCCTTAAGGGGATCTGCCGGGTCCTTGCAGTTTAAACCGCTCTGTTCTCTGCCTGCTGTCCCCGCACCAAAGGGACGTCAGAGGGGGCGTCATGCCCATTGTGAACAGATCAGCCGGCTCCGGAAAGCAGGCCGGAGGAGGCTTCTGTGACCTTTGTGATGCCGGTCAGGGCCATCGATACGGAGAGCTCGCCCTTCATTGCGGCCAGCAGGTGGGCGAGGCCCTTTTCGCCGCCGCCGGCAAGCGCATACACCCAGGGCCGGCCCATCATGGTGAGGTCCGCGCCGCTGGCGAGCGCCTTGAGCATGTCCTGGCCGGAGCGGATGCCGCCATCCATGAGGATCAATGTCTTGCCCGCCACGGCCTCGGCAATCGGGGGCAGGGCGCGTATGGAGGAGGCGACCCCGTCCAGCTGGCGGCCGCCATGGTTTGACACGACAATTCCGTCAGCGCCGCAATTGACCGCCTCAAGGGCGTCTTCGCGGTCCAGGATACCCTTGATGATGAGCGGTCCGCCCCATTGGGACTTGACCCATTCGATATCCTTCCAGCTGACCGAAGGGTCGAGTGAAGAATTGGCCCAGGCGGAGAAATCTGCCGGCGTGGACGCGTTTTTGACATAGGGAGCAACATTGGCGAGGATATGCGGCCCGCCGCGCAAGCCGACATCCAGCGACCAGCCAGGGTGCATCATGTAGGACAGCAGGCCCCGGCGCATCCGCGCCCATGCGCCGCCGCCACCGCTCATCGTGTTGCGTACGTCGCGGTAGCGGGTGCCGACGACGGGGAGATCGACCGTCAGAACCAGGGCCGAGGCTCCGGCCGACCGGGCGCGGGCGATCAGGTCGGCCACCGAGCCGCGGTCGCGGATCATGTAGAGCTGAAACCAGAGCGGGCCTTTTGTGGCCGCGGCAACTTCCTCGACCGAGCAGATGGACAGGGTGGAGAGGCAATAGGGAATGCCGAACTCGCCGGCGACTTTTGCGGCGCCGGCTTCGCCCCGGCGGGCCATCATTCCCGACAGGCCAACGGGGGAGAGGGCCAGGGGCATTGTTAACGTAGCCCCCAGAAAACGCTTTTCCGTGGTCAAAGCCGAAACATCCCTCAGGATGCGCTGGCGCAGTTCCAGAGCTTCGAAATCGGCCACGTTGCGCCGCAGTGTCAGCTCCGCATAGGCGCCCCCGTCGAGATAGTCGAACAGGAAGCGCGGAAGGCGCTTTTCTGCTCTGAGTCTGTAGTCGGCAGCGCAGGCGGGGGCGAGGGACAATGTCGGCATCGGCCGCTTGTAGAGGACACGGGCAGGGCTTGGCAAAGCCATTTTGATCCGGAATTGCTCGCTTTTCGGGGCCTTGCCGCCGGAGAACATTTCAATTTTGATAAAATTTCAACGCAGCGCTTTAGACCTTGTTAAGATTAACGGCGCGCGCCATCAGGGCGAGATCAGCGGCGGAAAGATACCCTGACAGGTGAAATCTACGGGATCGTGATATTCATTTGTAATCCATTTCCGCGTACACAAGGGCCAGCAAATCCGTTGATATCAAGTCGTTCAGGACCGCCGGGCGGGGTGGCGTTGAACTTGCAGGGGACCGCCAGCAGACCGGGCCTAACCGGCCTCTCAGTCAAAGTGGGAATGGTAAATAGCATGACAGATCTGAAACGCCTGAGCCTGTCCAGCGTCGCCGTATGTGCAGTTGCTGCATCAGTGGCCAACGCTCAGGGCGCAGACTTTTACAGCCGTGACAAGTACACTGCGGTGCTTGATCGCGCGCAGCCCGAGTTCGATCCTGAGCCGGTCCGTCTTGGTACATTCTCGGTTCGCTCTGCAGCAGAACTGGGAGTTACCTATTCTGACAACATCTATGTGGTGTCGCAAAACACAGAATCCGGCGCTATCGGCCGCGCGGGCCTGACGGCGTCCGGGGACACGACCTGGAGCGTTCATAACGTAGGCTTCGATGTTTCTGCTCGCCGCAACGAGTATTTCGATCAGGGCGACGAGTCGCACAATGATCTTCGCGCCCGCCTGCGGGGCCGCCTCGATGTGACCCGCAGCTTCTCCCTGGGTGGGGCGGTATATGTGGAAGACCGCGTCGAACCGCGCACGGATATCACCAACGTTTTCAGCCCGGACAAGCCGATCGGCGTTTCTGTCCAGGGGGCCAATGTTGAGGCCAACTATCTGAACGACCGCGTGCGCTGGACCAACGGCCTGGGCGTTCGCAACGAAGATTATGAAAACGGCCGCCAGATCGGCACCGGTCTTCCGATTGATCAGAGCTACCGCGACCGCACGGTTGTCGATGGCCGCACCCGCCTGTCATATGCCGTGTCGCCCAACTTTGCCGTTTTCGGGCAAGCGACCTACGAGCAGCGCGACTATGACGCGCTGCAGGTTTTCGGCGGCCTGCCGCGTTCGCGCGATTCCAAAGGCTACACCGTGGCCGGCGGCGTCGATTTCGAACTTGATGCCCTGATCCGCGGCGACGTTGCCGTGGGCTATCTGAAAGAAACCAAGGACGACAGCTTCTTTGAAGAAGTCAGTGGTCTGTCCTTCGATGGCCGTCTCCAGTGGTTTCCCACTCAGCTGACGACATTGACCTTCAACGGTAACCGCCGTGTCACCGATACGGGCCTGTTCGATGCGCCGACCGCCGTGGAGAGCCGCGCCGGGGTGCGTGTCGATCACGAACTGCGCCGCAACATCGTGGTGTCTGCTTCTGCCAGCTATCTGGAGTATGAATTCGAAGAGATCGACCGCAAGGACGAGGGCACCGATTTCCAGCTGGCCGCGACCTACAAGATGAACCGCCGCGTGCATTTCGATACCTTCATCAATCGCGCTGACCGCGATGTGTCAGGCGTCGATGTGTTTGGCGATCCGTCCTATGGCGTGACGACGATTGGCGTCGGCGTCCGTCTGTTCCCGTAATACCTTCTCCTGGAGGCCTGCATCCTGCGGGCCTCCCCTTAATTTCCAGAGGCGTTGCCTTGACCAAGTCGTATACGATTGAAATCCCCACCAGCTCCGCGCCTGCCGGAAATACCGGCGGCGTAGACACAAGCTCCTTCGACATCAAGTCGTTGACGAGCATGATTTATCGGCGCTTCTGGCTGATCTTTGCCGGTTTCATTACCGTATTCTGCCTTGTCGTCTTCGTGACCTTTACCCAGACCCCGACCTACAGGGCGCAATCTGTTCTTCAACTCGATACCAACCAGATCAACGTCATTGATCTGGGCGCGCTCTTCTCCGGCGCTGGCGGCGCCACAACATCCGTGATCGATACGGAGGTTCGCGTCATCGGCTCCAAGACACTTCTGGCGCGCGTGGCAGAGAAGCAGAAGCTGATCGAAGATCCGGAGTTCAACTGGACCCTGCGCCCGAAGAAGGAAACCTTCGTTTCGTCAGCACGAAAAGCCGTCATCGGACTTCTTGGCGGGGACACATCCGAAAAGGATCCCTTTGCCGGCATGACTGCCGAGCAGAAGGAAGCTGAAATCTTCGAAAGCGTCGTCGGCACACTGATGACCAAGGTGCGTGTCGGCCGCGTCGGGGCGACCTATCTCCTGACGGTGGACGTTACCAGTACGTCTCCGGAAACGGCCGCGCGCCTGGCTAACGAAGTTGCGGATCAATACCGTGTCCAGCAGCTGGAAAAGAAGTACGACGCGACCCGCAAAGCCACCGAATGGCTGCAGGAGCGCGTCTCTGGCCTGCGTGATGAGGTCGAGGAAAAAGAGCAACGTGTGGAGAGTTTCCGGGCCGAAACAGGCCTTCTGGAAGCTCAGGGCACAACGCTGACCGAACAGCAGATCGGGTATCTGACCTCGCAACGCGGCCAGGCTCAGATCGAAGTGGACCGTGCGCGCGCCCGTTATGAAAGCATGCGCCGCCAGATCGATAGCGGCGCCGGTGTGGAGGGTGTATCCGAAGTCATCAACTCGCCGCTGATCAACGATCTCAAGACCCAGCGTTCGACGATCATGCGCCGGGTGGCCGAACTTGAAACCCGCGTGGGCGACCGCCACCCTGACCTTATCAGTGCGCGCAACGAAGTTGCCGACATCGACCGCCAGATGAATTCCGAGATGAACCGCATTGCGGCCAACCTCGAGAGCGAACTGCGTGTCGCCCAGGCCCAGCTTTCCTCCATTCAAGGCGAGATCGGCCGCTCGACCTCGCAGCTGCGTGGCAACAATGTGAACCTGGTGCGTCTGCGCGAACTTGAGCGCGATGCCCAGACCAGCCGCGTCATGCTCGAGGAATTCCTTGCCCGCTCCAAACAGACGCGTGAGCAGGACGCGCTCATCACGGCGGACTCCAGCATTCTGTCGACCGCGTCAGTGCCGTATTCCCCGGCGTCCCCGCGCAAGGGCTTCAACCTGATCGTCGGCGCGCTGCTCGGCCTGATCGTTGGCGGCTTCCTGGCGATCATCGCTGAGCTGTTTGACTCCAACATCAGCTCTTCGGAAGATGTCGAGAACAAGCTCGGCTCCAACCCGATCGGATCTGTGCCGCTCATCCGCACGGCGGGCCTGCTCGGGCTTGGCCAGACCAGCCCGGCAGACTTCCTCGTGGAAAATCCGCTCTCGGCCTATGCGGAAAGCATCCGCTATCTGCGCGCAGCCATCGCCTTCTCAGACCTCGACAGCGAGACCAAGACGGTCGCGATCACCTCATCGTTGCCCGACGAAGGCAAGACCAGCCTTGCGCTGAGCCTCGGCCGCATGTCGGCCATGTCCGGCTCACGCACCTTGGTGATCGATGGCGACTTCCGCCGCCGTCAGCTTACGGAAATGGCGGGCCTCAAGCCGGAAATCGGCCTTGTTGAGCATCTCTTCGGGGCCGGTCAGCTTTCCGATGCTATCGTCAAGGATCACAAGACGATGCTGGATATTCTGCCGCTTTCGCTGAACGGCCATACACCCCATGATGTGTTCGGCACGCGTGCGTTTGATGAGCTGCTGTCGCGTCTGCGCGCCATGTATGATCTCATCCTGATCGACACGGGCCCCTTGCTTCTCATGGCGGAGGCGCGTGTGGTCTCTGGTAAGGTGGACAAGGCGATCCTCGTTGTGCGCTGGCGCCAGACGACCCGTTCGGCCGCCCGCCAGTCGCTGACGCTGTTGCGGAACTTCAAGGCTGATGTGCTGGGCGTTACGCTCAACATGGTCGATCTCAACCGCCGCCGCCATCACCGCGATCCGGGCGCTACCTACAAGGCCTATCGCAAATACTATCAGATGGAATCCAAGCCGGGTCTGTTTGGCTGGTCGAAGCCTAAGAAGCCGAAAGCCAACAAGCAGGGGCCAAAGTCGGCAATTGCCATCCAGGTGCCGCCGTCCAAGGCAAGCGGCCGCAAGCAGGATCCGGTCGACCGTATCTCGGCGGAATAGACTTCCGCAGGTTCGGGCACAGGTGACAAGGAACAGGGGACGCGCATGCTCTACCAGCCTGCCCCCCAGGGAACGGAAATGACCCGGATTGCCTTCTTCGGCCATGACGTGGCGGACGCGGCTGTGCGCCGGCGTGCGCGCGGCTTCCAGGACGATGGATTCCAGGTCACGGGCTTCATGATGCGCCGGCGCGAGCCTCTGGCGCAGGAATGGGACAACGTAGACCTCGGCCAGACGCATGACGGCGCCTTTCTTCAACGTATCCGCCAGGTGTTTCGCGGCGCGCGGATCGCGGCCGCTTCGGGCGACAAGCTGCGCTCTGCGGATGTGATCTATGCCCGCAATCTCGACATGCTGGCCTGCGCGTTCCTCGCCAAGCGGCATGCAAGGCTTGCCACGCCTGTCATCTATGAGTGTCTTGATATTCACCGGCTGCTCTGCCGTCAGGATGTGATCGGGAAGGGGCTGCGCGCCCTTGAGGGCTGGCTGCTCAAGCGCTCCGCGGCGCTTGTCGTTTCCTCCCCAGCCTATCTCACCCAGCATTTCGAGCGTTATTATGCGGGCAAGTTTCAGGCCTATCTGATCGAGAACCGGCTTTCGGGCCACGCCAGCTATGGCGCCCGCGTTTCTGAACCCAAGGCAAAATCCTCCGGCCCGCTCCGCCTCGGCTGGGTTGGGAACCTGCGGTGCCGCCGTTCGCTCGACCTGTTGTGTCAGGTGGCGGAACGTTTCGGCGCCCAGGTGGAGGTGAGGCTTCACGGCGTGCCTGCGCTGACCGAGATACCGGATTTCGAGGCGAAGGTTGCCGCAAGGGCGAACATGTCCTTTTACGGACGATACAGGTCCCCCGAAGATCTGCCCGGCATCTATGCCGGGCTGGATGTGGTCTGGTCCGGCGATTTCATGGAGGCAGGCCTCAACTCCACATGGCTGCTGCCGAACCGTATCTATGAAGGCGGGTATTACTGTGTGCCGCCCATCGCCCCGGCAGGCACGGAAACAGCCCGCTGGGTTGCCCGGCAGGATTGCGGTTTTGTGCTGGATGAGCCGCTGGAAACAACGCTGCCCGGCCTGATCGAAGAACTGCTGCGGGATGCTTCCCGGATTGCGGCCTACAGCAATACGCTCGCGGGGCTGCCAGAGGAAACGTTTGTTCAGCCGCGCGGTTTCCTGCGTCAGCTCATCGAAACGGCCGTGAAACCGAAGGTGGCTTCATGATCTGTCCAGTTTTTCCGTGTATGGAGACGGCTGGCGGGCGCCCGAGGGACGCTCTCGCGGAGGTGCCTTGTGTCTGATTACGCTCCCCCCCGGACCAGCGCGACGGTGCAGCCTGCCTATGTAAATGTCTACTCGGTGGACAAGGGGGCAGGGCTCTGGGAGCAGGCCTTTGTCGGGCTGTGGATGTTCATCATCTACCTGCCCATCGAAGCATTCTCGCCCTTGCGGTATCTCTGCATCCTCGGCTTTCTGGTGATCACGGTTTACGACTACAAGCGTCTTGTGCCGCTTATGGTCAGGTGCTGGCCGTTGTTCGCCCTGGCTATTCTCGGGCTAATGTCCATTGGATGGGCGCCTTACCCCGCAGAAGCGTTCCGTCAAGGCGTGCTCTTCTTCCTGTCTTCGTTCGTCGCGGTGGTCATCGCTGCCCGTATGACACCCCAGCAGGCGTTGCGGGTCATCATGTTTGCCGGCATGGCAACAACCATTGCCTCCATACCGCATTGGGGAACTTTCGCCGGCGGGGGGCCTTATGCAAGCAAGAACTACTTTGCCGTCCACATGCTGTTCTGCATGCTGCTTAGCCTCATCACGGTACTGAACGATAAAGAGCCGCTGTACCTGCGCCTTCTCGCGCTGCCCTTCGTGCCAACATGCCTGCTTTTCATCTACATGGCAGACTCTGCGACCTCGCTGGTGTTTGCGGTGCTCGGCGGCGCGGGCCTCATTGCCATCAAGTTCTTCTGGGCGCCGGCCACAAAGGTGCGCGGGCTGTCGATGCTCGTCATTCTCTTTGCCATTGTGGTGGTGCTGGTGGGGGCTCTGGCGGTGTTCAACATGCCTCAAAACACATTTGTGGAGCGGTTCCTGGATCTCGTCGGCAAGGATGCCACGCTGACCGGCCGCACCGCCCTTTGGGAAGGCGCCCGTCTGGCAGCCGAGGAGAAGCCCTGGTTTGGGCTCGGTCTTGAGGGATTCTGGTATTACGATTCCGGCGCCGCCCAGACGCTCAACGAGAATGACTACAAAGCCTTCGGCACCAAGCTGACCTTCCACAATGCCTATTGGGAGGTGCGCGTGCATCTTGGCTATGTGGGGCTTGCGCTGTTCCTCATCTTTCTCGGCTGGACATCGTTGAGATTGCTGTATCTCTGGTTCAAGGATGGCTCGCTGGTGAACTCCGCGCTCGTCCTGCTGGTGGCCGTGAACCTGACCATGACGTTCACCGAGTCCCTTCTCTGGGGGATGTTCACCACGCCGGTCTTTCTGCAGTCTCTTGCGGGTATTGTCCCGTTCAGGCTTCACGCTCCAAAACTGGAAGGCCGCGCCCGGATTGTTCCGGTTACGTAACATTACAATGCAGCCATTCTCGCCAATTCAGGCGGTCTGAGCGGGGCTGCGAGGGCAAATGCCCGAATAATGCCAGAATTTAACGATAATTTCTCATAATACGGCGATAAGGTATGCCTGCCTTAAACCACTGTTAAGTCTTCGCTGTTCTAAATGAAATCATGTCGCGTTCGAGCCAAGTGATGCCGATGAAATCAGGCGCCTTTTCAGACCCCGTTACGGGAGCACTCGAGAGTGATCGTTCTCTCATGAACGAATTTAGTGGTGAAAAGCTGCCAGTATGGCTGCGACTGCTGACCATTATTGGTCTGAGCGCCGGCCTTTGGGGCGCGATTATCTGGGCTTTCGTCCTTCTGTTTGGTTGATCCGCGCGGGCCACCGCGGTCCTGAAACGCGGTTAGTTTCTTGCATATCTCTGGCATGTGGCCGTCCCGCTGTTATGCAGGGGGACAGTCCGTTGACCTTAAAGGGGCCAGGAATGCCGGGAAAAGTGCTTGTTTTGGGCGGAGCAGGCTATGTGGGTAGCCATTGCTGCCGGGCTTTTGCCGAAGCGGGCTGGGATGTCACCGTTTTCGACAATCTCTCCACCGGCTGGCGCGATCTGGTACGCTGGGGCGGCCTGATCGAGGGCGACCTCAACAATCCCGCCGACATCGAAGCCGCTTTCAAAGCGGTTAAGCCCGATGCGGTGGCACATTTTGCCGCTTCGTCTCTGGTGGGGGAGTCAGTTGCCGATCCGGGCAAATACTTCCGCAACAATACGATGGCCACGCTCAACCTGCTTGAGGCGATGACGCGTCACGGTACGCAGTCCATCATCTTTTCTTCGACCTGCGCTATCTTTGGCCATGCGCAGACGGATTATCTCGCCGAAGATCATCCGCAAAACCCCATCAATCCCTATGGCATGTCAAAGTTGATGGTCGAGCAGATGCTCGCCGCCTTTGATCATGCGCACGGGATACGGTCCGTCTGCCTGCGGTACTTCAATGCGGCGGGCGCTGACCGGGATGCCATGACTGGCGAGCGTCATGCGTGCGAAACGCATCTCATTCCGCTGGCGCTCAAGGGCGCCTATGATCCCGATTATGTCTTCACCATCAATGGCACCGATTTCGATACGCCGGATGGCACGGCTCTGAGAGACTATATCCATGTAGAGGATCTGGCCGAGGCGCACCTCCTTGCCCTGAAGAGGCTGGAAGCGGGCGCGCCGTCTGACGCCTTCAATCTCGGAACCGGCTGCGGCACGAGTGTCGCGGAAATTGTCGATGCGGTGGAGCGCGCGACCGGCCAGCGTCTGCCGCGCAAGATCGGCCCCCGCCGGCCTGGAGACGCCGTTCGCCTTGTCGCGGCGCCGGGCAAGGCGCGGGATGTGCTTGGCTGGACAGCGACGCGCTCCGATGTTGACAGCATCATCACCTCAGCACTGGCCTGGCACCAGAAGGACTGGGCCCTCCAGTCTCCTGAAAAGGTCCAGGGATGACTGGGCGCGGTGACATCTGAAATGTTCGTGGACTGAGGGGCGGTCATCATGGAAAAGGTCACGGTCATCATTCCGTGCTATAATGGCGAGGCTTTCATCGAGAAGGCCGTGCGCAGCGCGCTGGATCAGACACTCCCCACGCGGGTCATCGTTGTGGATGACTGCTCGATGGATGGCAGTTTCGCCCTGTTGCAGGCGCTTGCTGCGAAAGAGCCGCGTCTGACTGTGGCGCGCCAGCCGCAGAACGGCGGCCCCTCTGCGGCCCGGAACGCGGCCCTGCGCCTTGTGGAGACGCCCTGGGTCGCAAACCTCGACGCCGACGACTACATGCTGCCAGACAGGCTGCGCCGCCTGGTGACGCATGGCGAGGCGCATGGGCTCGATTTCATCGCCGATGATGTGATCCGTGTAGAGCCTGATCAGGCGCCCGCCGATGGGGTGCGCGTCTGGAAGGACGAGCTGTTTGGATCTGTACCCATGGGACTGGCCCGGTTCGTGCGCGAGAATATGGCAAAATATGCTGGCCCGCGCCGTGAGATCGGATATCTGAAGCCGTTGATGCGGATGGATTTCCTGCGCCAGAAGGATCTTTTCTTCCGGGAGGATATGCGCCTGGCTGAAGACTATGAATTCTATGCCCGCTCGCTGACGCTGGGTGCGCGATGGGAAGTGATTGATCCGTGTGGATACATTGCTGTCAGCATGCCGGAGTCGCTTTCAAAAGTCTATCCTACATCCGCCATTGAAAAGATGGTTCAGGCTGACAGGGCCTTCCTGAAAACGCCCGGGCTGTCCGAGGATGAGCGCGCAGCAATCGGCGAGCATCTTCACCAGACAGCAACCGACTATGCCTGGCGCACAATGATCGATGGCGTGAGAGCCCGGAGCCCCGCGTTGATGTTGCGGGCGCTGATGCAGCCGCCGGCAGTGTCAGGGAAGGTAATGCTGCGCATGACGAAACATCTCCTGCGGCTGCCTATCCTGCCGGAAATTCCGGAGCTGCCGCGCAAACCGGCCCGCGAGTCGGCGGGCCTGGGTCTCACCTGACGTCGAACTTGTCGGCCTTGCGTTCCCCCAGCAGCATACGCTGTTCCAGCCGCCGCCGCAGTGCCCCATAATAGGCTTCGAGGAAGGCGAGGTCTGTTTCGCCAGCCTGCTTCGTCCAGCCGATCTTGGCACGAATGCGCGCGGCCACCTGTTGTTTGATCTCCTGAGTGGACTGACGCAGCACATCTTCCAGCACATGCAGTTCATGGATGCCATAGGCATCGGCCTGCGCGGTGGTGAAGGCAAAGCGGGAGCTGGCTTCGGCGCCCTTGGGCACCGAAGTGATATCGTGCATAAGCTTGGTCTTCGGTGAACGGATGACCCAGGTGCCGGCAATCAGATCGCCCACACGCATCTTGTCCTTGTTGAAGATGGGGAACAGCAGGAACACGCCGGACCAGACCAGCCCCAGCAGAGCCATCCACCCGCTCGCGCCATCGCCGCCCATGAGGGCAAACTGGAAGGGCAGGCCGACTTCGATTTCCCGGATGAAATTGCGCGCCAGAACGGAGTTTGCCGTAAGCCGCCCGCCATCGCGCGCCGCCACCCTAAGACCCAGAGCGCGCTTGCCCGGTGTGGCCGCCCGCTGGCCGATCTCGAAGAAGATGTAATAGAAATTCCGGACAAAGAAAAAGAACACCAGCCAGAAAGCAAAGGCGATATTTGCGCTGCCGGGCGTCAGCGCGCCGATCACGAAGGTAAGTCCCAATAGTGTGGCGATCACGATCACCCACTGAATGGCGACATCGATCAGAAAGGCGCCGGCCCGCTCGCCGGCGGTGGCGAGCTTCAGCCGGATCGCCGCGCCCTCCGGCGTTATCAGGCGCCGGATCAGCTTCGACTGGCGCATTTCCTCGGCCATGCGTGCACGGCGCTGTGTGGCGGCCTCGAGGCTGACGCCGGGGCGCTGTGTCCTTGGGGCGACGGATTCAGTCATGCGCGCCGCTCCCTCCGGGGCATGTAGAAATAGAGCATCCAGAGAACGCCCGTGCCGCCGGCAATCCCGTACCGGACCATATCGGAATTGATCAGCTGCCGCCCGAAGCCTTCCAGCAAGGCTGCGATGATCAGCATCACCACACAGCCCATGGCGATGGTGGCCGCTTTCTGCCCGGCCGCGCGCGCCGAGGCGAGCCGGGTCTGCGCGCCGGGAAACGCAACGGCACCGCCGATGATGAAGCCCGCCGCGCCTGCCAGCACGATGGCGAAGAGTTCTGTGACGCCATGGATCATCAGCCAGCCTGTAAATTCATAGCCCAGCCCCTTGTCCCAGAACACGGCATACATCGAGCCGATCGTCACGCCATTGTAGACCAGTAGCCAGGCAGTCGGGATGCCGAACGCAAAGCCAAGCGCAAAGGCGAAAAGGGCAATCTGGGCATTGTTGTTGAACAGGAAGCTGGAAAACGCGGTCAGCTGTCCCTCTCCATGTCCGTCCGTGTAGATCGTGCTGCGCAGGTATTCCACCGTCGCGTCAGGGGTGCGCCCTTCCATGAAGTTCTGCCCGTGGAAGGTCCAGTACCAGTCCATGTCCTGCAGGCAGAGGAAGAAAGCGAGCCCCCAGCCACCGAAGAAGAACAGCGCCGACAGCAGCGTGGGCCACACCGCGCCGCGCACCGCCGCTGGCCAATCCCTGCGCAGGAAAGTCATCATCCGCTCACCGATGGTGGTGCGGGCGCCATAGACAAAGAAATAGGCCCGCGTACACAGGCTTTCGAGATAGGCGATGACGTTCTGGTCCAGCGAGATTGATCGCGCGACGGACAGCGAGGAAACCGCCTGCCGGTACAGCCGGGGCAGCGCCAGCATGTCTTCATCGCTGAGGCGTTTGACGCCGCCATTCTCGGCCCGCGTCAAGATGACGTCCAGCTTCTGCCAGTCGCCCTGGCGTTCCTCGCGGAACCGGTAGGATTTCAGAAGATCGCCGCTCACAGCATGTCCCTCTGCTTGATCTGCAGGTAACGCGAAACAAGTTCTGCGCCGAAATGTTCCGGCCGGCTTTCGATGATCTGCACGCCCATGCGCTGCAGCCGGCGGAAAACGAGGTCACGCTCGGAAAGCAGCGTGTCGGCAATCACCGCGCGCGCCACGTCTTCAGGATTTTCGGGCGTGGCATCGGCCATGTTGCCGAGCGCTTCATCCTCGAAGGTGGCGAACAGAACGAGATGCCGGTCGGTCAGCCGCTTCACATTCTCCAGCATCAGTTCGGCAGAGATCGTGTCGACGAAATCGGAGAAGATGATCACCAGGCTGCGCCGCTCCAGCCGCCCGGCAAGGTTTGTCAGGGCAAGCGTGAAGTTGGCTTCCTCATCGGAATAGTCCATCTCCGCAACGGTTGCCTGCGCCTTGGGGAAGGCGCTCGTGCCGGTTAGGAAGCCGCTCGTTACGCCCGGTTTGGATGAGAAGCCATAGAACATCGTCCGGTCGCCGGAGCGCAGGGATACATAGGCCAGCAGCAGCCCCGCGGTCACCGCCCGGTCAATCTTCGGCACGCCGCCCAGCGGCTCGCTCATCAGGCGGCCTGTGTCGAAGGCAAAGACGATGTTGTGATTGCGCTCGGTCTTGAATTCCTTGGCCAGCAGGTGGCGGTGGCGGGCCGAATGCTTCCAGTCGATCGCGCGGCGGTCCATCCCGGCGGTAAACTCGCGCAGCGCGTCAAACTCGCTACCGTCGCCGCGTTCGATCTGTGTCTTGATGCCGAACTCCGCGTCGCGCGAGAACAGCCGGATCGCCTCATCCCGCACCCAGCGCACATTCGGCGTCACCGGCACATCAGTGCCGATCTCCTGCACATGCCGTTTCTGCACGAGGCCCAGCGGTCCGCGCCAGCGGCTCCAGAGGCGCACGATGCGGGCCATGCCCCGCCGGCTGGGCTTCAGGCCGGCATCATAATGACGCGTGCGTGCTTCCCAGCCGCGCAGGCCCTGCGGCGCCAGCTGAGGAATGAATGCGTTGGTCTCCAGCTGTATCTCGATACGCGCTGGCAGCGGCCCCGCCGCAAAATGCAACCGCAGCGGCAGCGGCGCTTCTTCGCCAACATACAGCAGCGGTGGAACCGCCACCTCCACGTCATAAGCGCGCAGCCGGGCCGCCAGCAGGCCGTCCATCAGCACAATACCGCACACCCCCGCGATCCAGCCAGCCGAGAGAATCCACAGAGCCGGCGCAAACAGCGCAATCGCGATGAGCAAGGGCATGCCCATCAGCATAAGGAAGACTGCGCGGGGGGTGGGGGTAATCACCGGGGCGCCGCCGTCTGTTCGATGATGCCGGTGAGCGTCTCGTCGGTCGTGCGTCCTTCAATATCAGCGGCGGGCGAGAGGATCACCCGGTGGCGCAGCGCGGGCAGGGCCAGCGTCTTCACATCATCGGGAATAACGAAGTCGCGCCCGTCGAGCGCCGCGCGGGCGCGCGCGCCCATCGCCAGGGCGGCGGCGGCCCGCGGGCTCGCCCCCGTTTCCAGCGCCGGGGTCTCCCGGGTCGTGCGCACAATATCCACGATATAGGCGATGATCTCATCCTTGAGGCGCACTTCGGAAACGGCATTGACCGCCGCGTCCAGCTCCGCCGCGCTCAGCACCGGCTGAACGTCAAACGCTGCGGGCGTCTTCATGCCGGTGCGTGTGCCATGCTGCGCCACGATCCGGATTTCTTCCTCCCGGGTCGGGTATTCCAGATTGTGCTTGAACAGGAAGCGGTCGAGCTGCGCTTCTGGCAGGGGGTAGGTACCCTGCTGCTCGATCGGGTTCTGCGTGGCGATCACTGTGAAGCGCGGGTTCAGAGGATAGCTCTCCCCGTCAATGGTGACCTTGCGCTCCTGCATGGCTTCCAGCAGCGCGGCCTGCGTCTTGGGCGGGGTGCGGTTGATCTCGTCGGCCAGCAGGATGTCGGTAAAGATCGGGCCTTTGGTGAGGCTGAACTGGTTGGTCTGGAAATTGAAGAGGTTGGTGCCCAGAACATCGCCCGGCATCAGGTCCGGCGTAAACTGGATACGTCCGAATTGCAGCGAGATCGCGCGCGAGAAACACTGCGCCAGCAATGTCTTCGCTGTGCCCGGCGGACCTTCCAGCAATACGTGCCCGGAGGAAAACAGCGCGACCAGAAGCAGGTCCACGCTCGCATCCTGGCCAATGATGGCCTTGCGCACCTCGGTGCGGATGCGGTCCGCCAGATTACGGATTTCAGCCACGCTCATGCATTGTTCTCCTGATGATTGCCTTGCGCCACTGGTGCAGATCGCGCGCTTTCTGCGCGAGATCCTCCCGGTTGGCAGCTTGCCCGGTTAGGGCTTTTTCGAGTTCCGAGAAAGTCTTGCCGCCGCTGTCGGCGGGGCCCAGCCGGTCAAACATTTCCGTCAGCTGAGCTTCCGGAAGGGATCGGGGCAGGCCAAGCGCGCGGGCCAGGCGGCGGCGGATGAGGCTGGCATAGCCCGGCGCCATCTTCATTTCGCGCCGCGCCATGGTCACGAGTCCGGCGGTATTGTCGGCCAGCGCCTGTTTGCCGAGCGCAATGGCGCGGGCTTCCCGTGCGGGTGGACCGAAGCGCACCACCGCCGCCCAGCCGAGCAGCAGCGCGCTCGCCAGGGCTACAAGTGTTGCGCCGATATAGGGCACGCTGAACAGCATCTTCAGCAGGTTTTCCGAACGTGCAAATCCATGCAGCGTCGCGTCCATCAGGATGGGCTCATTCTCTGACGAGCGCAGATAGTTCACCAGCCGCGTTGCAAACACGGCGTTCTCCACGCGGGCAAGGCCGAACGTGCTGATCATGTCCGGATCGCTGAGAATGTAGAGGCCCCTGTCTTGGTCGTACGCCACCAGCGCCCCCTGCGGCGTGCCCACCACGGTTTCCAGCTCTTTCGACCGGATCATCTGCAGCCGCACATCCGCCTTCACCGCTCCGGGTTCAAAGTCACCTTCGATTTCAGCAGAGGGGGCGATGCGCAGGATTTCCGCATCCGGATAAATTGTCCGCAGGCGGTCGTTCAGATCGCGCGCGTCGATGAAGCGTGTATCGGCCTGCCGCGCCGGGTTCAGCGGATCAGCCCGGCCATACCATTTGGGCAACACGACCAGCGCGGGCAGCTGGAAACTCGTCTCCTCGATCACATCGAATTTGCCATAAGCGGGCAGCGTCACGATCATCAGTCCCCAGTCGCGCGTTTCAAGGCTGCGCTCCAGGCGCGACACGCTGACCGGATAGCCCTGCGCCTGCATCAGGCGCACGAAACCGTTATAGCCAAGGGCAGACGTCGAGTAGGGATGGTCGCCTGCCTGATTGCGGTCGCGCAGCTCCGGCGCCCAACCCGCCATCACCATCACTCCGCCGAAAGAAAATACGGCAATGGCAATCAGGATGGCCACCACGCGGGCAGAGAAGGGAGTCTCGCCCTGTTCGCTCATGCCCAGCCCTCGCCGAAGGCAAAGTCTTCATAGCTGCGCCGCGCGCTTTGCCAGCCCTCCGCGTCCACATCGCGTCCGCCAAAAAAGCTGTTCTCCACAATCTGGATAATTGGTCTCAGCGCCCGGCGCGCGCGATCCGGCAGGCTGCCGAGCCCGGCGATTTCCCGCGCCGTCAGCGAGGTCGGCACGCCGCCCTCCAGCCGCTCCTGCACATCCTCGATGGACCGGAACAGCAAGAGGTGAACGGCCTCTGCAAACCGGCCCTCGCGGGCCAGCGCATCCGCCTCCTCCAACAGGGAGCGGGCCCGGTCGGCGTCCGGGCGAATGTCGGTCAGCACATCGTCGGCAGCTTTCGTCTTTTCCTTCCGTGCAAAGCCAAGCCGCATCCGGATCGCTTCGCCGAACAGGAAATAGAGCAGCCCCAGAACCACGGCGGCGCCAATGAGCCAGAAGATCAGTCTGAACAGTGGCCCAAGTGCCTGGAGAAATTCGGCGATGGCCCTAATCCATCCAGGGGGCTCGCGCGGTTCAATCTGGATATCTGCTTCTTCCGGGCGGGTAAGCTGCAGGTCGCCGTCGCGCAGATAGGCGGCATGCGCTTTTTCCACCGCGCTGACATCGGTCTCGACGGCGCCGCCGGTATAGTCGTTCCCGTACGCGTACTCGTCGTAATATTCCGGATCCGCCTCGTAACCGGAATCTGCCTGCGGCGCGGCGTCGGGGGGTGGGTTCTGTGCAAGCGCCGGTGCCCCCACACACAGGAAGACACTTGCGGCCAGAGCGAGCGCGCTGGACCTGACGAGTGACACCACTCAACAACCCTCCTGCCGACACCCACCGGATGTCCTTTCGGTAACTATTTCAGAGCTTTCGGGTCGCTTCAATGTCTGTTTCCGTCCCGGCTGATCTTAGCGGCGTAAAGCGCCAGGCAGGCCAATTCTGGGCGCTGCGGAGGCGGTTTGCGGTCAATCCGCCTTATCCGCTGGGAGCTGCCCTTTGCCATCCCCGGATCAGGGGGCAGGCTGCGACGATGAGCCGGTGGCGTGGGCGCAGGCGCGCGCCGTCAGCGCCATGATGGTGAGGGTCGGGTTCTGGATGCCCTGGGAAGGCAGTGCGGCGCCATCGGTGACATACAGCCCCGGCATCGCCCAGCATTCATTGTGCGGGGTCAGCACAGATGTCTGCGCGTCCCTGCCCAGCCGCGCGCCGCCGCATTCATGCACCGATGTGCCCGGCGGTGCCGCCCGGTCCGGCCGTACCAGAACCTTTGCGCCAATGGTGTCGAACAATTCGGTGAGCGCGGTGGACATCGACGCGGCCAGCGCGTGTTCCCGCTCGCCCCACTGCATCTCGATGCGCAGCAGGGGCGCGCCCCATTTATCGGTTTTTACCTTCGACAGGGACACGCGGTTCTCTGCCAGCGGCGCGCTTTCGCCAAAGGCCGCTGCGGTCGTCCAGGAGCCCGTCACGTTCACGGTTGCATATAGCTGGATGCCATATCCCCGGTCGCGCGGATCGCCACCAGCACGCAGATCAAACCGGGGCAGGTATACACAGCGCCCAGGCTCCACTTCGGCGCTCATCGGCAGGGAGGGGCTCACGCCTTCCGCCTTCACCATCACATGGTCGGTCAGATACCCGCCCAGCGCTGGCAGCTGATCAGACAGCGCGCCCTCTGGTGTGTGGGAGTTTAGCAGGATGCGCGTGGATTCCAGCGAAGAGGCGCAGAGGAACACAAGCGGTGCCTCGGCCGTCTCCCGCGCGCCCGTCAGCGGGTTCAGCCATTCCACGCCGCTTGCCCGGCCATCCGGCCCGGCCAGCACGCGCTGCGCCAGCGCATTTGTCCTCAGCGTCAGATGGCCTGTATCTTGCGCGATCTGGGTGAAATTCACAGGCGGCGCATACCGGCTCAGCATGACAGGCGCCTCCGGCCAGGCAGACCGGATTGTCTCGAACAGCACGGTTTCCGAGGCGCTCAGTGTAAGCGCGTGCGCAATCACGCTGTCGGGAATGTAGGCGATGCCCTCCTGCGCGCCGGTCAGCCGCAGGCGGCGCTCCACCTGCTGATACCAGGGCTCCAGCTCATCTATGCCAAACGGCCAGGGGCTCGGACCGTCCGTCTTGGGGCCAACATCCGTCTCGCCGAAGCGATAATACTGCCGGCCATGTCCGGGCACGACCATCCGTCCGCCAATGCCGTGAGACCTGATCCAGTTGAACGGCTTGTCCGGCGGCGTTTCGTAGGGGTGGTCCTTGTCGTCGACAAAGCCGTCAGGCTTCTGCACCCAGGCAAAGCATTCTGTCTGCACCGGCTGCCGCATGCGGCCCACGCCCCGCAACACCTTCATCGCCGCATTGATCAGGCGTGGCGGCAAAACCCTAGCCAAACGCGGGTCGGAAACACTACCGATGGTGGCGGCCACGCTTTTGCTCAGAGGCTTCTTCCAGAACGGGTATTTGCTGCCCGCGTCCAGCAACAGCACCGACAACCCACGCTCGCAAAGCAGCGCAGCCGCAAGCCCTCCGGCGGCGCCTGCGCCCACCACGATTGCGTCATGCTTAGCCGTCATGAGTGTCCCGCTCTGATTGCCGCGCTCTAGCAAAGATTACAGCTTTGCACGATTCATGCATGTTAGTTGCAAGAGAGGAAGCACGTGTCATGCCTTCCCCTGAAAAAATGATTGATTGATATGAACATTAACCACCCACCGCCCTCCGAGATGCCTTCGAATGCGCCTGTCGGCGCTGTTGAGCGGCTTTTGTCCCGTCGCTCGGGCCCGCTGGGCTTCGGAACCGGCCTCCTGCACCATGTGAATGATCCCGCCTCTGCCGTTCGCCTCCTCCGCCAGGCGCATGAGCAGGGCATCACCTATTTCGATACAGCGCGCCTTTATGGCGACGGCCGCTGCGAAGGTCTGTTGGGCGAGGCCTTCTCCCACATGCGGGGGGAGGTCATCCTGGCCACCAAGATCGGCATACTCCCGCCTGCGCGGGACTTCGCCGTCCGCCTAAAAGCCAAACTGGCGGCCACCCTCCGGCGTCTGCCGCCACTGCGAAGTATCGTGCCAGCGCCGCCTGTGCAATTTCCCGAATTCGGCGTGTTTGATCCGGCCCGGATGCAGGCAAGCCTTGAAACTAGCCTGCGCGAACTGCGCACTGATCACGTTGATCTGCTGCTGCTGCATGAATGCGCGCTGGAAGATGTGTGCCGCCCTGAGGTGCTGGAATTTGCCGAGCAGGCCATCCGGCAGGGAAAGGCGCGCGCCTGGGGTGTTGCCCCTGCGCCGGACGCGATGCTCGCGATTGCCGCCAGCGGCGCCCCCTATGGCGATGTTGCCCAGTTTGACGCTGCGCTGCAGCCTGCCTTTATCCTCCCGCCGAAACTCACAATCACCCATTCCTGCCTGGGCGCCCGTTTCCAGGAAACGCTGGCCCGGCTCAGCCAGGATGAGCCATTCAGAGAGCGCTGGTCCACCGCGCTCGGCAAGGAAGCGACTACCGCCGCGATCGCTCAGGCTTTCCTCGCCCATGCCGTCCGCCAGAATCCCGGCGGCCTCGTCCTGTTCTCCACCACGCGCCCTGAACGACTGCGCTCCAATCTGGACGCTGCCACGCTGATCACGGCGCCGGACCAGGCTGCGGCCATTGCTGCGCTGATCGCAGGAGAATGAATGGACAAGCGCTCGCCAGCGCATATCTAGGGCGCTGAAACTGCCAAAGGGTGCCCACCATGGATAAGGCTGAAGTCTACCGCCAGCTCAAGGAAGAAATCGACAGCGTCGTGGCCGGGGAAACCTCCGACACCGCGCGCTATGCCTCGGCAGCCTGCCTGCTCGCCCAGGCGTTCAAGCCGCGTTTTTTCTGGACCGGTTTCTATCTGGTAGATCCGCTGAAATCCCAGGAACTCGTCGTTGGCCCGTATCAGGGCACGCTCGGCTGCCTGCGCATTCCCTTCGGCAAGGGCGTCTGCGGTCATGTCGCGTCCACGAAAGAGCCGATCATCGTGCCGGATGTGCACGAATTCCCCGGCCACATCGCCTGCGACTCTGCCTCGAACTCCGAAATCGTCGTCCCTGTTTTCCGCGCCGATGGCAGCCTCGCTGCCGTGCTGGATGTCGACTCGACCGAGTATGACGCCTTCGACGAAATCGATCAGGCTGGTCTAGTTGCCATCTGCGGGAGCCTGCTCACCGTCTGAGGCTGAGGCTGGGGAAGGCGTCTCCACCGGCGGGTTCAGCGGCCGCAGCACAGGCGCTGGCAACACCTCCGCAGGCTGAGGGGTTGGCCGTGCCTCTGCGGGCGGCGGCGCCGCCATCGCGGGCCGGGTTACCGGCGCTTCCCGGATAACCGGCGGTCTCTCGAATGCGGCAGGCTCGGGCTCATCCAGCACCTCGATATTGGCGGGCGGCACAGCCGCATCCACCGGCTCGGGCACTGTCGGCGTCAGCGGTGGTCCCGCCATCTGCTCGATCCGGTTCAGCAAATTCTCTTCCAGAATGTCCAGCCGCCGCGCGCGCAGCCCCTCGATCACGCGGATTGAATGGTTGAGGTCCAGCCACACATCCCGGTCCACAGAATAGGCCGGCCATTCGGGGACACCGGGGCCATTCGGGTCGCCGGTGCGCGCAAAGTTTGTCCAATAGGTCATCATCGCTTCGGTCAGCATCCGGTCCCCCTCGGTCACTTTCAGGCCGGGCAGGTGGCTGTCGAACACGAAGGATATTTCCGCCGCATGGAACGCGCCGATCGTCTGGCGGGGCGAGGGGGGAACGCGGGTGAAGTGATAGAGATAGGTGGGCTGCCCCGTCTGCGCGTTGCGCCGGCCCACATAGCGCATATGCACGCCAAACAGGTCGTCGCCCAGCATGTCGGTCGCGCCCTTGTCCCAGCTCTCCAGCGTGTTCATGCCATAAAGCGCCTGCAGCGCCTTGGCCGGGTTCAGTCCGAACACGGACGCCAGCGCTTCTTCCCGCTCCTCCAGAGTGCCCGTGATCCGGGGGCGCAGCACAGTCGGCGACTCGATCTCGCTGTAGAACAGCGTGCCCTCATCCGCGTTGAAGCCGGCCATCATCGGCACCTGCGGCGTCTGCCCGTCCCGGAAGGCTGCGCCGATAGGGCGGGGCAGCACCTTGCCATCCACGACGGGAAGGAAATACGGCGTCAGATCCTGGCGCACGTCGCTGCGGGCAATGATCGCGGCAGCCGGAATATTGCGCAGATCGCCCGCGCGCGCCGTATGCGGAACAAGTGTGGAGAGAAATTCGATGCCCGCCTCTTCGGCGCTTTTCACGCCGGGAATGGCCGAGCGTTTCAGGTGCAGCGCGTTGTACGTGCTCGCCCCGCTCTGGAGGATCGCCTTGTGGAACAGCCCTTCTGAAAGCGGGCTGGCCATCAGTTCAGTGATGGACTGGGCGCCGGCGCTTTCGCCGAACACGGTCACATTGTTCGGGTCGCCCCCGAACACGGCGATATTCTCCCGCACCCAGCTCAGCGCCGATACCTGATCCAGCAGGCCGTAATTGCCCGAGGTGCCCGCTTCCTCGGTGAGAGCAGGGTGGGCGAGATAACCCAGCGCGCCGAGCCGGTAATTGATGGTGACCAGCACCACGCCTTTCTCCACCAGCCCGTTGGCCTGATAGATCCCCTGCGATCCCGACCCGAACTGGTGCGAGCCGCCATGGATCCACACCATCACCGGCTGCAGCTCCCGCCCGCCCAGATTGGCCGTGCGGATGTTCAGCGACAGGCAGTCTTCCGATTCCGGCGGCGGTTTCTGCAGCGCCATCACCCCGCGCGCCATCATCCGCTCAAAACCGGAGAGGCCCACGCCCTCCAGGATACGGTCGACAAACCCGGCCGAGCGGCCCCGGCTCTGCAGGCATTCAGGACCATACTCGCGCGTGTCTCGGGAAATCGCGCCCCATTGCGGCGCCGCCGCCGGCGGCGTCCAGCGCTTGGCGGTGGCGTAAGGAATGCCGTTGAAGACGATCACGTCCGGATTGGCCCGGTCCACCCCGCCGATCACGACGCCCTGATGAATGCGCACAGGCTCCGACATTTCCATCGGCTTGGGCGGCTTGCGCAGGGCATACCAGCCATAGGCCGCTCCCGCGATCAGGATAAAAAGCAGAACTATACTGAAACGGCGCATCGCCGGTCCCCCGCAATCGTCGAATCCCTCGGCATCATAGCCGCATGAGGGGTGTGTGGCTAACCCTAAGCGCTGCGCAGGCCCAGCGTGCTCAGCGTCCGGATCGTGGCGCCTGTAAGGTCTGCAACAGGTTCAATCCCGCACGCCATGCGGATAAACCCGCCCGGCACATTGTCGCCCCAGCGCGCCCGGCATTCAGCGGCCGAATGCACCCCGCCAAAACTTGTTGCCGGTGTAATAAGGGGATGGCGCTCAATAAACTGCTCGGCCAGCTCCCGGCTCGGCAGGCAGAAGCTGACAATCGGTCCGTACCCGCTCATCTGCTTGCGCGCCACGCCATGCGCCGGGTCTGTCGCCAGCCCCGGATAGCGCAAGCCCGTTACGCCTTCCATGCCGGAAAGCGCATTTGCCACCGCCAGCGCATTGGCATTCGCCCGGGCCACGCGCAGCTCCAGTGTCGCAAGGCCCCGGTGCAAAAGGTAAGCATCAAACGGGCTGCAGATCGCCCCGCCGAGGCGCCGCCAGGTTTTCACCGGCGCCATCAGCGCCGGGTCTCGGCTCGCCACATGCCCTGCCAGAATGTCCGAATGCCCGGCCATCGCCTTGGTGTCGGCCATGATCGTGAAGTCCGCGCCAAGGTCCAGCGGCCGCTGGCAAAGCGGCGTCGCGGTCGTATTGTCCACCGCCAGCAGCGCGCCGGCAGCCTTCGCATTGCGCGCCAGCTTGGCCAGGTCACACACTTCCAGCCCCGGATTGGACGGCGTCTCCGCCAGCACCAGCTTCACGCCGGTCAGGTCCGCCTCGGCCATCTCCGCCGTCAAGCAGGTGGCAATGTCGATCCCCAGCGGCGCAAAATACGCCTCCAGCAGCGCGCGGGCATTATAATAGCCGTCCGCATGCACCAGCACCCGGTCCCCCGGCTTCAGATGCGCGTAGAATAGCGCCGCAATCGCCGCCATGCCGGAGGGAAAGAGCACCGCTTCGGCCCCTTCCAGCAGGCCGATCTCGGCCTCCACTTCCTCAACCGTCGGGTTGCCATAGCGCCCATACACATGGCTCGCCTGCGGGTCGCCCGGCAGGTGGAAGGTCGTCGAGGCCACGATCGGCAGGGCGACGGGATCGCCCTTCTGCAGGCTTTCGCCCCGCCGGTGCAGCAGGCGCGAAATGGGGGAGAGGTCTTCAGCCAAGTATGTCAGCTCCAGGTCCGATGAGCCGCGCCAGCCCGGCGCGAGTGGTATCGTCCAGCCGGTGCCATTCCTCGCGCAGGCTCGCAAGACACTTCACCTGATATTTGAACACGCCCTGCTCGTACCGGCCGCCCTCGATGGTCAGCGAAAACGTTTCCGCCCCCGCCTCGATCGCCTTTGCGTTCGCCAGCAGGAAGGGCAGGTAAGTGTCCCCCGCCTGCGCCAGCAGGGCGGTCACCGCCGGGCTTGCCAGAGCCGCCGTCGCCCCGGCCCAATCCCCGCCAATCCCGCTGGCATCATCGGCATGGTCCAGCCAGCGATAAAGGTAAGGCACCGCCTCCCGCATCCACGCCATCGGCGTCGGGTCATAGCTCATCACCTTGAGCTGCCCATAGAAGGCCAGATCCGCCAGCGAAATCCGGTCCCCGAACAGGAACCGCCAGGGCCCCAGCGCCATCTCCTGCAGCGCCATGCAGCTGCGCTTCCAGCTTGCTTCGATCACCGGCGCCGTCTGCGGCGTGCAGCCCACCAGCGCCATGCGCGAAATCTGCCGCGCACGGATCACCGCCGCATTCTTCTCCACCGTCTCGAGGCCCGCATTCGGCATCGAGTCATACATCAGCCAGTTGGCGCACCATTCCTGATCGGCCGCGTAGAACCAGCGATAATGGAACATCGCCTTCATGAACCATTCGTCGGCCATGTCCTCCAGCAGCAGGCACACGAAACGCAGCGCCGCATCCTCGGGCACCAGCGCGCGGCCCTCGCCCTCGATGGAAAGCAGGAACGGCGTGGAATCATTCGTCCAGCTGCCATCCGGCTTGCGGATCACCGGGATCACCTGCGCCTTCACATTCGGCATGATCACCCCGCGCTCTTCGCCGGTCATCCCGCTCCAGCTGTGGGGCAATCCCTTGGCCCGCAGCGCCGCCCGCACTTTCAGCGAATAGGGAGACCCCAGCGCGCCATAGACTTCATACCTGCTCATTGCTTTTCCCCATTCACCCATGTCGGCCGCGTCACGATCAGCTCCTGGCAGAGCAGCCCCGCCTCCCTATGCCGCGACATGTCCTTGTAGTCCCTATGGTTCAGCGTCGCGATGAAGGCCTGCCGGCTGGGAAAATGGTTCACCAGCACCGCGTCCCAATCCCCATTCCCAATGAAAAACCGCTCCGTATCCCCCAGCAGCAGCGTCGTCCCGCCCACTTCGGCAGCGGCCACCGTGAAGGCTTCCGAATAGCGCATGTAGGCGTCCCGTCCGCTGATCGTTTCGCCATATTCGGGGTCCTCGGGGCGATATTCTGCCTTCACCTTGAACTTCAGAATGTTCACCTGCGCCACCGGCCCGTCATACGGGTCATCCCGGAAGGCGCGGAACTGGTCGGCCGTCGGCTGAAAGGCGGGCATCGGCGTTACTCCTTGGGGCGAAGCTCGGGATGTTTCAAAAAATAGCGTTCGGCATAGAACAGCGCCGCCGCATGCAGGGCGTGCTGCACTTCCAGATGCCCATAATCGAGAAACTCCGGATACGGCATTTCCAGAACTTCAATATCCTCATTCGGGTCCAGTTCCTGGCGCGTGTCCCGCGTGCAGCCCAGCGCGAGGTAATAGTGCAGCTTGTTGTTCTGTGTCGCCGGGTTTGGGTGGCACGTGCCCACCCAGATCATCTGGCGGGGCACATAGCCTGTCTCCTCGCGCAGCTCTCGCGCGCCGACCTTCTCCCAGTCCGTTTCGCCCGGATCGGATACCCCGCCCGGCAGGCCTACCATCACCACCTGCGCCGCGTGGCGATACTCCCGCACCAGCACAACATTGCCCGCGTCCGTCACCGGGATAACGGTCACCCATTCGGATAGTTCGGTCACATGATAGTCTTCAATGATATGCCCGTCCGCCCGCTCGCAACGGTCGGTCCGCAGGCCCATGAACCGGTCCTTCAACACCTGCTTCGAAGACAGGATTTTCCAGGGCTTGATGGTCATGGTTGCGGCCTGCCCAGATGCCGCTCGAGGAAATCCAGCCGCGTGCGCATCAGGTGAAGCTGCAGGGCCTCGCCCTGAATCCCGTGCCGCTGGCCCGGATAGGTCATCAGCTCGAAAGGCTGCCCCCGCGCCTGCAGCTCGGCCATCAGCCGGGTTGTGTTGTCAAACGTCACATTGTCGTCCGCCATCCCGTGGATCAGCATCAGCGGCCCGGTCAGCCCGTCAATATGCGCAAACACGCTGGAAGCGTGATAGCCTTCGGCATTGTTCTCCGGCGTACCCATATAACGCTCCGTATAGAACGTATCATAGAGCGCCCAGTCAGTGACCGAAGCCCCGGCAACAGCCGCCGCAAACGTGCCCTCCGGCGCCTGCGCATACGTCATCAGCGTCATGTATCCGCCATAGCTCCAGCCCTGAATGGCAATCCGGCCCGCGTCCACAAACGGCTGTTCTTTCAGCCACGCGACGCCCGCCAGCTGGTCGCGCACTTCCGGTCCGCCCGTCAGGCGGTGGATAACATCCTCAAACCGCTTGCCCCGGTTCCAGGTGCCCCGATTGTCCAGCCGGAACACGATATAGCCCGCATGGGTCAGGAACTGATCGCCCAGCGGCCGCCAGTCATTGGCGACCCGCTGCACATGCGGCCCGCCATACACCTCCACGATCACGGGATACTTCTTCGCCGGGTCAAATCCCGGTGGCTTCTGGATCGAATAATAAAGCGTCTGCCCGTCTTCCGCCGTCAGCGTGCCAAACTCCGGAACGGTGTGGGCCTCCAGATAGGGTGCATACGGATGGCCGGCATTCAGCGCATTCTCTTCGATCCAGGCAATCCGCGTTCCCTCCGCCGTGTAGAGCCCCACCTGCGGCGGCTGGCTGGGCGAGGAAAATGTGCCGATATAGCTCTTCGCGTCCGCCCCCATCGTGATGGTCCAGCTACCCCCCTCCGGCGTAATCCGCCGTATCTCGGCGCCCTCTGCATCGCTCGAGACAAGCGATACGGCATAAAGATGCTGCTCCAGCGGCGTCTCCCTGAAGCCGGTAAAATAGAGGGTCCGCGTCGCCCGGTCATAGCCCTTGATCCCGCTGACCACCCACTCACCAGACGTGATCTGCCGCAGCGTCCCGGAAGAGGTATCGCGCCAGTAAATATGCCGGAACCCGTCCAGCTCATGCGTCAGCAGAAGGCCGCCCTCGGGCAGGGCCAGGAAATCATCGGAAAGGTTCACCCACCGCTCCTGTTCCTCCGTAAACGGAGACCAGATGCGCCAGGGCAGGCCATCGGTTCGGTTGTACCGGATTTCCGTCTGATCCCGGTTCACCGTCTGGAACCAGAGGCTGCCATGGGCCCAGTTGACGCGGGCGAGATAATCATCCGGCCCCACAGAAGCGATCTTCCGCGTGGAGCCGTCATTGCGGTCAAACACCAGCAGCGCCACCTTCGCATTCGGCCGCCCGGCGCGCGGATAGCGCTGCTCGATCACGGTCACCTTGTCGGCGGCAATGTCAAAGCGCGGAATGATGTCCACCCCGCTCTCGTCCACTTCCGTAAACGCGATATAGCGTTCGTCCGGGCTCCACCAGTAACCGGTATACCGGCTCATCTCTTCCTGGGCGACAAACTCCGCCACGCCATAGCTGATGGCCTTGCCTGGCTGCGCTGCCGGCGAAATCCGCGTCTCCTGTCCGCTCGCCAGATCTATGGCATAGAGCGCCCCATCACGGATGAAGCTCACCTGCGCGCCCTTGGGAGAAACCTTCGCGTCATATTCAAACGCGTCTGTCTGCGTCAGGCGGCGTGTTTGCGGTCCGCTGGCCGTCAGCGTCACAAGATGAATATCCCCGCCCGCCGGCACGATGATCGTGTCCGCCGTGCCCCAGGCATAATCGGCAATCCCGCGCACACTGGCGATCCGCTTGCGCTCGCGAAGTGCCTTTTCCTCTTCGGAAAGTTCGGCGTCTGCCGGATCAATAGCGGTGGAATCCACCAGCAATGTCTGCGCCCCGGTCGCCACATCAAACTGCCAGAGGTCATACCGCGCGCTTTCCTCGGCCCGTGGTTTGAGGAAGGTCACACGCCTGCCATCGGGCGAAAAGCGCACGGCGCGCGGCGTGCTGCCGGAAAGGGAAGGGGAGGCATAAAGGCGTTCCGGCGTCAGCCGGCGGGCGTCAGTCATCTGCGGGGTATCCTGCTGCGGGGGGCGGGCATGGGCAGCCTGTCCGGCGGCGCAGCCGGCAAGCGCGAGGGCGGCCATTGCCGCCATGAAATAGGAACGGATCGTCATGCGGCGGGAGACTAGCGGCGATTCCGCCGGTGTCATCCTCTCTGCTGGCAGTCTCAGGCCCCGCCGGTGAACAGCAGGGTAACCGCCAACAACGAAGAGACCCCGCTCACCACAAGGTCAGCTCCGAGCATCACCACAGCCCCCAGCACGCTGCGGGCCGCCCGCCCCGCGCCCCTGTGCGCGGGGCTCAGCCCCCGGTAAAGCGTGAGGATATAGAGCCCGAGCATCAGGCAGAAGCCGATCACCATCGTCTGATCCAGGGCATCGGCGCTCAGCGCCCCATACACCACCGTCATCACCACCCCCGCCAGCAGCACCGGCAACAGCCCCGCAAAGTAAAGGCGTATCCGCACCGGCAGGGGTGTCCCCTTGCCCCAGATGTTCAGCATCAGGGCAAATACGGCATGCACCCCGAAATAGGAGAAAGGATAGGTCACCAGCAGCGCGGCAAGATAATCCCGCGCCGCCTCTTCATAGGTGCGGCCGGGAAACTCCGTGCCCATCGCCTCCATCGTCGCCTGGGTATAGGCAAACAGGCCGGACGTATCATTCACCCACAGGAATTTGAGGAACACCACCGCCGCAATCAGCGTGAACACCAGCCGGATCGACGGGGTATACCGGCCCAGCCAGTCCACGTCCCGCGCCGCTTCAAACAGCCTGGCCGGTGAGAACAGGGCCGCTACCATCGTCTTCAGGGCGCGCACATTCAGCCCGAACAGATCATCCAGCAGCGCGTCCCAGCCCGACGCGCGCGTCATGTCATCCTCGCCATAGCTGGCGGGCTTCTTGTCAGCGGGGGAGGGGGGCTTGTCACTCATGATCGGGCCAGCTCAGGGGAAAATCCCCTCTACTGAAGGCTGATGCCGCGCCGCCAGCGCCAGCACAAGGGGAAAACCTGGCTCAGCCACAGCGCATCTGCCAGCGAACGCTGCGTATCGCTTGATCTTCTGCGCGCGGCAGGCCACATCGCGCCCAGACAACCATTTCCAGCTTCGCAAAGGAACCATAGCCCATGGCCGGTCCCCAGATCGTTTACCACATGCAAGGCCTCACCAAGGCCTATCCCGGCGGCAAGAAGGTGTTTGAAAACATCCACTTGAACTTCCTGCCGGATGCCAAGATCGGTGTGGTCGGCGTCAACGGCTCGGGTAAATCGACCCTGCTGCGCATCATGGCCGGTGTGGACAAGGACTATACCGGCGAAGCCTGGGCCGCAGACGGCATCAAGGTCGGCTACCTCCCGCAGGAGCCCAAGCTCGACCCCAAACTCACCGCTTTTGAAAACGTCGCTGCCTCCTGCCCGGAAAAGCAGATGCTCGACAAGTTCAACGAAATCTCCGCCAAGCTCGGCGAAGACTATTCCGACGAGCTCATGGAAGAGATGACCAAGCTGCAGGAGCAGATCGACGCGGCCGATGCCTGGGACATCGACTCCAAGATCGAAATGGCCATGAACGCCCTGCGCTGCCCGGACAATGACGCAGACGTCACCAAGCTATCAGGCGGTGAAGTCCGCCGCGTTGCCATCTGCCAGCTGCTCCTGTCGAAGCCCGACATGATCCTGATGGACGAACCGACCAACCACCTTGACGCCGAAACCGTCGCCTGGCTGCAGAACTACCTGATCAACTTCCCCGGCTGCGTCATCCTCGTCACCCACGACCGTTACTTCCTCGACGATATCACCAGCTGGATCCTCGAGCTCGACCGCGGCCGCGGCGTGCCCTTTCAGGGCAACTACTCCTCCTGGGTGGAGCAGAAAGCCAAGCGAATGGAGCAGGAAGCGCGCGACGATGTCGGCCGCAAGCGCACCCTCGCCAAGGAACTCGAATGGGTCCGCTCCGGCCAGAAGGCCCGCCAGGCCAAGTCCAAGGCCCGTATCACGGCCTATGAGAAGATGGCCTCGGAGGCCGAGCGCGAGAAGGTGATGACCGCGCAGATCCGCATTCCCCCCGGTCCCCGCCTTGGCGGCGTCGTGCTGGAGGCCGAAGGGCTCAGCAAGGCGTTCGGCGACAATGTGCTGATCGAGAACCTCAACTTCAAACTCCCGCCGGGCGGTATCGTCGGCGTCATCGGTCCGAACGGCGCGGGTAAATCCACGCTGTTCAAGATGATCCTCGGTCAGGAAAAGCCGGACTCCGGCGCCATGCGCGTCGGCGAAACGGTCAAGATCGGCTATGTCGACCAGAGCCGCGACAAGCTCGATCCCAACAAGAACGTATGGGAGGAAATCTCCGGCGGCACCGATGTCATCGATCTCGGCGGCGTCTCGGTCATGTCCCGCGCCTATGTCGGCGCCTTCAACTTCAAGGGCACCGACCAGCAGAAGAAAGTCGGCATCCTCTCGGGCGGTGAGCGCAACCGCGTCCACCTCGCCAAGATGCTGCGCGGCAGCCACAACCTGCTCCTGCTCGATGAACCGACCAACGACCTCGACGTGGAAACCCTGCAGGCGTTGGAAGAAGGCCTCGACAACTTCCCCGGCTGCGCCGTTATCATCTCGCACGATCGCTGGTTCCTGGACCGTATGGCCACCCACATCCTCGCCTTCGAGGGCGACAGCCATGTCGAATGGTTCGAGGGCGACTTCTCCTCCTACCTCGAAGACAAGAAACGCCGCCTCGGCGAAGACGCCGTCAACCCCAAGCGCCTGAAGTTCAAGAAGTTCTCGCGGTAATTCCTTTAAAACGGTCATCCCGGGCAAAGCGCGAAGCGCGATTGACCCGGGACCGCTGAAGGCTACTCTCCCATCCCACACACGGGATCGGGAGAGGGCCCCATGAACCACACCATCACCGCCGCGCTCGGCGCGCTCATGCTCGCTGCCTGCGCCACGCCCGCGCCAGAGAGCGCCGTCCCGCCTGCGCCCCTGGCTGACGCCCCCATCGCCCCCGGCTACGAAGCCACCGGCCTCCTCGCCAAAACCCTTCCCGAACTCTCCGCTGCCCTCGCCAGCGGCGAGACCACCTCCGTCGCCCTCACGCAGGCCTACCTCACCCGCATCGACGCCATCGACCGCGCCGGCCCGCGCCTCCAGTCCATCCTCGCCGTCAACCCCGACGCCCTCGCTCAGGCCGCCGCGTCCGACGCCCGCCGCGCTTCCGGCGACGCGCTCGGCCCGCTCGACGGCGTCCCCATCCTCCTCAAGGACAATATCGAGTCCCTCGATCCGATGGCCACCACCGCCGGCTCCCTCGCCCTGAAGGACAACATCACCGGCCGCGACAGCCCCCTCGTCGCAGGGCTTCGCGCGGAAGGCGCCGTCATCCTCGGCAAGACCAATCTCAGCCAGTGGGCAAACTTCCGCTCCAACGATTCGATCAGCGGCTGGTCCTCCGTGGGCGGACAGGTCCGCAACCCCCACATGCTCGACCGCTCCCCCTGCGGCTCCAGCTCGGGCACAGGCGCCGCCATCGCCGCCTCTCTCGCCGCTGGCGGGGTGGGCACCGAAACCAACGGCTCAATCATCTGCCCGTCCAATGTCAACGGCCTCGTCGGCTTCAAGCCAACCGTCGGCATCCTCCCGCAGGAAGGCATCGTCCCCATCTCGCCCAGCCAGGACACCGCTGGCCCAATGACCAAGACCGTCACCGGCGCGGCCCTGATGATGAACGCCATGGATGCAGGCGAGACCGACTACACCGCCGCCCTCTCGGCCGATGCCCTCCAGGGCAAACGCCTCGGCGTCCTGCGCGCTTCGGTCGGTTCAAATCCGGACATCATCGCCCGCTTCGAGGCAAGCCTTGAGGCCATGCGCGCGTCCGGCGCGGAGATTGTCGAGATCGAAGAAAGCAATGTTCCCGGCGAGTTCTGGGCCGCGTCGCTCCTGCTCCTGCAATATGAGTTCAAGGACAGCCTCAATGCCTATCTCGCCGGCGCTCCGCCCATTGTGGTCACGCGCACGCTCAGCGATGTCATCGCCTTCAACCTCGCCAATGCCGATGCTGAACTCGCCCTCTTCAATCAGGACCTGTTCACCGCCTCCGATGAACTCGGTCCGCTTACGGATCAGGCCTATCTTGATGCTCGCGCGCTCGTCCAGTCCGCCTCCCGCGAAAATGGCATCGACCGGCTCCTCGCCGAACATGGCGTCGACGCGCTCGTGTCGCCATCCGGCCCACTGTCCCCGCGCGTCGATCCTGTGAATGGCGATGTCTGGCCCGCCTGGGCCGGGGCAGGTTATCTGGCCGCCATCGCGGGCTATCCCCACCTCACCGTCCCCATGGGCGATGTCCACGGCGTCCCCCTCGGCGTCTCCTTCATGGGCGCCAGGGATACCGACGCGGCAATCCTCGCCTATGGCTACGCTTACGAACAGGCCACGCGCCTCCGGCCCGATCCGAAATACCTGGAAACCGCCGAAGACCGCCCCGAAATCGCCGCTGCGATGCAGCGGTGAAAAGCCGATAGCAACCCCACCCCAGCCCTCCCCATAGTCATGGGGAGGGGGCAGGTCGCGCAGCTGGAGAACTAACCTCTCCCCACAAAGCAACAGGTCCCCTCCCCACAGATGTGGGGAGGGATAGGGTGGGGCCGCTCTCCGTAGAAACGCAGCCCCTAAACTGGCCGCCCCCGCGCCTTCATCTGCGCCACATACTCGCGCAGCATCGAAACCCTCCGTGGCCGGAAGCTCTCGCCCGTCCGTTCGGCCGCCGCAATCCGGTCGATCCGGAAACTCCGCCAGTCCTGCCGCAGGGTACACCAGGCCAGCAACACGAGCACCTTCTCCGCATAAAGGATCGTCAGGGGAAGGACGACCCGTTCGGTCTCCGCGCCCGCCTCATCGCGATAGGAAAGCCGCAGCGTTTCCTCCTCCCAGCAGGCCGTGCGGATCAGCGCCAGGTCGCGTGAGATCACCTCCCTCCGGTCATACCGGAACACGTAATGCACCGCATGGGCGGCCTCCCGCTGCTGGCGCTCGGGCAGGGTGGCGATCACCTTGGCAAGGGCGAGCTGCGCGGCCTCCGCAATCTCGCTGTCGCCGGAATTCTGCGCCTCGGCGAGTCCGATCAGCAGCGCCTCTATCTCGATGCGTGTAAAGCTCTGCGGAGGCAGTGCCGGGTCTTCCTCCAGCACATAGCCATAGCCTGCCGCCCCGTCGATCCGTGCCCCCGCCGCGCGTAGGGCGGCAATATCCCGGTAAATCGCCCGCTCCGAAACCTCCGTTTCCTGCGCCAGCCGCGCCGCCGTCACAGGCTGGGGCAGGGTGCGCATCAGGTGCAGCAGGCGGAAGAGGCGGTCGGTGCGGGCCATGGGGTGAGCCTTACAAAATCCTTCCTGACGAAAACTGTCAGGAGACCTGCACCATAGTGTCCTCATGCCAACCCCGGCAAGCACCCCGAAGGAGACCCCCGTGCTCACCCTCTACCACGCCCCCCATTCCCGCTCGACCCGCATCCTCGACCTCATCCACGCCATGGGCATCGCCGACCGGGTGAACGTCCGCATCGTGTCGGTCCCCCGCCAGGACGGCACCGGCGGGCGCGACCCGCTCAATCCCCATCCCGAAGGCAAGGTGCCGCTGCTCGATCATGACGGCGTCCTGATCTGGGAAAGCGCCGCCATCATGCTTTACCTGGCAGACCTCTTCCCGGCGGCTGAATACACCGTCCCGGAAGGCGATCCCGAGCGTGGCCGCTTCCTCGCCTGGATGTTCTGGTATGCCGGCGTGATGGAGCCGGTCATCGTCCAGGGCGTCGCCGGCCTCGACCACCCCGTCCTCCACACCACCTATCGCGGCATGGCCGAAGTGGCAGACCGCCTGCGCCGCGCCCTGGAAGACGGCCCCTGGCTAATGGGTGACCGCTTCACGGCGGCAGACCTGCTGATTTCCTCACCCTTCATGTGGTTCAAGGACTCCACCCCGGACGATCCCCTGATCCGCGACTGGGTAGACCGCATCGCCAGCCTCCCCTGGCAGGCCACCGTCATCGAACTCGAAAACTGGCACATGGCCGCCGCCTGACCGGAACTGTCCGGATTTGTCCACGTTTTGACACGTGATGTCCCTGGAGCGCCGTTGGAGTTTTTTGGAGGTTTCCGGAAAAAACTCCAACGGCGCGCAAAGCCGCTAGCGCCCCCACCCCAACGCTCCCCATTTTCATGGGGAGGGGACCT
>NZ_PNMA01000024.1 GCF_013823385.1 Hyphomonas sp.
CCGTGTCATCCCGGCCAAAGCCGCGTAGCGGCTGCAGAGCCGGGACCTTCTCTCCGCTCTTGCGCCAGCCTCCAGAAGGTCCCGGATCAGCGCGGCGCGCTGTCCGGGATGACACCCCCTGCGCCCCCCCTTATCCGCCCCACTTCCCCGCGCCCCCATCCTCCGCGCATGGACATCACCGCGCCCCGCCCGGAACTCTGGACCCGCATCGCCGCCCTGCTCGGCGCGCTGCGGACCCTGCTGCGCGAGGCGGTGCCGGAACAGTTCGCAAAGATTGCCGCCGAGGCCCGCGCCCAGCTCATCGCCGCCACCGCCCTGGTGCGCCGCTACATCCATGTGCTCGCCGCTGAGGTTGTCCTCCCCGAACGCGCCGTTGGCGTTTCCCCGAAAACCTCCAACGAAACTCCAAGGACAAACAAGGCGCGCCGCGAAGCCCTTTTTCCGCTCATCGAAGAGGTGCGCCCCGCCCGCCGCGTCTCAAAATCAGACGGCGCCGACACTCCCTTCGTCCAATGGGCGCTGATGATGGAGGCCGCGCGCCGTCTCGCGCTGGTGCTCAACCATCCGGAAAAACACGCCCTGCGCCTCGCCCGCTTGCTCCGCAGGCGGAAGGGCCGTGTCCTCAAGGATCTCCCCGTCCCCGGCCACATCATCCGCCGCCTGCCACCCTGGACCGATGCGCTGCTCCTCCGCCTGGACGAAGAAGCGCGGCCGCAGGACTGGGCCGGGATCAACAGCACTTAGGCCCCCCCTCCGTCTTGCGCTGCGCGCAATCCACCTCCCCCGCCTCATCCTGAGCCTGTCGAAGGGAACAGGGGAGGATAAGGGCGTTGCGCTTTTTGCGATTCTTGCGCTCTCCGCTTCGTCACCCTCGATGGCCAAAGGCCATCTGAGGGCCCAGCTCCCGCCGGTGAAGCAAGTGCAAGCGTGAGAGCTAAGGAGATGGGCCCTCAGATGCGCTCGCGCGCATCGAGGGTGACTAAGGAGTGAGAGGGCAGGTAGAGAACCGCGATCAGTTCTTCCCGAACTTCCGGTCCCGTCCGGCCAGCAGGCGCAGGCGCAGGGCGTTCAGCTTGATGAAGCCGGCGGCGTCTTTCTGGTCGTAGGCGCCGTGATCGTCCTCGAAGGTCACGATCTTCTCCGAGTACAGAGAATAGGGGCTCGAACGGCCGATCAGATAGGCGTTTCCCTTGTAGAGCTTGATCGTCACCTCGCCGGTCACGAAGCGCTGCGAATGGTCGATGGCGGCCTGCAGCATCTCGCGCTCCGGGCTCCACCAGAAACCATTATAGATGAGCTCGGCATAACGCGGCATCAGCTCGTCTTTCAGGTGGGCCGCGCCGCGGTCGAGCGTTGCCTGCTCGATGCCGCGATGGGCCACCAGCAGGATCGTGCCGCCCGGCGTCTCGTAAATGCCGCGCGATTTCATGCCGACGAAGCGGTTCTCCAGAAGGTCGAGCCGGCCAATGCCATGCTTCTTGCCGTATTCGTTGAGCTTGGTCAGCAGCGTTGCCGGGGAAAGCGCCTCGCCATTGATCGAGACGGCATCGCCCTTCTCAAAGCCGATGGTGATCACTTCGGCCTGGTCGGGCGCCTCTTCTGGGCTGATCGTCCGCATATGGACGAATTCCGGCGCAGGCTGTGACGGGTCTTCCAGAACCTTGCCCTCCGAGGAGGAGTGGAGCAGGTTCGCGTCCACCGAGAAGGGGGCCTCGCCGCGCTTGTCCTTGGCGATCTCGATGCCGTGCTCTTCGGCGAATTTCAGAAGGTCGGTGCGGCTCTTGAACGCCCAGTCGCGCCAGGGCGCGATCACCTTGATGTCGGGGTTCAGGCCATAATAGCCAAGCTCGAAGCGGACCTGATCATTGCCCTTGCCGGTGGCGCCATGGCAGACGGCATCGGCGCCGACCATATCGGCAATCTCGATCTGGCGCTTGGCGATCAGCGGCCGGGCAATCGAGGTGCCGAGCAGGTAGACGCCTTCATAGACGGCGTTCGCCCGGAACATCGGGAAGACGAAATCGCGCACGAATTCCTCGCGCACATCCTCGATGAAGATGTTCTCGGGCTTCACCCCGGCGGCCAGCGCCTTCTTGCGCGCCGGTTCCAGCTCCTCGCCCTGGCCGAGATCGGCGGTGAAGGTGACAACCTCGCAGCCGAACTCAACCTGCAGCCATTTCAGGATGATCGAAGTGTCGAGGCCGCCGGAATAGGCAAGAACAACCTTTTTCGGGGCAGAAGCAGCTTTGGACATGGGATTTACGTCGTCTTTCTGGGGCGCAAGCGGGAAACTGTTGCCTTAAAGTCCCGCACCCTCGCTGACAAGGCGGCGGCTTACAGGGAATTTTATGGTTTCCGCCGCATAGGTTGGTTATAGTAAACGCTGGATAGGGCGGTTGTTAACCTTTCGCCCTCAGGAGAATGGGCTGATGCTGCAGGAGCCGCTGAAACCGACCGAGGCCGCTGACGCGCCTTTCCGTGCCCGCCTGCGCGCGCGCGATGGCCGCCGCCCGCAGTCCACGCTGGCGATCCTGGCGGGCTATGAGCCCAGGGATGGCGAGGCGGTTGACCTGGCCGCCCTTGCGCCGCGCCGCCCGCGCCCGGTGGCAGCAATCGCCCCCGCCGCCCCGGCACTGCAGACCCGGCCAGAACCGCGCCGTGTTCCGCCCGCTGGGCGCCCGGAAGCCTGGGCCCCGCCCGCGCGGCCGGAACCTGTGCGCCCGCGCGAGGAAATCCGCCGCCCACCGCTGGTGATTGTGCCGCCGGTTGAAGAGACGGCCGAGCCCGTCGCCGAAGAGAAGGAAGAGCGCGCGACCGGCCTCAGCCGGCTCAGCGAATATTCGCAGCTCGCCTTTGCCGGTCTCGCCATGCTCGGTCTGGCCGGCCTGTCGCTGCTGGCGATCGACCATTCACTGAAAGCCAAGCCCGGCGCGCTGCCGGATGAGGGCGAAGACGCCGCCCGCCGCTCTGCCGCTGATGCTGGCCCGGCCGTATTGCCTGCGTCCGTCTCTGCCGTTGCGGTGCAGGAAGCGGCGACCCCGATCGGGGCCGAGCCCCAGCCCTGGTTCGATTATCGCGGCGTGGCCGATTACCTGAAACAGCGGGTCGACGCATTCGAAGCCTCCGAGCGCGACGCCGCCCGCCGCCAGCAGGAAGAGGCCCAGCGTCTTGCGTCGGCAGCGATTGCGGACGCCGAAGCGGGCCGTCTGGCCGCCGCGGCGCAGGTTGAAGCAGACGCGTTGGCTGCCCGTGACGCCGCGATTGATGCCGAACGCCAGCGTATGGCGCGCGAAGAGGCCGAGCGGATCGCCAATGAAGAGGCCGCCCGCCTCGCCGCGAAGGCCGAGGCAGATGCCGCCGCCAGGGCTGAGGCAGACCGCCTGGCAAAGCTGGAAGCGGACCGGGCCGCCGCCGCCCTGGCCGAGCAGCGCCGTATTGCCGAGCTTGAAGCCGAGCGCGCCGCCGCCGCAGAGGCCAAGCGCCTTGCCGACATCGAATCCCGCCGCATCGCTGCCGAAGCGGAAGCCAAACGCCTTGCCGATCTGGAAGCCCAGCGCGCCGCCGCGCAGGCCGAACAACAGCGCCTTGCCGATCTGGCGGCCAAGCGGGCGGCGGAAGAAGAAGCGCGCCGTCTGGCGGCGCTGGACGCCAAACGGGCCGCCGATGCTGCAGAAGCCCGCCGCCTGGCCGATCTGGAAGCCAAGCGCCTGGCGGATATTGAGGCCCGGAGGCTCGCCGCGCGCAAAGCCGAAGACCCGGCGATCACGCTGGCCGCCGCTGTCGTGGCCCCGCCTGCGCCAGCGGTTGTCAAACCGGTGACGCCGCCCCGGCCGGCCTCGCTGAAACCGGATCGCGCCAGCATCCAGCCGCTGGCGACGCCGGAACCGGCGCCTGTTACCCGGCCGGCGCCTGCCATCCTTACGGCGCGTGCCCCGGAAGTCCGGCCCTTCATTGCCGGCCCTGCCGACGCGCGGCGCAGCGCGGACGTGTTCATCGCCGAACGCGTGGCGCTGACAACCAGCCAGCCGGTCAGTGTGGAGGCCATGTCCGGCCTTCAGGCGGAGTTTGTGCGTCTCGTGGCCGTCAGCCCCGATGGAACCGCCCATCAGATGGCGACGCCGGATGGACGCCAGATCAAGATCACATTCGAGCGCACGCAGCTGGTGGAAACCGGCGCCGCAAACCTGCGCACCATTGGTTACTCGGCTAGCGACGCAGCGCCCGTCACGCGCGGCTACGGCGAGCAGCCGGTGGTAAATGTGTCGGTCATGTGCCGCGATGTTGCCTACAGCCTTCCTGGCCAGGAACGCGGCCGCTTCTCCGCGTGCAAGGGCGCAGACGGGCATTGGATGCTGGCCCGCACAGCTGATTCTTCTGTGGGGCAGGGCGCCTGAAGGGGCGGTTGCCTGCCGGCGGAAAGCCTGCAAAAGCAGACATCATGCAGAATGTCCCGGTCTATAAATTGCTGACGGAAGAAGAATGGCGCGCGGCCGAAGCAGCGGGCCATACCGTCACCGCGCTCGATATTGCCGATGGCTATGTGCATCTCTCCACGCGCGCCCAGCTGCCGGAAACGGCCGCGCGGCATTTTGCGGGGAAGGGGCGGGTCCGGCTGCTGAAGTTTGATAGCGCCGCGTTGCCACCGCTGCGCTGGGAGCCGAGCCGGGGCGGCGATCTCTTTCCGCATCTTTATGAGCCCCTCGAAATTGCGCGTGCGCAGGCGGCCTGGTGGCTTGAGCCGGGTACGGACGGCGTCCCGATTCTGCCGGAGGACATCTGAATGATTGCATCAACCGGTGCACGCCTTGCGCGCCTGTTGCCGCCGGAAACGGCGCACACGCTGACCCTCCGGATGCTGACATATGGCGCGGGCGTTCCCCTGCATGCGCCGCAGTTGCCGGTCTCAACAAGGGTTGAGCTGCCCAAGTCCGGCCTGCGGCTTTGTTCGCCGGTGGGGCTGGCGGCGGGCTTTGACAAGAATTGCGAAGTTCCCGAGGCAATGGCGAAGTTCGGATTCGGCTTTGTCGAATGCGGAACAGTGACACCAAAGCCCCAGCCGGGAAATCCGAAGCCGCGTCTTTTCCGCCTTACAGAAGACCGCGCCGTGATCAACCGGATGGGTTTCAACAATTTCGGCCTCGACTATTTCGTCCGCCGGCTGGAGAAATATTCGCATGCCGTGCCGATTGGTGCCAATGTCGGCGCCAACAAGGACAGTGAAGACCGGATCGGCGACTATGTGACCGGTATTGAGGCGGTTGCGCCGTATGCCGACTATATCACCATCAACATTTCCTCGCCCAACACGCCGGGTCTGCGCGGCCTGCAGGACCGGGCGTCGCTGACCCAGCTTCTGACCCGATGCGGCGCGGCTGACCGGAAGGATCTGCCTGTCTTACTGAAGGTAGCACCAGATCTGGATGCTGAAGCCATCGCGGATATCTGCAGCGTGCTGACTGCGGAGGGGAGTTGGCTCTCGGGCCTGATCATCTCCAACACCACCCTGGCCCGGCCCCCCAGCCTGCGCAGCGAAGACAAGTCCGAAGCGGGCGGCCTTTCCGGCGCGCCCCTGCTTCAGCCGTCTACGGAAGTTCTGCTGCAGTTTGCCCGCAAGCTGGAAGGCGCGTTCGATCTGATCGGCGCCGGCGGTATTGCGACGGGCCGAGACGCCTATGCCAAGATCCGCGCGGGCGCGTCAGCGGTGCAGCTTTATTCCCTGATGGTGTATGACGGCCCCGGTATTGCGGCCCGTGTGGCGCGGGAACTCTCCCATTGCCTGGCCGAAGACGGGTTCTCCTCGATTGCCGATGCTGTGGGTAAAGACCTTTAGCCGATAGAATCGATCCGCACAGCCACGCAGCCATCCATCGCAGTGAAGGCGATGTAGGTATACTTCACGTTCCGGCTACTGACGAATTCCTGCCATGCCTTGTATTCATGATGGCGCCAGCTCGGATAGTTGAAATATTCGTCAAACATCACGATGGAGCCAGGCTTCAACCGGTCGCCGGCGGTGTCCAGAATGTATTTCGTGCCGCCATAGAGATCGCAGTCGATATGCAGCAGGCTGATGGGTCCGGGGTTTGCGGCCAGGAAGCCGGGCAGGGTGGCATCAAACCAGCCGACATGCAGCTTCACATTCGCGGGCACCTGCGGAAGGCGTTGCTTCTGGGTGAAGGCGCCCCGGCGTTCCAGATGGCCCGACCAGTCTTCCGGCAGGCCTTCGAAACTGTCGAAGCCGTTCACGGTTTTCGCGGTACGGCTGGCGATCTGGCGGATCGAGTTGCCGCCGGCAACACCGAACTCCATCATCAGGCCTTCGGCCGGCGCCTTTTCAACCAGGAAAGCGATATAGGCAGCATGGCTCTCGAAGATCATCGCTTCGGGCATGTTGGCCTGCACGTAATCGGCCGCTTCGTGCAGGGCGCGCAGCTGGAGCTGGTAGAGCAGGTTGCGCCCGTAATTCTTGTAGATGATACGCCGCAGCAAACGCTGAACGAAGGATCGTTTCGGTTTGGCGAGCGAAGGGGTGGCCATGCGGCGCTCCGTTTGACAGGGGAGCGCCCTCTGTAGCGGGGGAAGGGCGGCGCAGCAATCTGGCAGATGTGCAGAGGTGCGTTTGGGCGATTGTGCCTGCGCAGAGCGTCTCCGGCGCCGCCGCCCGGCCAGGCAGCGGCGCCATGAGTATACGGATCAGTTGAGCACGACCACCTGGCGGGCCACGCTGCCCTTGTTGTCCAGGAGGTTCTGCATCGCTCCGGTGATGCCCTCAAGGCCGATCCGGTCCGAGATCAGATCGTCGAGGTGGAGCCTGCCCTGCTTGTAGAGATCGATCAGGCGCGGGAAATCGATCCGGAAACGGTTTGATCCCATCACGGCGCCCTGCAGGCGCTTCTCGGTGACCAGCAGTTCGATGCCGGGGATCTCGATATTCACGCCCGGCGGGATCATGCCGATCACGGTGGCCACGCCGCGCGGGCGGAGCATGTGGTAGGCCATCTCGGCGGTCTGCTTGGCGCCGACGCATTCGAAGGAATAGTGGACGCCGCCCTTGGTCAGCTCCTTCACCGCCTCGATGGCGTTCACCTTCGAGGGGTTGATCACGTCCGTTGCGCCGAAGCGGGTGGCGAGCTGCAGCTTCTGGTCGGAAAGGTCGACCGCGATGATGCGGCTGGCCCCGGCGATGGCGGCGCCATTGATCGCGGCAAGGCCCACCCCGCCGCAGCCGATGACGGCGACGGTCGAGCCGGGCTCGACCTGGGCGGAATGGAACACCGAGCCGACGCCGGTAATGACGCCGCAGCCGATCAGGCAGGCGCGGTCCATCGGCATATCCTTGTCGATGGCGCAGAGGGTGTTCTCATGCACCAGGATCTGCTCGGCAAAGGAGGAAAGGTTGAGGAACTGGCCGACCTTTTCCCCGCCGATGGAGAGGCGCGGATGTTCGGTGACGCTGCGCTGGAACAGCTCCCGGTTCACCGTGTGGCAGACGGACATATGCCCCGTGAGGCAATACTCGCAGGTACCGCAGAAAGGCGAGAGGATCGAGATCACATGATCGCCGGGTTTGACGGCGGTGACCATCGAGCCGACCTGCTCGACCACGCCGGCGCTTTCATGGCCGAGGATCACCGGCAGTTCGGACGGGAAGGCGCCGTCCCAGAAATGAACGTCCGAATGGCAGACGCCAATGGCCTTCAGGCGTACGAGCACTTCGCGCGGACCCGGCTTTGAGATGGTCACGTCTTCGATCGACAGCGGCGCCTTGGGCGCCCGCATCACGGCAGCTTTCATGGTCTGGTTTTCCTCCCGGTCTTCTTGTTTGCAACAAGTGTCGCGCAAGGCGGCGGTTTTGGCCAGCGTGACGCGAGGGGAAGGGGATCAGTCGGGAAGGCTGGCGGCAAGTGCGGTCACGGCGTTGCGGGTGGCGTCATCGGCGGGAAAGAGCAGCTCCAGGCGAAGGTCCCGGATGGTGACGTCTTCACTCGTGCCGAAATAGGCGATGGTCGAGAGGAAGCGCATCTCACCATCGGGCGACGCCAGGGTGAGCGGCACGAGGGGGCTGCGCAGGGGCGGGCTATGGACCACGGGATGGCGGAGCGCGGCGGCCTGAAGGCGCGCGGCCAGCCCGGCGAGCACCGGATCATCGGCCGCTTCGAGGGCTTCCATCTGGATGCGGCTTTGCATCTCGGCGATCATCTCGGCGAGGTTGACGATCACGCCGCTGGCGGCGGCCTCACTGGTGAGCAGGCGGATGAGATTGGTTTCGCCCGCGCTTTCCCCGGCCTGAAGCCCGGCCAGCAGGGCAGCCGCAACCGGGCTAGCCTCCAGCACATTCCAGTGCCGGTCACACAGCAGCGAGGGCCAGGGCGCATGCCGGGCCATCATTTCGGAGAGGATCTGCCGGAACGGGCCAAGCGCTTCGGAGGTGAGCGGGGAAGCCGGATAGACAGCGGCATAGCCGGCGGCCTGAAGCAGGCTATTCTGCGCGCTCAGCGGCAGGAGCAGGCCTTCGGCCAGCTGCAGCACCATCTCGCGGCTGGGATTGGCGCGGCCGGTTTCCAGGAAGGAAAGATGGCGGGCAGAGATGTCGCACGCGAGCGCAAGGTCGAGCTGGCTGAGCCGCCGCGCGGCGCGGAAACGGCGCAGTTGCCCCGCAAAGCTTGCGGCATCGGGCAGGGGTGTTGGGGCGCGGTCCGGCATCCGCGTTAGATGCCATTGCCGGGAAACGGCGTCCATGACCTGCAAGGTAATTGCCGCGCCTACGCTGGCCGTCGCAATCTGCCGCCATCCGATATCTCATCAGGGAGCAGACAATGAGCGGTCTTTGGAAGAACTGGATGGTGGTCTGGTGTGGCGGGGTTATCCTCTTCGGCGTGGTGCTCGCTGCGGGCGGGTTGCCTGCGACCGATGGCGCGGTGACCGCCCTCTACACACTTCTGGGCGGCCTTGCCCCTGGCACGCTGAACCTTGACGCGCCCGGCATGCGCTTTTCGATCGCCCTGATGGGCGCCGTGACGATCGGCTGGGGACTGACGATGCTGCTGCTATTGCCGGCGATCCATGCCGCAGGGGCGCCGGCCTGGCGCGGCCTGACACTGGCGCTGGCCGCTTGGTATGTGATCGACGGGGCCTTGTCGGCGGTCACCGGCTTCGCGCTGAACATCGTGCCGAATACGGCGCTGGCCGTGGCTTATCTGGTGCCCGTGCTGGCCAGCGGCGCGCTGCGCCCGGCTGGCCGGTGACGGGGTGCGCTGATCAACGATCGAGACAGGCGCGCAGCATATCAATCATTGCGGCCTTCTGCGCGCCGGTTGCGCCGTCCCACATTTCGTCATGACGGAGATTGTCTGCCTTGCGGATCAGCATGTTGAACTCTGCCTGTTCTGCCGGATCGGGCAGCACGCCGGGATCGGCAGGGAAATCCGAGGACCGGAGGGAACAGATGCGCGGCGAAGCTGTCCGGGGCAGAGCCATACGCCGATTGTCGAGGGTCAATACGGCGCCGGCGGCATCCGGATGGCGGGCGGCCAGAAGCATGGCGATATCTCCGCCATTGGAATGACCCACCAGCAGGATAGGCGCGTCGCTTGCCAGGCCCTCCTGCCGCAACGCCTCCATCACGTGCAGGGTTCCTGAGGCTCCCCGCTCCCAGGCAGGCATCCGGCCTTCCGCGATGTTTCCATCGCTGGGAAGGGGAGGATCGCCTGGCAGATCATATTGCGGCGCGGCGACTAGATATCCCAGCCTGACCAATTCGCCGGCGAGGAATGAATAGTCTGTACCCAGATTTCCGTAGCCATGGGCCAGTATGGCAAGAGGCTTTTGGTGTCCCACCTCGGCGCCAAACAGCGCAGTTGGGATGGGCCGGTTATCCGCCGGGTTCACGTAATCGCGGCTGATTGCGCCGAGCCCGGGCGCGGGCAGCGCGCCGCCCTCATTGGCCGCGCAGGAGAGAAGCAGCAGAATGGGCACAAACAGAATGGCAAGAGTCCCGCGTGCCGGCATGTGATTTCTGCTTTCTGCTTGGTCCGGTTGCCTGCTGCGTGCCGGGTTCAGTCAGCGTCCGGCGCCGGGATAAGGCCGATGGCGCGGCCCATGATGTGGAAGAGCTCGTTCTGCTCGATCACGCCGGAGACGAGATTTGCGCCGGGGCCGGAGGCGAAGGCGGCAACGTCTTCCCCGCCATGGGTTTCCGAATAGAGCGGTACGAGGGCGGGCTGACGGAAGTCGGCGGCGAGCGTATCCACGCCGGTCAGGTCCTGACGCTTGCACTCATAGGCGGGCTTGCCGTCCGCGTCCTTGCCGGTCTCGACACAGGCGCCGGGGCCATTGGCATAGCCAAGCGTTGTGTACGGAAGACCGTCGGTGCCCATCGATCCGCCTTCACCGCCGATGCCGGAGGCTGAGAGGCCGAGGATCGGATTGCCGCGCTGGGCATAACCGGCAATCGACAGGGTGTGGGAATGGTCGGCGGTGACGATGATCAGGGTATCTTCCCGGTCAGTCATTTCAAGCGCTGTAGCAACCGCAAGGTCGAAGGCCATCGTGTCCTCCAGGGCCCGGATGGCGTTGCCGCCATGATGGGCATGGTCGATGCGGCCGCCTTCGACCATCAGGACATATCCTTCCGGGTTCTGAGAAAGGCGCGTAATGGCGGCGCGCGTCATTTCGGCGATATGGGGCTCCCCAGCGGGATCATTTTCCCGGTCGAGTTCATATTGCATGTGGCCGGGCTCAAACAGGCCAAGAACTTTTGCAGGCGTCGTGAAATCGGCGGCGTCGAAGCCTGCCTTGTCGAAGACGAATTTATGGTCAGGCGACTTTGCAGTCCATTCCGTGATCAGGTTGCGATTGTCCGAGCGCTCGCCGGTCTTGTCAGCATATTCCGGGTCCGGTGTGCCTGCGGGCAGAAACTTCTCGCGGCCGCCGCCGAGGATGATGTCGAAATCGCCTTCCGGCCATTCGATCAGCTGACGGGCGATGTCCTTGCAGGTGTCCGATGAGGCGCCGCGCATGTCGGTGTCGGCTTCCCAGTTGCGGTGGGGGGTCTTTGCATAGGCAGACGCCGGCGTTGCGTGCGTGATGCGCGCGGTGGAGACGAGGCCGGTCGCGAGGCCGCTGCGGGCGGCCAGTTCGAACAGGGTTTCGGCGGTGTTGCCCTCAACGCTGGCGCAGTTGCCATAGCTCGCTTTGCTGTTGACGCCGAGTACGCCGGAGAGGGTCTTGATGCCGCTGACCATGGCGACGGCGGTGCCGGCGGAGTCCGATATCTGGAAATTGTCGCTGTAGGTCTTGGAGAGCGCCGACCAGGGCAGGGTTTCCATGGCGAGGCGGAAGCTCTCCCCGTCCACACCGGCAGACTGGCCGGCATAGATACGCGAGGCGGTGATCGTGGAAATGCCCATGCCATCGCCGATGAAGAGGATGACGTTCTTGGCGGGCTTGATGCCCCGCTCGGCAATGCGGGCGTCGACGGCGGCGGCGGCGGATTTGTAATAGCCATCATCTGCCTGGATGGGCAGGATCGGCGTGTTTCCGGAAGAGACGCGGGTGGAGGGCGCGCCGCTGGTGGCAACGGCGGCGGCGCAGGCCGCTGCGAGGGCGAGCGTGGAGACGAGGGCAACAACGGCGAGGCGCATGAGCGGCTCCTTCAGGCGGTGATCACATCCCCCGCGCTTAGCCCAAACATGTGACAGTTGCGAGATGTTATGCCGGGCGCGGCGTTCTTTCGCGCTGCGCCAGCCAGACGGCGACCAGGATGGTGGCTGCGCCTGCGGCCTGCAGCACTGTCAGCGGTTCATCGAACAGACGCCAGGCGATGGTTGCCGCGACGACCGGCTGAGCCAGCACAAGGATGCCGGCCACAGCGGTATTGGTCGATCCGAGGCCTGAGATGATCAGGCCCTGGCCCATGACATGCGCCACGAGGGCAAGGACCAGCGGCACGATGAAGCCGTTTGCGGTGACCGGCAGCACCCGTTCGCCCGCCAGGTTCACAATGATGAAAGCAACCACCGATTCCACCACGCTGAGCCAGAAGATTGCTTCGATGCCGCTGAGATTGCGGCGGCCAAGCTTGGAGAACATCATGTAGCCGGCGACGAAACAGGCCGCGCCGAGCGCAAAAAGATCCCCCTTCAGGCCCCCGGTATGCAGCGCCGTACCGCCCAGCGACAGGGCCGCGGCCCCGGCGATGGCCAGGCTGGCGGCAAAAAACCAGGGCATGCCGGGGCGTTCTTTCAGGAACAGCCAGGCGACCACGCCGACGCCGACATTGCCGAGATTGACGATGAAGGTGGCGTTGGAAACGCTCGTCATCGTCAGGGCCCAGTGCCAGAGGGCGATGTCGATGGCGAAAAAGGTGCCGGCCAGAATGATGAATTTGTTGGGAGGCCGGGGCAGGCGGCGGTGGATCAGCAGCACGAGGCCGAAAAGGATCGGCGTGGCGAAGATGTAGCGCCACATCGCAATGGCCTGGGGGCCAAGCTCGTTGCCGAACTCCTGAATGCCGATGCGCAGGCCGATGGGCGCAAAGCCGATGGCAACGCCGCCGCCGAGCACCATCAGCGGGCCAAGCCAGCTGCGCGCGGGGGGCAGGGAAACGGGAGCGGGCGCAGCGGCCAGGGGTGTCTGTGTCATGCGGGCGCTGTCATGGCCCGAATATCTTCTGGCGTCATCCCCTCTGCGCGGTACTCGGCCAGACTTTTGTCAGCATTGCGCTTGGAAAGCTTCTTGCCGTCCGGGCCCAGAAGCAGCGGGTGGAAGCGGTAGACGGGCTGGGGCCAGCCCATGAGGGCCTGAAGCAGGGCGTGAACGGCCGTGACCGCGCGCAGGTCTTCCCCGCGCACGACATGGCTGATGCCCTGCAGGGCATCATCATGGCAGCAGGCGAGGTGGTAACTGGCGGGGGTATCCTTGCGGGCGAGCACGACATCTCCGAAGCGGGACGGGTCGGCGGGCACGCGCCGGATGCCCCCGGCGGTCTGTTCCAGATAGGAAAGGCTCTCCGAGCGCGGGCCCAGGACTTTGCGCGCCGCCTCCAGAGACAGGCGCCAGGCGAAGGCCGCGTTATGGGCAAGGCGCTGGGCCTCCTCCAGTGGCGAAAGCGGGCGGCTGACAAATCCCGCCTCGTCCGGGTCTGCCCCGGCGGGCAGGCTGGCGGCAATTTCGCGCCGGGTGCGGAAGCAGCGATAGATGAGGCCGCGGGCCTGAAGTGCGTCCAGAGCGGTACGGTATTCGGCAAAATGATCCGATTGGCGCCTTACCGGCCCGTCCCAGGAGAGGCCCAGCCAGGAAAGGTCTTCCAGGATTCCTGCTTCATATTCGGGCCGGCAGCGGGTCTGGTCGATGTCCTCAATTCTGAGGTAAACCTTGCCGCCTGCCTCGGCTGCGGCAGCCCAGACATTGAAAGCCGACACGGCATGCCCAAGATGAAGGCGGCCAGTGGGCGAGGGCGCAAAACGCGTGATATAGTCGGGCATCGGCAGCTTGTAGCGGTGTTTCCCTGTTGCAAGAAACTGGCGGGAAACGTATCGCCTTGAACCAGATGAGGTAAACTCTGATGTCGATCTCAGCGTGGGCGAAATCTGCAGAAAACTGGCTCATGACGCATGTGCCCGGCGCCGACTGGCTGATGCTGTTCGGCGCGGCCATGGCTGTGGTGACGGCTGTGCTGGCGCTGGTCTGGCTGTTGCGGCTGGCAGGCCGCGCCCTCAACACGCTCTCCAATGAAGGCAAGGCGCGCGCGGCGCGTCTCAGCAAGGCGCCGGGTTTCCGCATTCTGATTGCCCCCCCGGCCAAGGACCGCGCCGCCGGGAGCTGGCTGCAGGCGGCGTTGTCACAATACCTGCCGACGTTCAGCTTTGGCGCCCCGTTCAGCATGGTGGCGATGGGTCCGATCAAGGGCGGGCTTGAAAGCCGGTCGGTTGCCCGCGCCCGCAAGCGCATGGCCACCGCCGACGCTGACATGTTCCTCTGGGCCAGCCGCGCGGGGAATGGTGAGCGGGGGCTGGAACTGCACGGCCTCAGCCGCGGGGGCGGGCTCTCTCCGGCTGAAGCGCGCCTCTTTACCATTGCCCTGCCGGGCAGCCGCAAGGCTCGCAACGATGATCTGGCCCGGGCGGCGGCCTATCTGATTGCCAAGCAATTGCAGCCAGCCCTCAGCGATCCGCAGGCCTTCCGGGCCGAGAAGATCCGCCAGCTTGCCATTGATCTGGATGCCCTCCTGGCTGGGGAACCGCCCATCTCTTCAACGCTGCGGGCCGAAATCGAAGCCGATTTCTGCGCCTCCGGCGTGCGTGTGGCCGAGGAACTTGGCGATGTGACCGCCCTCGACAAGGTGATCATCATGCGCCGCAGGCATCTGGAAGCCGCCAGCGAGGCGGCAGATACGGGCCGGGTGATCCAGGCCCGGCTGGAGCTTGGCCGGGCCCTGATCGTGCGGGCTGAGAAGCAGTTCGACCAGAATGTCGTGCGGGAGGCGATTGCCCAGCTGTCTCAGGCGGTTGAGGGCCTGCGGGCCGACCCGATGATCCTGCGCGCCCAGTCCGCTTCTGACGCCCTGTTCAAGGCGCAGTCGATGATCGAATCGCGCAAGCGGTTCTCGCTGAATTTCGGCTCCTGATCTTACGCGCTCAAGCGCCCGTCAGGCGCTCTGGGGCAGGGGGCAGCTGACGCCCGTGCCGCCAATGCCGCAATAACCGTTGGGGTTCTTCGCCAGATATTGCTGGTGATAGTCTTCAGCCAGATAGACCGTATCGAGCGGTTTGACCTCGCTGGTGACCTTTTCCCGGTGGCCCGAAGCGGCGAGGGCCTTTTCATACTCGGCGATCATGGCCCTGGCGGTGGCTTCCTGCTGCGGGGAAAGGAAGTAGATTGCCGAGCGGTACTGGGTGCCGATGTCATTGCCCTGGCGCATGCCCTGGGTGGGCACATGGCTTTCGAGGAAGAGTTTGACGAGGGCGGCAAAGCTGACCTCTTTGGGGTCAAACTGCACTTCCACGATCTCGGTATGGCCGGTGCGGCCCGAGCAGACTTCTTCATAGGTGGGGTTGGGGGTGATGCCGCCAGCATAGCCCACGCGGGTCAGCCAGACGCCGGGGGTTTGCCAGAAAATGCGCTCGGCCCCCCAGAAACAGCCCAGCCCAAAGACAGCCGTTTCAAAGCCTTCGGGCGGCGCAGCCTTCAGCGGGCGGCCGAACACGAAATGCGTCTCCGCTGTGGGAATGGCCACGGCGCGGCCTTTGAGGGCGGTTTCGGCAGTCGGCAGGTCGAGGTTTTTCTTCATGAAGAGCATGGGCCAGGTTCCTTCTCTGGACCCGGATATGGGGATTGATGCGTTTTCTGGCAATCACACGCTTGCGGGGCGGCGGGTCATCCGTTATCTCGCTCGCTTCCGTCTTTCGGGCCGGAATGGAGAGGTGGCCGAGTGGTCGAAGGCGCACGCCTGGAAAGTGTGTAGACGGGCGACCGTCTCCAGGGTTCGAATCCCTGTCTCTCCGCCAGCCCGCCTTGTTTCCGGGAAATATTGCGACGGACAATCCCCGGTAGAGGCGTGGCCTCTTTTCAAGAAATCCGGAATGCGGCACGTAGAGCCCAAGCCATGTGGGGGACGTTCATGCGCTGGATATTTGTGCTGATGTTTGGCGGCTTGGGCGTGATGCTGGTTTATGTCGGCGTTACCCAGTATTTCATCCAGAAGCGGATCGCCGCAAACGCGCGTCCCATTCAGGTGGAGATCATCCGGTCGGATGTGACCCGGTCGGAATCCAGGGATACAGATCGCAGCCTCACCCGGAACACGTCCACCACCAGCTGGTCGCCGAATGTGCGGTTCCGCTATGTGGTGAACGGAAAAACCTATGAGAGCGAGATGCTGCGCCCCAATATCATCGGGACGAGCTATGCGTCGCAGGCGGAGGCCGCCGAGGTGATTGCGCCCTATCTGGTTGGGGCAAAAGTGCTGGCCTATGTCGATGACCGGCATCCGGACAAGGCGTTCCTCATTCTGGAGAAGGGGGCAGGGCCGGTTGTGTTCATGCTGGTTGGCCCGATTGCGCTGGCGGCGGCGTATCTGGCTTTCCGGTTTCTGCCATGACCTATCCCCGGCGCTGGTTTGGCCGCCTCTCGCTGGAAGTGCCGCCTGGCCTCTTTGCGGATGATGAGGCGCCGGAAGCCTGCGTGGCGGCGCTGACGGCAGTGGCGCCGGCAACGCTGCGTATCCGGATGATCGAACTGGCAGGCGCGGCGGATCTTTCCGAGATCCTGCGGCGGGCAGGGGGCGGGCCGCCGCATCAGGTGCTTGCCAGGGGCGAGGCATATGTGTGGCCGGGACTTTCGGCGGGGATGGAAGGGGCGGACCGCCAGACCGGTTATGCCTTCGAAAGCGACGGGCAGGTCTGGTACGGCACGCTCTGTGTCCCCGATGATCTCTGGAATGACTATGCGCCGTTTCTGGAGGGCGCGATGCTGTCGCTGGATATCGGCAGGCGGCCTGTGCCCACCGTGCCCCTGTTTGCCGGATCGGCCGTGCCCGTGATTTCGGAAAGGGCGGTTCTGCCTGATCCTGTAGACTGGATACGGCAGCGCCTGGCGGAGATGGCGGAGGAGACTGTTCGCCTGATTCTGGATTTGCGGTTTGAGGAGGCCGAGGCGGCGGTTCGGCGGATCGACAGTGACATCTATGGCGCCAATGCGCTGGCCGATGCGTATGAAGCGGCGCTGCAGCGGAATCCTTCGGGCCCAACTCTTCTCGATCGCGCGATCTTCTGGGCACACTCCGCCTATCCCGAGCCGCATACGGCCATCGAGGCGGAAGACTATCGCGCTGGCGCAGCGGCGCGCGTGGCGAGGCTCCGGGGTATCTTCCGCGCCTGATCGGCTCTCAATGCGCCTCATCCGGCTGGCGCGCTTACCAGCGATTGCGCACTTCTTCGGCAAAGCCGGGGAGGGCTTCGATCCGCAGGACAGACCCATCGTCGAGGATGGCTTCGCCGGTGAACAGGCCGAACACCTGATCCTGGGCGGTCTTGAAGACGCCGAGATCGGTGGTGTGGTGGCGGTTGACGATGGGCTGAAAGGTCATCGTGAAGCGGCCATCATTGCTGGTGAAGGTCCAGGGCGCAGAGTCCGGCGCGCCTTGCGGCATGTGAAAGGTCACCTGGTCCAGCTTGTGGGCCACTCCGTCCACGAACAGCATGTTCTCCGAAGCGGCCGAGGTGTCGCCGAAGCCGTAGCCGATATTGAAGCCGACCCTGCGCCCGCCTGCCTTGCCGGAGGCTGAGCCCCAGTACCATGTATTGCTATAGGTCCACACGCCGCGGCCCCAGTCGAGGACGCCAAAGGCGGCTTCCGGTTCGAAAGGGTATGTCTGGCTGCCGAGGGTGATGGCGCCGGTGGCGGGCAGGCAGTTGATCTTCTGGTTGTAGTAGAAGGCCTTGGGCGTCTTGGGAAAAGGCGTTGCGATCACCATCCGGTCCATCGGTGGCTGGTCCAGCCAGAGCTCCCCTTTCAGGCCCGAGCCGCCGCGGAAATTCGGGGCATCCACGCTCAGCCGCCGGCCGCCCGGCTCATGCCGGAAGGCGAGTTTTACCGAGGCCGTGGCCTGGGCGATGTCGCCGGTGTCTGCGCTGGCAGGCAGGCGCATCCGGCCCATGGGCCAGGGGATCACACCGGCCTCATTGACGGCAGTGCCCGCTTTCAGGTCCATCCAGGAAACGCCGAGGAAACCGAGATAGCCGTTGTCCGCAACGGTCAGGGCAATGCCGTAATCGGGCGTGAGGATGCAGTAATAGTCCCACTCCTTGATGCGCAGGCGGCTGGCGCCGATCGCGGCGCGGTCATAGCGGCGCACTTCGCTGGTGGCCCAGCCGCATTCGGCCAGATGGCCGCGCGCGTCCAGAAGCGGTCCTTCCTGCATCCTGTGCTGCATGATCGATGGTCCCCCGGTGCTGTTCCGGCCCGTCTTGGGCCTGTTTTCAGCTGTGTTCTGAACCGGCGTTGCAGCCGGGTCCAGCCCTTGGGGATATTGGGATCGTGGCGCAGTTGGAGGCAGGCGCGCGGATGCGGCCTGCCCCTTCTGCTGCGGGCCTTCAGTGGGGTTTGGAGGATTTATCCCGGGCCGTTTCATCCTGTTTGAGTTTGGACGGGGAGTTTGGACCGGCCTGGGCCTTGTCCTTAGGCGCCTTGCCTTTCTGAGGCTTTGGCTGGGGCTTTTCGGTCTGGAGCAGGGGGGCGTAGACCCATTTTTCAGGCTTGCCGGGCGGGGAGATACGCGCCCAGTCGCCCGTGATGGCGTAGATCTGGACTTCGGCGCCGAGCAGCAGGACTTCGATGACGGAGTTTCCGGTGCCGGGGCCGCCGCGGACGTTGACCGTCTCTGAGCGGATGTAGCGGGGGCCTTCGGGGGGCTGCGGCGGCTGGGCATGGGCAAGGGCACTGACGGCGATGAGGGCGGCCATTGTGGCGGCGGCGATACGGGCGCTGAGACGGCGTGTCAGCATGGGGGAGAGCTCCTGTCATTCTGGGCCGGGGATGCGGCCATGGGATCTGGCCTTCGGGGGACAAGACCAGCCGGGAAAAGCCTAGGGGGTAGCCATGGCAGGCCTTTGCCGCCGGATGGCGAGATGCAGCGCGCCCTGACATATCTCGGGCATAAGTAAGGCCGGGGCGGGGGAGAGGCCGTGGACGCGGGCCTCTGGCTGGCGTAACGGGGCTGTCATGGTGACGGTGAAGATCTGCGGGCTTCGGGACCCGGATATGGTGGCGTTCGCGGCCCGTGAGGGAGCGGACTGGATCGGGTTCAACTTTGTGCCGGAGAGCCCGCGCTATGTGACGCCGGAGGCGGCGGCGACGCTGATGCTGCGGCTGGGGAAGGCGGTGCCGGTGGCGTTGATGGCCGATCCCGATGACGCGCTGGTGATGCAGATTTCCAGGCTGGGCTTCCCGATATTGCAATTGCACGGGCAGGAAACGCCTGAGCGGGTAAAACAGGTCAGAAGCCTGACAGGACGCGACATCTGGAAGGCATTCGGGGTCCGCGAGCGGTCAGATCTTGGACAAATCCGGACATTTCCGGACATCGACGGACTGCTGGTGGACGCCAAGGCACCCGATGGGGCCGCTTTCGGCGGCGGCCATGGACAGGTGTTCGACTGGTCTATCCTGAAGAACTGGACCGCGCCGAGGCCCTGGCTGCTGGCGGGCGGATTGAGGCCTGACAACGTTGCCGAGGCCATTCGCCAGACCGGGGCGCCGGGTGTTGATGTGTCCTCTGGTGTTGAACGTATCCGGGGGCTAAAGGACAGGGAACTCGTCCGCGCGTTCATCCGCGCGGCGAAGGGACTACCGGAACAGCCCTGAGCGCGTCCCATCGCGCAGCGGGGATCAAAGGATAGAGTGATGGACCTGCGTAATACCTGGGATCAATGGCCGGACGCGAATGGCCGGTTTGGTGAATTCGGCGGGCGGTATGTGGCCGAGACGCTGATGCCGCTGATCCTCGACCTGGAGCGCGAATACCGCGCGGCCAAGCAAGACCCGGCCTTCAAGGCAGAGATGGATGACCTGTGGGCGCATTATGTGGGCCGCCCGTCGCCGCTCTACTTCGCTGAGCGCCTGACCGAGCATTTCGGCGGGGCGAAGATCTATTTCAAACGCGATGAGCTGAACCATACCGGCGCGCACAAGATCAACAACTGCCTGGGGCAGGTGCTGCTGGCCCGGCGGATGGGCAAGAAGCGGATCATTGCCGAGACGGGCGCCGGACAGCACGGCGTGGCGACGGCGACCATCTGCGCGCGCTTCGGGCTCGACTGCGTGGTCTTCATGGGCGAGACGGACGTAGAGCGCCAGAAGCCGAACGTGTTCCGCATGCGCCTTCTGGGCGCGCAGATCGTTCCGGTTTCCTCCGGCACGGGCACCCTCAAGGACGCCATGAACGAAGCCCTGCGCGACTGGGTGACGAATGTGGAGGATACCTTCTACTGCATCGGCACGGCGGCGGGCCCGCACCCCTATCCGGAGATGGTGCGCGATTTTCAGTCGATCATCGGCAAGGAAGCGCGCGCGCAGATCCTGGAGCGGGAAGGGCGCCTGCCCGACGCCGTGATGGCGTGTATCGGGGGCGGGTCGAACGCGATTGGCCTCTTCCATCCCTTCATCGAGGATGAGGGCGTGCGCCTGATCGGCGTGGAAGCGGCCGGCCATGGCATCGAGACGGGCGAGCACGCCGCCGCCCTCAATGGCGGCAAGCCGGGCATCCTGCATGGCAACCGGACTTATCTCTTGCAGACCGATGACGGCCAGATCATCGACGCCCATTCCATTTCTGCCGGGCTCGACTATCCCGGCATTGGCCCGGAGCATGCCTTCCTGCGGGATATGGGCCGGGCGGAGTATCTGTCGTGTACGGATCAGGAGGCGCTCGACGCGTTCCAGCTCTGCACGCGGCTGGAGGGCATCATTCCGGCGCTGGAGCCCTCGCACGCGATTGCCCGTGTGGGCGAAGTTGCGAAAGAGCTGGGCAAGGACGGCCTGCTGATTCTCAATATGTGCGGGCGCGGCGACAAGGATGTGTTCTCTGTGGCGAAGGCGCTGGGGGTTGATGTATGAGCAAGCTGCTCCTTGTCCGGATTACCTGTCCTTCCCGCCGCGTGGCGGAGGATATTGCCGATGCGGCACTCGAGGCGCGTCTGGCGGCCTGCGCAAATCTTGAGGGGCCGGTGACTTCCTCCTATCGCTGGAAGGGCGTGATCGAACAGTCGTTCGAGTTCATCCTCTGGCTCAAGGCGCCGGAAGCCAACTGGGCCAAGATCGATGCCATGGTCCAGCGGTTGCACCCCTATGATGTGCCCGCGATCGTGGCGATGCCGCTGACGCATGTAAGTTCCGCCTACGAAGCGTGGGCGCTTGAGAATACGGAAAGCTGACCATGGGCCGGGAAAGAATTGAAGCCGCCTTCGCACGGGCGAAGGGCGAAAGCCGCGCTGCGCTTGTCACATATCTGATGGCAGGCGATCCGAGCCTTGAGGAGAGCTTCAAGGCGCTCTGCGCGCTGCGCGACAATGGCGCCGACATCATCGAGCTGGGCGCGCCGTTCACTGATCCGATGGCGGATGGCCCCGCGATCCAGAGGGCAGGGCTGCGTGCCCTCGCCAATGGCACGAAGCTGACCGATGTGCTGGCGCTGGCCGCGCGTTTCCGGAAGGACGATCAGACAACGCCGCTGATCCTTATGGGCTATGCCAACCCCATCCATTCGATGGGTTATGAGGCCTTCGCGAAGGCGGCCGCCGAAGTGGGCATCGACGGCACGATCATCGTGGACCTGCCACCGGAAGAGGATGCGGGCCTTCGGGAAATCTACAGGCCTCTTGGCCTGTCCGTGATCCGTCTGGCGACGCCGACGACCGATGAGGCCCGCGCCGCGAAGGTGGCCGACGGGGCTTCAGGGTTCATTTACTTTGTGGCCGTGACCGGCGTGACCGGGGCTGGAAGCGCTGATCCTGCAGCGATTGCAGGGAAGGTGGCCATGGTGCGCCGGGTGTCGGGCCTACCGGTTTGTGTCGGTTTCGGTGTAAAAAATGGTGCGCAGGCCGCAGAAATGGCTAAGATCGCCGACGGGGTGGTGGTTGGTTCGGCTTTTGTGGAAAAGGCGCAGGATGCGCATGAAACTGGAAAGTTTGAGACGGCAGCCCCCGCAATGGGCGAGCTTGCCGGAGAACTGCGCCGCGCGCTCGCGGGCGTGGCCAAAGGCTGATACCGCCGGGAAATCGGGAGACTTCTTCAGATGAACTGGATCAACAAGGTAACGCCGCCCGGCCTCAAGACGATGATGTCCAAGAAGGACACGCCGGACGATCTGTGGGTTAAATGTCCCGCTTCGGGCGAGCTGATCTATCGCAGCGATCTTGAGCAGAGCTGGTATGTGACGCCGGCGGGCGCGCATCTGCGCATCTCGCCACGCATGCGCTTCCGCATCCTGTTCGATGATGAGCGCTGGGAGCCGATCTCGCTGCCGCAGGTGCCGCTCGACCCGCTGAAATTCAAGGATGACAAGCCTTATCCGGCCCGCCTGAAAGCGGCCCGGGCCAAGGTTCAGAACCGGGACATCAAGGAAACCGAAGAGGGCGGGGCGCCGCTGCTGCAGGAAGACTGCATGGTGGCCGCCTATGGCAAGATCGGCGGGGTTCCTGCGGTCGTGCTGGTGCAGGACTTTGACTTTATGGGCGGATCGCTCGGCATGGCGGCGGGCGAGGCGTTCATTACCGCCGCGCAGCTTGCCCTGGCGCGCAAGTCTGCCTTTGTCGTGTGCACCGCTTCGGGCGGCGCGCGGATGCAGGAGGGCACGCTCAGCCTGATGCAGATGCCGCGCACGACGCTGGCGATCAATGACCTGGCCGATGCGAAGCTGCCCTATGTGGTGATCCTGACGGACCCGACTTCGGGCGGGGTTTCGGCCTCCTATGCGATGCTGGGCGACGTGCATATTGCCGAGCCGGGCGCGATGATTGCGTTTTCCGGGCCGCGCGTGATCGAGCAGACGATCCGCGAGAGCCTGCCCAAGGGCTTCCAGCGGTCTGAATTCCTTCGGGAAAAAGGCCAGGTGGATATTGTCGTCGACCGGCGGAAGCTGAAGGCGACCGTGGCGCGCGTGCTGGGCCATCTGCTGCCGGTGTCGCGCCGCCGGGATGATCGCTCCGCCCTGCAGCTGACGCCGCCCAAGACGCACGCCCCGAAGCCTCCCGAGCCGAAGGTCAAGCCTGATTGAGCGGCAATTCACCGGCCGTTGATGCCGCGCTGAAGCGGTTTGAAGGCCTCTATCCCGAAACCATCGAGCTTTCGCTCGGGCGCATTGAACGTGCGCTCGAGCGGCTGGGCCGTCCGCAGGACCGCCTGCCGCCGGTGATCCATGTGGCGGGCACGAACGGGAAGGGGTCTACCTGCGCCTTCATGCGCGCGATGGCCGAAGCCGCTGGCCTAAGCGTGCATGTGTTCACCTCGCCGCATCTGGTGCGCTTTAATGAACGCATCCGGTTGGCGGGCAAGCTGGTTGAGGATGAGGCACTGATCGGCTGGCTGGACCGGACGTTCGAGGCCATCGAAGGCGGGCAGATCACGCATTTTGAAGCCACTACCGCCGCCGCGCTGCTGGCCTTTTCGGAGGTGCCGGCGGATCTGCTGATCCTGGAAGTGGGACTCGGTGGCAAGTTCGACGCGACGAATGTCGTCACTGCGCCGGCGCTCTCGGTGATCACGCCGGTGGACTATGATCATGCGCAGTTCCTGGGAACAGACCTTGCCGGGATTGCGGCGGAGAAGGCAGGTATCATCAAGGCGGGCCGCCCGGCGCTGACGGCGATCCAGCAGGAGGTGGCCGACGCGGTGATTGCGGCGCGCGCCGCAGAAGTGGGCGCGCCGCTTTACCGGGTGCAGCCCTATTTCATTGACGCGATGCCCGAGGACATTGCGCTGAGCGGGCCGCACCAGCGGGCAAATGCCGCGCTGGCGGCGATGGCGATGCAGCTTTTCGGCAATTCCACGCGGATCAGCCAGGCGGCGATCTTTGAGGGCGCGCGCAAGGCGGTGTGGCCGGCGCGGATGCAGCGGTTGAAGGATGGGCCGGTGACGGCGCTGGCGGGCGGGCTGCCGGTGTGGCTGGACGGCGGGCACAATCCGCATGCGGCGCGGGCGATTGCGGCCTATCTCTCCGGCATGGGGGGCAAGACCGCGCTGGTCACGGCGATGCTGGCGAGCAAGGATTCGGCGGGGTTTTTTGTGCCGTTCGGGCCGCTGGGCGTGGACGTGTTCACCTGCCCGAACGCGCCGGGGCATCAGGCCTCACCCCCGGCGGAACTGGCGCAGGCGGCCTCACGGGCCGGGCTGAAGGTGACGGCCTGCACCAGCCTTGAAGACGCCCTGCGCGCGGCCGGGGCAAGCGGGGCAGACCGCGTGCTGATCTGCGGCTCGCTCTATCTGGCGGGCGAAGTGCTGGGCGCAAACGGGGAAGCGCCGGAGTAGGGACCGTGGGATTGGCCGCGCCAATTTGACCCTGACGTAAGCGTCAAGCCTTGCGCGCGGGGCGGCCTATATGTAGGGACAGCGCACTTTAAAGTGCCAAGAACCGTAGCCAACCTGGGAGCGCCCGCATGAAGGTCCTCGTGCCCGTCAAGCGCGTGATTGATTATAACGTGAAGGTCCGCGTCAAGCCGGACCAGACCGGGGTCGATCTCGCCAACGTCAAGATGTCCATGAACCCCTTCGACGAAATCTCCGTCGAGGAGGCTGTCCGCCTGAAAGAAGCGGGCGTTGCCACCGAGATCGTGGTTGTCTCCATCGGGCCGCAACAGGCGCAGGAAACGATCCGCACCGCCCTCGCCATGGGCGCTGATCGCGGCATCCTGATCAAGACCGACGCCACGGTTGAGCCGCTGGCCGTTGCCAAGCTGCTGGCCAAGGTTGTTGGCGAAGAGAGCCCGGACCTCGTTCTGGTCGGCAAGCAGGCGATCGATGACGATTCCAACCAGACCGGCCAGATGCTGGCCGCGCTGCTCGATTGGCCGCAGGGCACCTTCGCGTTCAAGGTCGAGAAAGACGGCGCCGCGCTGAAAGTGACCCGCGAAGTCGATGGCGGCCTGCAGACGGTGAAACTGGCGCTGCCGGCGGTTGTCACGGTTGACCTGCGCCTCAACGAGCCGCGCTACGCCTCCCTGCCGAACATCATGAAGGCAAAGAAGAAGCCGATCGACGAGAAGACCCCCGATGCCTACGGCGTCGACATCTCGCCGCGCCTCACGGTTGTGAAAGTGTCCGAACCGCCGGTGCGCAGCGCCGGTATCAAGGTTGAAGACGTCGCAACGCTGGTTTCGAAACTCAAGACTGCGGGAGCTGTGTAATGGCCGTCCTCGTAATTGCAGAACATCATCACGGCGCCCTGTCGGATGCGACCCACAAGGTTGTGACCGCCGCGCTCAAGTTCGGCGGCGATGTCGACGTGCTGGTTGCCGGTGAAAATGCCGGCACGGTTGCGCCGGAAGCGGCCAAGATTTCCGGCGTCCGCAAGGTGCTGAAAGCTGAAGGCGAAAGCCTGCGCAAGCAGACCGCCGAAGCCATGGAAGCCCTCGTTGTGCCGCTGATGGCGGGCTATGACGCCGTGTTCCTGGCCGCGACCACCACGGGCAAGAACATTGCCCCGCGCATCGCTGCCAAGCTCGACGTGATGCAGCTTTCCGAGATCATCGGCATCGAGGACGCCTCGACCTTTGTGCGTCCGATCTATGCCGGTAACGCGATCCAGACCGTCAAATCGTCTGACGCCAAGAAAGTCATCACCGTTCGCGGCACGGCTTTTGGCGCGGCTGAAATGGGCGGCTCGGCTTCGGTGGAAGATGTGGCGGCCCCTGCCGGCCCGTTCAAATCGGAATTCGTCTCCGAAGAGATGGTGAAATCGGACCGTCCCGAACTCGCCGGCGCCAAGCGCGTCGTCTCGGGCGGCCGGGCGCTCGGCTCGTCCGAGAAGTTCCAGGAAGTCATCTTCCCGCTCGCCGACAAGCTCGGCGCGGCTGTCGGTGCCTCGCGCGCTGCCGTGGACGCGGGCTACGCCCCGAACGACTATCAGGTTGGCCAGACCGGCAAGATCGTTGCCCCGGAACTCTACATCGCCATCGGCATCTCGGGCGCCATCCAGCACCTTGCCGGCATGAAGGATTCCAAGATCATCGTGGCGATCAACAAGGATGAAGAAGCCCCGATCTTCCAGGTGGCCGATTATGGCCTCGTGGGCGATCTCTTCACCATCGTTCCGGAACTGACGAACGCGCTCTGACCTTCAGACGCAGCGTCCGTTGACAGATTGCGCCCCGAGCCTCTGGTTCGGGGCGTTTCTTTTGAGGCCTGCGGCCATTGATCGTTCCAGAGTTCTGCCTCACTCTCCGGGTAATCTTGGAGGGCGGCTGATGATCCGGGAACTTGTCGGGAAGGATCTGGACCATGATCCGAGGTTTCGCTGGCGCGGCGGCCCGGTCACCCGGATCGAAAACCTGTCGGATATCGTGTTTGCGCTGGCCTTTGGGATGCTGGTATCGACCGCCACCCGGCCGACGACCTTCTCCGAGGTTTCGGCGCATCTGCTCACGATCGTGCCCGTTGCTGCGGGTTTCGCGTTGCTCGTGCTGATCTGGAATGCCCATTTCACCTTTTTCCGGCGGTATGGGGTGGCCGATGGCAGGATCATCTTCCTCAATTGCGTTTTGCTTCTTCTGGTTCTGTTTGTCGCCTATCCCCTGCGGTTTGTCTTCGACAGCCTCTTCGGCTTCCTGCTCGGCCTGGCGGGTGACTGGGGGGCGCTTCAAGCGTCAGGAATAGGGTATCGCGAGGCGGGCCTCATCATGGCCTATTTCGCTTTCGGATATGGCCTGATCTTCTTCATTATCAGCCTGATGTATTCGCATGCGCTGTCGCGCGCGCCGCAGCTGGGGCTTTCAGAGCTGGAGAAGGCGATAACGCGGCAGTCGCTCTGGCATTATGGCTGCCAGGCGGGCGTGGCGGTTCTTACCGGGGCTGTGGCCTGGCTGACCCCGGCAGGGCCGGCAGCGGGCTTCCTGTTTATGTTGATAGGCCCATTGGTCTACCTCGGGCAGGGCCGCATCAAAATGCCGGCGGAGGGGAAAGGGGAGGCCAGCGTTCCGCCCGTTTCGCCGGCTGAGGGCTGACCCTGTAGAATTTGCGGGGGGTGCCAAGTCTGAGCGCAGACTTTGACGCACTGCACAATGGGGTATAACCATTCGCAAAAATCAAAACCAGGATGCAGCAGGATATGACAGAGATTCGGACAGTCGGCGTGATCGGCGCAGGCCAGATGGGCAACGGGATTGCCCATGTCAGCGCGCTTGCAGGATATGATGTCGTGCTCAGCGATGTTTCCGAAACGGCCCTGAAAGCCGGGATGGAGACCATCGAGCGCAATATGTCCCGCCAGGTGGCGCGCGAGATGATCACCCTCGACCAGATGCAGGCGGCGCTGAAACGCATTCGCCCATCCGCCTCCGTGAAGGCGCATGAAGCCTCCGACCTGATTATCGAAGCGGCCACCGAGAAGCGCGAAGTGAAGGAACAGATCTTCCGTGCGCTGTGCGAGGTCGTGCCTGCCCATGCCCTGCTGGCGACCAATACCTCGTCGATCTCGATTACACGTCTTGCTTCCGTGACGGATCGCCCGGACCGGTTTATCGGCCTGCATTTCATGAACCCCGTGCCGCTGATGAAGCTGGTCGAGGTAATCCGTGGCCTGAACACGGAGCAGGCCACCTATGACACCGTGATCGGCTACACGAAGTCCATCGGCAAGACGACGACCAATGCCGAGGACTATCCGGCCTTTATCGTGAACCGTATCCTGATGCCGATGATCAATGAGGCGGTCTACACGCTCTATGAGGGCGTCGGCTCGGTGGCGTCCATCGACACCGCCATGAAGCTCGGCGCAAACCATCCGATGGGGCCGCTGCAGCTGGCCGACTTTATCGGCCTCGATACCTGCCTGTCGATCATGCAGGTGCTGCATGACGGCCTTGCCGATACCAAGTATCGCCCGTGCCCGCTGCTGGTGAAGTTCGTGGAAGCCGGCTGGCTCGGCAAGAAGTCCGGCAAGGGCTTCTACGACTATTCGGGCGACGCGCCTGTGCCCAGCCGGTAATTCTGGTTACCAAATTAACCGTTTTTGTTAGAGATCCTTGCTTTCCGGATAGGTTTCTAAACGTCCGGTTAACATCCTGTCGGCAGGCTCTGCTTCGGGTATTCCGGAGGCTGAGCTATGTTTGTCCGCACACGTATTGTGCCGATTGTCGGAACGTTGGTGTTCGTCCTGATCGCGCTGTTCGGCGCGAGGTTTGCGTCTGAGAACGCGCAGGCGGCGACGGAGCTGGGAGGAACGGTCTACTGGTCGGACGGGGATTCCGGGCGTCTGTCGGACGGCACGAAGTTCCGTCTGCACGGCGTGGACGCGCCCGAGACAGGTTCGATGAAACAGCGCGGCGGGGCCAGGTGCGAGGCGGAGCGCGAGCTGGGGTATGACGCCAAGGCGGTGGCTGTGGAGCTGACGCGCGGGCGGGTGGTCACCGTCAGCCGCATCATGGGGCGCGACAGGTATGGGCGCAATGTCGTGACCCTCTCTCTGGACGGGCAAGACCTGGCCGGTCTTCTGGTCGCCAGCGGAACCCATCGCGCCTGGGATTATGATGGCGGCGCGCCCAAGCCCGACTGGTGCGGCGGGCAGGGCAGCGGCGCGGCTCCGTGAACTTTTCTCAAGGCACTTGTAAAGACCGGGCCCGCGATTAGCCTCGCAGCTGATGGCAAGGACGAGGCCCTGGATGATTCAAGGTTTGCTCAAGCTGACGGCAGGGGCCGGGCTCGCGCTGATGGTGGTGGCCTGTGACGAGGCGCCGCCTCAGGGTGGGCCAGCGCCTTTCGATCCGATGGCGGCCACGCCCGCCGCGCGCAAGGCGGTGAATTCCGATGAAGCCACAAGCTGGTCGCCACCGCAGCAGGCCGCGTTCCTGGCGGGGCGCGTGATTGCCGCCGACATGGTGTTCCGGGCAGGGGAGCGGGACGCCGCAAAGGCGCAGCTCGGCGATATCCGGCAGCAGATGACGGCGCTTGATGCCGGGGCGCTGCAGGCGCTGGGGTTTGAGCCGGCGCGGATTGAGGCGATCCGGGGGGCGCTGGATCTCGTCCTGCCAGACGAGGAGATTGCGCCGCTGTTTGCCGGGGCGGAGTCCAATCTTTCCGGTGTGATCGAGGGGTCCGGCGTTGCGCCGAAGGAGACCGTGACCTTTCTGATGCGGCTTTCCGCAGAGGCCTATGAGGCCGGGGTCAGATATGGCGAAATCATCGATCTGGATGCCTATCAGGCCGCCTATGGCTATGCGGTGGCCGCGCGCGATCTGATCTCGCCGCTGGACGAGACGGTGTATGGCGATCTGCGGCTGGAACTCGACATTCTGGTGCTGATGTGGCCCGCAGCCGGGCCGCTTGCCGGGCGCACGCCGCCGCCGGAGATGCGGATGTCCGAACAGTTTGCGCGGGTGAAGATGGCGCTGGCGGTGTTGCCCTAGCGGGCCGAGCGCTTGATGGCGGCATCTATGAACTGCACCGCTTCGGCGGACGCCCAGTCGGCATCGCCTGCCAGGCGGGCAATCTCGATCCCGTCAGGGCTGTAGAGGATGGTTGTCGGAAAGCCGCGCACGCCGGCGCCATAGATGACATCGCCATTGTCCATCGGGGCGTGGCGGAAGGCGATATTGGCCGCGCCAAGCTCTGTGAGGCGGCGCTTGGCATAGTCGGCATCTTCGGGGGAATCGACGCTGAGAGCGACGACTTCGAACGTGTCACTGGCCCGGGCGGTCTGCAGCGCGCCGAGGGCGGGCATCTCCTTCTCGCAGGGCGGGCACCAGGTGGCCCAGTAATTGACCAGAATGGTCTTGCCCTTGAAGATTTCGAGCGTCTGCTGGCTACCATCGGTATCGGTGAAGGTGCCGGCGGGAATCGGCTGGCCTGCGCTGCCGAAATCCAGCTTGGCCATCTCGCCGGTGGCGAAGGCCTGATAGGGATTTCCATCGGGCTTTCCTGTCGCAGCGCTCATCAGCACGTAGACAATCGCTGCAAGGGCGACCAAGAAGAGGCCGATATAGGCGTAGCGGGTCATGGGATGGGCCCTTCACTGGCGTCAGATACAAATACGAGGATATGGCAATGGCGGATGATAAAGGCCAGATGATGTGGGGCGGGCGATTTGCCGCGACACCTTCGGCCATCATGGAAGAGATCAACGCCTCGCTGGATATCGACCGGCGGATGGCGGAAGAGGATGTCGCGGGCAGCCGTGCCCATGCCGACATGCTGGCCGAAATGGGCATCCTGAGCGTGGCCGACAATGAGGCAATCCAGGCTGGGCTTGACCAGGTGCTGGAGGAAATGCGGGCCGGGACTTTCCCCTTCCGCCGCGAGTTGGAAGACATTCACATGAATGTCGAGGCGCGCCTCAAGGAGCTGATCGGCGAGCCGGCCGGCCGGCTGCATACGGCGCGCTCCCGCAATGATCAGGTGATCACCGATTTCCGGCTCTGGACGCGGCGTGCGCTGGATGAGACCGGGCAGCTGGTGGCGGGGCTTCAGGCGGCGCTGGTGCGCCGCGCCGATGAGCACACGGCCACGGTGATGCCGGGCTTCACCCATCTGCAGACCGCGCAGCCAGTCACGCTTGGCCACCATCTTCTGGCCTATGTCGAGATGCTGGAGCGGGACCGGTCCCGCCTGCACGACTGCGCGGTGCGCCTCAATGAGTGCCCGCTGGGGGCGGCGGCGCTGGCCGGGACAGGGTTCCCGATCGACCGGGACATGACGGCCGAGGCGCTGGGCTTCGCCCGGCCGATGGCCAACTCGCTGGATGCCGTTTCGGCGCGCGATTTCGCGCTGGAGGCGCTCGCGAGCCTGTCGATTGCAGCAACGCATCTCTCACGCCTTGCCGAGGAGATTGTGCTCTGGACGAGCCCGCAATTCGGGTTTGCACGCCTCAGCGACCAATGGTCGACGGGCTCCTCGATCATGCCGCAGAAGCGCAACCCCGATGCGGCCGAACTGATCCGGGCGAAGGCCTCGCTGATCACTGGCCAGTATGCAGCCCTGCAGGGCGCCATCAAGGCGCTGCCGCTGGCTTATGCGAAGGATCTGCAGGACGACAAACGCCTCACTTTTGACGCCTTCGACACGTTCAATCTGTGCGTCCGGGCAATGACCGGCATGATCGAGACCATCAGTTTCAAACCCGATGTGATGCGGGCGGCTGCGGCGAAGGGCTTTTCTACGGCGACCGATCTGGCCGACTGGCTGGTGCGCGAGCTGGGGATGCCATTCCGGGATGCGCACCATGTCACCGGCCGAATTGTGGCGCGGGCAGAGGCAGAGGGCATCGATATTGCCGACTTGCCGCTGAAGGAGATGCAGGCCGTGCACGGTGCCATCACAGAGGAAGTGTTCAGCGTGCTCAGCGTGGAAGCGTCAGCTGCTTCGCGTATCTCATATGGCGCCACAAGCCCTGTTCGCGTGGCCGAACAGGTGGCACAGTGGAAACAGAGACTTCGAGTGGAGTAGTCCCCATGAAACGTATTCTTGCTCTCGCGGCGATCACCCTTTTCACGACCAGCCTGTCGGCCTGCGGCCTGCAGGGGCCGCTTCAGCGTCCGGGCCCGCTGATTGGAAATCCGTCAACCGATGTTGACCCCGCTACGCTGCCGGACGGCGAAGCGCGCGACCTGCCGAAACTGCCTGACCGCCCTTCGCAGCAGCAGGCCCCTGAAGAGGATGAACTCCTTGGCGGACCGGGGAGCAATTGATGAAGACCAGAGCGCTTCTGCTGGCGGCGATTGGCAGCGCGGTTCTGGCAGCCTGCCAGACGGCGCCTGCCGCCCCCGAGCCTGAACCGGTTGCCGAAGAGCTGCCGGTGATTGACCTGCCGCCGCCCCCGGCTTCGGACGAGCCCCGCGTGAATGAATGGGGCGGGGAAGTTCCCGAGAACAAGCCTGCCGGGGATGTCGACGAAGGCGGACTTGGCGACATCTCCTGACCTGGAGCCTACATGCATCATTTCAATTATGCCGGAGGTCGCCTCCAGTGTGAGGGCGTCGATCTTGGCCGCATTGCGGACGAGGTGGGCACACCGGTTTATGTCTATTCAAATGCTACGCTGGAGCGCCATGCGCGGGTGATCGCCGAGGCATTCAGCGGCCAGAAGGTGCTGATTGCCTATTCGGTGAAGGCCAATGGCAATCTTGCGGTTCTGGCGACGCTGGCGGCCGAAGGCTGCGGGGCTGATGTGGTCAGCGGCGGCGAGATGCAGCGGGCCATGAAGGCGGGTATTCCGGCTTCGCGCATCGTCTTTTCCGGTGTCGGCAAGACAGCCGCCGAGATGAAGCTGGCGCTGGAGGCGGGCATCCACCAGTTCAACGTCGAAAGCGCGGGCGAACTTCGCCTCCTGTCGACGGTGGCGAGTGGTCTGGGGCGCACAGCCCCGATTGCGCTGCGCGTGAACCCGGATGTGGCCGCTGGCGGGCATCCAAACATTTCGACCGGGAAATCCGGCGACAAGTTCGGCGTGCCCTGGGGCGAGGCCGAAGCGCTTTATGCCGAGGCGGGCAAGCTGCCGGGCATCCAGGTGGTCGGGGTTGACGTGCATATCGGCAGCCAGATCGGTGAGCTTGGCCCGATGCGGGCAGCGTTTGAAAAGGTGGTTGGCCTTGCCCTGCGTCTGCGGGAGCAGGGGCATGACATCGCCCGCATCGATGTGGGCGGCGGGCTTGGCATTCCCTACCGCGAGACCGACGCGCCCGCTGCGCCGTCTGCCTATGCGGCGATGATTGCGGATGTGACGGCGGGCCATGGCTTTGAAGTGATCCTTGAGCCGGGCCGGGTGATTGCCGGGAATGCCGGCGTGCTGCTGACGACGGCGCTTTATGAAAAGCAGGCGCCGGACCGGACGTTCCTGATCGTCGATGCGGGCATGAATGACCTGATCCGGCCAGCGCTCTACGGCGCGCATCATGACATCCGCCCTCTGGCCGAACCTGCACCGGGGACGGCGGAAAAGACCTATGATGTGGTGGGGCCGATCTGCGAGTCGACCGACAAGTTTGCCACCGGCCGCAGCCTGCCGAAGGTTGAGCCTGGCGACCGGCTGGCCTTCATGTCTGCAGGCGCCTATGGCGCTGTGCTCTCTTCGGCCTACAATGCCCGTCCATTGGTTCCGGAAGTCCTGGTCCATGGCGATCACTATAGCGTGGTGCGCCGGCGGCCGGATTTCGACGAGATGACGATGCTGGAAGAGGTGCCCGATTGGATCAAGGCGAAGGCCTGAACACGCTGGGGAAGAAGCTTGCGGCTACCCGCCGCCGGCTGACGCTTCTGGCGCTGGGCCGCGCCTGGTGGCCAGCCTTTGTCTTTGTTGCCGCTTTTCTGGCGATCGCGCTGGCGGGCGGGTTTGACCGGCTGAGCAGCTTCCTGGCGGCGGCCATCCTGCCGGTTCTGATCCTTGCCGGGATTGGCCTTTGCTGGATCTCCTGGCGGCGGTATCGGCGGCCAGCAGAGGCCGAGGTGATCCGCGCGCTGGATGGCCAGTCGGAGCTGCGGCCCGTCTCCTCGCTGACCGACCGGCCGGCGGACGCCTCGGCGGGGCCAGCCAGCCTCTGGCGCGCGCACCGGGCGCGGCTGGTGGCGGAAATCGGAAACCTTCGCCTGCCGCGCCTGACGGCTGAATGGGCCGCGCTCGATCCCTACCGGCTACGCTATATCGTGCCCGTGGCCGTGATTGCGCTGGCGCTGGTTGCGGGACCGGCGGCGCCGGGGCGGATCTCGCGGGCGCTGAGCCCGGATCTTGGCGCGCTGGCGGGCGCCGACAAGATGGTGGTGGAGGCATGGGTCACCCCGCCCGAACATACCGGCCGCGCCCCGATTTTCCTGCAGGCGGGCATGAAGGATGTGCGGGTGCCGGTTGGCTCTGAAATCACCCTGCGCACGCAGGCGCCGTCTGCGCCGAAGCTCATCCTGCGCGGCGACAAGCGCAAGACACTGCGCTTTGCCCAGACCCCGGAAGGCGCCTTCGAAGCGCGCGCGCGGATTGAGGGGGACACGCGGCTGACCGTCAACTGGTGGGGCGAGCGGGCGCGGTGGAATTTTGTTGTGCTGCCAGATGAAGTGCCGCTGATCGCTTTCGACAGCCCGCCTGCGCCCGGCCAGAGGGATCAGGTCGAGTTCAAATGGAAAGCAGGCGATGATTATGGCGTGACCGCTGTGGAGCTGGCGATCCGCCTGCGCGTGCCGCACCCGGCTGCTCCGGAGGCGGAGGATCGTGTGCCCGTGCCCCTGCCGGGCGCGCCGGGCGCGAGAGAGCTTTCGGCGACCGCGCAGCTGGATCTCACGCGCCACCGCTGGGCCGGCCTGCCGGTGGATGTGCGCCTGGTGGCCCGCGACGGGGCAGGGCAGGAGGGCTTCAGCGAATCCCTGCCGTTTATCCTGCCGGAGAAGCTGTTCCTTGATCCGCTGGCACAGGCGGCGCAGGAGGCGCGCGTGACCGTGCTGCGGGAGCCGCGTCCTTATGCGGAGTTGCCGAAGAATGATCAGGCGATCTCAGACGGCGCCATCAATACGGCGGCGACCGGCCGGCTGGACGCCGCCCCCGAGGGCGTGCGGCAGGCGGCCCTGATGCTGGATTCGGTGACCTATCGCGGCGAGATGTTCATCAATGACCTCGGCGCGTTCATGGGCCTGCGCATGGCGCTCGCGACGCTGCAAACGGCCGGCACAAAGGCCGAAGCGGACGCCGTGGAGCCGCTGCTCTGGGCCATCGCGCTGAAGCTTGAGCATGGCAGTGTCGCCGATGCACGGGCGCGTCTGGAGGCTGCCCGCGCGGCGCTTGAGCGTGCCCTGCGCGAGGGCGCTTCGGAAGAAGAAATCCGCAGGCTGATGGAAGCTTTCCGTGACGCGGCAAACGAATATCTGGCTGCGAAGATGGCCGAGGCGATGGCCGGCGGGCTGGACGGGCCGGAGCAGCAACAGGACGGTCAGGCGCAGGCGGGCGGGGGCTCCCTCGGGGGGCAGGACTTCGAGGACATGCTGAATGCGCTGCAGGACCTGACCGAAACCGGCGCTGCCGACCAGGCGCGCCAGCTTCTCTCCGACATCACCAACCTGCTTGAAAATCTCGAATTCCAGCGCGGCCAGGGCGAGGGCGGCGGGATGCCGGGGCAGCAGGCCGATGGGCAGGATAGTGACCTGCCGCCGGAAGAACAGGAAATGACCGATGCCATGCGGCGCCTGTCTGAAATCCTTCGCGAGCAACGTCAGCTCAATGATGACACGCTTGCCCAGCAGCGCGGTGAACAGTCGGGCCAGACCGGAAACCAGCCTAGCGGCATGGAGGGCCAGGAGACCGGTGAGGGTCAGCAGTCGGGCGAGCAGGGTGAGGGTGAGCGTCAGGGCAATGGCGAGCCGGGATCAGGCCGTGGCGGCACGCTGGCCGAGCGCCAGGCTGAACTGGGCCGTCTGGTTGAGGAGCTGGCGCGGCGCGGCGGCCCCGGCGGTGAGCCCGGTGAAGGCGGGGCGGGCGTCAATGAAGAGGCTCTGCGGGCGATCCTGGAAGCGCAGCGGCGGGCGGAACGCGCGCTGCAGGGCGGGAATGAAGGCCGCGCGATCATGGATCAGGAGCGCGCGACGCAGATGCTGTCTGAACTGTCGCGGGAAATGGCAAACCAGATCGACCAGATGCGCGCCAACCGGCTGGGCGAGCAGGGGCAAAGCTCCAATGATCCGCTCGGCCGCCCGCTGACCGGGGCGGGCAATGACGGGCAAGGCGTTGAAATTCCGTCAGAGTCCGAACGCCAGCGCGCCAAGGATATCCTCGACGAGCTCCGCCGCCGCTATGGCGAGGCGGAGGACGAGGAAGAACGCGAATATCTCCGCCGGCTGCTGGAGCGTTTCTGATCCGGCGCTTGCCGGGGCGCGGCCACCATGGTCTGCTCCGGGCAAACAAGACCGGGAGGAAATGCAATGGCGGCGCGCTGGGAATATACCAAGGGCCTCAAGGATATCGGAAACGGGCTGTACGCCTGGTTGCAGCCGGACGGCGGCTGGGGCTGGTCGAATGCCGGGCTGATCCGGGATGGCGAGGCCTCGCTTCTGGTCGACACGCTGTTCGACATGGCGCTGACCCGGGAGATGCTGGACGCGATGGCGAACGCCACCGGTATCGGCGCCGAGAAGATCGGAACGATCGTCAATACCCATGCGAACGGAGATCATTGCCACGGCAATGGCTGCTGTCCGCAGGCGGAGATCATCGCCAGCGAGGCCAGCGCCAGGGAGATGGCCGAAGTGCCGCCTGCCATGCTGGCGCAGTTCAAGAAGATGGGCGCGCAGCTTGGGCCCGCCGGCGCGTATTTCGCCGACATATTCGCGCCGTTCGATTTCGAGAATGTCGATGAGCGTGGGCCCACGCAGACCTTCTCCGGCGCGATGGAGCTGAAGGTGGGCGACAAGGCGGTGCGCCTGATCGAGGTGGGCCCGGCGCATACGGGCGGGGATGTGCTGGTGCATGTGCCCGGAGACCGGGCAGTTTTCACCGGGGACATTCTCTTCATCAATGGCACGCCCCTGATGTGGGCGGGGCCTGTGGCAAACTGGATCCGCGCCTGCAACGAGATCATTGCCATGGATGTTGATGTGATCGTGCCGGGGCATGGTCCGGTCACGGACAAGGCGGGTGTGCGCCGCGTGGCGGAGTATCTTGGCTATGTGGACCGCCAGGCGCGCAGGCGTTTCGATGCCGGGCTCAGCGTGCGCGAAGCGGCGCTCGATATCGCGCTCGGCGACTATGCCAGCTGGGGCGACGCTGAGCGGATTGCCGTGAATGTAGACAGTCTTTACAGGGAGTATCGCGGCGATGGCAAGGTCACGCCGGTGATGGAACTCTTTGCGCTGATGGCTGAGGTGCGCGACGCGCAGCGGGGCTGACGCCTAGCGGTTGGCGCCGGGCACCCATTTGACGTCATCGGCGCCATCATTGTTGGCGGCGCGCCCGGCGACGAACAGCCAGTCCGACAGGCGGTTGATGAAGGCGAGCGCTTCGGGGGTCACCGGCTCGTTCTCCATGCTGGCAAGCTCGGCTATCGCGCGTTCGGCGCGGCGGCAGAGGGTGCGCGCGACATGCAGCTGCGCCGCAAGGCGCGAGCCGCCCGGCAGGATGAAACTGTCAAGCGGCGGGATCGAGGCGTTCATGGCGTCGATCTCTTCCTCAAGCCGGGTGACCTGGGTGGCGATGATGCGCAGCGGTGTCCATTCCAGAACGCGTCCCCGGTCAGGTGTGGCAAGGTCTGCGCCGAGGTCGAAGAGATCGTTCTGTATGCGGCGCAGCTGGACAAGCATCTCACCGTCTGCTTCCAGCGCGGCAACGCCAAGCGCGGCGTTCAGCTCATCGACCGTGCCATAGGCGGCCACGCGGGGGTGCCATTTCGCAACCGGCTCGCCTGTGGAGAGGCTGGTTTCGCCCTTGTCACCGGTGCGCGTGTAAATCTTGTCGATGCGAACCACGGTCTGGCCCCTCTCATTCAACCGCCGAACTTGATGGCCCCGGCAGCGATACCGATGAGAACCAGGAAGGCAATCGCAATTGCCTGAAAGATGACGCGCATCCGCATCAGCTTGTTGGAGCGGCTGACCTGATTGCCATCCCGGCGCGCCAGATTGGCGACACCGATGACGAGGACCACCGCGACGGCGATCAGGGCGGCATAGAAGCCGATGGTCAGGAATTGTTGCATGGCATGTCGCCTTTCATCCTTGTTGGGCGGGATACTAGTCCGCTATGGGCGGGGGCGCCCTGCTGCATCGGGTCGCGGCAACCCGGCTCATGGCTGCCCGCCGCTCTCAAGCCGGGCGGCGAGCGCCTCGACCCTGGCGGCGACGGCCGTAATCAGGCCTGCGGCGCGCGCGTCGGCGGCTGCAGACGGCGGCGTCTGGCGGGCCGCATCGAGCTCATCCAGCAGGGCAAGGGCCGCGATCAGCAACAGCCGGTCATCGCCAATATCGCCCACCGCTGAGGAAATGCCTGCCAGCCGGACGTCCAGCTGTTCGGCAAGGCGCTGAACCCGCATTTCCTGGCCGGGTGTGCAGGCGATGGAGAAGCTGCGGCCCCGGATGCGGATGTCAGCCTTGGCCATTATCCGCCTCTTCTTCCGCAGGGCTGAGGGCGGCGCGCACCTCAAGGATCGCGGCGCCAAGCGCGTCACTCGCCTCATCGGCGAGCGTCTGGAGTTCCCGCTCCCGCGCCAGCGCAGAATCGAGTTCGTCGGCCAGCCGGGCGCGGTCTTCAACCAGGGCCGCGATTTCGGCTTTCAGGGCGGCTGGATCGCCGGCACGGGTCAAATGGGCCTCGAGCGCCACTTCAAGGCGCTTCAGGGCCGCATCCAGGCGCGTGGCTGCCGAGTCCATGTCATTCATGAGATTATGAAGTATCTGCATTGGTTTGCGCCGCCAAGCGCCTTGACGGAGGCCAGCAAGTCTGGCCTAGCAGCCTCGAACTCAAAACTTCGGGAGATCAGCAGAATGGCTGTCACCAATCGCGACATGGCAAATGCCGTGCGAGCCCTGTCCATGGACGCCGTTGAAGCCGCCAAGTCGGGCCATGTCGGCCTGCCTCTGGGGATGGCGGACGCTGCCACTGTCCTCTTTCGCAAATTCCTGAAGTTTGATCCGAAAGACCCCAATTGGGCCGACCGCGACCGGTTTGTGCTCTCGGCCGGTCACGGTTCGATGCTGATCTATTCGCTGCTTCACCTGACGGGCTATGCCTCGGTCAGCCGCGATGACATCCGCAATTTCCGCCAGCTGGGCGCCAATACGCCGGGCCATCCGGAGAATTTCGTCACACCCGGCGTTGAGACGACCACCGGCCCGCTGGGGCAGGGCATCGCCACGGCTGTCGGCATGGCGATTGCCGAACGCCACCTGAACGCCCGCTTTGGCAATGATCTGGTGGACCACCGCACCTGGGTGATCGCCGGGGACGGCTGCCTGATGGAAGGCGTCAGCCAGGAAGCGATCACGCTGGCCGGGCACATGAAGCTGAACAAGCTCATCGTATTGTTCGACGACAATGCCGTCACCATCGATGGCTCGACCGATCTTTCCGACTCGACCGACCAGTGTGCGCGCTTTGAAGCCTCCGGCTGGGTGAGCCGCCGCGTTGACGGGCATGACGAGAAAGATGTCGAGGCCGCCCTGAAATGGGCGACCAAGCAGAAGAAGCCGGTTTTCCTGGCCGTCAAAACCGTCATCGGTTTCGGCGCGCCGAAACTGGCTGGCACGGGCAAGGCCCATGGCGGCCCCTATGGCGCCGAGGAAATCGAAGGCATCCGCAAGTCTCTGAACTGGCCGCATGCGCCGTTTGAAGTGCCAGACGCCATCGAGAAAGCCTGGGCGAAAGCCGGGGAGCGTTCGCAGGCAGAGCATGCTGCCTGGAAGAAGCGCCTGGCAACCAGCCCGCACAAGGGTGAGTTCAATGCCGCCATGGCCGGCCGCCTGCCGAAAAATCTCGGCAAGGCCGTGATCAAGCACAAGAAGGCCGTGGCCGAAGGCGGCGCCTCCAAGGCGACGCGCGTATGGAGCGGTGAAGCGCTGGAAGTGATCACGGGCCTCGTTCCGGAAATGGTCGGCGGCTCGGCGGACCTGTCGGGCTCCAACAATACCAAGACCAGCCACACTGCGCCGATGACGCCGAAGAGCTGGGATGGCCGCTACATCCATTACGGCGTGCGGGAACACGCCATGGCAGCGGCCATGAACGGCATGGCGCTGCATGGCGGCATCATTCCCTATTCGGGCACATTCCTTGTGTTCGCCGATTACAGCCGCGCCGCCATCCGGCTTGGCGCGCTGATGGGCACGCGCGTCATCCATGTGATGACGCATGATTCTATCGGTCTTGGCGAAGATGGCCCGACGCACCAGCCGGTGGAACATGTTGCCTCGCTGCGCGGGATGCCGAACATGGTCGTGTTCCGCCCGGCAGACGGCGTGGAGACGGCCGAGTGCTGGGAACTGGCGCTGCAGCGCAATGACGGACCGTCCACCATGGCGCTCACCCGCCAGAATGTGGCGCCTGCCCGCAAGACCCATACGGACGAGAACCTCTCTGCCAAGGGCGGCTATGTGCTTTCGCCTGCTGGCAAGGGCAAGGAGCGCGGCGTGCTGATCGCGACGGGCTCGGAGGTCGAGATTGCGCTGAAGGCCCAGGCCCTGCTGGCGGAAGAGGGGATCGCCGTGCGCGTCGTCTCGATGCCGTCGATGGAGCTGTTTGGCCAGCAGGACGCTGCGTATCAGCAGGAAACGCTCGGCAAGGGGCTGCCAAGGGTCGCCATTGAGGCAGGTGTCCGTTTCGGCTGGGACCGCTGGATCGGCGCCGAGGGCGGCTTTGTCGGCATGGACAGCTTCGGCGCCAGCGCGCCCTATCAGAAGCTCTACCAGCATTTCGGCATCACGGCAGAGGCCGCTGTCGCCGCGATCAAAGAGCGGATCTGATCCAACTGCCTGTATAATTTGCCCGTGGGCGGATGATGCGATGGCTGGCGCGCTGCTCCATGGCATGCGCGATCCACCCCGCCATGCGCCCGCTGGCGAATATCAGGAAGGGCGCGTCCTCCGGCAGGTTCAGCTGAACGGTCAACCCGGCAAGTGCCATGTCGATATTGGCCCCGTCGCCGCCGGCCGTTTCGGCGGCGCGGATGGCGCGGCGCAGTCCCGCATCGGGTTTCATCCATTTCAGCAGCGCTGCTGCGCGCGGGTCTCCCTCCGGATAGAGGGGATGCCCAATGGCCGGGATGTGCTGTCCGCGTGCCGAAAGATCCGTGAGCGCCGTATCCGGCCCGGTTTCGAGCGCGCTGCGCAGATAGGCAAGGGCGCGGGCTGAAGCTTCCCCATGCAGGGGGCCGGTCAGCGTGGCGCAGCCGGCCAGCGCGCAGGCAGCCAGCGGCGCGCCGGTAGAGGCGGCCACCCGCGCGGCGAAGGTTGACGGATTAAGCTCGTGATCGGCCACAAGCACCAGCGCGCGGCGCAGAAGGTCTGTTCCGCCTGGCGAGAGATTCCAGTGGCGGGCGAGGCGCTGATGGAAGAAGCCGCGTCCGCCTGCGCCGGTGACCGCACCGCAGAAACCCGACAGCAATCCTGCGCCCTCGGCGGCAAGCGCGGCGGGCCCGCGTCCGAAACTTGGGGGATCTCTGGCGGCGCGCTCTGCCAGGAAGGTCAGTGCCCGTGCCTTGCCGCTCATGCCGGGCGGGCGCACTTCTGCAGCGCGCTGGACGGGCAGTGGCCCGGCGTCCCACAAGATTGCGGCGGTTTCCTCAAGCGTGGCCTCTGCGGCAAGCCGCACAGCGTCACGGCCGCGATAGATCAGCTTTCCAGCGCGCACGGTGGTGATGGCGGTTTCCATCACAGGCTCGCCCCAAGAGATGGCCGCGCGGGCAATCGCGTCGCGCCCCCGCCCGCTGCGGCGGCGCTTCAGAAGTGTTTCTATATCGGCGGCAGAATAGAGGCTGGCGCGCGGATCATCCGTATCCGGCCTTGAAGCGATCAATCCCCGGCTGACATAGGCATAGAGTGTCTGGGGCTTTACCCCCAGAAGGCTCAGAGCTTCGGCGCGCCCAATCCAGATCATATGTTGATTATATTGATCAAGATTGACGGTGCCAATGCCCGGATCGAAATACGCACCAGGTTTGAATGGAGGTTTCTTATGGATTCCGGGCTTGAGAATGTTGTCGCCGCCGAGACGATCCTGTCGGATGTGGACGGACAGAATGGACGCCTTATCATTCGCGGCTGGCCGGTGGAGATGCTGGCGGCTTCCATGGCGTTTGAAGATGCGGCGCATCTCCTGTGGCAAGGATTTTTCGAAGGACTGCCGGACGTCAGAGCGCTTGGCGCCCGGATCGGCGCTGCCCGCGAAGAGGTCTTTGCCCTAGTCGCAGACCTTCCGGGCGGCCTGGATGTGATCTCATTCCTGCGGGCGGGCTGGGCATTGCTGCCGGATGATGAAAGCCTTGAGGCCGCCATCCGGCTGGCAGCGGCCGGGCCGGTATTGACCGCTGCGGCGGTTCGCCGGGGCAGGGGGGAGGCACCGGTTGCGCCAGACAGGAATGCTTCCCAGTCTTCTGATTTCCTCCGGATGCTGACGGGGATCCCTGCCGGTCAGGCAGAGGCCCGTGCGCTGGACGCCTATCTGGTAACAGTTTGCGACCATGGCCTGAATGCATCAACCTTTGCGGCCAGGGTCGTCGCATCGACGCGGGCCGGGCTCGTGTCCGCAGCGGTGGCCGGTGTCTCGGCGCTCAAGGGTCCCCTTCATGGCGGCGCGCCGGGCCCGGTGCTGGACATGATTGATGCTATCGGGGCGCCCGCCAATGCGGAGCGCTGGATCGAGGGCGCCCTTGGCCGGGGAGACCGCCTCATGGGATTTGGACACCGGGTTTACCGGGTGCGCGATCCGCGCGCCGATGCGCTCAAGGCAGCTGTGGCGCGCCTGCCGGGCACAACCGGCCGGATCGCCTTTGCCGAACATATCGAACGGGCCATCCTTGGCCGGCTAGCTGCGAAGTATCCCCATCGGCGGCTGGAGACGAATGTGGAGTTCTATACGGCTCTGCTGTTGGAAGCTCTTGGCCTTCCGAGAGAGGCTTTCACGGCGGTTTTTGCCTGTGGGCGGGTGCTGGGCTGGACGGCGCACGCCCGCGAGCAGATCGGTGACGGCAGACTGGTGCGCCCGCGCTCGGTGTATCGCGGGCCGGTGCCTGAGGCGGCCTGACCCTTCAGCCTTTGAGGTTCTTGCTGAAGAGGTCGAGCTGGTTGGGATCGGCCGGTTTTTTGCGGCGGGTTTTGGTGCGGCCGCGGCGGAAATAGAGGTCGTCCGTGTGGTCCTCCTCGGGGGGCTGAGGGGGAGGGGAAGGCGGCTCGAAAGCCCGCTTTTCCGGGGGGCGGACATCATTGGGGTCCACCAGTTTCCACCAATTGACCGCAATAACAGCGTGGCCTGAGGTATCTTCATAGCGCTGCAGGTGGCCAGCCGGCCCGTCGGCGCCGATGGCCTTAAAGAGCGCGTCGGCTTCGGCCTCGGGCAGGTGCAGCCAGCTGGTCTCCAGCCCCTCCAGCGCGAGCCCCCTGGCTAGCGCCATGGCCTCCCGGCGGCTGCGCGCGGTGGGCGCGCCGGGCTTCAGGGCATCTTCGAGGGACCGGGCAACGGGATAGGCAAGGCTCATGACAGGGGCGAGGTAAGCGTGTCCTCGCCCGGCGTCCAGCCTGTATCAGCGGCATTGGTGAGCCGGGCGGCGGCCAGACGGGCAAATCGCAGGGTGACCGCCTTGCGCCGGGCCGCGACAAGGCGCGTTTCCGGAGCCTCCCGGATCACCGCGCCATAGAAGGCATCGGCAATGATCAGGCCGGCTTCCGGAGGGATCAGCTCCTGCGGGAAGTCTGCGCCGACGGCGAAGGTCAGCCGGTCGCAATACTCCATATATTCCCGCCATTTGGTGTCGGATTTGAAGTCCTGGACGCTGGACTTGATCTCGATCATCCAGATGTCCCCTGCCGGGCCCACGGCAGCGATATCGGCCCGGCGATTATTTGCCAGCGTCATCTCGGTGACACCGTAATAGCCCAGCTGCGCCATCAGCCGAAGCGTGCCCCGGCAGATTTCGGCGGCGCGGCGGAGGGGCAGCTCTTCATTGGAGGCGTCAGCCATGGCGGGGCGTGTTCCGGTATTGTTCCTTTCGGCACCCTATGCCCGGCAGGGTTTTGCCGTCAAGCGGAGGTGGCGGCGCGCCTGCTTGGGCGGAGTGGGCGAAAATCAAGGCGCCCGCGTGATCCAGCGGGTACATCGGGACGTAAAGGTTACCGACAGAGGCATATCCGGCCTGCAGGAGGTTTCCCGTGCCAAATGCATATTCAGCGACGAACCCGGCGGATCGTCAGTTCGTGAAGACGGCGATGAAGGCGCCGCTGCTTGATCCGGCGCATGAGGCGTCGCTCGCTCGGCGCTGGCGGGAAGGGGAGGATGAGGCCGCGCTGCATGAGCTGACCACGGCCTATATGCGCCTCGTCATCTCCATGGCCGCGAAGTTCCGCCATTACGGCCTGCCGATGGCGGACCTTGTGTCGGAAGGCAATGTTGGCCTGATGCAGGCAGCCGCCCGGTTTGAGCCCGAGCGCGAGGTGCGCTTCTCCACCTATGCCAGCTGGTGGATCCGGTCTTCCATTCAGGACTATGTGCTGCGCAACTGGTCCATCGTCCGCACCGGGACGACCTCTGCGCAGAAGTCCCTGTTCTTCAATCTGCGCCGGTTGCGGGCACGTATCTCCGATCTGGGCGACGGGACGATGACCGCCGAGAACCGGCAATGGGTGGCCACTCATCTGGGCGTGCCGCTTCGGGATGTGGAGACAATGTCCGCCCGGCTTTCGGGATCGGACCGCTCTCTCAATGCGCCGCTGACGATGGACGGGGACGCCGAATGGCAGGACATGATCGCCGATGAAAGTCTGCCCCCGGAAGAGGCCGTCATGCGCAGCCGCGACACGGAACGCCGGCATGGCTGGATCGAGGCGGCCATGAAGACGCTGACCCCGCGCGAGACCCATATCATCACCCGCCGGCGTCTCTCCGATGAGCCCATGACGCTGGAGGCGCTGGGCGAGGAGATCGGCGTTTCCAAGGAGCGCGTGCGGCAGATCGAGCATGCTGCCCTTCTGAAACTCAAGCGCGCGCTGGAAGAGATCGCGGGCGACCCGGAAACCGCAGGCCTCGTTCCCGACGCCTGACCCGTCAGGGCGCCTCCAATATCTCCACATTCAGCGGATGAGTGATCTCCATACGGAGATTGCGCACATAGCCCCTGGCGCGGATCCGCGTGTCCGGGTCCATCTGGCAGAGCGCGGCGGCGGCGCTCTCGATCTCCAGCACCAGCAGGGAGCGTTCCAGCAGCACGTCGCAGGACACCCCCCGGAAGTCTGAGCCCTGCATGCCGCTGGTGACCGCTTCCACCACCTGGAAGCCCTGGAATGTATCGGGCAAGGCGTCTGCCTCAGTGATGGCCCAGAGGCGCCCTTTCCAGAGTCCGGCTTTCTCCTCGCGCGCGGCCACCTCCAGGGGCAGGAGCAGATCATTTGCGGCCGCCGTATCCGGATAGACCCGCACCCGCGCAGCGCCGCGCTTCACCATTTCCGCATTCAGCCAGTATTTCGGGCCCAGCGTATCTGTCGTGACGACATGGGCGAGCGCGCGGTCATACCGGTCGCGCGTGAGGCCGCCATAGCGCAGCTCTACTTCCCGGCCGAGGGCCATGTCTTCCAGAGCCCGTTTGGACTCTTCAAAGCCTGCCTCGCCCTCGCGGCCCCGGCTGGGTCCGGCGGGCGCCTCGATGCCGATGAGGCGGACGCTCTGCCCGGTCGACAGCACCAGCGCGTCGCCATCGATTACCCGCACGACCCGGCCTCGCTCGCCCACCGCCAGACCTTCGAGGGGATCAGACGGCGCGCGGCCGCAAGCCGCCACGATCAGCGCGGCGGCGAAGATCACGAATTTGCGGATCGGCGCCCGGCGCCCTGCCTCGTCCATCGCGCAACTATCACCCGGCAGGCAGGCGGGAGGCAAGTGACTTCGCCTTGCTAAGGCAGTCTTTTGGCCGGTAAGCTTTCCCTTACGATAAGTATACGGGAGGACCCCCATGTCAAAACCCCTGAAGTCCTATCGCAAGCGGGAAATCGCGGGCCATACGCTGAGCCCGGAATCGCTGGTGATGGGGTTTGGCTATGATCCCTTCATGTCTGAAGGTTCGATCAAGCCGCCGATCTTCATGACCTCGACCTTCGCCTTCAAATCCGCCCGGGATGGGGAGGCGCTGTTCCGCCGGCTCGCCGGGCGCTGGGAAGAGGGGGATCCGGAGGAGGCCGATCTCATCTACACCCGCTTCAACAACCCCAATATGGAAGTGCTGGAGGACCGGCTGACCCTCTATGATGGCGGGGAGGCGGCGCTGTCCTTTTCCTCCGGCATGTCGGCCATCACCACGGCGCTGTTTGCCTGCGCTGAGCCGGGAACCACGATCCTGCATTCCAGCCCGCTTTACGGCGCTTCGGAAGTCTTTGTGCGGAGTTTCATGCCGGGCTGGGGCGTGCAATCGGCAGAGTTTGATGCCTGGTCGACGCAGGAGCAGATCCTGGCGGCGGCGCGGGAGGCTGCAGGCCGCCATGGCCCGGTCTCGGTGATCTTCACCGAGTCTCCGGCCAACCCCACCAATGCGCTTGTGGACATTGCCGCCTGCGCCCGCGTGGCGGATATCCTCCAAGCGGAGACCGGCCGCCGCCCGATCCTGATGTGCGACAATACCATGATGGGGCCGATCGGGCACAAGCCGCTGAAGCATGGGGCCGATCTCGCGCTCTATTCGCTGACGAAATATGTCGGCGGGCATTCCGATCTCATCGCCGGCGGGATTGTCGGCAATGAGGAGATGCTGACGAAGATCCGCCGTATGCGGAACTATCTTGGCACGATGCTGGACGCCCATACCTGCTGGCTGCTGACGCGGTCTCTGGAGACGGTGCAGCTGCGGATGGAGCGGGCCTTCACCAATGCCCGGATTTGCGCCGAATATCTGAAGGGTCATGCGAAGGTCTCCCAGGTGATGTATCCGGGCTTCCTGGAGGCGGGCGACCCCCAGAAGCGGGTGTTCGATGAGCAGTGCGAGGCCGCCGGGGCGACCTTTTCCTTCGATGTGAAGGGCGGCAAGGCGGCGGCCTTCCGGCTTCTGGACAATCTGAAGCTGATCAAGCTGGCGGTGAGCCTGGGCGGCACGGAGAGCCTGATGTGCCATCCCGGCTCGACCACGCATTCGGCGGTGCCTGCCGATGTGCGCGCCCGGATCGGCTTTACCGACGGCCTCATCCGCTTTTCCGTGGGGATCGAGGCCCCGGATGACCTTCTGGCAGACCTGAAACAGGCGCTGGAGCATGCGTGACCCGCGCTTTTCCGCTTCAACGCGCCCGCATTTTCGGATAGAGGAGGCATCGGCTGGTCCCGTAGCTCAGCAGGATAGAGCGACAGATTCCTAAGTGCCGTATACGGACTATATGATGCCTTGCCGAGCCGCTTTAGCGGTTCGCAAGCCCTTGTTTTATCGCCATCTTACCGTCTGGAGCCGTGCGGGGCCGTTTCTGCCGCATGGCCTGAGATAGGGTCTGGAGAGATGGCAGAGAAGTTCACGCAGGCGTCGGTCACCAGGTGGCTGAGGGAGGCCGAGCCGGGCCAGCAGTTCTACGACGCTGAGGCGAAGGGCCTCAGGCTCGTGATCGGTTCGACGGGCGGCTCGTACCGCCACGTCGGCCGGATCAACAGGCGTGGGGGAGGCTACGTCACCGTCAACGTCGGAAGGGCCGACGAGGTCACGCTCAGGGAGGCCAGGACGCGCTCGGCAGAGCTCCGGCTGGCGCTAAAGCGTGGCGAGGACCCAAGGAGGCCCGTGACCTCCGTGCCGAACGTGCAGGAGGCGCTCGAGCGTTACCTGCTGCGCGACGACCTGACCGAGCGCACCAAGGAGTTCTACCGCAAGAGCGTCGAGGGACCGCTGCGCCCGCTGAGGAGGGTGCCGATGGACGAGCTGGACAGGGAGGAGCTGCGGGCCCTCCACGAGAGGGTCACGAGGGAGTGCGGGCCCTACCGTGCCAACGGGGCCATGCGGACGCTTCGCGCCCTGCACAACGACGCCGCCCGCACCCACGACCTGCCGCCGAACCCCGTCACCAGGGCGGTCAGGTTCAACAGGGAGCAGAGGAGGGACGACGCGGTCCCGCCATCGGACATGCCGGAGCTGTGGAGGCGGCTGGACTCGGTCGACTGCCCGATCATGCGGAGGGCCTGGCTCACGCTGCTGCTGACCGGCCTCCGCTGCGGTGACGTGAAGCGGATGCGGTGGGAGCACATAGAGGATGGGGTGCTGTTCGTCCCGCACCCGAAGGGCGGGCGGCCCTTCCGCCTGCCGCTCTGCTCCCACCTGCTGTCCGAGTTGGAGGAGCTGCGCGAGCTCGGGGCGGAGTTCGTACTGCCCTCGCCGCGCGACCTGTCGAAGCCGCTGAGGGACGTCAAGCGCACGAAGACGTTCCCGTTCAACCCGCACGCCCTCCGTCACAACTACAGCACCCACGCGATGGAGGCGGGCGTCGACCACGCCACGCTGAAGCTGCTGCTGAACCACGCCAGTACCGACGTCACGTTCGGCTACGTGACCAGGGCCCACCTCACCGGCCACATGCGGGAGGCGGTAGAGACCGTGGCGGGGCGGCTGCTGTCCTACCGGGGCTGACCCTCGGTTCCGGTTCAGCGGGTTACGACGGCCCGGCACGGCATTACCCTCCGTGCATGGACGACGTGATCGAGAGACTTGAGCGCATCGAGCGGCTGCTTGCGGAGCAGGCGGCGCAGCCCCGTTACCTGGACACCCGGCAGGCGAGCGAGCTGACCGGCATCGCGACGGTTACGCTGGAGCGCTGGCGCGTCGACGGGGAGGGTCCGCCCTACGTGAAGCTGGGGCGGCTGGTGAAGTACCGCACCACGGACCTCCACGAGTTTATGGGTGCCCGCCTTTTTGGTTCAACGTAGTTGACTAACGATAAGGACTGCGCCTGCTCCATTTAGACGCAAAGGTTGCAAGCCAAGGAATATCTCTGTAGGCTTTTCTCGTTGTGGGAGGAGAAAATGCCGTCGGTTTCAGACATCGGAGGCCTGGCAGAGGCACTCTACTCTTCAGCGGGGATAGTGTTGCTTTCGGTGATTGTCGCCTCAAGTCACCTTAAGGTAGGCAATTTAATCGATTCATCATTTCAATTGGTCAATCGAGTCGCTTTTGGCGATTCCAAAATGGAAGAACTCCATCCCGTATATCGGCTTACGTTCTTGCTATTCCTGTTTTTGGTCTGGCCGCCGTTCTTTACAACGTTCGGGAACTTGATTCCGTTCACGTTGGTTTACTCGAATGAGTGGGCATTTTTTCAGTGGTCGGACATAAATCGCGTGGCCAAGTTGTCCTGCGCAATGTCAGAAGATTTTAGCCTCTTTCAAGTCAGTAGGCTGATTGCTTACTCTCAGGAGTCCTTGAACTACCCACTCAACGAAGTAGAGCATGTGGGGTTTGTCTACTTTGGCGTTGCGAAATCACTTACAGCCGTTCTTATATTGGCATCAGTCGTGTCTTTGCTCTCCCCGAGCAGCAGAAAATTCTCTCTGCGAGCGTTTCTTTTCAGTATCGCGGTCATCTTTGGCTTTGGCTATACTGGCTATCAGCTCACCTCCAACCATATAGAAAGCAAGGTACACCAAGTAACAAACACCCTTTACTCGAGTTTCGAAATCTCCGGCAGATTCGCTGAGTTTGAAGAAGAGTGTTTAGACGTGAGGGCCCAAGTGTACCACGAGAGTAGAGATCGTCTTTCCTCGGAGCTCCCTGTATCGTTTATGTTTGTTCGACCAGCGTTCGAAAGCATAGTCCCGATCCAAGATCAAAGTTAAGCAAACAAACCAAATGAAAACAGAACACCTTTCTTCGGTTTTGAAGCTAAGCGCCGACTTGGATAGTAGGCCGGTAAGAAGGCCTCAGCGTTGAGTAGCCAGACGGTAAATCTTCTGCTGCCAATGAAATGGAGAAAGCGTTGGCCATCGAAATGCTCGACCTGCAGCGCCGGATCGCTTCACTGGAGGAGGACCGGATCAACCACCTCGCCCTCATCAACGTGCTGGTCACGACGACCCAGCACCTGTGGTCGACGCTGATGCAGAAGGGCGTGATCGAGGACCCGGTCGCCTTCGTGGAGGCCTACCTCGACAACCCCAGCAGGGTGCGGACCTTCCCGGGCGTGGACCCGGCATACCTGGACGTCCTGAACCAGGTCTACGACCAACGCTTCATGTACTACCGCGCCATGCTGCACGCCGAGGCCGTCAGGGTACGGAAGATGCAGGACGAGGGACGTAGCTGAACGGATTGGCCGCCGGACCGGCGGAGCGGTCCTGTCCGGCGGCCCCGGCCCGTCGCCGGTCGGCGTCGGTCATCGCCGATGGGTGTTGGCGCCGTCCGCTAAGGAACGAACGGACGGCGCCTGACCTGCCCGGGTAAACATCCGAAACCCCGGGCGGGCCTTTCTCAGTTCGTGTCGCGCAGGGCGTCGCGGTTGTGGGCGACCGTCTCTGCGAGGTCGCAGGAGAGCGCGTAGAGCCGGGAGCCGATCGGGTCGCGGGCGCTGAGCACGAAGTCTCGTGCGGCCAGCTCGGCCTCGCCCTTGGCGATGCGCTCCTGGACGCGCTCCTCCAGCAGGGCGTTGCACTTCGCCAGCGTCTCTGCGGGGGCGCGGCGCCTGCGGCCTTCGAGAGAGTCTCGAGCTCGGCCAGTCGTTCGGTGGGGGTCATCGGTCGGTATCCTTCAGCTTGGGGAGCACGCGGCGCACTGAGGCGCCGAACGGGGTCTCGCGGTGGACGGGGACGCGGGCGGCGCCCATCGCCTCCATGAAGTGGCGGGCGCCGGACGCCATCGCCCAGCGGAGCGAGTGCTCGGTGGCCCGGACCACGGCGTTGAGGTCGGAGCCGGCGCGCTGCCGGGCGCGCTTCGCGTCCAGCATGGCCAGCGAGTACACGGAGTAGGCCTCGCCCAGGGCGGCGAGGGCGGCGTCGACGCCGTCGGCCGCAGCCAGCATGGCACGGTCGGCCTCCAGGGCCTCGCCGGTCAGCCTCGCGGCCTCCTCGGCGCGTGCGCGCTGGGCCAGGTCGGCCTGTCGGGCCTCCGCCAGCGTGATCGCCGGCGCGAGGTCGCGCACCTTCGCCTCCAGCTTGTCCCTGCGTGCCTGCAGGTGCCGGGCGTCGGCGTCGTCGGCCAGGGCCGCCGCGATTGCCGACTGCACCTCGGCCAGCTCGGCCTCGGCCGCGGCCAGGTTCCGCCTCAGCTTGTCTGTGTCCGCCATGTCGTCTCCTCCTCTGTCGTGCGTGCATGCGGGCGCGTCGGTCGGACGTTGACGCCGGTCGGCCGGGAAGCGGACCCCCGGAGCGGAAACGATGGCGCAGAGGCTCAGCGCCTCGACCAGGCAGCGGGTGCCCTGACGTGGTCCAGCCTGTCGAGCAGGTCGGCGACGAGCTGGCGGTCGATCCCCGGCCAGCCCTCGAAGTCGGCCGCGGCGTCGCTGATCATGGCCGTGTGCAGCTGGTCCAGCTGGAGGATGGTCGCCGGCACGGACCTCGCGGCCAAGACGGCAACGCAGGCCTCACGCCAGCCGTAGGGGAACGGCAGGCCGACGCAGTTGTAGAGGCTGAACAGGAGCCTCGCCTGGTTGGAGCGGGGCGTCCCCCTGGGGTCGAAGGCGCAGTCGGCCGCGGCCTCTCGGACGGCATCGACCGTGGAGGGCCTGGGTCGCTCGTTGTCGACCGTGGAGACGGGCTTGTCGGTTATCATCGTGGCATCGATGGCCTGGCGGATGGCCAGGGCACGCCCCCGGAGGACGCTTCCCCAGCCGTATCAGGGGGTTAGGCGGGGCAGGGCGACAGACCGTCAGTCGGCGGACAGCCCGTCGTCGTGCTGGCCGAGCAGCACCGCCAGGCGTTCCCGTCGCCTCGGGTCTCCCCTCGGCACAGCGGCCGCTGTGGCCCTCACGTCCTCCGGCCCCATCCCGATGGGCAGGGCGGCGTCGAACACCATCCCGCCTCCGGCGCAGAGCCGGTCGGACCGGAAGGGCATGTCGGTCTCCCAGCGTCCCCTGACGACCTCGACCGTGATCCAGTTCGTCGGCCCGAAGGCGGCGACCGGCGTGCGCGCCACGTGGTCCAGGAGCGTCCTCGGCGCACCCTGGGCGTGCAGGTCACGCACGGCACGCTCGCGGTCGACGTCGCGCAGCCAGGGAAGCACGTCGGCGATCCCGGCCAGCTCCGCCTCTAGGTCGGCCGCCGACACCGTCTGCACCCGGAACAGGGCGCACCTGCTGCGCGTCGGCCCGTCGTACAGGGCGAGCTCGTCGGGCGACAGGGGCACGGTGGCGGTGCCGTCGCGTTCCAGGACCAGCACCCGGCCCGTCGGCTCAGTCATCGGCGTCGATCTCCGCGATCAGCGCGTCCACGTCGACCGGGTCGGCGCTCAGCCGGGGCACGGTGTCGCCGGCGAAGTTCTGCTGCAGGTTCACCTGGACGCCCGGGGCGGCAGAGGCGACGGCCCTGCGCATGGAGGCCAGGTCCCTGAACGACAGGGTGGACACGTACACCGGCTCGAAGTCCTCGTCGACGACCGGGTTGCCCTCGGCGTCCAGGAGCGGGACCAGCTGGGTCCTCAGGTGGCTGACGATGTGGTCGTCGACGCCCGCCAGGATCGCCGCGGCCCTGTCCTCGGTCGCCTGCTTGACGGCCAGGTCCCAGTCGCGTGCGAACCGGGCGTCCCGGTTGCGCCTCGCGTACATCGTGCCCTTCGAGACGCCGAGCTGCTGGGCCGACCAGTTCACCTGGCCGCTGACCGACAGCAGGCGGAGGAAGCGCTCGTTGAGGTCTGCGGGGATCTGGACGGGCGAGGCGTACTGCGACTTGGGGGCGGGGTCGGCCTTCAGCCTTGGGAGGAGAGATGACATGTTGCGTTTTCCGGTCGAGGCGTGCGTGCCTCTTCGGTCAACAGAATGGCGTCCCGGCAAAGCGGTTCGAACCCTCGAGCTCAATGCCCAACGTGGCCTCTGACTTGGTACCCGTCGGGATCTCCCAGTCCTCTGCCGGTACGTAGACCTCGTAGACCTTGACGGTCCCAGAAGGTCTACGTGGAAAGGCGAGCGTTTCCAGTGCCTTGGGCTCCGATGTAGACCTTGTAGACCTTGTAGACCTTATTTCTATTAAGTCTGGTATCAGTGACCTAGGGTGGGTGCTGCGCACAGTGGTCACGCTCCCAGGGCTTTTATGAACCTAGGTCTTTTTGGTCTACGAGGTCTACAAGGTCTACGTGCCGACCTTTTTGTAGCCCGCCTTGATGACGTCTGCCCCGTCGATCCGGACCCTGACGGACTTCGAGTGCTCCCATCCTAGGGACTCCATGACCGAGCGAAGCCGCCTCTCGTGGTTCCGGTTCCTCTGCGAGACGTTGACCACGAGGTGCCCCAGCAGCTCGCGCGTCAGCACCCGGTGGGGGCTCGGCGCCTCCTCGCCCTCCAGCACGTCCTGCCTGTGTTCGAGGAACGCCAGGATCTCGTCTGCCCAGGGGTCCGCCGCCGTCTCATCGGCTTGGCGCTCTGCAGCCTCGCCCCACAGCTCCGGCGGGAGCGACCAGGCCTCGCCGGCCTTGAAGGCCGCGTCGGCCTCGGCCCAGAGCTGGTCGCGGTCGCGGCTGATGGCCTCCACGTCGACCTCGCCGGTCACGGTCAGCGGCCAGTAGCGGCGCGCCCCGGTCCCGTCCTGGAGGAAGCTGCCCTCGTTGCAGGTGCCCGCGAACACGGAGCGGCGCGGCACATCCTGGGTGACCTTGCCGTAGTGTGGTCGATAGCGGTCGACTGCGCGAGAGAGGAAGGCCTTCAGCGTGGAGCTCTCGGACCGGGAGAGGCCGTCGAGTTCGGCGAACTCGTGCAGCCACGTGCCCTCGAGGCCGATGGCGGCGTCCTTGTTCCGCAGGTCGTTCAGCTCGGCGTCGGAGAAGAAGGCGTCGCTGAACAGGACGCGCAGGCCGGTGGACTTGCCCGCGCCCTGGCGACCCTTCAGAACCGGCATCTCGTCGCGCTTGCAGCCGGGCCTCCTCGCCCTCGCCACCGCGCCGACCATGAAGGCCTGGCCCACGGCGCGCTCGTAGGCGCCGTCGGTGGTGCGGAAGTACGCCGGGAAGAGGCCGTCGATCCGGCGCACGCCGTCCCAGGTGAGCCCGTCCAGGTAGTCCGTCACCGGGTTGAACTTGTCCTTGTAGGCGATGGTCATCACGGCCTCGGAGACGTTCTCCCTCGACGGGCTGTAGGCGAGGTGGCCGAACTGGACGATTAGGAGTTCCCGTACGAGGCGCAGCGTGTCCTCTGTGACCTCGGTTCCGAAGGACGCGTCCCAAGCGGGCCGCTCGAACACTACGGACCGCTTGAACTCGTTGAGCCGCGGTCTCAGGCCGGACTCGGCGACGGCAGCGAAGGCGTTCTCGATCGTGTCGGCTGCCTTGCCGTGGGCGTTGATCTTCATGCGGTGCACCGGCCCGGCCGACGGGATGTCTGCCGCGAAGTCGTCGGCCGGGTCGCCCCGGACCGCACGCGCGACCACGGCCAGCGCATCGGCGTTGCCGTCGACCAGCCGCATCAGCGTCCCGACGCCGCGGCGGTGCTCGCGGTCGGAGCGGAGCGAGCGCCAGCGGCTCATCACGTCGCCGCGGTAGCCGGGGCCTGCGCTGCACCAGGCGTCGAAGATCCGGCCACACTCCTCGTCGCCGCCCGTCGCGTCGTGCACGGACATGAGCAAAGGCTCCCACTCAGCATTTGTTCCGTAGTCGCAGGGGTCCATCGCGTCCAGCATCTCCTGGAGCCGGTCGGCGTCGATGACTGCTGCGGCGGGGCGCTTGCTCGTCAGCGCCGACGTGGGGCGCGCGACCAGTTCCAGCAGGGCCTGCGGCGCGGCCGGTGGCGGTGAGGACAGGTCGTCGATGGACGCCCACTCGTAGGTCTGGCCGGTGTCCGGGTGCAGCGAGCCTGCGGCGACCACCTGTCGGCCGTACGACTTGAACTCCACGCCGGGGAACTCCGGCAGCTCGTTCACCGCGGCCACCGATTCCGGCTTGCACATGTAGACGTGGAGACCGCCGGAGCCCGTCCGCACGCAGGGGTATTGGTCCGGGTCGAGGCCGACCGCATCGCAAAGCTCGGCGAAGGTGTCGCGGCCCTCCGGCATGTTGCGGGGATCGACGTCGACGACCAGGTGGCAGGGCTTCAGGCGGACGCCGTAGTTATGGCCGCGGGCGACCATCTCGGCGACGACGGCGCGGTCGAACGGCCTGGTCACCCAGTCCTTGTCGATCGGGCTCTTGCCGACCTTCCTGGTCTTGCCCTTGTCCGTACGCGTTGCGTCCCAGCGGTGCAGCGGTATCAGGTCGAAGTCGTCGGTGTAGAGATCGCCTTGGAATGCAGGTTCGCTCATCGCGCGTCCCTCCAGGCGACCACGTCGTCGCGCCGGTAGAAGACGGCGGTCTTGCCGCGCTGGCCCTTCATCCTGACGAACGGTGGGCCCGCGCCGTAGCAGCGCAGGTTCTCCAGGTGCTTCGTCGAAAGGCGGGCGATCCGGGCGGCCTCGACGGTGTCGACCAGGTCAGCGTCCTCTGCGGGCTGTTCGGCCAGCCATGCCAGCACGTCACGGCGCCGGTAGGCGACCCTCCCGCCCTTCAGCCTCACGAACGGCGGGCCGCTGCCTGAGGACCGGTAGTTCTTGATCGTGTGCCTGGAGAGGCCCGCCAGCGCGGCGGCCTCTTCGGTCGAGAGCAGGGGTTCAGTTCCGCCCTCCTGCGGCGCATTCTGTTCCTGCATCATCCTTCTCCGGTGTGCATGATTGAACGGACTGGACCCGGCCGCCGCACGCGGCCGGGTCACTTTTCACGGTGTGCCGAGGGTGGTGCAGTGTAACCCCCTGAGCCTCGACGCCGCCCGGACCGCTGGCGGCTATCACCGACGGGTCTTCCGTATGCGGCCGTAACCGACGCGCGATGAATTCATGCTTGCCTGGGACATGAACTGGCTGGCGTGGTGGGCATTGCCGTTCGCCTTGTTCAGAAAGCTGCAGTAGCTCTGGACGGTCCCGAGGGTGAGGCCGGTGCGTTTGGCGATCTCCCGGTTATCGAGGCCGACCTTGCGGAGCTTCGCGACGCGGGCGACGCCGCCTGTTTCTTGGATGTTCATTGTGCTGATCCTTGTCGATGTTGGTGGGTGGTGAGAAGTCCTCCCCGGCGCGGAGCATCGCCGGGGAGGACCAGTGACAGCTCTGGTTCACTCCTCGTCGGGGACCCAGCCGATGCTGAACGTGATGTCCTCGTCTCTGGGGGGCAGGGGCTCGTCACCGGGAAGCATGAGGTCGATCGACAGCCTGCCCCCTGGTGGGAGGTCGCTTGGCGAGTTGGTCATCATCGCGAGCGTGATGCGGCGGCGGACCTCCGGCCTGTTCATCCGCGCCTCGTGTGCGGGGTCGTTGCTGGTAATCCTGCCGGTCCCGGATGCCATGCCGAGGCCCGTGTAGATCTCCCAGGTGATGCTCTCGAAGCCACCGTCGTCCTTGAGGAGCACCGGCGACCCGAGCACGTCCGTCAGGGGGTGGAGCTTGGGTGCCCTGGTCCGGGCAAACGCGACGATCTCGTCGGGCGACATTTCTTTCAGGTCAGTATGCATTGAAGTGTACCTTATTCACGGATGCTCAACCGTTCGAACCACATGGTCTCGCAGGGCACCCGAGGAAGCAGTTGCATCCAGCGTGCCAGACGCACCACTACGCACCAACATAACCGATGCGCATCAACAAAATGGAGTGAAAACAGGGACATGGCGGAAGACAGACTCGTGCGGCTCACCATCGGGCTCCCCTCAGACGTGCATCTGGCGCTCGAGGAGATGTCCGAGGAGCTGTCCCGTCCCATCGCGGACCTGGTCCGGGATGCCATTCTGGAACACCTGGCATCGGACCGGTGGACCGGAATCGGCGAAACGGCGGAGGCGCTGCTCAGGAACGGCCTGACCAACGAGGAGGTCCTGGCGGAGGTGCGGCGGCGGTTCCCGAAGGCAAACACCTCGGCGGCCAGCGTCGCCTGGTACAGGTCCAACCTGAGGAAGAGGGACGATGCCGTGCCTACGGACGCGCAGGCCAGGCGCAATCGCGAACGGTGATGTTCAGCCGCTGGTGGGCATCATCCCGATCAGTCCACCGATCAGCGATCCGATCTCCGTGTGCCGATACCCGGCATACCTGTCTGATGACGCTGGCGACCGGCTCGGCGTAAGCGCGAACTTGTCGGCCTGCTCGACAGAGACCGACGGCACGGCCTGCATCGGCATCAGCCAGCCGACCTCCATCGTCAACGTCTCCGGGTCCAGCACGACCATCGCCAGGGCTAGCCTGGGCGTCGGATTGAATGTTGCCTTGCGCACGTCGAACTGCACCGTGCGCCTCTCGGCGCCGAGGGATGCGCGCCATGACTTCACCTGCAAGCCGAGGCATCCGTGGGTCAGCCGGTCCATCACGACCAGGTCCACGCCGTGGTCGTCGGAAGCGGGCAGGAATGGGGAGAGCCTCCCGCCGGATGCGCTCATTACCGCGCAAGCCAGGAAGTACTCTGCGATCTTGCCGGACTGGCCGGTGCTCAGGGCGTCCATGCCGGTATCCTGAAATGGGATAATCCGGATTCGGGATTAGGCCGGTTCGTGTTCCAAGGCAACAGGACGCGGATTGGCCAACTCGCTCGCAGACGCCCGCTACAGGCGGATCATCGACAGGCTGCGCGAGGCGCGGCTTGCGGCGAGCCTCACGCAGGCCGAACTGGCTGAAAAGCTAGGGCGGCCGCAGTCGTTCGTCGCGAAGGTGGAGGGATATGAGCGGCGGCTCGACATTTTGGAGTTTGTGCAACTTGCCGCCAGTATCGATGTTGAAGCTTCCGAACTGCTAGATCCTGACGGCTGAAAAATCGTCAAAACATTGCCGAGGATTGCACTCAACTGGAATGACTCAATTCAAAAAGGGTCGCAGAATTGTCTGCTCCAATTGGGCAGAGCGGAAATACCGTTAGCTTCAACGGATCAACCAACCAAACTGCATGAGAGTTAGCACCGCTGATTATATAAGCCATTGAAACAGAGCGTCGTCGAACTTGGGTCCGCCAAGTAGTTTCGTCGATGCTAGAGGGATAAGGAGTGCCGTTCGGGTGGCTATGCCATTCTCCGACCCAGTCCAACGTTTCCCTGCTACCCTTCCATTTCCGAGTCGCGTCTCTTTGATGCCGGGGATCTTTCCTGAAAAACCGGACAGGAGATGCAACATCCATTGGGAGCGGTCCCGTCAAATCCACAACGTGAAGATCGTTTCCCTTTCGATACCCAAGAAGCAAGCCCCCTGCTTCATTTGGACGATTCGATTTTGACCGATCGGTGATTCCATCTAAAACGGATTGCTCTATTAAGACGCTCACTGACATTCTGGGCAATGTTCATGAACAGTTGGAGTTGTTGGAGCAATCTGTCGTCCCCGGTCAGGGTCGAGAGTCAACGTACGTAGAGTGCTGCGGTTTCTACCTTGAGCCCAGTCGTGGATATGTTGAGCAGACAGCGATGCCGCTGCCGAAGATGCATATGGTCCATAGGGCAAGAAGGCGCCATCACCGCACCCTCCATCGACGGGGTCGTCCTCGGTACGCACATCAAGTTTGGGATCGTGCCTCCAACTTTGGCTTCGATCCGGGCGAAGGCAACGATAGCACGCGTAGCCTGAGCCCAAATTCGCGAAGGACTGAGCGGCAATTCCATATCCAAACAGATGTACGTGAAACAACACAGGTGGGTGTTTGACTCCTCTTCGCTCTATCGAGAAGCGGTTTAGCTGGGACGCAACATTCTCCACGCCGGTTGCGTCGACCACTAGGTCACATCTGCTTAGAGCAGCGAGGTGATCCGCTACCGTTCCAACCACTGCCTTAGTTGAGATTTGTGGATGAAACTTAGCCAGCTCAGCAGCGACGGCTTCCGATTTCCATTGGCCAACATATTCGAAGCCTAGCGCGTGCCTACCTATGTTTCCGGCAGTCAGCAAATCGGGGTCAATTAGTGAAAGTGACTTTTTATGTCCTGCGCCAAGTTGTGCCAGTAGCTTCGCCAAATGCCCTCCAATAGCTCCGCACCCGACCAAGCAAACGTTCCGCTCTGACAAAGTTGCGGAGCCAACTGGCAACGAACGCGTCACTACCGAACCTAAATCTGCCGGGCTCACCTGAAACCTCTCAATCTCTATTTTTTCACTTTCTGACTTAACCCGCGCCGAAAAGAAGTTTGCACGAGGTCCCTTTATGGCTGCGAGGAGTGCCGGGGTGTGAAGATCAACGCCATAAAGGCCATTGCTCGCAGATATTACAATTCCACCTGAGTCTTTCATCGCTTGAATGCAGGTTCTTTCCACACCCGCATCAGCCCCAAGTGACGACAGCCATTTGAATAGATCACTCAGGCGACTAGGCACCAAAACTTCACCTGCCGGTTGGGCGGGCCCCGGAAGTTCAACTACCGTGTACTGTTTTTTGAGTGAAGCGTATCCTTGTGGCAGATCAGCTTGGCTTGAAGCCAGAAGTGAGTTTGGCCCTCTTCCTAGTACATTCCGCCTATACGCAGTAAGGCGCGTACCTTGTCGGAGGGGCGAAATCAAACATACTGACGGGCCTCCCCAGTAAGCGGCGTACTCTCTAGCGGCCTCTTCAGCACCCCGCCCCTTAGCAGAACTCAGTAGGGCTTTCACACAATCGGCTAGCACGCGTAAGATTGCGGCACCTGGGAACGCTGGATCGAGGCTATAATGACCTTGCAATCCGTAACAGATGCCGGTTTCTCGCCTTTGATGAGCAATCACATCCCAAGGGAGTTGATGACGGTTCTGTAAGTGTACTCGCGGCAGCTGTATAAAGTCTAAGTCTGGGACCTCAACCACAACATCAATCGTGTGGTGCCCAACCACCAGCGTTCCTACAAATCTGCGCGGATCTAATTTATCAGGAATAAATCCACGAACGCTCAAAGTCGTCCGGATCTGCCAAAGGGCATCCGTTCGATTAATCATCCAGAGATGCTGCTACCTACGTTGGGCTGCGGAACAGTAACGGGTTTCGTGTCTCTCAGAACTGCCACTCTTGATGCGACACCAATTTGCACCGACTCTGGAGCGTCAGGAAACCGATCACCAAACGCCGAGCGCAGGTGCTTGACAGTTAGCTCAGCCACACCGTTCCGAACGAGCGCACTCTCGACAAAGTGCCGGAATGCCTCTGCCTTGGCGGCGATTTCATCTCTTACCTCCAACGACCAATTCTGGTCCAGGCAGGGTTTGTCGTCGCGCCAACGGATTGATCCTTGTCGGATCATTTGGGGCAGGCGCCTTGCAACCTCCAATACAAGCAAGTCATCACGATCATCAGAGGGCCGTTTCTCCAAATCGAAGAACGCAGAAACGCAGAGAATCATCAGCGCCATCGATTTGAGTTCACCATCGACCCAGGAATTGTCGCGCCAAGCCTTCAGATATCTGATGATGCGCCGGAGGGAGGGACCATAAAGGTCCAACTGCTCGACAAACCAGTCGGAGAATTGCTTCGGATCTGATGGCTCCCAATCTTTCTCTCGATGCGCAAGAAGAATCTTGGCCGCTTCAATTTGGCGTCCGAGCGCGCTTGCCGTTACCAAATCGAATCCACGCCAATCTTCCTGCTGCGGATCGAGTTGTTCGTCTAGAAGATCTCGGACTCGCTCAAACTCTTTTGCTTCGACAGCATACACTGGCAAATCCACGTGAGCGCCTTTGCCAATAAGGACTCTGACACAAGTGTCTTTGCGCTCAAATTTCCAGCCGTTGCTTGCGACGACGTCAGCGATCGCTGTCTCCAGCAGATCGAAAAGTCCCTTGGATGAAACTGCAGGTTTGCCACCGACGAACGGCATTGGGACATATACCCCGTCGTCGAGATCGATCTCCTGCTCCGGCTTGGCGGGGCGCACAAGCAACTGGTAAGCAAAAGATCCCTGAGTTAGGAACCTCACCGTGGTTAGCGGGTACTTATCCATTGCGTCCCGAAACGCATGGCCGCGCCCTTCAAAAAGCAACTGCCGTACTCTTTCGGACTTAATGACCTGAGAGTATCTCGCAAACTGCGCTCGAATAGCATCCCGAAGCTTTTTCCGAGCTGAGCGCAGCATGACGTCTTCCACGTCTCCTGCGGCGATGGTGATCTTCTTATGAAAGCTGGGCTCTCGCTTGAGGCCATGAAACAGCGCATTTGCATTCACAAGCGTATCGGCCACTTGAAGTCTCCTAGTAAAAATCCCACCTAAGTTCGTGTTTTGTTCGAAGGATTTCAAGTCCCATGATACAACTTTTGAGTCCTAGAACGGTTATAGTGATTCTATCGGGAGTGGTACTTTCAGGTTCCTTCGGACTGAACTGGCTCGTGGATATTGCAAACCAAAACCCCCAAAGCCCTGCTGAGCATTGGCGCTCAGTTGGCTTGATTACCTCGGGCATTGTTGGACTTTGTTTTTGGTCGCCGTTTTGGCGCTTGATGTGGCGAACGCCTGTATTGGGACGGTATCTTGAGCGCAAGTTCGCTCCAGACCTGAATGGGTTCTGGCTCGTAAAAATCCAGAGCAACTTTCCTACTCTCAAGGCTCTTACGGAGGATGCGGCTTCGAAGCGTGCCGCGGACCCCAAGAAATCACTCGAACCAAGTACTCATGTATTTGTCGGTTGCTTGAGACAGGGATGGCTTGATTCCGGGCTTGAACTTTATGGGCATGATGAATCGGTGCTGGATACTTCTGACACGGTTCTCTTCGAATTTCGAAAGAGCGATGTAAAACACAAGTGCAGCATTTTCTGGATCTACAAGCAGAAGAACAAAACGGTCGGCGCCTTGGACGTGGGCGTGTTCGAAGGTAGCGCCATGATGTCTATAGATCACTCGGGACAGATATCTGGTACAACTTGGAACAACAGAAACTGGATGAAAGGCATGAACACGGCAGGGCCGATCACCATGACCAAAATTGAGTCTTCGCCACTGTTTGGAGAACTCAGCCCTGAGAAATGTGCGGAGCGGGCAAAGGCTCTATTGGCGCCTCATAACGCGCGCCACGATAGACCATCAGAGCCAAAACCGTCTGCGTGACAGGCGCGCCACCCTCTGGTATCCGGGCGTGGCGGAGGTCCGTTTCATGGCCTGACGATGGCCCGGAGCGGCCATCCAGGCCGGAGGGTCGGCCCAACGCCTTGAAAACATTGAGTGGTCCCGTAGCTCAGCAGGATAGAGCGACAGATTCCTAATCTGTAGGTCGTGCGTTCGAATCGCGCCGGGATCACCATTTTCTTATTGCTCGGAGCTGTTGCTGAGCCTTGCAGGCTCAGCCCGTTCGCGGGGAAATCGCAGTGCGATTTCTGATCCCGCTCACTGCCTTCGCCTTGCTCGCGAGGGCATCAGGTCTTGAGCGTTTCCCCTCTCCCGCTTGCGGGAGAGGGGTAGGGGTGAGGGGGCCAGTTCTCCTTTGAGCGCGGCGTTGTGGCTTGAGCGTTGAGGCCCTCACCCCCTGCTCAGGGCGTTTGCAGTGCAAACGCTTTTCCCTTCGCAGCCTCTCCCATTGCATGGGAGAGGGGAGTAGAATCGGCTGTATCCGGACTGGCAGGGCCATCCGGGGTCGGAGCAGTTCTTGTGGCTCACAATGTGGAGCCTGCGCGGCGGGCGCCGCGGCGCCCGGATAGAAAAGG
>NZ_PNMA01000025.1 GCF_013823385.1 Hyphomonas sp.
GAAGGTACCGTTGCTTTGGTTTTCCCTGTTTGGGTCAGCGCCTTTGTCCAGGAGGGCCGCGACGATGTCCCCATGGCCGTTCTGAGCGGCAAACAGGAGGGGAAAGGCGCCATTGCCGTGGGTGGTTTCCGGATCGGCGCCGAGTTCCAGGAGCTTTTTTGCGAGGCCGGAGAGGCCGTAATAGGCAGCTGCGTTCAGGTCGATTTTACGGGCGGTTTCCGGCGGCATGTCTATCGGGATGGCGGATGCCAGGCGGCGGAAGGTTTTTGAGATGCCGAGGTCGGTGCGGTCTTCGGCGAGGCGGACGAGGAAGGCGAAGGCCGATTGGGCGTCCAGCCGCCAGGCATCCGTGCAGAGCTGTTCACACTCCCTTTCGCTGGGCTCCAGCCAGTCGATCATATACTCGCCCAGAAGATCGGGCACGCGGGCCAGAAGCGGCGCTTGCCGGCCGGCGCGTGAGGCGGCGGGGTCTACGACATAGCCGAGCGTGGTCCAGGCGCGCTTGCGGGTTTCAAGATCGTCGGGCTGGTAAAATGCTTCATCCAGATCTGCGTTCGGAATGTCGAGCTGGCCCAGCATTGTGGCGAGGATCGCTTGCCGGGCGGCCGGCCGGGTTGGAAAGCCATCGGGCGGGAAAATCTTCGACCAGGACCGCGCCTGTTCGTCTTCCAGCAGAAAGCTCAGGGCATTCCCGATCGTGGTGTCCCTGCCAGAGGCTCCGTCCAGAATGGCGTCTGCAATCAACATTGCCAGCAGGGGACGCCAGGCGCGCCGCCGCGTGGAATCCCACGCTGTTTTATTCAGCGCGGCGATGATCCTGTTCAGGTCTTCGGGGGCCGGTTCGGCCTTGCCCCGGTATTTCCGCCAGCTGATGATCACATGGCGCATGGCCTCTTCACTCAAGGGCGTCAGATGCAGCGGAAGGGGCGCATGCATTGCGCCGCTGATGCTGGTATTGTCGCCGGTTGCGCAGAAGGGTGCATACCACATGGCGGGGGGCGCTTCGTCTTCGGTTGCGTAGGGAGACCGCTCCACGATCAGCAGCCGGAACGGCTGGAGGATGCCGGTATTCCAGTCCGCATACGCCTCACTCCGGCGCTTGAGCAGGGTGACCAGTCCGGTGGCAACGGCCTTGGCTTTCTCCGGGGCGCCCACATAATCGACCACGCAGAGGGTCGGGCGATTGATGGGCAGGGTTGTCCAGGGGATGTCGTGGATACTGCCGGATTTGAGGAAGCCGGCATGCCAGCCATTGCGCGCGGCTTCCTGAATGAGTTCGAGGGCGATGCGGCTTTTGCCCTGGCCTCCATCGCCGGATACCTGCCACCAGAGGATGGGGGCATCGGCGCCGAGGAACGCTCTGAGCTGCTCCATCTCGCCGCCCCGCCCGACGAACTCGGTATTCTGCTTGGAATAGACGTAATCAATGAAACGATCCCCGGACTGACTGTGTTTGTCGGCGCCGAGGGGGTCGAGCTGGAGCCGGGAGGCTTCGAGCGCCTTGAGGATGCTGGTGAGGTGAGCGGAAAGGTCGTCGAACCTTTTGTGGAAATCATCCGACATCCCCTCGACCAGGCCCTGAAGCAGCCGGCTGTAGGTCAGGATTTCCCTGCCCTGCAACAATCCTTCGGATGTGAAGTTCAGGAGGATGCGCTGAAACTCATCCGTACGCTGCGTATCGCTCAGTCTTTGTTTCAGGCGGTAGCGATAGGTTGCGATCCATCCTGTGGCCGGGTCGTCAAAGCGGGCGAGGAAGTGGGCCAGGGCATTGCGGCTTTCCGTGGCCGGGCCTTCGGCGACGCGCTGGCGGAAGGGCACGGGTTTCCTGCCCGCGACGCGGGCGTCCAGTTCGAGGAGCAGCGTCTCTGCGGCGATGCTGGAGGTCAGCCGGAAGAGGTCTGACCGGATGGCCTCGGCATCGTGCGCGCCGGGCTGGTTCTGAATTTCGCGGGACAGGGCGGCGTCAAGCTGTTGCACCAGCAGCCGGTCACTCTCGCTGAACGCCGCGATCTCCGGCGATTTGGCCGAGATGCTGGTCAGAAGCCAGGTGACGCACTTTTCAAACCGGCTTGGCTCTCCCGGCCGTTCGGCGTCGCGGGCATCGACACGGCGCGCAATCTTCTGCCTGGAGAGCTCATCTGCGGTGTCCACGAGATTTGCCAAAGGCGGGGTCTTGGCCGAATAGGGTGTCGGATCGCGGTCAATCTCGGCCAGAATGTCGAGCAGTGCCTGCCATTTGACCTCGTGAACCAGCTGCAGAAGCAGGTGATTGCTTTCGAGCGGGGGGCGCAGCAGTTTGCTTGTGGCCTGGAGCGCCGGAGAGAGGGATTTCGCTGCGGCGAAAGTGGCGGCCGTTGCCCCGCAATCAATGCCCAGCGACACGGCGCATGCCAGGAACACCTGATCATGATCTTCGATCGCAGCCCTGACCATATTGCCCAGCTGCGCAGAGAGATTGCCCAATTCGATCGCTCCCCAGGATCAGCGCCCGCCTAATCAATCTCAGGCGCTGCCCCAAAAGCAATAGCTATCCAGAAAATTGTTGGGCGTGCTCTTTCAGGTCGCGCGCTGCAGGGCCTGATCAGGTGCGGAAGGATTTGCGGCCGAAATAGGCGCTGCCGGGGGGCGGCGGTGGGGGCGGGCTGGTGGAGTCCGTTCCGGTGGCTTCCGGCTGCGCGGTTTCGGTGTCGTCTGTCAGGCTGAGCGCCGGGGTGGCCCAAGGGTCTTTTTTCTCTTCGGGCTTTGCTGCTTCAGCCTCTTCAGCCGGGGCCTCTTCTGCGGGAGCCTCTGCCGTTTCTTCCGGGGCGGCTGTTTCGACGTCGAGGGTCTCTACGGGCTCAGGCTCGGGCTCAGCTTCGGGCTCGGGCGGTTTCACGGCGGCGAGAAGCTTGCGCACATGGGCGGCGGCGGCGCTGGCGGTGGAGACTTCAAAGTCCGGCACGCGCTTGTCGAGGCGGCGGGCGAGCTGGCGGGCCTGGTGGTGGGTGAGGGATTTGAGCTGGACGTTGAACGCCTCTTCGCCGATGGCGGCGCGCACAAGGGCGAGGGTTTCCGGCGTCTGCCCGGCCGAGAGCAGCAGCTTCTTGGCGATCATGCCGGCGGCGGCGGCCCAGTCCTTGTCGGAGACGCCGAGCGTTTCCTGAAGGCCGAGAAGGGCGTTGACCGCCTGGATGCCGGACACCTCGCCTTCGGCGGTCATGCAACCTTCTCCCGGACTTCCGAGAGCAGCTGCTCGATGATCTGCAGCGCTTCGCCCGACCATTTGGCCTGCAGCGTCGGCTCCGGCCCCAGCTCGATGGGGTTGGAGGCAAAGCCCGGCTTCATCGGGATCACGGTCTTGAACATCGCGAATTCGGTTTCCGCTGCATTGGACGCTTCCCGCATCGCGCCGAGGACGACCTGCTGATGGGAGGAGCCATCATAGCGGGTGGCCAGGACAACCGGGAGGGTTTCAATATCCCGGTTACGCAGATTCTTCATGATGTCGCCAGTGAAGAGGTCGAGCCCCAGCGTGGACATGAAGTCCGGGATCGTGGGCACGATGATCAGATGGCTGGCGGCGAGGACCGATTCGGTCATCACCGAGATGCCGGGCGGGCAATCGAAGAGGATGACGTCATACTGCGCCTTCAGGAGGTTGAGATCATCGCGCAGGCGCTTGCCGACCTGATTCTGCAGGGCCTCCATGGCATAGCCCTTGGCGGTCAGCTCGTAGATCAGCTCGCGCTCGGTTTTCCGCAGGCGCGGCGATGACGGGATGAGATCCAGCGGCAGGGGATTGCCCTTGAAGCTGACATCGCTGGCATCGGTGATGATGAATTCCCCCAGACGGCGCTGCTCATTCGCGAAGAAGTTTTCCAGCAGCCAGTCGGAGATGGTCATGTAATCATTGATGGCTTCGAACAGGTGTTCGTCGCCATTGTTGCCGAAGATCAGCAGCGAGGCGTTGGCCTGGGTGTCGAGGTCAATCACCAGCGTGCGCATGCCAGAGGCCGCGAAGGCCTCTGCGAGGCTGACGCAGGTGGTTGTTTTGCCGACACCGCCTTTGGAATTGGCGATCGATATGACGCGGGCAGACATTTTGCGATTCTGTTCCTGTCTTTGGCGGAGCCCCGGCTCTTGCCAGATTTGGGGGGACAAGACCACCCGTTATCCCCGTAATTGAGCCAGCCTGCCGCATAAAAAAACATCAATGATTCAGAAGGGCAGCTCCCGGAATGGCGAAATTCTGTGCCTGCCAATCCGGCGGGGGTGGGGGGAGTCCAGAATTGGCACTGTCGGAATGAGGCCGGCAGCGACCAAGGAGCGGGACATTGAACTGGAATTGGCCATTCGCAAAATCAAGCCAGGAGCTGAAATCGGCCGGCCCTATGGCGTGGCCGCTGGTGGCGCTGAGCGAGCCGCGCGCCGCCAGCTGGGGCAGCCGCGAGGCCGGGGCGCTGACACGCGACGGGTATATGAAGAACGCCGTGGCCTATCGCTGTGTGCGTATGGTGGCCGAAGCGGCCGCCTCCATTCCGCTGAAATCTGCGCATGAGGGCGTGGCGCGCCTGATGCGCCAGCCGATGCCCGAAGCGGCGACGGCAGGTTTCCTGGAGGCGGTGTATACGGAGCTTCTGCTGACGGGGAATGCTTTTGTGGAGGCTGTGCGCCTGCCCGGCGAGCGCGCTGTGGCGGCGCTCTATCCCATTCGCACGGGCCGCGTGCGCCCTGTGAAGGATGGCCGAGGCTGGGTGGCGGCCTGGGCGGTGAAAGGCCAGGGCAGCGAGCGGCGCGTGGGGCGCGAGGCGGGCGGATGGTGCCCGCTGATGCAGGTGAAGCTCTATAACCCGGCCGATGAGGCGATGGGCCTGCCGCCGCTGGCGGCCGCGCGCCGGGCGCTGGACCTGCACAATGCGGGGGCCGACTGGGCCAAATCTCTGATCGACAATGCGGCCAAGCCTTCGGGCGCGCTGGTTTATGGCGGGGGCGGGCGGATACCGGCCGACCAGTTTGACCGGCTGAAGGAAGAACTCGCGCAGAGCTTTTCCGGGGCGGGCAATGCCGGGCGGCCGATGCTGCTGGAAGGCGGCCTGCAATGGCAGGCGCTGTCGCTCTCGCCCGCCGAAATGGATTTTCAGGAGACGCGGGCAGCGGCGGCAAGAGAGATCGCGCTGGCGCTCGGCGTGCCGCCGATGCTGCTGGGGATGCCGGGAGACAATACGTATGCGAATTATCGTGAGGCGAATGCGGCTTTCTGGCGGATGACCGTTCTGCCTCTGGCGCAGCGCTTTGCCGGGGCGCTTTCCGGCTGGCTGGACGAGCCGTTTGGCGAGGACATCGACGTGCGCCTTGATCTTGACGCTGTGCCGGCGCTGTCGGCCGAGCGGGAGGCGCTGTGGGCGCGGATCGCGGCGGCGGATTTTCTGAGCCTTGAGGAGAAGCGGGCGCTGGCGGGGGTGAGCGCATGAGGATCGAGGGCAAGGTGACGATTGCGCTGGTGCTCGCCATTCTGCTGCAGGGGGCGGGCGTGATGTTCTGGGCGGGCGCGGCAGCCGAGCGGATTTCGGCGCTGGAAACGGCGGCGGCCACATCGCGGCCCGTGGCCGAACGCCTGGCGCGGCTGGAGGCGGAAGTGACTGCCGTGCGCGCGCAGCTCGACCGGATTGAACGGACGCTGGAGGCAAAGGATGCGCGCTGAGCCGCTCTTGATTGAAGGCTATGCGAGCCTGTTTGGCGTGGCCGATTCCGGCGGCGATGTTGTGCGGGCGGGCGCGTTTGCGCGCAGCCTGCGCCGGGCGGGACATGGTGTGGAGATGCTGATCCAGCACCGGGACGGCGCGCGCGCCGGGCGCTGGACGCGCGTGATCGAGGATGGGCGCGGATTGTATGTGCGCGGACTGGTGGAGGCGCCCGGGGCGCTGGCGCTGGTGGGGCGCGGCCTCAGCGGGCTTTCCATCGGGTTCCGGCCGTCGCTGTGGCGCCCGCGCCTGAGCGGTGGACGTGAGCTGATCGAGGTGGACCTTGTGGAAGTGTCCCTCGTGCAGGCGCCGATGCTGAGCGGCGCAAGATTTTCCGTTCCCGGATGGGGCGTGAGGCAGGCGGCGTGAAACGCCGGATGTAAGTGGAATATGGTCAACAAAGGAGACACCATGACCAGGGAAACCAAAATGGCAAAGGCCGACACAGCGGAGATGATGGCTGTGTTCGAGGCTTACCGGCAGGCGAATGATGCCCGCCTTGCCGAGATCGAGAAGAAGGGAGAGGCTGATCCGCTTTCGGATGAAAAGCTCGCCCGGATTGACCGGCGGCTGGAGGCGCTCAGCGTCAAGATGGCGCGGCCGGAGGCGGGCGGCGGGGCCGACCCGGCCGAGGATGAGCAGCGCGAGGGCTGGACGCGCTATCTGCGCACCGGGGACGACAGCGCCATTGTGGGCCGCGAGCTGAAATCGCTGAATACCGGGACGGGCAGCGAGGGCGGGCATGTGGCGCCCGCTGAACTCGACCGGCTGATCGAGGCGCGCCTGATGGTGGCGAGCCCGATGCGCCAGATTGCAACGGTGCGGCAGACATCTGCCGGTGTGTACAAGAAGCCGGTGGGCCTCGGCGCAGCGGCGCAATGGGTGGGCGAGGAAGCGGCGCGGCCGGCGACGGCGGTGACGGGGCTGGACCTGCTGGAATTTCCCGCCGGGGAGCTTTACGCCATGCCGGCGGCGACGCAGGCCCTCCTGGAAGATGCGTATGCCGACATTGATGCGTGGCTCGCCGATGAGGTGGAGATTGCGTTTGCCGCCCAGGAGTCTGCGGCCTTCGTCAGCGGCAATGGCACGGCCAAGCCCAAGGGGTTTCTTGCCTATGACATCGTGGCCGAAAGCGCGCATGTGTGGGGGAAGATCGGCTCTGTGGCTGGGGATTTTGCCGAGGCCGGCGCGGCCGATCAGCTGATTGACCTCATCTATGCGCCCAGGAGCCAGTTCCGGGCGAATGGCCGCTTTGTGATGAACCGGCGCACGGTATCGGCCGTCCGCAAGCTGAAGGATGGCGATGGGCGTTACCTCTGGCAGCCGGGCAGCGGCGGCGAGGCGGCGACCGTGATGGGCTATCCCGTCACCGAGATGGAAGACATGCCCGACATTGGCGAGGGCAATGCCGCCATCGCCTTTGGCGACTTCAAGCGGTTTTACCTGATTGCCGACCGGCAGGGCGCGCGGGTCTTGCGTGATCCGTACTCGGCCAAACCCTACGTGCTGTTCTACACGACGAAACGCGTGGGCGGCGGCGTGCAGAACTTCGACGCTGTGAAGGTGATGGTGTTCTGAAGATTGCTCACGCGGAGTTTTTTGAATTGCTCGTATGCTGTTCCGGGCTCCGCCCGGGCATCCTGCGCCTGCGCTTTGCTTGTGTGGGTGACCTACTGAGATGTTTGTTCAAGGAGAAATGGAAATGCTGGAATCTGTGATTGTGGGGATCATTCGTCAGGCGGCGCTGCTGACCAAGCCGCAGCAGGAGGAGTTTACCACCAAGGCGGCCGAGGCCGTGGCGGCGCTCGTCAAAGGCACCGCCAGCGGCATCGATAATGAGCTGCTGAAACAGGTGGGCCTGCCGATGGGCGGGCAGGTGATCACCAAACTTCAGGCGCTGATCTAAGCGTCTCTCCGGGCCGCCTGCGCGGTGTGGGCGGCCCGCTTTTATCTTGATCCAAGGAATAATCAGATGTCGGACCTGACGGTGATAACGCCGCCAGCAGGAGAGCCTGTGTCTCTCGATGCGGCGAAGGAATTCCTGCGGCTGGCAACGGACGCAGAGGACGGGCTGGTGGCGCGTCTCATCGCGTCGGCGCGGGCGCAGATCGAGGCTGCGAGCGGACTGGCGCTGGTGTCGCGGACCTGCAGACGGACCTGGCGGCGCTGGCCGTGGGCGATTGTGCATGGCGGTACGCGGCTGCGGCCGGGACCGGCGGGGGCGCTGGTCTCCGTGGCCCGCTTTGATGCTGTGGGCACGGAGGAGCCGCTGACCGGGCGGTTTGAGATCTGCGGCGGGAAGCTGCGGCTGAAGGCCGGGGAGGCTGTGCCGGGGATAGCGCCGGGCGGGCGCGTGGAGGTGACGTTCGAGGCGGGCTTTGGCGCGGCCGGCGATGTGCCTGAAGATCTTCAGCATGCGGTGAAACTTTATGTGCAGGCGGCTTATTTGCGCGGGTCTGAGCGGCCGCTTTCGGGCGTGCCGGAGGATGTGCAGGCGATCCTGGATGCGCGGCGGGAGTGGGCGATATGAGCGGGGAGGTGGCGGTGCAGGCGGCGCTGATGGCGGCGCTGCGCGAGGATACGGGCGTGCAGGCGATCTTTGGGGCCAATGCCCGCATTTATGATGACGAGACCGAGGCGCCGGCCTTCCCCTATGCGCGGCTGGAGCGGCATGAATGCCGGCCGGCGGGCGCAAGCGGGGGCGAGGCGAGCGAGCATGGCATCACGTTGGCGGTGCTTTCCCGGTACGGCGGATTACGCGAGGCGAAGGCGGCGCTGGCGGCGCTGCGCGCGGCGTTTGACGGCGCGGACTGGAGCGGGGCGGGGCGGCAGATCGTGCTGGCCTACACCACCTATTCCGACGTGATGCGCCAGTTCGACCGGCGGGCGTTTCGCGGGGTTATCCGTTTCCGGATCATTTCAGAAGAGGAGGCCGCGTGATGGCGGGGCAAAGGGGCAGGGACATCCTGCTGAAGATCAGCGATGGCGCTGGGGCGTTTGTGACCGTGGCCGGTGTACGGGCGAGCCGGATTGAGCTCAGTGCCGGGATGGTGGACGCGACGGGGATGGATTCGCCGGACGCATGGCGCGAGCTGATTGCCGGGGCGGGGACGAAGACGGCGCGCGTGACCGGGCGGGGCGTGTTTCGCGACGCGGCTTCCGACGCGCGGATGCGGGCGGTGTTCTTTGGCGGGGAGGCGCCGGGCTGGCAGCTGGTGTTGCCGCATTTTGGCGTGCTGGAAGGCGCGTTCCAGATCACGCACCTTTCCTGGAGCGGGACGCATGAGGGGGAGGCGGAGTTTTCCGTGACGCTGGAGAGCGCGGGGGCGCTAGGATTTGAGGTGATCGCATGATCGCGGCGCGGGGGGAGACAGTATTGACCGTGGACGGACGGGCGCGGCGGGTGTGCCTGACGCTGGGGGCGCTGGCGGAGATTGAGGGCGCACTCGGATGCCGGACGATGGCGGAGCTGGAATTGCGGATGCGGGCACTGTCGGCAGCGGATTTGATGATCGTGATTGCGGCGCTGCTGCGCGGGGGCGGGGAAGCAGATGCGGCAGCGCGCATTGGCGAGCTGGATGTGGCGCCCGGCGCGGCGGCGCGGGCGGTGGCCGAGGCGTTCCGGCTGGGGCTGGCGGGGTGATGCTGCCCTGGGGCGAGATGTTGCGGGCGGCGCTCGCGCTGGGGATCGGGCCGGAGGCGTTCTGGCGGCTCAGCCTGCGCGAATGGCGGTGGCTGGCGCGGGGCGGAGAGGCGCCCTCACGCGGAGAGCTTATGGCGATGATGGCGGATCATCCGGATACGGGAGACAGAAATGAACGAGTTTGAACGGGAACTGGGCGCGGCGGGGGATGCCTTGCGGGCCCTGAGCGACGGACCGGGGCGGGAAGCCGCCGAGGCGTTGGGCGCGGCGTTTGATGGGGCGGGGCAGCGGATTGAGGCGGCGCTTTCTCAGGCGGCGCGGACGGGGGAGATGGACTTCCGCCGCATGGCCGATGGCATCCTTCGGGAGCTGGCGCGGGTGGCAGCTGAAGCGGTGATCCTGCGCGGGCAGGGTGGCGGCGGGGGCGTCAATGCGACGTTCAATTTTGCGCCGGGGGCGGATGAACGCGGCGCGGCGGGGAGCGCGGCGGGGGTGTCTGCGCTGCTGGCGCGGATGGTTCAGGCGGGAGGGCGGTTTTCATGAGTCTGGCGCTTTTTCATGAAGTGAGCCTGCCGATCCCCCTGGCGCTGGCCGCATCGGGCGGACCGGAGCGGCGGGTGGAGACGGTGATGCTGGCCAGTGGACAGGAAGCGCGCAATGCCGCCTGGGCAGGATCGCGGCGGCGGTGGGATATTGGCAGCGCGGCGGCGCGCGTGGAGACGCTGCAGGTGCTGATTGCCTTCTTCGAGGCGCGGGGCGGGCGGCTGCACGGGTTTCGCTTTCGGGACATGCTGGATGACCGGTCCGGCCTTCCGGGGGCGGAGGTTTCGCCGCTGGATCAGGCGATTGGCGAGGGGGATGGGGCGCAGGCGGCGTTTGCGCTGGTGAAGCATTATGGCGGCTGGGCGCGGCGGATATGGAAGCCAGTGAGCGGGAGCGTGCGTGTGGCGGTGGACGGGGTGGAGGGCGCGTTCAGCGTGGATACGGTGACGGGGATCGTGACGCTGGCTGAGGCGCCTGCGGCGGGGGCGGCTGTGACGGCGGGGTTCCGGTTTGATTGCCCGGTGCGGTTTGACGCCGAGCGGCTGGATGTGACGATGGAAGGGTTTGGCGCGGGGCGGGTGATCCGTGTACCGCTGGTTGAGATTATCGGGTGAGGCGATGCGGGAGATAAGCGAAGGTTTTGCGGCGCGGCTGGAAGGCGGCGTGACGACGACGTGTCTCTGCTGGGAGATTGCGCGGAGCGATGGGTTTGTCTTGCGGCTGACCGAGCATGATGGGCCGCTGGTGGTGACGGGCGACACCTATCTGCCGGGCGCGGGGCTGGAGGGGGCGGAGTTTGTGCAGACGGCGAGCCTGGCGCCGGGGCGGGCGGCGGCGCGCGGAGCGCTGAGCCATGATGCGATCACGGAGGAAGACCTGGAGACAGGGCTTTGGGATGGCGCGCGGGTGAATGTGTGGCGGGTGGACTGGCAGGCGCCGGAGCACCGCGCGCATGTATGGGCCGGGCGGATTTCTGAGGTGGCGCGGGGCGCACTGGGCTTTGAGGCGGCGCTCGTCTCACTGAAGGCGGATCTGGAGCGGCCGGTGGGGCGGCTTTATGCGCGCCGGTGTGACGCTGTGCTGGGGGATGCGCGCTGCGGGGTGGATGTGAGCGCGTTTCCGGGCGTGAGTTGCGATCACCGGTTTGAAACGTGCCGGGGCGTGTTTGGCAATGGCGAGAACTTCCGGGGATTTCCGCACCTTCCGGGGGCGGATTTTGTGCTGGCGGGACCCGCAGCGGCGGGGAATGATGGGGGCAGGCGATGAGGCGGGCAGAGATTGTGGCGGCGGCAAGGGGATGGATCGGCACGCCCTACCGGCATCAGGCGAGCCTGAAGGGGGCGGGGTGTGACTGCCTTGGCCTCGTGCGCGGCGTTTGGCGTGAGGTGATCGGGCCGGAGCCTGAGGCGGCCCCGCCCTATACGCCGAACTGGGCCGAGGCGTTGGGGCACGAGACGCTGCTGGAGGCGGCGCGGCGGCAGATGGCCGAGATTGCGCCGGGGGCGGCGCGGGTCGGGGATGTTCTGATCTTCCGTATGGGGATGGGCGTGCCGGCCAAGCATTGCGCGATTGTGAGCGGCGAGGGGCGCATGCTGCATGCCTATTGGGGGCGGGCGGTGGTGGAAACGCGGCTGACGGACTGGTGGGCGCGGCGGGTGGCGGGGGCGTTTGCGTTTCCGGGTGTGGAGGACTAAAGCATGGCACAGATTGCATTTGCGGAGATTGGCGCGGCGGTGGGCACGCGGCTGCTGCCGGCGGGGCTGAACGTGGCGGGGCGGGCGATTTCGGGCGCAGCGATTGGCCGGGCGGCGGGGGCGATGGCGGGGCGCGCGCTGAGCCATTATCTGGCAGGGCCAGCCGAGGGGCCGCGCCTCAAGGCGCTGCATGTGATGGAGGCGAGCGAGGGGGCGGGGGTTCCTTCCGTCTACGGCCGGATGCGGGTTTCCGGACAGCTGATCTGGGCGGCGCGGTTCCGCGAGCGGCGCACGACGCGGAGCGCGGGCGGCAAGGGCGGGCCGAAGGTCAATGAGTACAGCTATTCGGTGAGCTTTGCCGTGGCGATGGGCGAGGGGCCCGGTGTGCGCGTGGTGCGGGCCTGGGCGAATGGGGAGGCGTTTGATCTCTCCGGCACGGTGCATCGCCTTTATGATGGCGGCGAGGGGCAGGTGCCCGATCCGCTGATTGAGATGATTGAAGGCACGGCGCCGGCCTATCGCGGGACGGCGTATATCGTGTTTGAGGATCTGCCGCTGGACGCGTTTGGCAACCGGCTGCCGCAGCTATCGTTCGAGATTGTGCGTGTACCGCCCGGTGACGCCGAGCCGAGACTGCGCGACAGCGTGACGGGGGTGAATATCATTCCGGCCTCGGGCGAGTTTGTGTATGCGACCGAGATTGTGCGCGAGCAGTTTGCGCCGGGGCGAGAGCGGGCGATCAATGCCAATTCGGGGGAGGCGCGGGCGGATTTCCTCGTCTCGCTGGACCAGATGCGCGAGGGGCTGGCGCGCGTCAGCCATGTGGCGCTGACGGTGGGGTGGTTCGGGTCGAGCCTGGCGGCGGGAGAGTGCGTGATCCGGCCGGGGGTGGAGATGCGGGACCGGGCGACCGTGCCGCAGGCCTGGAGCGTGGCGGGCGAGGGGCGCGCGAGCGCGTATCTGATTTCGCGGGACGAGGCGGGGAATGCCAATTATGGCGGCACGCCGTCTGATGCGTCCATTGTGCAGGCAATCCGTGAGCTGAAGGCGCGCGGATATGCCGTGACGCTGACGCCGTTTCTGATGATGGATGCGCCGGGCTTTCCCTGGCGGGGGCGGATTGGGGTGTCTGCGGACGGGACGGCGGGCGCGCGGGCGGAGATTGAGGCATTTGTGGAAGGCGCGCAGGGGTATCGCCGGTTTATCCTGCATCATGCGGCGCTGGCCGCCGAGGCGGGCGGCGTTGAGGCGTTTCTGGTGGGCAGTGAGATGCGCGGGTTGACGCGCGTGCGGGATGAAACTGGGGCGTTTCCCTTTGTGGAGGCGCTGTGCGCGCTGGCCGCCGAAGTGAAGACGATGCTGCCGTCTGCGAAGGTTTCGTATGCGGCGGACTGGACGGAGTATGGCGCCTATGTGCCCGGCGATGGGAGCGGGGACGTTCTGTTTCCGCTGGACACGCTGTGGGCGCATGCGGCGGTGGATTTCGTGGGGATCGACTGGTATCCGCCGCTGGGGGACTGGCGCGCGGGGGTTGGGCATCTCGATGCGCTGGCGGGCTTTGGCGCGGCCGATGACCCAGAGTATCTTCGGAGCCAGATTGAGGGCGGGGAAGGGTTTGACTGGTATTATGCCGATGACGCTGCGCGCAGCGGCCAGGTGCGTACACAGATCATTGACACCGCGCATGGGGAGAGCTGGATCTTTCGCGTGAAGGATCTGAGCGGGTGGCATGGCAACTCCCATTATCCGAGGCCGGAGGGTGCGCGCGCGGGCGCGCCGACGGGGTGGACGCCGGGGATGAAGCCGGTGCGGCTTTCCGAGATTGGCTTTGCGGCGGTGGACAAGGGCGGCAATGCGCCCAATGTTTTCTTTGATCCCAAGAGCAGCGAGAGTGCGTTGCCGCCCTTCTCCACGGGCGAGCGGGATGATGTGTTCCAGAAGCGGGCGCTGGGCGTGGCGCTGGCGCATTTTGAGGCGGGCCCTCTGGTGGAGGCGGCGCATGTGTGGGCCTGGGACGCGCGGCCGTATCCGGCCTGGCCGATGCGCGGGGACATCTGGGGCGATGGCGACAATTGGAACCGGGGGCACTGGCTGAACGGGCGCGAGGGGCTGACATCGCTGGCAGCGGTGGTGGGCGACATCTGCGCGCGGGGCGGCGTGTTGGCGGATGTGCGCGGGCTGGACGGGGTGATTGAGGGCTATGGTCTCGACGGGGTGCATTCTGTGCGCGCGGCGCTGGAGCCGCTGAAGGCCGCGTTCGGGTTTGAGGGGGTGGAGCGGCCGGAGGGCCTTGTGTTTCATATGGGCGACGCGGTGGTGGTTCAGCTGTCCGGCGAAGCCCTGGCGGAGCCGGGATTGCTGGCAACGCGGCAGTTGATGGACAAGGCGCCCGAGCGGTTGCGCCTTGCCTATATTGATCCGGACCGGGACTATCAGCCGGGCATTGCCGAGGCGCGGCGGGGGAGCGGGGATGCGCGGCTGGTGAGCGATGTGGCGTTGCCGCTGGTGCTTTCTGCGGGGCGGGCGGAAGCGGTGGCGGGCGCGCTGCTGGCGGAGGCGGCGCGGGAGGGGACGGCGGAGATTACGCTGGCGCTGTCGGGGCTGGCGTTTGAGCCGGGCGACCGGGTGCGCGTGGATGGCGGGCCGGTGTGGCGTGTGGTGGAGGCGCGGGAGGAGGGCGCGCGGCGGGCGCTGGCGCTGGTGAGGGAAACGGCGCGCGTGGTGCCAGCGCGCGATAGCGGGACAGTGGCGGCGCCCGAGCCTGCGCCGGTGTTTGCCGGGATTGATCTGGTGGTGATGGACGCGCCGTCTTTGCCGGGGGAAGCCGGGACGGGGCCGCTGGTGGCCGCCTATGCGAGCCCGTGGCCGGGGGAGGTGGCGGTGCTGGCCGGGCCGGCGGCGGATGACCTCAGTGAGCGGGCGCGGCTGGTGCGGCCGGCGGTGATCGGGCGGCTTGTGGCGGGCGTGGCATCTGGGCCGGTGGGACGGTGGGACCGGGCGAGTGTGATTGAGGTGGAGGCGCCGGGGGGTGAGTTTGCCTCGGCGAGCGCGGCGGTGGTGCTGGCCGGGGGGAATGCGGCGCTGCTGGAGACGGGGGCGGGCTGGGAGCTGGTGCAGTTTCAGAGCGCCGAGCTGGTGGGGGCAGAGCGCTGGCGGCTCTCGGGATTGCTGCGCGGGCAGGGCGGGCGCCCGAGCGGGGCAGCGGAGACCGGCGCGCGGCTGGTGCTGCTGGATGAGGCCGTGGTGCGGGCGAGCGTCTCCGGGCTGGAGGCGGGGCTGGCGCTGCTGTGGCGGGCAGCGGGCTTGGGTGAGGCGGCAGAGGCCGTGTTCGAGGACCGGGCGGGCCTGCCCTGGCGGCCGGTGAGGCTGGCGGCGCCGGCGGGGACCGTGCGCTGGGCGCGGCGTGGGCGGGATGTGCCGGACAATTGGGACCTGCCGGACCCGGCGCGGGCGGTGACGTTTGCTGTGGAAGCCGATTTCGGGGCGGGGTTTGGCGGGCGTGCGGAAACCGCGCTGGCCGAAGCGGCGTGGCCTGCGGGGGCGCTGGCGGTGCGCATCGCCGAGATCGGGACAGACGGACGCATCGGGGAATGGCTTTCAATCCCGGCCGGATCATCTTACCTGTAAGCGCTGGAACAGTTTTTAGCGTTTGGAAGGAGCCCTCTGTGGCGCTCGATCCTTACAAGGTGCTCGGTGTGCCGCGAACGGCGACCGAGGCCGAGATCAAGAAGGCATACCGCGCCAAGGCCAAGGCGCTGCACCCCGACCTGCACCCGAATGACGAGAAGAAGTCGGAGGAGTTCAAACAGGCTTCCGCCGCCTTCGCCATTCTGGGCGACAAGGAGCAGAGGGCGAAGTTTGACCGGGGCGAGATCGACGGGGACGGCAATCCGCGCGGCTTTGCCGGGGGCGGGGCGGGCGAAGGCTTTCCGGGCGGCGGCGGATTTCGCTGGGAATCGCGCAGCGGCGGGGCGCAGGGCGATCCGTTCGAGGACATTCTCTCCGGCATGTTCGGCGGCGGCGGGCGGCGGCGCAATCCCGGCCCGATCAAGGGGCGCGATGTGCGCTACCGGGTGGAGATCGCCTTCGAGGACGCGGTGACCGGCGCGCGCCGGCGCATGACGATGGCTGATGGCAGCGCGCTGGACGTGAACATTCCGGCCGGGATCACCACCGGCCAGGTGCTGCGCCTGAAAAGCCAGGGCCAGCCCTCACCCACCGAAGGCCCGCCGGGCGACGCGCTGCTGGAAGTGGAAGTGGCGGGCAGCCCGGTCTGGACCCGGGAGGGCAACAATCTGCGCATGAGCGTGCCGGTGGACCTGAAAAAGGCCGTGCTGGGCGGCAATGTGGACGTGAAGACGCCTTCGGGCACGGTGTCGCTGAAGGTGCCGGCGGGGTCGAATACGGGCGCGCAGCTGCGCCTGAAGGGTAAGGGCGTGCAGGTGAGCCCGCCGGGGGACCTCTATGTGCGGCTGGAAATCGTGCTGGCCGACCCGAAGGATGAGGGGCTGAAACGCTGGGCGGAGGGGCGGTAGGCACCCGGTTTTCTGCCGGATGTGGCTTATCCTCAGCAGGAGTGGCAATCTGTGGGGAAAATGGAAAAACACCTAACCGCACATTCACTTCGCGTTCAGAGCTGGCGCGTCATACGGGGCCTCATGAAACGCATTCTGGTGACTCTCGCCCTTTCGGCCCTGGCCGTTGCCCCCGGCGCCCTGGCGCAGCAGGGGGGCAATCCCTGGGCGAACCAGTTTTCCCCCGGACAGGCCCGCGAGGCCGTGCGCGAGGGCAAAACCGTGCCGCTGAGCAAGATATTCCAGCAGCTGAAACGCGAATATGGCGGCTATCAGCTGGGCGCGGAGCTTTACTCCCGCGATGACGGCACCACTTTCTACGAAATCGACTGGATGACGGAAGACGGCCGCAAGGCGCATTTCACCGTGGACGCGCAGAGCGGCTCGGTTATGAACCGCCGCGGCGGCTGACCGTTTGAAGGACTTGCTGGAGAAGACACATGCGTATCCTGGTTGTTGAAGACGATGCAGACCTCCGCCGGCAGCTGGCCGATGTGCTGTCCCAGTCGGGCTATGCCGTAGACCTGGCTGCCGATGGTGAGGACGGGCAGTTCCTGGGTGAGACCGAGCCTTATGACGCGGTCGTGCTGGACCTTGGCCTGCCGAAGATTGACGGGGTGAGCGTGCTGAAAAGCTGGCGCAAGGAGGGCAAGACCTTCCCGGTGCTGATCCTCACCGCGCGCGACCAGTGGAGCGAGAAGGTATCTGGCTTTGATGCCGGGGCCGATGACTATCTGACCAAGCCCTTCATCACCGAGGAGCTGCTGGCACGCCTGCGGGCGCTGCTGCGCCGGGCGGCGGGGCATTCGGCCGCGACGATCGAGTGCGGCAAGCTGATGGTGGATACCCGTGCGGCGCGCGCAACGGTGAATGGCGAGCCGATCAAGCTGACGGCGCATGAATACCGCGTGCTGTCTTACCTGATGCATCATCAGGGCCGCGTGGTGCCGCGCACGGAGCTGGTCGAGCATATCTATGATCAGGATTTCGACCGCGACTCCAACACGATCGAGGTGTTCATCGGGCGCCTTCGCCGCAAGATCGGCCAGGACCGGATCCAGACCGAGCGGGGCCTTGGCTACCGTCTGATCGTGCCTGAGGACGAAGCACGCGTTGCAGGCTGACGCCGAACGCGGCTAGAGCTCGCTGATGAGTGAGGTCTCCGCCCCGAAACGCAGCCTGATTGACCGCTGGTCCAGCGTCTCGCTGGCCCGGCGTGTCATGATTGCGGCGCTGGTCTGGGGGCTGCTGGTGCTGATTGGTGGGGCTGTGGCGCTGTCGGCGATCTACCGCGCGCAGACGCTTTCCCTGATCGAGGACGACCTTGAGCAGACGCTGGTGACGCTCTCGCGCGAGCTGACGCGGGAGGATGCGTTTCTGGCCGATGGCCGGGTGACTGACACCAATCGCAACTTCTTCTCCAATGATGCGCGGTTTCAGACGCAGTATTCCGGGCATTACTGGGCGGTGGTGGGGCTCACCCCAGAGGGGGAGATTGCCGGGGATTTCCGCTCGCGCAGCCTGTGGGATGAGGCCGTGCCGGTGACGCCGGAGCTGATTGCGCGCGCCGTGGAGCTGCCGGGTGTTGCGCGGTATGCGAACTATCCGGGGCCGCTGGACCAGGTGTCCCGCGTGGGGGCGATGGCGATCATCGTGGAAAACCGTGCCACGCCGCTGGTGCTGATTGCGGCGGCTGACCGCACGCCGAACGACGCGGCCGCGACGCGGTTCCGGGACATGCTGCTGGCGACGATGATTGCCCTGTTCGGCGGCGTGTTTGCGGCGATGGTGGTGGCCGTGCGCTATTCTCTGAACCCTTTGCGCCGGCTGGAAACGGATGTGGCGAAGGTGCGCGAGGGGGAGACGCTGAAGCTGGCCGGTGATTACCCGGAGGAGGTTCGTCCGCTGACGGAGGAGCTTAACAAGCTGATCGAGCATAACCGCGAGGTGGTGGAGCGGGCGCGCACGCATGTGGGCAACCTTGCCCATGCGCTGAAGACGCCGCTGGCGGTGTTGCGCAATGAGGCCAAGGGCGGATCGCAGCTGGATGATGTGGTGCGCCGGCAGGCCGAGGCGATGCAGACCAATGTGGAGCATTACCTGAAGCGCGCGCGCATGGCGGCGCGGGCCGAGGCGATTGGCGCACGGACGGATGTGCGCCCGGTGCTGGACGGGCTGGCGCGGATGCTGAACCGATTGTTCGATGCGCGCGGGATTGAGGTGACGGTGACCGGCGCAGACACGGCCATCTTCCGGGGCGAGCAGCAGGATTTCGAGGAGATGGCCGGAAACCTGATGGAAAACGCCTGCAAGTGGGCGGCCAGCGAGGTGCTAGTGACGGTCCGCGACAGCGGGCGCGAACTTGTGATCACTGTTGAGGATGATGGCCCCGGCCTGACGCCCGAGCAGCGGGCCGGCGCGATGAAGCGCGGGGTGCGGCTAGATGAAACAACGCCGGGGACTGGGCTTGGCCTCTCGATTGTTACAGAATTGGCGGAGCTGCATAAGGGCAGCTTCGAACTCGGCGATGCTGCGCTTGGCGGCCTCAAGGCAACCCTCAGATTTCCCAGGCCATGAAAGCTTTGAACCTCATCATCCTCGGCGGCAGTCTCGCGCTCGGCGTGGGGGGCTATCTGCTGATTGGCAAGCCCGGTATGGCGGACCAGCCCATGGCCGAGAGGCAGGCGGCGCTGGCAGAGAAGGTGCGGGTGGACCCCCAATCACTGACCGAGGGCGAGATGCTGTCGCGGCTGGAACAGGCGGTGATTGACAAGCCGGACGATCCGCAGCCGCATTATTTCATCGGCGAGATGCTGCGCACGCAGGGGCGGACGGAAGACGCCGTGCGGGCGTATCAGTCGGCGCTGCGGCGGGATCAGGACTTTGTGCCGGCGCTGATCGGGCTGGCCGATGTGCTGACCCAGCTTGCCGAAGGGGGCATCGGGCCGGATGCGACGCGGCTATATGCGCGGGCCTATCAGCTGGACGAGACGCAGGTGAGCGCGGGCATGCGCGCGGCCATGGGCGCGGCGCAGGCGGGCGACCAGGAAAAGGCCGAGCAGGCGATGCGCTACATCTATTCCCGCCTGCCGGAGGATGATCCGCGGCGAGAGCGCTTCCGCCCGATGATCGAGGCGATCGGGCAGGGGCCGGAGTAAGCCCCAAACACCCGGTTCAAAGCCCCTTCTCCCCTTGGGAGAAGGGGTTGGGGATGAGGGGGGCGCAGGTCTTACCCTCAAGCCTCACATTTGCGGAGAAGTCGTCCCCCCTTACCCTCGGCCCCTCTCCCGGAGGGAGAGGGGAGAAGAAGGCGCCCGCCCTCCACCGCGCCGCATCTGCCGCACTCCCCAAGGGGCACGGGTCAGCCTATAAACCCTTGCATGCGCGCACGTACCCGACGCCTCTATACTTTCGGCATTGCCGCCCTGCTCGTGATTGCGGCGGCGGCACTGGCTTTCTTTGCCCTGCGTGAGAACGCTAATCTCTTCTACACACCTGAAATCCTTGCGGAAAAAGGCCTGCCCAAAGAGGGGCGGGAGGTGAAGGTGGGCGGCTGGGTCGAGCCGGGCTCGCTGACCTATGCCGATGGCGGGGCGACGATGCGCTTCACCGTCATCGATAACAGCCCGAATACGATCACGGTGAGCTTTACCGGCGTGGCGCCAGACCTCTTCCGCGAGGGGCAGGGCGTGGTGGCGACCGGCCGGTTCAGCCCCGAGGGCGAGTTCACCGCGCGACAGCTGCTGGCCAAGCATGACGAGAATTACCAGCCGCGCGAGCTGAAACCGCTCGAGGCGGGCGGATGATCGAGCTTGGCCATTTTGCGGCCTTCCTGGCGCTCGGACTTTCTTTGGCGCAGGCGGTGTTCGGCCTGAAGGGCGAGCGGCGTCTGGCCGGGCTGGCAGCGGTGACCGGCTTTGGCGTGATGGCACTGTCCTTCCTGATCCTGATCTTTGCCTTCATGCGCTCGGATTTCTCCGTGGCGCTGGTGGCCAACAACTCCCACACCCTCAAACCCATGGTCTACAAGATCGCCGGGGCGTGGGGAAACCATGAAGGCTCGATGGCGCTCTGGTGCCTCGTGACCATCGGCTTTGGCGCGATTGCCGCGGCCACGATGCGCACGGGGCGGGAAACATTCGAGGCGCGCGCGCTGGGCGTGCAGGGGATGCTGGCATTTGGCTCGCTGGCGTATCTGCTGTTTGCTTCTTCCCCCTTCCTGCGGCTCGATCCGGCGCCGTTTCAGGGCGCGGGGCTGAACCCGCTGCTGCAGGACCCCGCGCTCGCGCTGCACCCGCCGATGCTCTACCTCGGCTATGTCGGCTATTCCTTCGTGTTCGCGCTGGCGGCCGCTGGTCTGATGGAGGGGCGGATTGACCGGGTGTGGGCGAAGGAAGCGCGCATCTGGTCGTTGGCAGCCTTTGCGCCGCTGACCCTTGGCATCGCGCTCGGTTCCTACTGGGCTTATTACGAGCTTGGCTGGGGCGGCTGGTGGTTCTGGGACCCCGTGGAGAATGCGTCGCTGATGCCCTGGCTGATCGGGGCGGCGCTGCTGCATTCGGTGATCGTGACGGAGAAGCGCGAGAGCTTTGCGGCCTGGACGGCGCTGCTAGCGGTGCTTTCCTTCCTGTTCTCGATCCTGGGCGCGTTCCTTGTGCGCTCCGGCGTTCTGACCTCCGTACATGCCTTTGCGGTGGACCCTGAGCGCGGCACGCTGCTGCTGCTGGGGCTGCTGGCCTATGGCGGCTTTGCGCTCGGCCTCTTTGCGATGCGCGCGCCCGCGCTGACCGGGGGCAAGCCGTGGCAATTGTTCAGCCGCGAAGGCGCGCTGATGGCGAACAATGTGGTGTTGATCGTCGCAACACTGACGGTTCTGCTGGGCACGCTGTTCCCGCTGATCGCCGAGGCGTTCGGGCGGACCATTTCAGTGGGCGAGCCCTATTTCAACCTGACTTTCGTGCCGATCCTGGTGCTTATCCTGATCCTCTTGCCGGTGGTGCAGGCCTGGGCCTGGGGCAAGGCGGACCTGAAGACCTGGACACGCTGGGCCATGGGCGGGGCCGCGTTGACGGCGGTGTTCCTGCTGCTGGGCGTTGGCGTGATGAGCATTCCGCTGGGCGCGGCCTTTGGCGTGGCGGTGGGCGTGTGGCTGGTGTTTGGCGGCGTGTGGGAAATGAAGCGGCGGGCGATGACGCTCGGCCGTGTGTTCAAGATGCCGGCGCGCGTCTGGGCGATGACGCTGGCGCATGTGGGCCTCGGCCTGTTTGTGATCGGCGCGGTGATCGAAACCAGCGGGCGCTATGAGGCGACGCTTGCGCTCGCCGAGGGCGGCACGGGCACGGTCGCGGGCTGGGAAATCACGCTGAAGGAAGTGCGCGCGATCGAGGGGCCGAACTGGTATGCCGACAAGGCCGTGCTGACCGCGTGCAAGGGCGGGGCGAGCGCCGAGCTGTTGCCGATGAAGCGTTTCTATCCGGCCGCGATGATGCCGACGACGGAAACCGCGATCCACAAGACGGGCACCGGCGATCTCTATGTGGCGCTGGGCGAACAGCGCGAAGTGGATGGGCAGGCGCGCTGGGTGTTCCGGGTCTATTACAACCCGATGGTGGACCTTCTGTATTTCGGTGTCGTGCTGATCGGCCTTGGCGGGCTGCTGGCGATGTGGCCGGAGAAGCGCGGGCTCAAGCCCTCGGAAGGCGCAGCGTAGCTTTCAGGCCGGGCTGTTCGGGCGGTCCATTTCCGCTGTCGAGGATCAGCTCGCCCCGGTGCAGCTCTGCCACCGATTCCACCAGCGCGAGGCCAAGGCCGGAGCCGGGCAGGGTACGCGCCGAATCGAGGCGGTGGAAACGCTGGGTGACCTTGCCGCGCTCTTCCGGCGGGATACCTGGGCCGGAATCGATGACCGTCAGGTCGATCATGCCTTCCGGCGTGCGGCTGGCGGAGAAGCTGATGCTGCCGCCTTCGGGGGTGTATTTCACCGCATTGTCGAGCAGGTTGGCGAGGGCCTGGCCGATCAGGTCCTTGTCGCCAAGGATGACGAGGTTCTTCGCGATCTGGCTCTTGAAGGAGAGGTTTGCCTCCTCGCAGGCGGGATCGAACAGCTCGGCCAGTTCTTCGGCGAGCGCGCTGAGGTCCATCCGGGCGAGGGTGCCCTCCGAGCCGGCATCGAGGCGGGCAAGGCGCAGGATGGCGTTGAACGTGTCGAGCACGCGGTCGACTTCCTGAAGCGTGATGCCGAGGGTTTCGTTCGCCGCTTCCTCAGACAGGGGCTGGCTGAGGGAGATTTCCAGACGGTTGCGCAGGCGCGTGAGGGGGGAACGCAGGTCGTGGGCGATGGCGTTGCCGGTGTGGCGGGAGGATTCCACCAGCTTCTGGATCTGGTCGAGCATCGCGTTGAGGCGCTGGGCGAGGCGGTCGAACTCGTCGCCGGTGCCGCGCACGGGCATGCGCCGGCCAAGCTCGCCGCCCATGACGGCTTCGGTGGTCTTGGCGAGTTCATCGGCGCGCTTGGCTGCGCCGCGGGAGATGAGCAGGCCGCCCGCCAGTGACAGGATCAGCGCGATGGGCAGGGCGACGTAGACCGCGTTACGGATACGGCCGACGATGACCGTCTGCTGGGCGGTGTCGAATGCCACCATCAGGGCGCCGCCATTGTCGCGCAGGCGCACGATGCGGCCGGCGGCGGGGCGCAGCGATGTGGTGCCATCGGCCTGGGGCAGCTCGAAATCGAAATAGACGGTTTTCATGCCGGCGGCCGGCGGCTCGGCCGGCAGGCGGGGGAAATGCCCGGCGATCTTCCGGCCCGAGGAGTCTTCCAGATAGTAGAAGAATTGCGAGCCCGAGAGCGTCATCCGCTCGAACACCGACTGGCTGAGGCGTTCCATGCCGCCGGTATAATAGGCGTTGGCGAGCTGTTCGAATTCCACCGTGATGCGGTTTTCGGACTCGGCGCGGATATAGTAAACCGTTGAATAATAGAGATAAACCAGCAGCGCGCCGGAGAAGGCCGCGATGATGGCCGAATAGAGGATCGTCAGCTTGAAGGTGGTGGTGCGCGCAAAGGCGGGCATCGCCTTCTTGATCTGCGCCATGAAGGGCAGGCTCGACCAGGCTTTGCCGATGCCCCGCCAGCCAGCGCGCAGACCTTTGCCCACAATCCGCAAGGGACGCAGGACCTGCGCCCGGTCAGGCACCCTCGGGGCCAGCCATGCGGGAAGTTGGAGCGGCGTTTTCATGGCGCGTTAGGTGCCAGCGCCGCTCCAAAAGGTCTAGCCCTGGCTCTGCAGCCGGTAGCCGGCGCCGCGAACGGTCTGGAGCAGCGGTTCGGCGAACTCCTTGTCGATCTTGGCGCGCAGGCGGGAGATGTGAACATCGATGACGTTGGTTTGGGGGTCGAAGTTATAGTCCCACACCTTTTCCAGCAGCATGGTGCGCGTCACCACCTGACCGGCATGGCGCATCAGATATTCCAGCAGGCGGAACTCGCGCGGCTGAAGGTCGATCTTCTTGCCCGCGCGGGTGACCTTGCGGGTGAGGAGGTTCATTTCCAGGTCGCCGGCCTTGAGCACGGTCACCGGCGGCTCGGCGCTGGTCTGGCGGCGGCCGAGGGCTTCGACGCGGGCGGCGAGTTCTGCCGGGGCAAAGGGCTTGGCGAGGTAGTCCTCAGCGCCGGCCCGCAGGCCCTGCACCTTGTTCTGAACATCGCCGAGCGCGGAGAGGAAGAGGGCGGGCGTTGTGCCGCCGGCTGCGCGGAATTCCTGCAGCAGGGTCAGCCCGTCCTTTTCCGGAAGCATCCGGTCCACGATCAGGGCATCGAACTCCGACGCCCTGGCCCGCGCGAGGCCGGAGGCGCCATCAGCGACGCGCTCCACCTTGTGCCCGGCATCGGCGAGCACCTTTTCAATGAAGCTCGCCATTTCGTTATCGTCCTCAATCACGAGAACTTTCAGCGATGCTGTGGATTCTGTCTCGACCATGCTGGTCTCCATCAACGTCATGTGGGCTCCTTCAGCCTGCCGGCAAATCTACAGTGCGGTAAATCGTGGCCTGCCCGACGCGGACGGCCAGGAGGATTTTCGACCGTCTGGCCGCTTTGGCTTCCTTCACGGTGTTCTCGAAGGCCTCGACGGTCGGCACGGGCTGGCCGTTGGCTTCCAGAATGACCAGGTCCTTTTCGAAGCCCGCCTTGGCGAAGATTCCGTCCGGGGTCACTTCCGTGATCGTCAATCCGGTATCGTTCGGGCGGAGGCCAAGCCGCTGGCGTATTTCCTCCGTCATCGGAAGCATCCGCACGCCAAAGTCGCTCAGGAGCTTGCCGGGCACGCCGGACGACTGCCCGCCGCGGCCGGTGCCGGGCGAGGAGGGGTTGTTGACGCTTGCGGCCGGATCATCCGGGCGCTCGCCCACGGTGACGTTGAGCGTCTGGCGTTTGCCATTGCGGATGATCTCGAACTTATTCGAGCTGTTGGCGATGAGACGGCCCACGATCCGCGTGGTGGAGGTCGCGTCGGTGACCTTCTGGCCGTTGACGGACAGAATGATGTCGTTGCGCAGGAGACCGGCTTTTTCAGCCGGGCTGCCAACCGTCACATCGGCGATCAGCGCGCCTTTGGTGTCCGCGATGCCGAGAGCTTCGGCAAATTCAGGCGTCAGATCGCCGATCTGCACGCCAAGCCAGCCGCGCGAGACGCGGCCATCCTTGATCAGCGTGTCAGTCACTTCCTTGGCCAGCTCTGCGGGAATCGCAAAGCCGATGCCGACCGAGCCGCCGGTGGGCGAGAGGATCTGCGAGTTCACGCCGATGACGTTGCCTTGCAGGTCAAAGGTCGGGCCGCCGGAGTTGCCCCGGTTGATCGGGGCGTCGATCTGGATAAAGTCCGTATACGGGCTGCTGGCGCCAAGCTCGCGCCCATCGGCCGAGAGGATGCCTGCAGTGGCGGTGCCGCCGAGGCCGAAGGGGTTACCCAGGGCGACGACCCAATCCCCCTTGCGGACGGCTTTCGAGCTGCCGAACTTCACGAAAGGGTATTTGCCTTTTTGCTTCACGCGCAGGACTGCGAGGTCTGTCTGGCGGTCGGTGCCGACAAGTTCGGCTTCCAGTTCCTTGCCGTCAGAGGTGACGATCTGGATCTGGGTGGCGCGGTCGATGACGTGGTGGTTGGTGACGACGAGGCCGTCTTCGGAAATGAAGAAGCCTGAGCCGAGCGAGCGCGATTCGCGCTGGCGGGGTGTTTCCTGCGGGGCGGGGCGCTGCTGGAAGAATTCTTCCAGGCCGGGCACGCCGCGGAATTGTTCAAGGAAGCCTTCCATATCCTGAAGGCGCCCAACATCCTGGGTGGCAATCACGTTTACGCTGACGACCGCCGGTTCTACTTTCTCAATCAGGTCCGCGAAGCTCAGCGGCGCGCCAGGCGGGGCCTGGATCGCAATGGGCTGAGCGCCGGCTTCGGGCGCGATAAGTTTCGGTACCGAGATCGCGCTCCCCATGATTGCAGCTCCGAAGGCAGCAGCTACGAGTGCCTGGGCCGAAATCCCGAATTTGCGCATCTATCTCTCCAGATCGCTGTTTTTGCGCCAGTATCAGCGCAAGACCAAAACATAAACATGCCACACCCAGAGTGGGCATTAAAAGACAGTTAGGTGTAATCACGGCAGCTTGAAGGCTGCTGGCCGGTTAAAATGGCGGCCCGGCGAACGCTTTTCAGACGCCTTCGGCTTCTACTTCACCGGTTTTTCGCTTCGCATTCATGGCGAGGACGACGCCAATCACCGCCCCGGCGCCGAGGAGGAAGAAAGGAAAGCCCCATAGAAGCCAGCTGGCCAGATCCCGTGCCGGGGGGCGGAACAGCACGAATTCACCATAACGGCTGACGAACCAGTCCCGGATCTCCGCGTCGGAAGCGCCTTCGGCCACCATCTCGCGGATGCGGGCGCGCATGTCTTCGGCGATGGGGGCGGAGGACTGGGAGACAGGCTCATTCTCGCACGCCACGCAGCGCACTTCCCGCATCAGCGCCTGGGCCCGCATTTCCTGTGCAGGGTCTTCCAGCGGCGCGCTGGCAGCAAAGGCAATCAGGATGGAGGCGAGAAGCGCTTTCATATCGGGAGCAGCCTAGCAGACGCAGGCGTGCGGGGGAAAGGCGCAGCGATGTCTCAGGCTGGGCCCTGGCGCGCCGGCTCAGATCACGCCGTCGCGGCGCATCACGGCCTCTTCGGATTCGTGCGAGATGTAGGCGAGGATTTGCGGCTTGCCGGCGGTTTTCACCATATAGGTGATGTCGAATAGGGAGGTGACATGGCCTGACTTCGCCCTGGCGAAGGCCATCTTCCAGCGGGCCCGCACCATATAGTGCAGCGGCGCGACTTCTTCGGTGGATGCGAGGTCCACATCCAGCGCCTCCAGCCCAAGCTGCTGGCGCAGCATGGTGTGGCGTTCCGCCAGCGCCTTGCGATACTGGGCGTCGACCTTCCAGGCGGCAAAGGTGTCCGGCGAGGTTTCGATATAGGTCGGCGCGTAGGACGCCGCGATGGTCTCGGTATCTCCCTCCAGAGATGCCTTGGCATACTGCTGAAAGAAGCGTCGAAGCGTCTCTTCGCGAGTTTCGGCCATCTAAGGCGCTCCATGTTTTCAAGGGGTGCCATAGCAAGGCTTTGCTAAGGTTCTGCGTCCGGGATGTAATAAGTCCAAGACGCATGACCTCGCGAAAGGTTGCGAACGGGTTTGTCGCCGCCGGGCGCCTCGGCTAAGTCTTTGGGTATGCTCACTATCCGTCCGATTCAGTCGACCCCCGAAGCGGCCCTGGCAGCGGCGGCGGAGTATGCGCCCTATCTTCGCCGGCTGGCCGATCGCGGGGCGGGGCTCGACTTCGGCGCCGCCCTGACACGGGCAACCACGCTGCCGCGGGATATGCCGGTGGCGGAGGTGATGACGGCGCTGCGCCAGGCGAAAGCCTCGGCCCACCTGTCGCTGGCGGCGGCAGACCTTGCCGGAACCATGGATGTGATGGAGGTGACCCGTCACCTGACCGAGTTTGCCGGGGGAAGCCTTGAAACGGCGCTGCAGTCTGCGCTGGCGGCGCGGGGGCTGAAATCTGACGGCATCTTCGTCATTGCGCTGGGCAAGATGGGCGCGTTCGAGCTCAACTATTCGAGCGACATAGACGTGTGCGCCTTTTATGAGCGCAGCCGGTTTGATGGCGGCGACCGGGATCCGGGGGACGCGGCCCAGCGGGTGATCCGCGAGATGGTGCGGATCATGGAGGAGATCACGGCGGCCGGTTATGTGTTCCGGACCGATCTGCGGCTGCGGCCTGACCCTGGCTCGACACCGGTGGCCGTTTCGACCGACATGGCGGACGTCTATTATGAAAGCCAGGGCCAGAACTGGGAACGGATGGTCTGGATCAAGGGCCGGCCCACGGCGGGGGATATTCCGGCAGCGGAGCGTTTCCAGAAGCGGCTGGAGCCCTATGTCTGGCGCCGCAATCTGGACTATTGGGCCATCGGCGACATCCAGGCCATCAAGCGGATGATCAACACCAAGGTCGGCGATGACGGATTTGCTTCGGTTTCTCCCGATGTGAAACTGTCGCCGGGCGGGATCCGCGAGATCGAATTCTTTGTGCAGACCCAGCAGCTGATCCTCGGCGGGCGGGAACCGGCGCTGCGGGACAATTCCACGCTGGGCGCGATGGAGGCCCTGCGCGCGGCGGGGGTGGTTTCCGACAAGACAGCGGCGGAGCTGACGACCGCTTACCGGGCGCTGCGCAATGTCGAGCACCGTATCCAGATGCGGCAGGATGAGCAGACCCATACCGTGCCGGCAGATCCGGCAGAGCGCGAGGCGGTTGCCTGGCTCTGCGGCTATGGCAACCTTGCCGACTTTGACCGCGATCTTCTGGAAACCCGCCGTATCGTGCAGTCTGCCTATGACGCGCTGTTCGCGCAGGAAGACCGGGCCGCCGAAAGCCATGGGCTGGGCAATCTTGTCTTCACCGGCGTGGATGATGATCCGGGTACGGTGAAAACGCTGAGCGATCTGGGCTTCTCCGATCCGTCTTCGGCCATTGATACGATCCGCAACTGGCACCGCGGGCGCGTGCCGGCCACCCGTACCGGGCGTGGCCGGGAAATCCTCACCTCCATCCTGCCGGGCTTGCTGAAGGCCATGGGCGCGACGGGTGAGCCCGATGAGGCGTTCCGCTGGTTTTCACGCTTCTTCGAGGGGCTTTCTTCGGGCGTGCAGACGCTGTCGATGCTGCTGGCGCGGCCGGATTTGCTGGACGATCTCGTCTCGACGCTGGCGCTGGCGCCGCGTCTTGCACAGATCCTGGCCCGGCGGCCAGACCTTCTGGAGGCGCTGGTCTCCAACGCCATTCCGCGCGCGCCGGAGCTTTCGGATGAAGTGAGTTTCGATGCGGCGATGGACGCGTGGCGGCGGTATCACCGGGAGCAGAGTTTCCTGATCGGCCACCGCCTGCTGCATGGCCTGCTGCCCACCGATCAGGCGGCCGAAGCCTGGACCAGCCTTGCCGATGAGACCATCCGCCAGATGGCGGGCGCAGCCGCCGCCGAAACCACCCGCCGCAATGGCGCGGTTCCAGGGCGCTGGGCGGTGTTCGCGATGGGCAAGCTGGGCGGGGGGGAGCTGACGGCCGGCTCTGATCTCGACATCATCCTGATTTATGATTCGCAGGCGGACGATGCGCAGACCTGGTTCACGCGGCTCACCCAGCGCCTGATCACGGCGCTGACGGCGCCCACCGCAGAGGGCGCGCTCTATGAAGTGGACATGCGGCTGCGCCCCTCCGGGCGGGCAGGGCCTGTTGCCGTGAGCCTGCCAGCCTTCCGGCATTATCAGACGGAAGAGGCGTGGACCTGGGAACATATGGCGCTGACGCGGATGCGGTTTGTGTCCGGCGATGCCAGCCTGGGCACCGAAGTGCTGGGCATTGCGGCCGATGCGATCTCCGCGCGCGCGCGGAGCGACCGCCGCAAGGCGATCCCCGGTGATGTGGCCGACATGCGCGCCACACTTTACCGCGAGAAGCCGGGCAAGGGGCTCTGGGATCTGAAGACCGCCGAGGGCGGGCTGATCGACATCGAATTCATGGCGCAGAAGGAAATGTTGCTCCGTGCCCGTCCCGATCTTATCCGGCCCGCAACGGCGCTCGCCCTGTCGGGGCTGGCAGAAGCCGATGAGAGTGAGCATCCGGCCGAGGCGGAGGACTGGTATTTCCTGCGCGCGGCGCTGCATCTTCTTTCTTCAATGCAGCAGATCCAGCGTCTGGCGCTGGGCGATGAGGAGGCGGAAGACGCGGCCATCCCTGAGGGCTTGAAAAACCGGTTCTGCCGCGCCGCCGCCGAGGAAGAGGGATTTGACGTGCTCGAAGACCGTCTCAGACAGGTAAAAAATCGCGTACATTCAATGGCGCGTGAAAAACTGCAGCTGAAAACGACGGAATCCTGACAGCCCCCCGTTTCATTGTCGCTGGGAGATGAAACTGGAGACCAGAGATGAAACGTTCGACACTCGCGTTTGCAAGCATTGCCGCAATTGCGCTCGCCATGCCGCTCGCCGCTCAGGCCGGCCCCGGCAAAGGACATCGCGGCCATGCTGGCCATCTGATGCAGATGGATGCCAACGCTGACGGAAACATTACCCGCGCCGAGGCAGAAGCCGGCCTCGCGGCCCGCTTCGCCGAGATTGATGACAATTCAGACGGCTTTGTCACCCAGGATGAGATGAAAGCTCATCATGAGGCCAAGCGCGCTGAAATGAAGGCGAACTGGGAAACCAGGAAAGCTGACCGCCCCGCCGAAGGCAAACCGCCCCGCGAAGGCAGGATGAAGGGCGACAAAGACCCCGCCAAGGCGGCTGAATGGCAAGCCAAGCGCGCTGAAAAGGCCGCTGAACACTGGGCAGCCATGGATACCGATGGCGATGGCCGCCTGAGCGTGGCTGAATTCACCGCCGAGCACATCAAGTTCTTCGACAAGCTGGATGCCGATGGCAACGGCACCATCACGAAGGCTGAGCTGGATGCGGCCAAAGCCAACAAGAAGGAGCGTCGCGGCGAATGGCGCGACAAGAAGAAAGCCCCCGCTGGCGAATAAGGTCTGAGATGGGAACGGGCCGGAGCATCCTTGAGACAATCAAATCACCCCCCCTGCGATTGTCACTCGGGACTCCGGCCCGGACTCGGCTAAACATCCTGCCGTGGCGTTTACATCGGACCTCGACCAGATCACACGCGCCGCGGCCGGAGACGCCGCGGCCATTCGTGCGCTCGTCAACCGCTACAGCCCCGGCGTGTTGGCGCTCGCCACGCGCATGCTGGGCGATTCCGCAGAGGCCGAAGACGTGACCCAGGAAACCTTCATCCGCGCCTGGAAAGCGCTTCCCAGCTGGGAGCCGCGGGCGAAATTCTCCACCTGGCTGCACCGGGTGGCGCTGAACCTCTGCTATGACCGGCTGCGCAAGCGGCGGGAGCTGTTGCCGGACGAACTGCCCGACCGCGCCGATACGGCGCTTGGGCCGCAGGACCGGCTCGACCAGAGCCAGCGGGTCAAGGCCGTGGAGGCCGCGATTTCCCGTCTGCCCGAACGCCAATCTGCTGCCTTGACCTTGTGCGCGCTGCAGGGACACTCGCAGACCGAAGCGGCGGAAATCATGGATGTCAGCGTGGAGGCCCTGGAAAGCCTGCTGGCGCGCGCGCGGCGAACGCTGCGTGCAGAATTGCTCGAAGGAAGGAATGCCTGATGACCCACAGCATGACCGATGACCGCCTGATCGAGCTGATCGAAATCTGGGGCGCAGACCCTGCGTCCTGGCCGGCGGCCGAGCGCGCCGCTGGCGAAATCCTGCTGCGGGCAAATCCTGAACGCTTTGCCGGCGCGCTGGCCGAGGCGCGCGCGCTGGACCTGATGCTGGAAGCCCTGCCAGAGCCGGCGATGCCGCGCGCCCTCACCGAAGCGATTGTTGCGGCAGCTCCGCGCCCGAAAGCGGCGCGCAAAGAAGCGCAGCGGTGGTTTGGCCTCAAGACCCCCTGGGCCCCGGCCAGCGGCTTTGCCGCCGTGGCACTCGGCCTGTTCATGGGACTGACGGTCGCGCCGGTGGCAAGCGCGGACGATGAAATGACCGTTGAGGTTCAGGAGCTTGTCGTGTCGGCCCTTGGCTTCGACACGGCGACCTATGCTGTGGAGGACGTGGAATGAGCGGACTGCCAAACTGGCTGACCCCGGCGGCGCTGGGCGTCTCCCTGCTCGTGAACCTGGCGCTGGGCGGCTATGTCGCTGGCCAGCATCTGCGCCCCGAACCGCCCAAGCCGGATGGCGCGGGCCGCCCCGTATTCGAGCGCCCTGAAGGTATTCCTCAACTTTCCCGTGATGACCGCCGGGAAGTGCGCGCGCTGATGCGGCGCGGGTTTGAAGCCTCGCAGGCAGAGCTGGCTGCGCGCCGTGAGGCTGAAAAACACTTTGCGGAAGTTCTTGCTGCCGATCCTTTCGATCCTGCTGCTGCGGAAGCGGCCCTGCGGGAACTGCGCGATGCCGACGTGATGCTCCGTGACCGGATTGGCATCGAAGTTCTGGGGGGGATTACTGAACTCTCCGCCGAACAGCGCGCCTGGGTGGCGTGGATCTTGTCCGGGCCGAAAGAAAACGCCCGCGGAAAGCACAGGAATAATAAGGACAGGGATGACCCGGCGCCCCCGCCGGAAGACGGCCCGCCGCCGCCGCCGCCGCGTTAGCCCTTGGACTTGTGGGCCAGGCGCGCGGCATTGGCTTCCCAGTTCTGCCCGTCAAACGGAACCACCGTCACTTTCAGATCCATCCAATCGTCCAGCGCCCGCCAGGTGACGGCGAAGCCATCGGGGTTGGACCGCGGGATATAGAAGCTCTTGATGCCGCAGGTCTTGCAGAAGAGGTGTTTTGCCGTGCCTGTATTGAAGGTGTACTGGCTGAGATTGTCCTTGCCCTGAAGAAGCCGGAACCGGCTTCCGGGCACGATGACATGGATATTCCCGCTCATCGCACACATGGTGCAGTTGCAGTCTTCCACCTCGAACGCGTCCGGCAGGGCCACCTCAAACCGCACGGCGCGGCAATGACAGCCGCCCTGATGCCATTTGAAGTTATCTTCCGTCAGCCGGTCCAGACCGGCGGTTTCCTGTGTGCCCATGGTGCGGCGCGCTCCAACTGTCCTGCCAGCGACAGCAGCAGGTCTTCGCGGCCATAGCGCGCGCCGAACATCATGCCAAGTGGCAGGCCGCCCGGCGCTGTTGCTGTCGGCTTCGTCCAGTGCAGCGGCACCGTCATGGCCGGGCAGCCGGTCTGGTTGAAGAGGGCGCAGTGGGGCGCAAAGCCGGCCACCGCCGCGCCCATGGCGGCAGGGTCTGCGGTCAGCGCCATGGTGCCCAGCAGGTCCGGCGCGCGGTGGAGGGTGGGGGAGAGCGTCATGTCGAACTGGCCGGCATCGAGGAAGTGCTCATAGATGATGGCCGCCGTGATGAAGGCGTTGTTCGCCTTGGCGAGTTCCACCATCGGCACTGTCCGCCCGAGGCGCACCATCGAGGCGGTGATGGGTTCGAGTTCATCATCGGTAACCGGAGACCCGCGCGCGAGGCTTCGCTCCTCTACCAGCGCGGCAATATTCGCCGAGATGGTAAACAGCCCGGCCTTGGCCAGCGCTTCGCCATCGATCAGGGGCGCGGCCTCCACCACGGTATGGCCGAGGCTTTCCAGCAGCTTCACCGTGTTGGCGAGGCCTTCGGCCGCGTCGGCATCCGGCTTCGTGCCATTCGGCGCCACCGGCCAGAAGGCGATGCGCAAGGGGCGGGGATCGCGCTCAAGTTCGGAGAGGTAGGACAGCGCCGGGGCGGGCGCGCCATAGCGGCTGCCGGTTTCGGGGCCGTGGGTCGCGTCCAGCAGCGCGGCCGTATCGCGCACCGTGCGGCTGACCACGCCGACCGTGGAGAGGCCATTCCAGCCTTCTGTCTTGGCGGGCCCCATCGGCATACGTCCGCGAGAGGCTTTGAGGCCAAAGAGGCCGCAGCAGGCTGCGGGTATACGGATGGATCCGCCGCCATCGCTGGCATGGGCCACCGGCAGCACGCCTGCTGCCACTGCGGCTGCTGCACCGCCGGAGGAGCCGCCTGTGGTCCGCGTCGTGTCCCATGGATTCCGGGTTTGTCCGTAGAGGGTCGATTCTGTTGTCAGTGTCAGGCCGAATTCAGGCGTGGTGGTGGACCCAAAGAATACGAGCCCAGCCTTGCGGAAGCGCTCCACCAGCGTCGAATCCCGGCTGGCGACATTGCCTTTGAAGGCGCGGCTGCCCGATGTCACCGGCGCGCCTTTCACCTCGACGCCCAGATCCTTCACGACAAAGGGCACGCCGGCATAGGGGCCGTCCAGGCCTCCGGCCTTGATCTGCTCGCGTGCCAGATCAGGGTAGAGCGCGGCGAAACAGTTGATCTGGCTTTGGGCGGCCTCTGCGCGGTTGATAGCATCTTCCAGCAATTCTGCGGGGGAGGCCTGCCGTGTGCGAACAAGCCCGGCGAGCCCCAGTCCGTCCTGTTCCGAATGGCGCGCCATGCTGCTGATCTCCCCAGTTTGTTTATCATGATTGGTATGCGCTGTCCTTTGTACGGGATTGTGTGGGGCGCGCAAACGGGAAGGGGGCTGGAAAGCCATGAAAAACGGTGCTATTGCCCTGCACCATCAGCCGAAGGGCGGCGCAGGCTGCAGCGGTGCTGAAAAAGGAACGGACTGACTGATCTGGCGCGCCCGCGCCGTAGTTTCCCAACCCACCCCCCTCATCATTTGAAGGTTTCATCATGCGCGTTCCGCGAGTGATCGGGGCCATCCGCAAGCTTCTTGCGGTTGCCTCTCTGCATGCCCATCGCTTCATGCGCCGGTTTCATCCGGCAAAGCTCATTTTTGCCGGCTATGCGTTCTACATGACGCTCGGCTGGGCGCTCCTGTGCCTGCCTGTCTCGCAGGCCGCCAGCGTAGCGCCGCTGGATAACCTCTTCACCGCCGTCTCTGCCGTATCCACCACGGGCCTTGTCACGGTTGACCCCGGAACCTCTTATTCATTCTTCGGAGAATTGGTGATCCTTCTGCTGATTCAGGCGGGCGGGATCGGGTATATGACGCTCGGCTCCTTCGTCATGATGGCCACGGCCCAGCATCTTTCGCCGCTCCGCGAACGGCTCGCCCGCACGGCCTTCACCCTGCCCGAAGATGTCAGTGTCGGGAGCTTCATACGTACGGTTGTCCTGTATACGCTGATTGTGGAAATCGCCGGCGCAGCCTTGCTGTATATCCAGTTCTCGGGCAGCGGCGTGGAGAACCCCGTATGGAGTTCGATTTTCCATTCCGTGTCGGCTTTCTGCACGGCGGGCTTCAGCCTGAATGCCAACAGCCTGGAGAGTTTTCGCGGAGATGTGTGGGTGAACGCCACCATTTCGGCGTTGGCGATCCTTGGCGCCATGGGCTTTCTCATTGCCTGGGATGCGTGGCGGGGCCTGACACGCCGCAGCTTTGTGCTGAGCTTTACCAGCAAGGTCATCCTGAAGCTGACCGGCGCCTTTCTGCTGGTGGGCACGGCCATCCTCTTTGTAACCGAACCGGGGATCGTTGAGCTTCCCGCCGGGGAACGCCTTCTGGCATCTTTCTTCCAGACGATGACGGCAACCACAACGGTGGGCTTCAACACTCATCCGATCAGTACGCTGACACCCGCCATTGTCGTGTTGCTTTTCTTCCTGATGGCTATTGGGGCTTCGCCTTCCGGCACCGGTGGCGGCCTCAAGACGACAACCTTTGCAGCGATGATCGGGCTCGTCCGGTCCACCGTGCGCCGGCGCCGGGAGATCACCTTCTTCAACCGCGCCATCTCGCCTGTGCGGCTGCAGCTGGCGATGGCCTCATCGGCCTACTTCGTGATGCTGATGACGCCCGCAGTCTTCATTCTCTGCCTCACAGAGCCGGGCAAGGATTTTCAGGCTTTGCTGTTTGAAGCCTTTTCCGCCATCGGAACGGTCGGCCTGTCCATGGGCGTTACCGGCACGCTGAGCGAGATGGGGAAGCTGATGATCATCCTGCTGATGTTTGCGGGGCGCGTTGGAATTCTCACCTTCGGCATCGCGCTTGCCTCGAAGGATGAGGGGCCCGAAGAGCGGCGGCAGGAGGATCTTCTTGTCTGATCCGGCCTAATCATCTTCCTCGAGCTTGGCGTCCATTTCTTCGTCGGACCAGCCGAAATGGTGGCCAAGCTCATGGATGAACACATGAGTTACCAGCTCCTCGACCGTCACATCCCCGCGCGCCGCCCATTCGAACAGGATTGGCAGGCGGTAGAGATAGACAAGCGGTCTGTATTCGGAGGGGTTGGTGACGCTTTCGATGGTGAGCGGGACGCCGGCATAGAGGCCGGTCAGTTCCAGCGCGTCTTCGATGCCCATCTCGTCAAGCGTTTCGTCCTCGGCATAATCCATCACGATGATGCGGACATCGCCGGCGGCCTTGCGCATGAAGTCTGGCAGGTCGGCGAAGCATTTCTCCGCCGTCAGATACATCTCGTCCAGGCTGGGCGCGATGGCGGTCAGCGCGCTCATGTCAGCGTCACGGCCGTGCCGGATACCGCCACCATCATCATCGAGCCGCCCTGGCCGATGACGCTGTAATCGAACTTCACGCCCACGATGGCGTGCGCGCCGAGGCGGGTTGCCTCTTCGATCATCTCGGCCAGCGCGCCGTCGCGCGTTTCGCGCAGGGTGCTCTCATAGGCGTTCGACCGCCCGCCGACGAGATTGGTAAAGCCCGCCAGAATATCCTTGCCGAGATGCGCGCCGATCACGACCTCCCCGCACACGATGCCCTTATACTCCCGGATATCCCGGCCCTGAACAGTGTGTGTGGTGGTGAGGATCATGACTGTCTCTCCGTAGATGGCTACTCCGCCGCCGTCCGCGCCGGATCGTCCGTACCCAGCAGAAGCTCCAGCATCCGGATGGCACTGTCGGCAATGACGGTGCCCGGAGGGAAGATCGCAGAGGCGCCCGCTGCCCGCAAGGCATCGAAATCCTGCGGCGGGATCACGCCGCCCACGATGATCTGGGCGTTGGCCGCGCCTTCATTGCCGAGCGCGCGTTTGAGCTCCGGCACCAGCGTCAGGTGGCCTGCGGCAAGAGACGAGGCCGCCACGATGTCCACCCCGGCCTTGCGGGCGTCGCGCGCGGCTTCTTCCGGTGTCTGGAAGAGGGGGCCGATCTCGACGTCCCAGCCAAGGTCCATCAGCGCAGAGGCGACAACCTTCTGTCCACGGTCATGTCCGTCCTGGCCCATCTTGGCGATGTAGATCTTCGGCTTGCGGCCGGTCTTCTTCATGAACGCTTGAGCGAGGCTTTCGGCTTCATTCGCCTTGTCGGTGCCCTTCACACCGCTGCCATAGACGCCCTTGATGGAGCGGATGACGGCCTGGTGGCGGCCCTGGCTGCGCTCGACCGCTTCGGAAATCTCGCCCACGGTCGCCTTGGCGCGGGCGGCATCCACGGCAAGGGCGAGCAGGTTGCCCTTCGTGCCGGCGGCGGCTTCGGCAATGGCGTCGAGCTTGGCGGTGACTTCGGCTTCGTTGCGCTCAGATTTGAGGCGCGCGAGCTTTTCAAGCTGCATCCGGCGCACGGCGGCGTTGTCAACCTTCAGGACGGGCACGTCTTCGTCCTCGTCCAGCAGGAACTTGTTGACGCCCACCACGGTCTGCGTGCCGCTGTCGATACGCGCCTGGGTATTGGCGGCGGCTTCTTCGATGCGGAGTTTCGGCAGGCCTTCCTCGATGGCTTTCGCCATGCCGCCCATCGCTTCGACTTCCTCGATATGCTTGAGGGCCTTGGCGGCGAGATCATGCGTCAGGCGTTCGACATAATAGCTGCCGCCGAACAGGTCGATCGACTGGCAGGCGCCGGCCTCCTGCTGGAGCAGGATCTGCGTGTTGCGCGCGATGCGGGCGGAGAAGTCCGTCGGCAGGGCGAGGGCTTCGTCGAAACTGTTGGTGTGCAGGCTCTGGGTCTGTCCGCCGGAAGCCGCGATGGCCTCCAGGCAGGTGCGGATGACGTTGTTGTAAACGTCCTGAGCGGTAAGGCTCCAGCCGGAGGTTTGAGAGTGTGTCCGCAGGCTGAGGGATTTGTCAGACTTCGGATTGAAATTTTCTTTCACGAGCTTTGCCCAGATGAGGCGCGCGGCCCGCATCTTGGCGACTTCCATGAAAGTGTTCATGCCGATCGCCCAGAAGAAGGAAAGGCGCGGCGCGAAAGCGTCCACATCCAGCCCGGCGGCAACACCGGCGCGGATATATTCGATGCCGTCGGCGAGCGTGTAGGCAAGTTCCAGGTCAGCCGTCGCGCCCGCTTCCTGCATGTGATAGCCGGAAATCGAGATGGAGTTGAACTTCGGCATCTTTTCCGAGGTGAAGGCGAAAATGTCGGAGATGATCCGCATTGAGGGCTTGGGTGGATAGATATAGGTGTTCCGCACCATGAACTCTTTCAGAATGTCGTTCTGAATGGTCCCGGCCAGTTTCTCCGGCGGCACGCCCTGTTCTTCGGCAGCCACGATATAGAGCGCAAGGATTGGCAGAACGGCGCCGTTCATCGTCATCGAGACCGACATCTGATCGAGCGGAATGCCGGAGAACAGCGTGCGCATGTCGAGGATGGAGTCGATGGCAACGCCCGCCATGCCCACATCGCCGGTCACGCGCGGGTGATCGGAATCATAGCCCCGGTGGGTGGCCAGGTCGAAGGCAACCGAGAGGCCCTTCTGTCCGGCGGCCAGGTTGCGGCGATAGAAAGCGTTGGAGTCTTCGGCCGTGGAAAAGCCCGCATACTGACGGATCGTCCAGGGCTGGTTGGTATACATGGTCGGGTAGGGGCCACGGCCAAAGGGCGTGAGACCCGGATAATCATCCAGGAAGTCCAGCCCCGCGCGGTCTGCGGCGGTGTAGGCGGACTGGACCGCAATGCCTTCGGGCGTTTCCCAGGCTTCGCCGAGTTTCGGCTTGCTTGCTTTCGCGTGCGGCGTGCCAAGGTCGAGTTTGGTGAAATCGGGGAACTTGGTCATTTGGAAACTCCCAGCTCGGCATGGGCAAGCTGGAGCGCGTGGAGCACGTCACAGCCTGCGAAGATGTTGAGGTCGATGCCGGGCGCTTCGGCTTTTCCGGCGAGCCAGACGCTTTGTGCGCCAGCCTTCTTCAGGGCGTCCGCAGCTTCGGCCGCGCCTGCTTCATAGGCCTTGTCTGTGCCGCAGATGACGGCGAGGCGGCAGCCCGACGCCTTGAACGCAGCGGCGAGTTCTGCAGCGTCGCGCGGTGGCACAACCGCTTCTTTCGGTGCGATGCCGCCTGCAGCCAGCATGTTGCGGGCAAAGTCCGCACGCGGGGTAAATTCGGCGAGCGCGCCAAGCGTGGCAATGAACACTTCCGGCCGCCTGGGCGCGCGGGCAGCCGCGTCGCGCAGCGTTTCAAAAGCGGCGGCGAGGCGGATGGGGGCAAGCGCTTCGGCGGTGGCATCTGCGCCCGAGGCGAGCTGCCCTTTGACCAGCGCCTTGAGGCCCGCATCGGACACGCCATCGCGGGCGCGGGGCATGTCGATTTCGGCGACCGGCGCGGCAATCTCATCGAGCAGCGGATATTCCGAAACGCCCGTCAGCGGGATCTTGCGGCGGGCGATATCCTTGGCGCGCGCCTCGCGCACCGTCTTCACGCGGGCCTGGAAGGCGCCGGAGAGGAGCGAGGCTCCATAGCCGCCTTCGCCTTCAACTTTCTGGAATTCGGCCCAGGCTGCCTCGGCAAGGTCGCCGGCCAGTGTCTCGGTGAACCAGGCCCCGCCGGTCGGGTCTGCCACGCGGCCAAGCTGGCTTTCTTCCATGGCGATGATCTGCGTGTTGCGCGCAATGCGGCGGCCAAGTTCTTCCGGGCGGCCAAGCGCCTCATTGAAGGCGCGCGAGGTGACGATGTCTGCCCCGCCGGCGGCGCCCGCGAAGACGGCAGCGGTGACGCGCAGCATATTCGTCCACGGATCATATTTGGTCAGCATCCGCGCCGAGCTGACGCCCTGAAGGCGCATCGGGGCGGCGGGCAGACCCAGCGCCTCCAGGCAGCGGGCCCAGAGACGGCGGGCCGCGCGCAGCTTGGCGATGCCGATGCCGTAATTTGCGTCCAGCGAAATCGCAAAGCTCATCCGCCGGGAGAGCGCGGCAATGTCTGCTTTCCCGTCGAGGCGGCGCAGCGTGTCGATGGCCGAGGCGATCAGCGCGCCGAGTTCCTGCGCTTCGGAGCCGCCGGCTTCATGCACGCTGGTTGCGTCAATGCGGACAAGGCCTGCTTTCGGGAATTTCTCGCCCAGCGGCGCGATGATTGCGGCGAGCCGGCCGAACGCCGCGTCGAGGCCGCCCGAGAGCTTGCCGGAACGGGCAAGGGCGCCGAGCGGGTCCATGTTGAAGTCGAGGGCGAGGTCAGCCACGTTTTCCTGCTTCTCCGCCCAGAGGGCGAGCAGGGCAGAGGCGGTGACGCCCGAGGCGTTGAGATGGCAGAGCGCGACGCCGGCATAATCGGCGCGCACCCCGGCGAGGGCGGTTTCAAAGTCTTCCAGCGTGGTGATCTGAACGCCGTGCTGGCCCGTGCAGTCGAGCGCGATCTCCACCGAGGAAACGCCGCGCTCAAGGTCGCGCAGGATCTCGGCATTGGTTTCTGCTGCCGAGGGGTGGGTAAACAGCTGGCGGATGTCCCAGGGGCGCCATTTGTCGGGCGCTGCGGTCGGCCCGCGCAGATAGGGTGCCTCGCCGGGAACCCCCAGCGGGTCGGTCGCGGCGGCAAAGTCGCTTTCGCGGTAAAGCGCCTTGATGCCGATGCCGTCGGCGGTCTTGCGGGTGAGCGAGTCGGCGCTCTTGCCCTTGAGCGCCTTTTCAACGGCGCTCAGCCATTCGGCTTCGGTGGCTGCGGGGAATGCGGAACTGAAGGGGAGGATGTCATCGGCCATGCTGCCGGTTTAGGGCAATCCGGGCTGGCTTGTGAACTGCTTCCTTAAGGGTATGTGACGTTCATTCCTGCATGGGCCTTCTGCATTGCAGCAGGCGGCGGAAAAGCGCCCGCCGCCGCTGCCGATTTCCACAGGCCGGCAGGGTCAGCTTTGCCGATTGTAATGTTTGAGGGCTTGACCCTCGGCCCACAAGATGCAAATGAGAATTAGTCGCAAGACGGAGACCGAGACCATGCTCAAGGCTTTGCCATCCCACCGCGCCTCCAGCGTTTCCTCCCATGCCGAGGTGCCTCTGGCACAGCCTTGCGGCGAGCCCGCAAATGATCATGGTCCCGGTCTCTTTCTCGACGGCCTGATCGCCAATGGCGATCCGGGCGACCTGATTTCCCTCCTGCACCGGCAGGCGGCCTGGCGGGGCCTCCTGTCGCACGGCCACCCACCCTCTCACGGGTAGCCAGACTTCCGCGTAGTTCTGCGGGTGGATGTCTGCTTTCGTCGCTGACAGCATATCCACACCCTTCCGGTGCGTGGGAAGGGGCAGGCTCCGGTGCGGGCAGGGAAACTCAGGTCTGCTCCTTTTTGTATCTGTAGAGCTGCTGAGCTCCGCCTTGACCACTCCTGACCTGAAAGGGCCGGGGGTGGCTTTTTGTCAGGGGCCGGCGAGAACGAGGGCCTGCGAATCGCAAACGCCCTGAATGATCGTTAAGCTGAGTGCGCCAAACGCATGTGATTTGACGGGGCGAGGGGCGTTCATATATCGGAATGATATCGTGTTCTGCGCGGAGGGCCCGGATTTAGCAGCCGGAAAACAAGGCTCTGTCCGGCTTCCTCAAGGTCATGCTTGCCGCACCTCGCCGTCCATATAAGTTCCTCCGCAGAACCATTCTGGGAGAGAACAGCCGATGTCCGTGCCGCCTATTTTCAACAAGATGCGCCTGCCGGTGATCGCATCGCCGCTTTTCATCATTTCCGGTCCGGAGCTGGTCATCGCCCAGTGCAAGGCCGGCATTGTCGGCAGCTTCCCGGCGCTGAACGCCCGGCCCGGCCCGGTTCTGCATGAGTGGCTGGACAAGATCACCAACGAGCTGGGCGAACACAACGTCAAGCATCCGGACCGTCCGGCCGCGCCCTTTGCGGTCAACCAGATCGTCCACAAGACCAACAACCGCCTCGACCACGACATGGAAGCCTGCGTGAAGTACAAGGTGCCCTTTGTGATCACGTCTCTGGGCGCGCGGCAGGATGTGAATGATGCCATCCATTCGTATGGCGGCATCGTCATGCATGACGTGATCGATACCTGGTTTGCGAAGAAGGCGCTGGAGAAGGGCGCTGACGGCCTGATCGCCGTGTGCACCGGCGCAGGCGGGCATGCCGGGCGCCTCTCGCCGTTTGCGCTGATCCAGGAAATCCGGGAATTCTTTGATGGCCCGCTGGCGCTGTCTGGCTCCATTGCCAATGGCGGGGCGATTGCGGCTGCGCTCGCAATGGGGGCGGATTTTGCCTATATGGGCTCGGCCTTCATCGCCTGCGACGAAGCCAATGCCGTGGATGGCTACAAGGATGCCATCGTCAATTACGGCGCCGAAGACATTGTTTATTCAAACCTTTTCACCGGCGTTCATGGCAACTACCTGCGCCCCTCCATCGTGGCGGCGGGGCTGGACCCGGACAATCTGCCCGAAAGCGACCCCTCCAAGATGAACTTCGGTTCCGGCGGCAATACCGAGGCCAAGGCCTGGAAGGACATCTGGGGCTGCGGCCAGGGCATTGGCGCGGTGAAAAAGCGTGGTCCTGTAAGCGAATATGTCGATCAGCTGGAGCGCGAGTATAATGACGCCCGCGCGGCGCTGGCCAAGGGGCTTGCCTTCTCGCGCACCTCGCCGGTGCCTGCCGAGTAAACCGCGCTTCCTTTTCCGCAAACAGCAACGCCCTGTCATCCCCATGACAGGGCGTGACTTTTTGAGGACAATTCCGGACAGCCAGGTGACAGGTCCGGACACTTCCGGACAAATCCGGACAGTTTCGGACAAGGTTTGCGGCGCGCCGCGCGGGCGGGGTACAGCGCCGGCCCTGTCCCGCACGCTTCCTGTTGTGGCTGCTGGAAATCGGCCCCTTCCAATTCGCCGGGGTCAGGCGCGGGGGCACACTTCGCCCCATGCTTTACTCATCTTACAGAGACGTTTCGCGCGCCAACTGGCGCTGGCCCCACTTCAGACCCGATGAGCTTGCCTGCCGGTGTGGCGGGCGCGGCTGCCGGGGCGCTTACTGGCATGATGCCGATTTCCTCGACGCGCTGGAAGCCCTGCGCGCCGAAATGGGCCGTCCCATCAAGATCAATTCGGGCCATCGCTGCGCCATCTGGAACGCCGTGGTTGGCGGCGTGCCGAATTCCCAGCACCGGCGCATCGCGGTGGACATTGCCTTCCAGAAGCATGACCGGCGCGCGATGGTGGCGGCCGCTGAGCGCCTCGGCTTCACCGGCATCGGTATCGCCAAATCCTTCCTGCATCTGGACCGGCGGGAGACCCCGGCGCGCTGGACCTATCCGGGGGCGGAGGACTTCTCATGAGCGACATTATCGGACTGGCGGCCAGCGCGGCCGGCGGCGGCGCCTTCGGCCTGATCGGCACGGTGATCGGCCGCGTGGCGGGCCTGATCGAGCGGCGGCAGGACAACACCCAGGAACGCGCCCGCTGGGCCCATGACGCGGCGATGCAGGCAGCGCGGATGCGCGAGATGGCGGTAGCGACCGAAGCGCAGATCAAGCTCGCCGATGCGGCCGGCGCCTGGCGCGGCCTCGCCGCATCGATGGAGGCCGAAGCGAGCATCGGCGACAGCTATCGCTGGGTGAACGCCGTGCGCGCGCTGACCCGGCCTTTGCTGACGCTGTTGCTCTGGGTCATCACCGGCCTCGTCTATCTCGGCGCCAGCGCCGAAGCGCGCGTCGGGATTGTGGAAACCGCGACCTTTGCAGCGACCGCCGCCACGCTCTGGTGGTTTGGGGATAGGGGGCAGAAGGGACGGTGAGGGGCGCTTCTTCTCAGCCGTCATCCCGGTTTCGCCGCAGGCGAAGACCGGGAGCCAGAGAGGATGCGTTGCGAAGGCTAGGTCCCGGACATTTGCTGCGCAAATTCCGGGATGACGGGGGGGAGGGGTTTGGGTTTCTTCCACGCTCTTCGTTCTGTCGTCACACTCGATGGCCGCAGGCCATCTGAGTGCCCATCTCGTGCACTCTCCGCTGTGGCGAACGGCGAGAGCGCAGGAGATAGGCTCTCAGACCGGCTGCGCCGGTCGAGAGTGACGAGGTTGCGTTATGGGGGTGGCGGGTTACGCCTTCGGCTAACCCGCCCTACGGGCTGCTTCCTTCACCAGATGCGCCTCTTCCGGCCGCAATGTCAGCACATCCACGCCGCGCTCTGTCACGGCGACTGTATGCTCGAACTGGGCGGAGAGTTTCCCGTCTTCGGTGCGGACGGTCCAGCCATCATCTTCTGTGTACGAACTGCGTTTGCCTTCGTTGACCATCGGCTCGATCGTGAAGGTCATGCCGGGGCGCAGCCGCAGGCCGGTGCCGGGCTTGCCGAAGTGGAGCACGGAGGGCTCCTCATGCATTTCCCGGCCGATGCCGTGGCCGCAGAAATCGCGGACGATGGAATAGCCCCCCTGTTTCGCATGGCGCTCGATGGCGTGGCCGATATCGCCCAGCGTGGCGCCGGGGCGGACGGCGCGGATGCCTTTCCATAGGGCTTCGTAGGTGGTGCGCACCAGGCGCCGGGCAGGCGTGGCGACAGTGCCGACAAGGTAAGTCTTGCTGGAATCGGCGATATAGCCGTTCTTCTCCAGCGTGATGTCGAAATTCACGATGTCGCCATCGCTCAGGATGTCTTTCGCCGAAGGGATGCCATGGCAGATCACATCGTTCACGGATGAATTGAGGACGTATTCGAAGCCATACTGGCCAAGGCTAGCCGGGCGGGATTTAAGATCCTCCCGGATGAAGCGCTCCACCCGGTCATTGACCTCCAGCGTGCTCATGCCAATCAGAGGCATCTGGTCGATCAGCCCGAAGACAGAGGCGAGCAGGCGGCCCGATTCGGCCATCCGCGCCAGTTCGTCGGCGCTCTTGATCATGCCGCGTCGGCGCGCAGGGGATCGGGCGTCATCCCGGCGGCGGCCATCTCCCGCTGCATGATCTCGTTGAAGGAGAGGGCGGGGTTCATCTCGGCGAGCTTGCCGATGCGGATCCACCAGGCCGCCTGCGCATTGATCGAGCGGCAGGACACCGCGCTCGCCTTGCGGACCTGATCGTGCAACTCGTCGTCTATATTCACAATGCCCATGGCGGCCTCACTATCTGAAACGTATATGATTCGTATATGAACCGGATGCGCCGCGCAAGCGGCCATATGCGTTGAGCTTCTCTGCCCGCGTGCTAGGCTCGCCGGCAAAAGGGAGGACAAGATGGCCGCAAAGACGAGTTCCGATCTCGCAAGGGCCGGCGCGCTGGAAACGGCAGAGGCCGTGCGCGCCGGGGAGATCACGGCATTGGAGGCGGCCGAGGCGGCCATCGCGCGCATCGAGGCGGTGGACGGGGCGATCAACGCCGTGGTGGTGCGCGATTTCGAGCGCGCGCGGGCGGCGGCCAGAGCGGTGGACGCGAGCCGCAAGCCAGGTGACCCGCGCCGCTTCCTGGGCGTGCCGATGACGGTGAAGGAATCCAATGACGTGGCAGGCCTGCCCTCCACCTGGGGCTTCGAGCAGTTCAGGGATCTGAAGGCGGCGCGGGACGCTGTTGTGGTGGAGCGCCTGAAGGCCGAAGGTGCGATCATCCTTGGAAAGACGAATGTGCCCGTGGCGCTGGGCGACTGGCAGAGCGTGAACCCTGTCTATGGGCGCACGGTGAACCCGTTTGACCATGCCCGCTCGCCCGGTGGCTCCTCCGGCGGGGCGGCGGCCGCGCTGGCCACTGGAATGGTGCCGCTGGAGATCGGCTCGGACATTGGCGGGTCCATCCGCTTTCCGGCGCATATGTGCGGCGTGTTCGGGCACAAGCCCACCTATGGCATCGTGCCCCAGCGAGGCCACCTTTTTCCGGGAACGGACGGGTGTGACGCGCCCCTCGCCGTGGTCGGCCCGATGGCGCGGAATGTGGGCGACCTTGTGGCAGCGCTGGAGGTGATTGCCGGGCCGGAGGCAGGCGGCGGATACCGGCTGGACCTGCCGGCAGCCCGCGCCGGGGCGCTTAAAGGTTTCCGCGTCCGCGTGATTGCCGAGATGCCGGACGTACCCGTGGACGGCGATACGCGCGCGGGGCTCGCGCGGCTGGTGGACGCGCTGCGCGCAGAGGGGGCGGCGGTGAACGAGGGGGCGGCGGGGATGCCGGACCTCGCCGAAATGGTGTCCAGCTATGTGCGTATGCTGATGACGGTGATTTCGCGCGGAGACCCGGCGGCGGCGCCCATCAGCGCGCATGACTGGATGAACCTGCAGGATTATCAGCTCGCCATCACGCGGCAATGGGCGGCCTTCTTCGAGGATGTGGACATTCTCTTGTCGCCGGCCTTCTCCACGCCCGCCTTTCCGCACAAGGACGAGCCCGACTGGGGCAAGCGGACCATCGAGATCGACGGCGCGGTGCTGCCCTATGGATCACAACTCGCCTGGGCCTCGATTGCGACCTTTGCCGGCCTGCCATCGACCTGCGTGCCGGTGGCCAAGAGCGCGGGCGGGCTGCCCATCGGCTTTCAGCTGATCGGCGCGCCTTATGGCGACCGCACGACGCTGCAATTTGCATCCCTGCTGGAAGCAGCCGGGCTGACGGTCTAGACGGGCGCAGAAACAGAAGGCAGGGCGAATGAGCGACTTTATTCTCGTCATCGATGAGGGCACCACCTCCACGCGGGCCATCGTGTATGACCGCGATTTCCGCGAGGTGGCCCTCGCCCAGGAAGAGGTGGCGCTGGCTTATCCGCAGGATGGCTGGGTGGAGCAGGATGGCGAGGAGATCTGGACACGGACGTTATCTGTCTGCCGGGCTGTGATCGCCAAGGCGGGCGGGGCGGCGCGCATCGCGGCCATCGGCATCACCAACCAGCGGGAAACCACCCTCGTCTGGGACCGCAAGACCGGCAAGCCGCTCGCCCCGGCCATCATCTGGCAGGACCGGCGCACGGCCGCTTTCTGTGAGGCGCTGAAAGGGAAAGGCCATGAGGCCGCTGTGCAGGCAGAGACCGGCCTGCTGCTGGATCCCTATTTCTCCGGCACCAAGATCAACTGGGTGCTGAGCAATGTGCCGGGCGCGCGGGAAAGGGCAGAGGCTGGAGAACTCGCCTTTGGTACCATCGACAGCTTCCTGCTCTGGCGCCTGACGGGCGGGAAGGTGCATGCCACCGATGTGACCAATGCCTCGCGCACGCTGCTTTACCGGCTTGGCCTTGGCGGCGAGGGCGGCTGGAGCGCGGCAATGGCGGACATGATCGGCGTTCCCGCGGCGATGCTGCCGGAGGTCAAGCCCAGCGCGGCGGATTTCGGCATGGCAGAGGCGGCGCTGTTTGGCCGGGAAATCCCGGTGGCGTCGATCCTGGGGGATCAGCAATCGGCCCTGGTGGGGCAGGGCTGCCTCAGGCCCGGCCAGGCGAAGATCACCTTCGGCACGGGCGCCTTCCTGGTGGCTAATACCGGCGCGGCGCGGCCGGTCTCGGAAAACCGCCTGTTGGGCACGGTGGGTTACGCGCTGCCGGGCGCAGACGCGATGGCGCTGGAGGGTTCCATCTTCAATGCCGGCACGGTGATCAAATGGCTGCGCGATGATCTGAAACTCATTCAGCAGGCAGATGAAAGCGCCGCCGCCGCCGCCAGCCTGAAGGATAATGGCGGGGTCTATATGGTGCCCGCCTTCACCGGCCTTGGCGCGCCGCACTGGAATGCCGAGGCGCGCGGCGTCATCGCCGGGCTGACGCGGGCGGCCACAGCGGCCCATCTCGTCCGCGCGGGGCTGGAATCAGTAGCCTATCAGACGCATGACCTTCTGGCCGCCTTTGCCGGGGACGGCGCCCCCATTGCGGAGCTGCGGGTCGATGGCGGCATGGTGGGCAATGACTGGCTGATGCAGTTCATGGCGGACGTCTGCGCGCTTCCCGTGCTGCGCCCGGATTACCGCGAGATGACAGCCCTGGGCGCAGCGGCAGCGGCGGCCATGCAGATCGGCTGGCTCAGCGCGGCAGACTGGGCCGCCCGCGAAGTGCCCGGAAAGCGCTTCGAACCGAGGATGGCCACCCCCCAGCGCGAGACCCTCCTCAAGGGTTGGCAAGCCGCCCTTGGCCGCGCGCTGGCCTGACACGTGACACACGCCTCTTCCTCTCCCGTCCGTAATCTGACGACCCGCTATGTGGTGGTGGTGACCATTGCGATGGTGGTGGGGGCGGGGATATTCAAATCCCCGGCGCTGGTGGCGGCCAATGCGGGGTCTGAGGCGGCGGTGTATCTGCTCTGGATCGCGGGCGGGCTCATCTCGCTGATGGGCGCGCTCTGCTATTCTGAGCTGGCCGCCGCCTTTCCCCATGCCGGCGGCGACTATCACTTTCTGGAGCGGGCCTGGGGGCGGCGCTTTGCCTTCCTCTTCGCCTGGGCGCGCCTGGCGGTGATCAATACCGGCGCCATCGCGCTGCTGGGCTTCGTGATCGGTGACTATATGAACCGCGTGATCGATCTTGGCCCCCACGGGCCCGCGATCTATGCCTTCGCCAGCGTCATCGGCCTCACCGCGCTGAAGCTGCGCCCCGCAGGCGAGGCGAGCGATAGCGGCCTCGTCATCATACTGATCATCGGCCTCCTGGTGCTGGTGGCGGCGGGTGCGAAGATTGCCTTTCAGGGCACCCCGCCGCTGGCGCCGGGCGCGCCTTATGTGCCCGGCCTTGGCGGGATCGGCTATGGCCTTGTCTTCGTGCTGCTGGCCTTTGGCGGGTGGACGGAGTCGGCCACCCTCTCTGCCGAGGTGAAGGACGCCCAGCGCGGCATGGTGCGGGGCCTCGTGATCGCCATCACCCTCATTACCGGGCTCTACCTGCTGACGGCCTGGGCCATGCTGCGCGGCCTCGGGCTCGACGGCCTCGCCGGGGCGCCGGCGCCAGCGGCAGACCTGATGGCCATCGCTTTCGGGGAGAAGGCCGGCGTCATCCTCGCCCTCGCCGTTGTCGCGGCGGCGGCCACCTCGGTCAACGCCACCATCCTCGTGGGCGCGCGCACCACCTATGCGGCGGCCGCGCGCCTTCCCGCGCTGAAATGGATCGGCCGCTGGGACGAGAAAGCCCGCAGCCCGCGCAACGCCATCCTCGCCCAGGGCATCATCTCGCTGCTGCTCGTCGGCTTTGGCGCGGCCTATCGCGGCTTTGAAACGCTGGTGGATTATACAGCGCCGGTCTATTGGGTGTTCCTGATCGCCAGCGGCGCCGCGCTCATCCGCCTACGCATGAAAGAGCCGGCCGCAGAGCGGCCCTTCCGCGTGCCGCTTTATCCGCTGCTGCCGCTGCTGTTCATCCTGACGAGTTCGGCGATGCTGATCTCGGCGGTGCTCTATGTGCAGGGCGGGGCGTTCTTCGGCCTTGGCGTTCTGCTGGTGGGGCTGGCGATACTGCCGCTGCTGGGCGGGCGGCGCGGATGAGGGATGCGTAACCTGCGGAACCCCGGCGCCCCTCCCGCGTTGCGTTTAAAGTGACCGCCACAAGGGCGGCATGACGCCAAAACGGGAGGCACTGCATGAGCAACTCCAGTTCATCCGGAAAAGACGAAAAAACCCAGGCCGATCACGCCCGCCATGCGCTGGAGCTGAAGCAGAAGGCTGAGCGCGAGCGCGAAAGCCAGATGCCGGCCTCGCGCACCGCCGGCGAAGGCCAGATCCAGGAAGCCCGCGCCGACGAGCCGCCGATGGGCGCGCTGGACGCCGAGGGCCATCGCCCGGTTCTCGAACGCAGCCGGAAGGTGCGCTGATGGATTTCCAGTTCAATACCGGCAACAAGGTTGACGGCGACGCGCGTATGAAAGCGCATTTTGAAACCCGCTTCCGCGAGCGGCTGGACCGGTTCGCCCCGCGCCTTTCGCGCATCGAAGTGCATGTCCGCGATACGGACGGCACCCGCCGCGAAGGGCCGGACGGCATCGAAGCCGTGATCGAAGCGCGCCCCTATAATGGCGACCCGCTGACCGCCAGCGACCGCGCCGCCACGCCTGAAGCGGCGGTCAACGCCGCGCTGCAGAAGCTCGTGGCGCGAATGGACGCTACGTTTGGCAAGGCCGACCGCGTCAGGAAATAGGAATTCCACAGCCCCCGAAAACGCAAATGCCCGGTTCCTGCAGGACCGGGCATTTCGCATTTCTTGGAGAGGAAGACGGAGTGCTTTTCAAATGGCCCGTTGGCGCCCGCCAAATTGCGATAGTGGTGACCGCAAGGAAATGGATCGTTAGAGAAATGAGGACTTCAACTTGTTTTGTGAGTTGAAACTTCGTCTAGTCGCTCTGTCCGACCTTATAAAAAATATGGGGCATCTGACCATTGTGATGACACCGGATTTTCTGAGAGAGTTCCTCAAGTCTATGGGCCTTAAACAGGCAGACTTCGGCGCCTGGCTGGCGGAGCGGCTGGGGCAGGATAGGCCCTACGCCCCAAGCGAAATCAGTACATGGGAGAAGGGTAACCGACCGGTGAGCTATGCGGTGCAGGCGGTGATTTACAAGCATCTTTGGGAAAGCTGCCGCTGAAGTCAAAATTCATACGGGGTTGACGGGCGAGTGCCTGTTGATTTCATCTGCTGCGCTCAAAGATGGAAAGGTCTGGATGATGGACGTGGTCGCATCAGTAGAAGACAAGCGCGTGCTGCGCTGGGAACGAAAACCTCTTCCTGTTCGCTATCGTGGCAGCGGTCTAGCGACTGGCAATGTTCTGATCGTGATTGCCGCCTTCATGGCGGTCTGTCCGCTTTTTTTCGGGAACGACTACGGTGCTGGCGGATCATTCGCGGCAGGGCTGTTCCTCTGGCCGTTGGCGGGTGCTGTGCTGATGATCGGTATGTGGGTGATTTCCGTTTCCCTGATCCTTCGAGAGATCCGTCTCCAGTCATTTGAAGCGGCCATTCGGGGCGGCGATCTCAAGGAGGTGCCCGCGCCTAATTTATAAAAGATAAGGGGAGGGAGTGGTGCCACCTGAGAGAATTGAACTCTCGACCTCATCATTACCAATGATGCGCTCTACCCCTGAGCTAAGGCGGCATTGCCGGTTGGGTTCCGGGGCTTTAGCGTAAGCCTGCCGATATGAAAAGACCATTTTGCCGCTGAATATGACAGACAATCCGAAGAAAACCGAACAGGAAGAACGCGAGGCCCGCCGGGCCGAGGCGCTGCGGGCGAATCTGCGCCGCCGCAAGGCCGCCGCCCGCAAGGAAGGGGCCGCTGTGCCCCCGAAATCCGGCGATTCTGGCGGGTGAGGCCCCCGCCTGCGCGCCCGGCGCCGCAAATCGGCGCGCAAAACGCATTTCCCTTCACATTCCGGCCCTTACAAAGCCGCGAAGCACGGTATATCTGCCGCCATGGATCGTCTTCACATCATTGGCGGCACGCCTCTCACCGGCCGCATTCCCGTCTCCGGCGCGAAAAACTCCGCGCTGAAACTCATGGTCGCCTGCCTGCTGACGGATCAGCCGGTGGAATTCACCAATATGCCGAATCTGGCCGATACGCGCTTCCTGGCGCAGCTGCTGGAAACCCTCGGCGTGGAGGTTTACTGGCCCAAGGGCTCGTCCACCTGCCATCTCAACGCGGCGGAGCTGAAATCCACCATCGCGCCCTATGAACAGGTGCGGAAGATGCGGGCGAGCTTCAATGTGCTCGGGCCGCTGGTGGCGCGCTCGGGCCATGCCACCGTGTCGCTGCCCGGCGGCTGCGCCATTGGCGCGCGCCCGGTGGACCTGCACCTGCAGGCGCTGGAAGCCATGGGCGCAGACCTGCGCGTCGAGCAGGGCTATGTGAAGGCCGCCGCGATTCACGGCTTGAAGGGCGCGCATATCAACTTTTCCACAGTTTCCGTCGGCGCGACCGAGCATGCGATGCTCGCCGCCACGCTGGCCAAGGGCGAAACCATCCTGGAGAACGCCGCGCGCGAGCCCGAGATCGAGGACCTTGCGAACTGCCTCAACACGATGGGCGCGCAGATCACCGGCGCGGGCACCCCGATCATCCGCATCAAGGGCGCCGAAACGCTGAAAGGCACCACCTATCCCGTGATGCCGGACCGGATCGAGGCGGGCACCTTCGCCATGGCCGCCGCTGCGGCCGGTGGGGATGTGACGCTGGAGGGCGCCCCCGTGGCGGCCCTCGGCGCGATGATTGCCAAGCTGCGCGAAGCGGGCGTGACCGTGGACGCGGACGAAGGCGCCTCCACCATCCGCATCCGCCGCAATGGCACGCCGCTGAAAGCTGTCAGCCTGTCCACCCAGCCCCATCCCGGCTTCCCGACAGACCTGCAGGCCCAGTTCATGGCGCTGATGACGCTCGCCAATGGCACCAGCATCATCCGCGAGACGATCTTCGAGAACCGCTTCATGCACGCCCCGGAGCTTGCCCGCCTCGGCGCCGACATCACCGTGCGCGGCCAGGAAGCGGTGGTGAAGGGCGTCGCCCAGCTCACCGGCGCGCCCGTGATGGCGACAGACCTGCGCGCCTCGGTCTCCCTCGTCATCGCCGGGCTTGCTGCGCAGGGTGAAACCATCGTCAACCGCATCTACCACCTCGACCGCGGCTTCGAGCGCCTGGAAGAGAAGCTGGGGGCCTGCGGCGCGAAGATCGAGCGGCGGTCTGGGGAAGAGGAATAACTCAAAGCCCCTTCTCCCTTGGGGGAGAAGGGGTTGGGGATGAGGGGGCGAGGCGCGCACGCGCATCGTTGCTGCCCCTCACCCCCAACCCCCTCTCCCCACAAGTGGGGCGAGGGGGCTTTGAACGTCTTCATCTTTCCGTTGAGCTTGCCCGGCGAATGCGGCAATGAACAAATTCAAGGCCAAAGTTCCGCTGGGAGAACCGATGACCGAGCCCAAACCCCTCCGCCTCTTCACCGAGGAAGCTGAAGACCTGAAGATCATTGCCGCTGCCGTGCGGGATTCGGTCGTGAAGGCCGGGAACCTGAAATACGAGCAGAAGCACCGCCGTTTCAGCCTGGAGATCAACCGCTATCGCTGGGAAACCGCGCCCACCCGCAAGGGCCAGCCGGGCGAGCGCGTGCGCTCCATTCTCGGCTTTGATGGCGTGATGGCGGTGAAAACGCGCGGCATCACCAAGGCAGACCCCGAGCTGATCCTCTCCCTGCTGAACATCGAATTCACCCCGGATGCCGAGCCGCCCGGCGGCAAGATCACTCTGCTCTTCGCCGGCGATGGCGAGCTTGAGCTGACGGTGGAAGCGGTGGACGCCACGCTGCTTGACAGCGATTATGTCTGGCCCACGCGAAACCTGCCCAGCCATGAGCGGCGCAAACGCTAGGCGCAGCCGGCGCGGGCTTCCAAAAACCGGCAAAGAAAAAGGCGGAAAAGCCCAAATGGGTTTTCCGCCTTTTCCGTATCCGGACTATCGGGTGAAGGCTCAGCCGAAGAGTTCGGCCAGGAAGGTCTTCAGATAGGCAAAGCTGCGGCGGTCGGCATCGGCATTGTAAACCGTACCCATCTCCGGATTATTGGCGCCCACCGTCGTGAACGAGTGGTAGGAATGGCCATGCACATGGGCCTGCCAGTCAGCGCCCGCAAACTCCTTGGAGATCGCCAGGAAGTCTTCCGGCGTCGCCATCGGGTCCAGCCAGCCATGCTCGATCAGCACCTTGGATTTGATCTTCGGCTGCGGGATATTCTCCGCCGGGCGGAAGAGGCCATGGAAAGACGCCACGCCCAGCACATCCTGGCCCGCGCGCGCCATGTCCAGCACGCAGAGCCCGCCAAAGCAGAAGCCGATGGCGGCCGCCTTCGACCCGTCCACGCCCGCTTGGGCCTTCGCCGCAGCCAGCCCGCCCGCAAGCCGCTTCTGCAGCTCGGCCCGGTCGCCCACCAGCGGGTTCATAAGCGCCTGGCATTCTTCCACCGTCTCGCCGCGCTTGCCCTTGCCGTAAACATCCATGGCGAAAGCGGCATAGCCAAACTCCTTGGCGATGATCCCGGCCTTCTGTTTCTCATTGTCGGTAAGGCCGCCCCAGGCATGGGCGATCACCACCACAGGGGCGTTCGTCTTGCCTTCGGGTTTCACCAGCCAGCCTTCATAGGTCTTGCCGTCCACCTGGTAATCAACTGCGCTCATGGGAGGTCTCCTCTGATTGTCTGCCCCAGTGGATAGAGGGCTTCCCCGAGGGGATTCAAGCGCCGGGCCGCGATTAGTATGCGCTTTCTAGACTTTTTCCCTACATCCGGCGTCATGAACCAAGCCGCCAGGGAGATACTCATGGCCAAGAAGACCACCCAAACCGCCGCCCGCGCCAAGGCAAAGGCCGCTGGCAAGGCAATCGAGACCCATTCCACCGAGATGGCCTACAAGATCTGGCTCGCCGGCGTCGGCGCCTATGGCAAAGCCTACGACTCCGCTCTTGCCGGCGCCACCGTCGTCAACAAGCAGTCGGCCGAAGTGTTTGAAGACCTCGTCAAGCGCGGCGCCGAAATCGAGCAGGACGTCCGCGCCCGCCTCGCCGGCAATGAAGGCTTCACCAAAGCCTCCGGCAATGTCGCCAAGGCGGTCGAATCCGCCCGCGAGTTCCAGTCGAAAGCCCAGACCCAGTTTGAAGCCCGCATGGAGCGCATGCGTGACCTGCTCGGCGTCAAGGGTTTCGGCACCGCCCGCGAAGCCTTCGCCCGCCGCGTTGAAAAGCTCGAAGATGAAGTTGCCAGCGTCACCGCCAAGGCCCGCACCAAGGCCAGCGACCTGCACCTGAAGGAGCGCATCGCCCGTCTCACCGCCGAGATCGAAGCGGTTGCTTCGGAAACCGGCGCTGATGTTGCCAAGACCGCCAAACGTGTCGCCACGCGGGCCAGCAAGGCCGTCAAAGCTGCGATGGAGCCCATCGAAGCGGAAGTCGCGGATGATCTGACGCAGATCACCGGCGTCGGCCCGGCCATGGCGAAAAAGCTCAACGCTGCCGGCATCACGCGCTTCGCGCAGATCGCCGCCATGAAGAAAGCCGAACTCGAAGCGCTTGACGCAGCCATCGGCGCCCGCGGCCGCGTGCTGAAGGGCGGCTGGGCGAAGCAGGCGAAAGCCCTCGCCAGCTAAACCCGGTTCTGGAAACCGGCGGAGAAGTAAATGCTTCTCCGCCGTCTTCCCGGAATTGCCGCAGGCAATGCAGGTCAACCCGTCCGTATCAGGACTTTGATTGCTTGAAGTGTCTGATCATGCCGCTCAGCGCGGCAGGCCCGCCTTCGCCCATATAGGGCACGATGAGGCACATCACCTGAAACACGGTATTGTGGATCAGGGCAGGGCCGTCATGGGCTTCCCTGGCCAGGGCGTCGCCCGCCAGCCAGAAGGTCAGTGTGGTGATGATCTGCTGGGTCAGGGGCGGTTTCAGGCGCGGATCAATCTCGATCACGCCGAGCCGTGCCAGATCGTCAAGGATACGCTGAATGGTCGCCCGTTTCTCCGCCATCAGCGCGCGGAAGCGGCCGGCCAGATCGGGGTAGCGGGACATCATGCCCGCAAGATCCCGGTAGAAGAAGCGGAAGTCGTATATCTCTTCCAAGAGGATGTAGATGTAGACCCAGTTGTCCTCGATCGAGGCAACGCCCCCGCTGGAGCCGCGCAGGATAACGCGCATCTCCTCTTCAAACCGGTCATAAAGGGCCCGGATGATCGCGTCCTTGCCCTTGAAATGGTAGTAGAGGTTACCTGGGCTGATCTCCAGCGCATTGGCGACATCTACAGAAGACAGCTGCGCCTCGCCCTCTTCATTGAAGAGAAGCAGGCTCACCTGAAGGATACGGTCGCGCGTTTTCATGGCCGGTGAAGCAGTTTGACAGAGAAAACTGACTGTGAAACGAATTTTGTCATAAACTTTACCGTGTTCTCTTTCAGGAAAAGAAAGGGATCATGGTTAAAAACCGGCGGCCGGGCATGGAAACCCGGTGACAGTCCGGAAGGCCATGGGGAGGAAATACCGTGACGTCACCGAAAGACGAAATCGCCCGCAATGCGGCTGAAAACACCGCCGCGCTGAACCCGCTGCTGGGCGGTTTCAACCGCCAGGAACTGCTCGGCGCTGTCGGCATGATGCTGCGCTCGACCATGACCAACCCGGTGACCACCGCAAGGATGGTCAGCAAGATCACCAGCGAGAACACCGAAATCCTGCTCGGAAAATCGAAGCGCGAAGCCGACAAGAAGGATCGCCGCTTCAAGGACCCCGCCTGGGAGCATAACCCCTTCTACAAGCGCGGCATGCAGTCCTACCTCGCCACGCAGGAACACCTCCACGCCTGGGTCAACGAGATCAATATGGGCGAGCTGGAACAGGCCCGCGCCAAATTCGTCATGGGCATGATCACCGACGCCCTGGCGCCGACCAACTCGCTCGTGGGCAACCCGGCCGCCACAAAGCGCGTTGTGGATTCCGGCGGACTGTCGCTGCTCAAGGGCATGAAAAACCTTTATGACGACCTTACCAAGAATGGCGGCCTGCCCGCGCAGGTCGACAAGCGCCCCTTCAAGGTGGGCGAAAATCTCGCCGTCTCGAAAGGGCAGGTGGTCTGGAAGAACGAGATGCTGGAGCTGATCCAGTATGCCCCGCTCACGGAGAAAGTCTACAAGACCCCCATCCTGATCATCCCCCCACAGATCAACAAGTTCTACGCCATGGACCTCACCCCCATGACGTCGATGGTCCAGTTTCTCCTCGCCATGGAACAGCAGACTTTCGTGATCTCCTGGCGCAACCCCACGAAGAAACATAAACACTGGGGCATGACCGACTATATCGACAGCCTGATCCAGGCCAGCGAAGTCGTCCGCAAGATCACCAAATCGCCCAAGCTGAACGTCTCCGGCGCCTGCTCGGGGGGCATCACCACGGCCACCTTCGCCAGCCTCCTGGCGGCCGCCGGCGACAAGCGCATCAACTCGCTCACCTTCATGGTCTGTGTGCTGAACCCCCAGCGCGAAGACAGCGACATTGGCCAGATCGTCTCCGATGGCAGCCTCGAAATCGCGCGCAAATATTCCAAGGCCCGCGGCATTCTGAAGGGCGATGATCTTGCCCGCATGTTCGCCTGGATGCGCCCGAATGATCTCATCTGGAACTATGTCGTCAACAATTACCTGATGGGTGAAGATCCTCCGCCCTATGACGTCCTCTTCTGGAACAATGACACGACCAATCTGCCGGCTGCCCTGCATTCGGACTATCTCGACATCGCCCTCAAACAGCCTTTCGATCATCCAGGAGAGGTGGAAGTCGCCGGCCATATGGCAGACCTCAGAAAGGTCACGGCAGATGCCTTTGTCGTTGCCGGCGTCACCGACCATATCACCCCCTGGAAAGCCTGCTACCGCACGCCCGCTCTGCTCGGCTCAAAGAATGTCGAATTCGTCCTCTCGTCCAGCGGCCATCTCCAGTCCCTGATCAACCCGCCGGGCAATCCGAAGGCGAAGTATTTCCGGGGCAAGGAAATCAAACCGACGGCGGATGAATGGGCCGCAGGCGCCGAAGAACAGGCCGGTTCCTGGTGGCCGCTCTGGGGCGAGTGGCTGAAAGCCCGCTCCGGCCCGCTGAAAACTGCCCCCAAGGAACTCGGCAACGAAGCCTTTCCCCCCCTCTATGCAGCGCCCGGCCGCTATGTCTTCAACGACTAGAGGCGCGCAAAAATGACCCCGCGCCAGTGCATCGGACGGCTCATCCTGAGCGAAGTCGAAGGACGAGCCGGGGCTCATGCGGCATGGCGTGACTATCCTGCGGCTTCGCTCATCCTGAGCGCAAGTCTGTGTAGCGCCGCTGCTGAGGCGCTATGGAAATCGGAAATCAGCGGGCATAGGTAAGTCTGATGGCATCGAACATCCGCACCCCCCTTATCACGATGGAAAACATCGACGGCGTCCTCCTGCGGGTCGCCCACTGGCCGGTGGAAGGGCAGGGCGCTGGCCGCCCGCTCGTCTTCTTCAACGGCATCGGCGCCAATCTGGAACTCGCTTCCGGCCTCGGCAGCATGTTTCCAGACCGCGAAATCCTCACCCTGGATGTCCCCGGCGTCGGCCGCAGCCCGGTCACCCAATGGCCCTATCGCCATTGGATGCTCGCCCGCTGGATCCGCAAGCTGGTGGACCGTTACGGCATCGATGAAATGGACGTCATGGGCGTCTCCTGGGGCGGCGCGCTCGCCCAGCAATTCGCCTTCCAGTATCGCAGCCGCGTCAAGCGCCTCATCCTCTGCGCCACCACCGCCGGCGTCACCATGATCCCCGGCCGCCCGGCGTCCCTTTCAAAGATGGTCGATACGCGCCGCTATTCAGACCCCGAATTCATGCGCGAAAACTTCGCCAAGCTCTATGGCGACGCGGCGGACGGCGCCGCGGGTGGCCATATCGACAATCTCATGCCGCCCGACCCCAAAGGCTATCTCTACCAGCTTCTCGCCTTCGCGGGCTGGTCCAGCCTGCCTTTCATCCGTTTCCTGAAGATGCCGGCGCTGGTGATCATGGGCGACGCCGATTCCATCGTCCCGCTCGCCAATGGCCACATCCTGAACTTCGCCCTGCCGGACGCGCGCCTGAAAGTCATCGAAGGCGGCGGCCACCTCTTCCTCGTCACCCGCGCGGATGAAACCGCCGCCCTGATCCGTGAATTCATGGCCGAAGAAACCGCTGTGCCGCTGAGCAGCGCCGCCTGAGGCATCACGCGCGCCTCTTATCGTCACCCTCGACGGGCGCAGCCCGTCTGAGGGCCCATCACCAAACATCTCCGCATGTGCAATCGGTGAAGTCAGAAGCTGGGCACTCAGATGGCCTTCCGGCCATCGAGTGTGACGAAGATTGAATCCAGAAACGGCGGCC